>NZ_CAXBCJ010000001.1:0-645996 GCF_963974565.1 uncultured Imperialibacter sp. | reverse complement strand
ACCTTATCCAATTATTCCAAGAAGATTGGGTGTCCCAGTGATGAAGTCAGGTGCTCTGGGCCACTTCGACTATTCCATGGAATGTGCAGGCTTTATCACCACGCTACAGCGGGGTGCTGAATGGGTGGCCACCGGTGCGGTTACCCAGGCCATTCCGACGGATTTTCCCACAGAAGAAAAGGTGACTGTTAGAAAATGGGATAAATAGAAGAATTAGATACGTTCAACATAGGGCGAATTGTTCCCTGGGCTAACGCTAAGTGACGCCTGTCCAATAGGAGTCATTGAAGCATGTTTTTAGTATTCTCATAACGGGGAAACGCAATGGCGCAAGTTATTGGGCTTTGCGGCCTGATTTATCAGGCTTGCGCCTTTGCGTGTTTTTTTAAGACAGGAAATTACCGTGGATTGGCGAGTTAGCTCCCGCACCACCATTTGTCCCATTCTATCATGGTCAGTACTTAGCTTTTCGTTACATTCAACCATCAATCAAAATCAACCTATGAAAAAGTTTATACTCCCCTTTATTGCCCTGCTGCTTAGCGCTGGATTTCTGCAGGCGCAAAAGCTGTCTCTAAAAGTCGGCTCAGAAAATGTGTCGATGAAAATCGGCCAGTCGATGCAGCTGGAAGCTGTGGTGGTAGATGCCGCCGGAAAAAAGGTAGCCGACCGTGACTTTATTTTCTATTCAAGAAACCAGCGTGCCTTGTCGGTGGTAGACAGCACCGGAATGGCTACGGCCATCAGGCACGGAGAATATGGTGTGGTAGTGATAAGCCCGGGAGAGCCCATGCTCAGGGCGAATATTACCGTCAATATAGCGCCCGCACCTATAGCCAAGGTAGCTTTCGGGCCAATTCCCGACAAGATTTATGCTGGAGTGAACGTGCCACTTACGCTGATAGTGACTGATGAAGCTGGATTTGAACGCCCGGAAGTCGCTGTCTCGCTGAAATCGTCGGATGAAAGCAAGGTGGCTGTTGCCCCGTTCTATAAAATAATGCCCCGTGAAAAGGGCAAAGTGACCCTGACTGCTTCAGTTGGTGGTGTGCAGGGAAAGCTGGAGGTGAATGTAATGGAAAATCCCATTGCAAAAATTGATTTGAAAGCGGACATGACCGAAGGCAGATCTGGCGACGTATTTACACTGACTGCCGTGGCGATGGACAAAAGTGGAAATGTTGTCAAAGACGCACCCATCAACTACTCATTTACCGGTGAGTCGTACGATGTGTCTGCCGCTCCTTCGGGTTTAATGACAAAGGAAGGAAAGTTCGTGGCCGATCAGCCCGGGCTCTATGTGTTGAATGCTACCTGTGGCCCGGCTGCAGCTTCTGTCACTGTGAGCGCCAACAACCGCAATATTTCACGCAAGATCGATTTGGTTGGTCAGGGCTCTGTCAACAACAAGCACACGTCTGACTTTTGGATTTGGGAAGGTGTGGATGGAAAAGACTACGCCGTAACTGGCACCTGGGGCGCCGATGGCACAGCCTATTTCTGGGATGTTACGAATCCTGCAGGGATGCTGCTGATTGACTCTGTGAAAGTAGATGCCCGTACCGTGAACGATGTAAAAATTTCTGAAGACGGGAAAATCTGCGTGATCTCCAGAGAAGGTGCTTCCAACAGGAAAAACGGCCTGGTAATTATCGATGTGACCAACCCAAGGGATGCAAAAGTGATCTCAGAATTCTCTGAGAACCTGACCGGCGGTGTGCACAATGTATTCATTTACAAGAAGCATGTTTATGCGCTGAGTGCAGGTAGAAAATACTACTCGATTAATATTGAAGACCCGACCAAGCCTAGAATTGTAGGTGAGTTTGAATTGGATACACCTGGTCACTCCATTCACGATGTGTGGGTGCATGATGGCATCGCTTATTCTTCCAACTGGGACGACGGCGTGCAACTGGTCGACGTGGGCAATGGCATTGCCGGTGGCTCTCCGTCGAACCCGGTGCAGTTTGCCAGCTATGCCTATCCAAGTGGGTCGAACCATGCTGCGTTTCCTTACAAAGACGAAAAGACGGGTAAATTCTACGTCATTCTCGGCGACGAGGAGTTTCCTTACGGACTTGACCCCGATGGCCGCAAGCCTGGTAGAGCGGCAGGATTCCTTCATATCATTGACTTCACAGACCTTAAAAACCCCAAAGAGGTGGCCTGGTTTCAGGTGCCGTTTGCCGGATCGCACAATTTCTGGATAGAGGGCGATGTGCTGTATGCAGCCTTCTACAACGGAGGTGTACGGGTAGTTGATTTAAGCGGAGAGCTGTTGGGCGACCTGAATCGTCAGGGCCGTGAGATTGCCTGGATCGTGCCGGAAGATCCCGATGGCTACATAGCCAATGCGCCATTTACCTGGGGAGCGCAGCCGCACAAAGGCCACATTTTCTATTCCGACTGGAACAGTGGGTTGTGGTCGGCCAAGCTGAGGCCCGTTGTACCGGAGAATACCAAGATACAAACTAAGTAGGCTGACGCTTTGCATATGAATACTATGATCAAATCATTCTTGCTGTCGGCGGCCATCTTCTTCGGCTTCAGCGCAGGTGCGCAGAATTACTATGTGTATGTTACTGCTGAGTCGGAGGATGAAGTTGCGCTCATCAAATTTGACGGAACGAAGGCCACAGTGGAAGAGACCATTGCCGTGGGCATCTGGCCCGCAGAAATTGAAGGGCCGCATGGTATCAATGTAAGCCCTGATGGAAAGTACTGGTACCTGTCTCTGGCACATGGAAATCCGTATGGTACGCTTTATAAGTTTTCCACTGAAACCAATCAGGTAGTCGACACTGTCAGGCTGGGGCTTTTCCCCGCCTCTTTGCAGGTGTCAAAAGCGACGGGCCTTTTGTACTGCGTGAACTTTGACCTGCACGGCGACATGGTGCCCAGCACGGTCTCGGTGGTAGACCCGGAAGAAATGATCGAGATCGACCGCATAGAAACCGGAGTGATGCCTCATGGTTCGAGGATTTCAGCTGATGGCCTGTATCACTATTCGGTGGGCATGATGTCTGGCGAACTTTTTGAGATTTCGACAACCAAGTTGAAAGTAACCAGAAAGCTCAACCTGGATGGCAAGGAGGAGGAGCCGGCAATGGCCAGCATGGGTGGGATGGACCACGGTGCCATGGATCATTCAAAGATGGATCATTCGATGATGGGAGCTAGCAAACCGATGTATCATAGCGCTGTTAAGCCTACCTGGGCCATTCCTCATCCCACAGAAAGAAAAGTGTATGTGGCTGGCAATGGCTCAGATGAGATATTGGAGGTGGACCTTGACAAATGGGCGATCACCAACCGTTTCAAAACGGGCAAGGCGCCTTACAATGTGGACGTGTCGTCGGACGGCCGTTGGCTGGTGGCCACCTACAAAGGGAGCGCCGAAACAGGTGTGTGGGACTTGAAGAAAGCGAAAGAAACCGCCAGAATAAAGAACACCCGCAAAGTGTCGCATGGCGTGTCCATTTCATCCGATAGCAAGTACGCTTTCGTTTCTGTAGAAGGAATTGGCGGTGAGCCTGGCACCATGGATGTGATCGATATCAAAAAAGGGACAAAAGTAGCTTCTGTCGACATGGGCAAGCAGGCTGGTGGGATTATCTTTTGGAAGATGGAGTAGCTTTACATCGATTAAAGAGTTCAAAAGGATCAGGGGGACTGATCCTTTTTTTGTAGCTACCCAGCCTGTTTACGCTATGGTGGTTTTAACCAAAATGCTTCACTATCTTTATCAACCGGGTTATTAAGCGAAACCATTGTAATCCGGTAACAAAACATATCCATCAAAACTACTCTAGCTACTATGAAAGCCATCAAATACCTTTTTGTCATTCCCTTACTTTGCTTTATTGCCTGTAGCACTCCCAAAGAAGAAGCAGGTGTGGTTGCCAATAATGAAAAAGCCACGGCACGACTTGATTCCACGCTCAATGCCATTGTTGAGACTGGTATGGTGGCTGGTGCTTCTGCTTTGATTTTTGAAAAAGGTAAGGAAGTATACTTCAATGCCTATGGCTATGCCGACCGGGAGGCCAAAGTGCCCATGGATAGAAATACCATCGCTATCATTTACTCAATGACCAAACCTGTTACTGGCGCTGCGCTGATGACCCTTTACGACAAAGGCGCTTTCCAGCTTGATGAGCCATTATCGAAATACGCACCGGAGTTTGCCGACATGAAGGTGTTTGCAGGGATTGACTCTGTTTCAGGAGAAATGATACTGGAGCCACTGGATCGTCCGATTACTATCAGAGACATTACCCGTCACACAGCAGGCTTTGCCAATAATCCGAATATGCCTGGCCTGGGTGATGTGTTGAGGGCAGTTGATCCTGCCAACAGAGAGAACACCCTCGTGCAGATGGCAGAAAAGATGGGTGCCATACCATTGATGTTTCAACCGGGCACCCAGTGGGCTTACGGTCCTTCAGTAGACGTGCAGGCTTTTCTGGTAGAACGACTATCGGGCATGCCCTATGGTGAATACGTGAAGAAGAACGTGCTTGATCCTTTGAAGATGACCGAAACCCGCTATTTCGTACCTGAGGGCGATCGCAGCCGGATGTCGGCCATATACAGAAGAAATGAGGATGGTACGCTCACTCAGCTGCCCGATTCGTCCGCCCATTCTTTCAATATCAACCACTGGGCGCTTACCCCGGGAGGCTTTGGCCTTACCTCTACCGTGGACGACTACATGCGGTTGGCTCAGATGTATGTGAATGAGGGTACGCTGGATGGCGCAGCTATTCTAAAGCCCGAAACGGTAAAGCTCATGGCAACTAATCACCTGGATGAAAATATCAAAGAGCGAATGTGGCTCCCCAGCAAAGGCCAGGTAGGTTTCGGGATTGACTTTGCTGTGAGGCTGCGCCCGCCAGCATCAGCCGATGAGAACCATGGCATAGTAGGCGAGTTTTTCTGGGATGGCGCTGCCAGCACCTTGTTTTGGGTGGATCCGGCGAACGACCTGACAGCAGTGCTGTTCGTGCAGATCATGCCCTTTGCTGGTCAGGTGCACAAGAAGTTTAGGGATGCGGTGTATGGGCCGTATGTGCCTGAGAATGTGAGGTAAACATATCAATTTAGGCGACATTATTTATCCCCCAGGTCGACTTTTACGAGGTTGGCCTGGGGGATATCTTTTTGAAGGGCCGTTGCGTTGGGATGACTTTTTGTACTCTACACTTGTAGAATAGAAAAGTTTCTCTACATTTGTAGAGCAGTGTAAATAACCAAAGCGCATCATAGATGAAGTTGTCACAAAAGGAAGAGGAATTGATGAATTACATATGGCAAGCCGACGAAACCTATATGAAGGACCTGATCGATGCTTACCCGGAGCCAAAGCCTGCAGTAACTACCATTGCCACACTGCTGAAGAGGCTGACTAACAAAGGAGCCATTGGGTTTCGGGCCAAAGGTCATTCAAGGGCTTATTACCCGCTGATAGCCAAGTCCGACTATTCTACCTCTTATGTCAAAAACATGATAACTACTTTCTTTCAGGGGTCGTCGGGGAGGTTTGCTTCCTTTTTTACAAAGAACATCAAGCTGAGCAAAGAGGAACTGCTCGAGCTTCGTGATATGATTGATGATCAACTTAAAGCATCAGACAAATGATTATTTACGTCATCCGCTTCAGTTTGTCTTTGGTTATTGTCTACGTGTTCTACAAAGCTTTTTTTGAGAACGAAAAGGGGCACGGCTTCAAAAGACTGGTGCTGCTGGGTGGCCTGGCGACGTCGCTGGTGGTGCCGCTTGTTTCAATCGATACATCGGAAAGTATTAAAAGTACCATTACAGCTGTTGAACCCTATGTGCCAACGAATTATTTCTTTTGGGAGTGGTTGGCCGGAGCTGTGTATCTGTTGGTGGTAGCTGTGCTGCTGGTGCGTTTTGGCGTGGATATTTACCGCTTCCTAAGGAAAGCTGCTGGACATGAACAGCGCAGGTACGGCCGGGCAACGGTGGTGCTTCTAACGGAGGACACTACGCCGTATTCCTTCCTTCATTATATTTTCATCAACAAGGCGCAGTTTGAAGCCATCCCGCCGGAACTGCTAAAGCACGAGCTGACTCATGTGCAGCAGTGGCATACGCTCGATATCTTCCTGGTGGAACTGGTGAAAGTGCTCGTTTGGATCAACCCAATGGTGGGGAGGTACAAAAAGGCTATGCAGCTCAATCATGAGTTTCTGGCCGATGGTGATGTGCTCAGAACGCACGATACCCGCCACTATCAGAACATCCTGCTGAGCTATCTTGATGGCCGACGACCATTGAACATGGTCAGCGGTTTCAATTTTTCTCCAACGAAACAGCGATTCCAAATGATGACAAGGGGAAAAAGCAGTATGTACGCACTGAAGCAAGTGTTCATTGTTCCGTTGCTGGCAGTCATTTTGATCTCCTGTTCCGATAATCCGGGCGTGTCGGGCAAAGAGATGCTGTATTACTGGCGCTACACAGCTGGTATGCAGGAGATACTCGAAACGGGTGAAATGAGCGAAAAAGACCTGAAGGAGGGGATTCTGTTGCCCATAGAAACAAAAGGGCAATACGACACGCTTATGGCCATCTATAAAAACATGAGCAACGGACAGCGGACATCAGTCTATAAGCTTCCCGCTTACCTTGAGCCACTCACCGACGAAGACTGGCAGCAAATGAAACAGAGCATGCAGCCTCAGTAAATCAAATCTTATTACTACATCCAATTTTTCCATCATATGAACTATCATGGCGTGAACAACTATGCAAAAATTTTCCTGGCGCTGGCCGGCCTGGTCATCAGCGTCCACACCGCCAGCAGCCAAGCGCAGCCGTCTTCTTACCTGCTACAGCTGGGGATGAAAGACAGCGTCTATTCGAAAGTCTTGAAAGAGCAGAGAGATTTCTGGGTGCAGCTCCCTGAAGGCTTCAACCCGGAAAGCAAGACGACTTACCCGGTCATTTATCTATTGGACGGCGGTGCGCAGTTGGGTGCGCTGGCGGCTGTGTATAGCTACTACACGGGCCACCACCTGCCCGACATGATTCTGGTGGGTATTTCCAACCGCACCAACCGCACCCGGGACCTGACCACTTCTGAAGTCAAGTTTCGGAATGGGGGCGAAGTGAGAGAGGCCACCGGCGGTGCTGAAGCCTTCACCCGTTTCCTGGAAACAGAGCTCATTCCCTATGTGGACGACAAGTACCCAGCCTCACCGTTCAGGACGCTGATCGGGCATTCTTACGGCGGCCTGTTCACCATCAACACGCTGGTTAACCACACCGAATTATTTGACAACTATGTCGCCATTGACCCGAGCCTTGACTGGGACGACCAAAAGCTTATGAAAGAAGCGAAGGAAGCGCTAAAAAGTCGGCAGTTCCAGAGAAAATCGCTTTTTGTGGCATTAGGCGCTGGTCAGCTACACATGCTTGATGAATCAGTCACCCTTGATAACGTGATGCAGGACACCTCGGAATATAGCCTGTTCGGCCGTTCTATCATTGAATTTTCCAGGTTCGCAGAAAGCCAGCAACAAAACGGACTTTCCTTTTCGTGGAAGACGTATCCCGATGACTATCATTGGACTGTGCCGCTGCCCGCTTTGCGTGATGGGCTCATCAGGCAGTTTGAGTGGTACCAGCTTCAGTCGCCCACAAAATACAGCAGCCCTGACACAACTTTGGATGAATTGCTCACATTAATCAAACAGCGGGAGAAAGTGCTGAAGGCTCACTTTGGTTATTCGTACCCAGCCATGCCGGAGGAGCTTTTTAACCAGGCAGGCTACATGTACCTCCAAATGGGGCAGGTAGCGAAATCAGAGGTGTTTTTTAAGATGGGGATTGAGTACTACCCTGAAAGCCCCAACGCTTATGACTCAATGGCGGATTACTACGAGTCACAAGGCGACAATGCCAATGCACTGGCTAACGTGACAAAAGCTTTTGAGCTTAGCGGGGATGAGTACTATGCTGAGAGGATGAAAAGGCTAGAGAAGAAGTAGCTGTTGGCGATGAAAAACCTTGTTGGGTGGGTTAGCTTGCTAGCCCCAATCCACCCACTACTTCCCAAACAATGCCCTTCTCAGGCATCCCGTCCAGCAGCGGCATGGCCCTGGCTATGGCGGCTCTCACACTTTCCAGCTTCAACGAGTTAGCATGATCCTCTTTTGTTTCCCAGACTTCAGATATGAGGATGAGCTCCTCGTTGTCCGGGTCTTTGCCGATAAGGTATTGCAGGCAACCCGGCATGGGGCTGTCAGTCTGTGCATTTTCCATTAGAATGGCGATGAGTTCATCGCCTTTTCCAGGTTTGGCCTTCAGCTTTCCGAATAAGCCGTATTTGGTGTTGGTTTCAGCTGTCATGTTTATTCTTCCAGTTTTAGTGCATAGATAGTAGGCCAATACTTACCTGTTACCAGCAACGACTTGGTGCCCTCATACCAGGCAATGCCGTTGAGTACATCCACTTGTGGATTCTTCAATTTGGCCTGCTCGGCCAGGGCAGAGAGGTCGAGAACGCCTACTACCTCACCATCGGCAGGATCAATTTTCACAATGGAATTGGTTTGCCAGATATTGGCGAAGATATATCCGTTCACGTATTCCAATTCGTTGATCATGGTTACCGGCTGGCCCTGGTAGGTAACAGGAAGTGTTTTCGTGACTTTGAGGGATGCAGTGTCAAGATAAAACAGGCTGCTTTTACCATCACTCATAATCAGGTTTTTGCCATCGTGGGTAAGCCCCCAGCCCTCTGTTTCATAGGTGAACTCATTCACTTTTTCGAACGTGTTCAGGTCGTAAACAAAGCCCTGCTGGTTCTTCCAGGTGAGCTGATACACTTTGTTGTTCAGGATAGTAATGCCCTCACCGAAGTACTCTTCGGCCAAATCTACCTTCTTTTCCGGCTTGCCTGTTTTGATATTAAGTACGCCAAACCAGGAGCGGCCTTCCTCGCCGGTGCTTTCATACAGCTTGCCATTGTGCACAACAAATCCTTCGGTGAAGGAGCCGGTGTCATGAGGTAATTGGCTGTGGATTTTAAAGTCTATTCTATCCGACGTAGCTTCTTCCTTTTTTTCGGTTGAAGTACAGGCCGCTGCCAACACGGTAATGATAAGCCAGGAAAAGCTTTTATAAGTCATATTGTACAGTCTACTTTTCCTGGCAATTTAATTACTTTACTTTCTCTATTAGAAAAATAGACTCAACTTTCCTGAGAACAGCTACTGAATGAACAACAAACGATCTTACAGTTACTTTGCTGTAATCGGCGCCTTTTTCGACCTTCCCCAACCCACAAAGAAGGCCAATGCCATAAAGACCAGATTAAAGGCAATGCCGGAGTATTCGCCTCTGCTGGAATGAAACAAGGCAGCCAGCAGCATGACGATGACCAATCCCCAGCCAGCGTAGGCTGTAAGTATCGGCTTGATACGGGTGAGGGCGGGAAGAATTAAACCCAACGCTGCAGCCAGCTCAGAAGCGCCGATGAAACGGACAAGTGCGGCCGGTATGTCGCCGGGCCACACCATCTGGGCAGCGAGATCGGGAATTGGGGCGGTAAGCTTCATGAAGCCTGCCATGCCGAAAGCCAGTGCAAGAACGACTTGCACCACCCAAAGTATGATGTGGAGCACTTTTGATTGTTTTTGTTCTGTAGCCATAATGTTTTGATGGATGTATTGTTATTGAATGTACATACATCTAAGATGAAAAATGGCCTTTTAAAAGACTTACTTACACTATACTTCAGGATAGTATGGCTTCAATTGTCAAAAAAGCACAATTCAGGCCTCCACAATGCCTTTGATCTGCTCCAGAATGCCAGCCCAGCCCCCTTCATTCATCGTATCATCATACCGTTTTTGCCCTTCGGCCACTGTTGAGTAGTCTCCTTGGGTGACAGTGAACTCAGTGCTCCCACCTTTCTCCACCAGAGAATACGTAACGACGAGGTGGTTTTCAGGCAAATCGGAGTAGGTACCATTGGGATCGAACGTGGTGTAGGCCAGCGATTTTCCTTTGTCTATGCTGACCACCTTGCCGGTTACGGCTTCTATTTCTTTGCCATCAAACACCCCAATCCACTTGATGGAGCTTCCTGGCTGCCAGTTGGTGATGGGCTCGCAGCCAAACATGTATTTTTTGGTGTGCTCAGGGTTGACAAGGGCGTCCCACACTTTGGAGGCAGGCGCAGCAATAGTAACAGTGTTTTTGATGGTCATTTCTTTGGGCATGAAGCAACGGCTTTAGATGAAACATACAACAAAGAAACATTAGCTACTGACAACCCTATGTCAGTGGCTCAGCTGAGTACCTCGGGGTTGATGATATAGGGAACCTTGCCAGTCTTGTAGAATTCGATAATATTGACGGCCGCCATTCTCGACATTTCATTTCGGGCATTCACCGAAGCAGAGCCAATATGGGGCAGCACAGCCACGTTTTCCATTTCGAGCAGAGGGTTATCCGATTTCATCGGTTCGGGGTTGGTTACATCAAGCCCTGCTCCCCAGATCGTGCCTGACTGCAGCGCTTCGATAAGGTCGGTTTCGTTGTGAGTGCCACCACGGGAAGTATTGATAAAGATCGCTGTCGGCTTCATTTTGCTGAAGGCGGCTTTATTGAAAATGCCTCTGGTTTCATCGCTGAGTACGCTGTGCACAGAGATAACGTCGCTTTTCTCCAGCAGCTCATCGAAGCTCACTTTTTTAGCTCCAAAGCGTTTTTCTGCTTCTTCGTTATGGCTGCGGTTGCAGTAAATGATCTCCATGTCGTAGGCACCGTGGCACCGTTTGGCCATTTCCATGCCGATGGCCCCGAGACCAAAGATGCCCAGCGTTTTCCCTTTTTGCTCCAAGCCCAGGTTGGCTTTTGGCTGAAAGGCACCCCATTCTCCCCGGCCAATGGTTTTATGCATGTGAAAGAACTTCCTGCTCACGGCCAGCATCAGTCCGAAGGCTATGTCGGCAGTGGCATCGCTCATGGCACCAGGCGTATTGCCTACGGGAATGCCCGCTTTAGTGGCGGCCGGTATGTCGATGTTGTCGTAGCCCGCTGCAAATTGTGATACAATGTCGAGATGGTTACACTCCTGAAAAAAATGCGCATTCAACTTGTCAGCACTAAGGGTAAGGATGGCGTGCATTTGGTTCGCCTTCTCAATCAACTCTGGCTGCGTCATGGGTACCTTCCCTGGCCACACCGTTACCTGAAAGCCAGCCTCTTTTAGCATGTTGATACCGAGGTCTGGAATTTCTCTGGCTACAAGTACTTTGGTTTCGTGGGCCGGTCTTTTCATAACAACTTGATGGGGTTTGATGCAAAGATAACAGCCAAACTGGGTTTATTGGTTTTGAAGGCTGCTTACTGATGTAACAAATGACAGTGTCGTTTGTGTTCGCTTGCAGCTACATAAAAAAGGGCCACCCCTAAAAAAGGATGGCCCGTATTATCACGCCTGGGAAGTTTCAACAATATAGTTAATCAATCAGATTGAAGAACCTGCGCCACCTGATTTTATTCAGGAAGCTCTCCTGTGCATCGAGTGAAAGCCAGATGAAGGCAGCCTCACCCACTACATGGTCAGCTGGCACAAATCCCCAAAAACGGGAATCTTCAGAGTTGTGGCGGTTGTCACCCATCATAAAGTAGTAGTCCTGTCCGAAGGTGTAGTCCGTTACCTCTTGTCCGTCAATATATAATTTGTAGTCTTTTACTTCTGCGTTTTTATGCCCTTCATAGTCAACAATGGTGCTGCCATACTTGGCAACGAGTGTGTCGTTTAGCTGAAGTTTCATGCCCTCGTAGGGTATTTCAAGAGGCCCCCAGTTGTCGGCATTCCATGGGAAATAGTTGGCGTCGGGGAAAATGCGTGGGTTGGGCTGATCAGATGGCATCAAGGTGCTTATCACATCTTCTATAAAAGGTTCTGCCTTCAATAGTTCGGCGGTGGCTGGGGTGGTATGGACCAAATACCCTCCCTGAAGCTGATTGTGCTCAGAGATCTCGTACTTGGCGAACACCCGATCGTTGATCCTTTGATCAGTTTTTATAAAGTACCTGTACTGCATCAGTTCCGGATTTTCTCCCTTTTCGCCGTTCACGTACACTTGCCCTTCTCTCACTTCCACCACATCGCCGTGGATACCAATACAGCGCTTAATGTAATGGGTTTTTAAATCTACCGGATGCTCAAACTCAGGTGGGTAGTTGAATACCACCACATCGTTTCTTTCCACTTCGCTAAAGGCTGGCAAACGATACTGTGGCAATTGGATCCAGTCGAGGTAAGAGGGGATGTCGGTTCCCCAGATTTTGGCATGCGTTAAAGGTATTTGAAGAGGTGTGGCAGGCGTGCGGGCACCGTACGACACTTTGCTCACAAAAAGGAAGTCGCCAACAAGCAGAGATTTCTCCATAGAAGGGGTGGGGATGGTGAATGCTTCCATGAAAATCCACCGGATGAGCGTAGCTGCCACCACTGCAAATACAATGGCATCTAACCATTCTCTCAGGGGAGATTTTTTCACTTGCTCCTTTTCTTCCTTTTTACCAAAAAACTTCAATTTCATCTGTATAAAATTTATTCTTCAATGGCCAGATGGAATAGCTGATTCCGTTTCAAAGTGAAGATTTAGCTTTTCATGGCTTATTCACTCTCGTTCGGGTATGTTATTCCTTATGGCTATTTCATTTGAGTATAGTTTGCTTTCAGCGGCCAAAGGGAATTACAGACACCGTTTTGAGCTTACATTTTGATGGTTTACATGTATGTTCATGCTCTCAGCGTGCAGTTTTCCTTATGGCTAATTCATCTGTGTCTCTAATTAATTCGGGCTATTCGCCCGCAATAATAACTAAAATTTTTCACCTTCTTTTGACCCCATCAAATCATCCATGCCTCGCACTCCTTTTTTGTCGAGCAGCCACTCAGCAGCCACTACAGCCCCAAGGGCGAAGCCTTCCCGGCTAAACGCCGTATGTTTGATTTCTATTTCGTCGATTGGCGATGTGTAGTGTATGCTGTGTGTGCCTGGCACGTTGGTCATTCTAAAGGATTCAATACCCAGTATACCAGGGTTGTCGCATTTGTCATTGATCAGTTTGGAGAATTCCGGCCGCTCTTTTTGAATTCCTTCCGCCAGCGTAATGGCAGTACCACTCGGAGCGTCTTTTTTCTCAGTGTGGTGAATCTCCTTTAGCCCTACTTTGTACTCAGGGTAGTCTTTCATCAGCCTCGCCAAGCCTCTGTTTAGCCTGAAAAAAAGGTTAACACCCAGGCTGTAATTGGAAGCATAGAAAAAAGCACCATTGTTTTTTTCGCAACTGCTCACCACTTCATCCCATTTGCCAAGCCAGCCTGTGGTGCCACACACTGTGGGGATATTTACCTCCATTAGAGAGAGGATGTTTTTTACGGCACCTTCTGGTTGGGTGAACTCTATGGCGATGGTGGCGCCGCTGTCTTTCACAAGCTTTCCAACATTCTCAACTTGATTTTCAAGTGTGCCTGCAATTTCGTGTCCACGTGAAATGGCTATTTTTTCGATGGTCTTACCCATTTTTCCATAGCCAACTAAAAATATCTTCATCCTTAAAAACTTATTTTAATGCCCAGGCCTGCGTAGGCGTAGCCATTTATATTGCCAATAGTGGGTGTGTAATTGATGACAAGTTCGTCATTTATGTCAAATTCGTCGAGGTGGGCAGCGATATGTGCGTCTACAATATTGAGCATGTACACCACCCCAGTAATGATAATCATATACTCTCTGTTTCTGCGAAAACTCTGTGTATTTCGCCGGAGTGCCGTTTCGTTGAACCTTGGGAATGGGTTCACCGTGCTAGGATCCTCGTCTATTTCAGCAAAAAGCGACTGCCGGAAAATGTTATAAAGCCGGTTATTGGTATAGATCATATGCCCTAAAACGACAAAGGCGCCATAGTAAATTGGCACTTTCCACACCTGGCCCACATAGACCTGGCCCATGCCAGGAAATATAGCGGAAAGCATGGCGGCTTTTTGAGGGTCAAGTTTGCTTAGTTCTTCTTTGAGCATAATGCCCTTCGGGAGGTTTGAAACACTGTCTCCTCTTATGATCAGTGGCTCGCCGGTTACTACTTCAACTGAGTCTCCTGATATTTCCTGAGCTTGGGCAAATTGACATAAAAAAAGCAGCAACGCCGCCAAAGATATAACTCTCCAGGCAGGTGCAGCTGCTATCAATTTTAAAGCTTCCTTTCGGAACATCAGATGTTCAGTATTTCCAAAATTCTGTTGAGGTCCTCGGTAGAAACAAAGGGTATTCTAATTTCTCCTTTGTTTTTTTCATCTGCCTTAAGCGAGATCCGGGTACCAAAGTGCGAAGATAGTTTATTTTGGAGGTTTTTTACTTCGGGTGATAACGAAGGATTAGCCGTTTTATTGAGGTTCGGTGATTCAGGAGCTTTTTGAGTGTATTCCCTTACCAACGACTCCACTTTTCTGACAGAAAGATCTTCGCTGATAATTTTCTTGAAAATACTCAGCTGTGTGGCAGGATTGTCGATGCCAATAATGGCTCTCGCATGGCCCATAGAAAGCCTGCCATCACGCAGGGCTATCTGGATATCAGGAGGAAGCTTCAAAAGCCTGAGGTAGTTGGTAACAGTTGTTCTGTTTTTACCAACTCTGTCACCCAGCTCTTCCTGCTTCAGGTTACATTCGGAAATAAGCCTTTGATAGGAAAGAGCAATTTCAATGCTGTTGAGATTCTCCCGCTGGATATTCTCAATCAAAGCCATTTCCAGCATTTGCTGGTCATCGGCTGTTCTGATATAAGCGGGTATGCTTTCGAGTCCGGCCAGCTTTGATGCCTGCAAACGGCGCTCACCGGAGATCAGCTGAAACTGATTTTTGCTTAACTGCCTGACGGTAATTGGCTGAATAATGCCCTGAACCTTGATGGACTCAGAAAGCTCAGCCAAAGCTTCTTTGTTGAACTCAGTTCGTGGCTGAAACGGATTGACCTCTATTTGCGCCACAGGAATCTCACCGATAGCGTTGGCCGTGCCAGCGCCGGAACCGCTCAGCTTTTCAGAAGTATTGGTATTGTCGTCAAGCAAGGCTCCAAGGCCTCTTCCTAAAGCATTTCTTCTTTTAGGTAGTTTATTGTCCGTCATCAAGCGCTCACTTTTGGAATCCTCATTTCATTCCTTTTTAGGATTTCTTCGGCCAGGTTGAGATAGCTGATAGCTCCTTTGCTTTCCGCATCGTGCGCTATAGCCGGTAGGCCGAAACTTGGGGATTCACTTAACTTAATATTTCTAGGTATGATTGTTTCAAACACGAGTGACTTGAAGTGTGTATTTACTTCTTCCACCACCTGGTTAGAAAGCCTCAGTCTCACGTCGTACATGGTGAGCAGAATACCTTCTATTTCCAGCTCTGGATTAAGCCTGGACTGAATGATCTTAATAGTATTCAGGAGTTTTCCCAAACCTTCAAGGGCGAAGTACTCGCACTGAACGGGTACCATTACCGAATCGCTGGCAACAAGGGCATTGATTGTGATCAAGCCTAGTGATGGAGAACAGTCGATGATGATGAAGTCGTACTCATCCTTGACCAGCCCAAGAGCCGTTCTCATTTTTTCTTCTCTGCCGCTGATGCTCACCATTTCTACCTCGGCACCTACCAGGTCAATGTGGGAAGGCATCAGGTACAGGTACTCCAAATCCGTTTTCACAATGGCATCGTGCGGATCATCTCCGTTCACCATACACTCGTAAATACTAACTTCCACTTCCTTGGGGTTCAAGCCAACACCCGACGTAGAGTTGGCCTGAGGGTCAGCATCTACAATGAGGGTCTTGTACTCCAAAGCGGCTAAGCTGGCAGCTAAATTGATGGCCGAGGTTGTTTTACCTACTCCGCCTTTCTGGTTCGCAATCGAAATGATTTTGCCCATGAGAAAATCCAAAAATTGGTTCAGGAAACTGGTTTAAACCTCCAAATAAGCGACTGATTTAACAAAGGTCTTCTTGGGGGAAGCACAAATATAGATGAATAAAGAAGAATTGTTAGTGAATGGCTTATTTGGTAATCCCCAAGTTATCCACGGGTAATTCACAGTGGAGAAAAGTTGTTTGTTAAAGATTATCAGTTAATAGTTTTTTGCCACTATTAACCAATAACCAATAACCAATAACCAATAACCTATTTCTTCTTCCTCGAAGCATTGCCTGCCTTCATGGCCTCGTCCAGTCGCTGCTGAAACGACGATTTTTTCTTGTTGGCGTTCTTCTTTTTGTTCTCTTCCAGTTTCAGCTTGATTTTGTCTTCATCCACAAACCGTCTGATGAGGGTCTGCTGGCCAAATGACAGGATATTGGAAACGAAGTAGTAGTAAGTCAAGCCAGCTGCGTAGGAGTTCAGGAAGAACAGGAACGTAATCGGCATGATGTACTGAAGCGTTTTCATTGGCCCCTGCACTGTGGTCATCTGGCTGTTGCTCCAGGTATAAAGTATGGTAGAAGCGGTCATCAGCAAGGTGAACAAACTAACGTGGTCACCATAAAATGGGATCACGAAGGGCAGGTTCAGTACACTATCATATGTAGACAAGTCATGCGCCCAAAGGAAGGACACTTGCCTGAGCTCGATGGCGTTCGGGAAGAAATAGAACATGGCAAACAGAATCGGCATTTGCAGCAACATGGGAATACAGCCGCTGAGAGGGTTGATACCAACCTTCTGGTACAGTGCCATAGTTTCCGACTGCTGCTTTTGCATGTCGTCAGGGTACTGCGCCTTGATTTCATCTATCTCTGGCTTAAGCACCTTCATTTTCGCCATGCTCATGTACGACTTGTAGTTGAGCGGGAAAAGTATCAGTCTCATCAGAATCACGATAATGATAATGATGATACCGTAGTTGGTGATGAAGCCTTCAAGGAAATGAAAAACCGGGATCGTAAACCCTTTATTGATCCAGCCCAGGATACTCCAGCCCAGGTTGATATTACTGCTGAACTCCGGTGCTACATCTTTAAGGGTATTGTATTCGTTAGGCCCAAAATACAATTTACCAACCACACCACTGTTTTTCCATCTTTCGGATGGAAGGGTCAGGCTCACCATGGCCTCTTTTACCTTGGTGGTGTCGGCTACGGTATACTTGGTGGCCACATAAGCACCAGAAAAACCATCATTGGCTATAATAGCCGCCGTAAAGAATTTCTGTTTGATGGCTACCCATTGAATGGACTCACTGATTGTTTCTTCCTCAAGCCCTTCCGATGTGGCGCTGAGCTCGTCAGTTTCACCGGCAAGTGTGTAGTAGTTAATGGTAGTCCGTATACGGGAGTCTTTCAGGTCGGCCTCAACTCTTTTTACGTCGTTTTTCCACTGAAACACAACGGGCTCCTGACTAAGGTAGTTGTCGAGGCCTTTGGTAGTCAGGGAATAGCCAATCTCATAGCCTTTGCCGTAGATTGTGTAAGCCTGTTCGATGTACTGACCAGTGCTTAGAGACGCTCTAAGAGTCACTGTGACAGAATCGTTGCCCGATACCTTCTTTGATGTAACAGAAGGCTTAAAATAGAAATCGTCAAGCCTCAGGTTCCTGTTTTGGCCACCAAAGCTCAGGTTCATTTCAGAGCTTTGCTCATCCAGCAGGATCAGTGGTTCGCCATTGTACGTCTTGTAGTTTTTTAGCTCTACTGAGGAAACAAAACCCCCCTTGGTGTTGATCGACACTTTGATGTCGTCATTTTCCAGGGCAACTTCGCTGTTTTCACCTGACGCAATGGCTGCAAATGCGCCAAACTTTTCTTTCAACTGACCGTCTTTTATTGAATCGGCCAACGGCGTAAAAGCTGCGGTGGTAGTATCTCTGGAAACCTGCGAGGGCTGCACCACGCTTTCGGTTGTGGCTACTATTGGCTCTTCAACTGGAGGATCGGGGGCAAAAAAGGTAAAATAAACGGTGAGCAAGATCAACATCATGACCATCCCAATTACTTGCTGTCTATCCATTATTTGTTATTCTGAGGTGATGTTTTATTTATATGTTTCTTTTTTAAAGGCAAGAGCGGCCTTCACGAAGCGGACAAAAAGTGGATGGGGGTTCATCACGGTACTTTTAAGCTCAGGATGAAACTGACTACCAACAAACCATGGATGGTCTTTCAATTCCATTATTTCTACAAGCTTTGTATCGGGGTTAATACCCGTGGCAATAAATCCGGCTTCCTCAAATTGCTCCAGGTATTTATTATTAAATTCATAACGATGTCTGTGGCGCTCCATAATTTTTGAATGGCCGTAAACCGAATAAGCTTTCGAACCTTTCTTCAGCTCACATGCATACGCCCCCAGTCTCATGGTGCCACCCATTTTGGTTACTTTTTTCTGAGCTTCCATCATATCAATGACGGGAGCTTTTGTCTTCGGATCCATCTCTGTAGAGTTGGCCTTCGGTATATTTAGTACGTTTCTTGCGAATTCAATTACAGCACACTGCAAACCAAGGCAAATTCCGAAGAAAGGTATTTTGTCTTCACGGGCATATTTTACCGCCTGAAGCTTGCCTTCCCAGCCACGTTCACCAAATCCTGGCGCTACTAAAATGCCATGTTTGTCCTTCAAAAGGCGCACTACATTGTCGCCGTCAAGTTCTTCAGAGTTAATCCACGACAGTTCCACCCGGCATTCATTGTGAGCGCCCGCATGTACAAAAGCTTCTGCTATAGATTTGTAGGCATCCTTGAGTTGCACATACTTACCAACAAGGGCAATTCTTACCTCGTCTGTCGGATTCTTAAGCCTGCCCAGGAATTCCTTCCACTGGTCAATTTGAGGTTCTTTCTTATGAGAAAGCTTCAGCTTGGTGAGTACTCTTTCATCCAGCTTTTCTTTTCTCATGAGAAGGGGCACGTCGTAGATGGTTTCAGCATCCTGTGCTTCTATCACGCAGTTGCTGGCTACGTTACAGAAAAGCGCCAGCTTCTTGCGGATTTCGCTGGTAAGGGTATGTTCGGTCCGGCAAACCAGAATGTCGGGCTGAATACCCGCTTCCAGAAGTTGCTTTACTGAATGCTGTGTCGGCTTTGTTTTTTGCTCACCCGCAGCCTTGAGGTAAGGAATAAGTGTGAGATGAATGGAAACGAAATTATTAACGCCCAATTCAAACCTTGCCTGGCGAACAGCTTCTATAAACGGCAATGACTCAATATCACCTACGCAGCCACCGATTTCAGTGATGACGATATCGTAGTCGCCTGTTTCACCCAGTTTATAAAAGTTATTTTTTATTTCGTCAGTGATGTGTGGCACCACCTGCACGGTCTTCCCCAGGAAATCTCCCCGGCGTTCTTTTGTGATAACATTGTTATATATACGCCCCGTGGTGACATTATTATCCTGAGAGGTTTTTATGTCGAGAAATCTTTCATAGTGGCCAAGGTCAAGGTCGGTTTCTGCACCATCATCGGTTACGTAACACTCACCATGCTCGTAGGGGTTTAAGGTGCCCGGGTCGATGTTGATATAAGGGTCAAATTTTTGGATCGTTACCCGAAAGCCTCTGGCTTGCAGTAACTTGCCGAGAGATGCCGAGATGATTCCTTTGCCTAATGAAGACGTAACGCCGCCCGTTACGAAGATGTATTTTGCTTTGGACATAAGAGGTGAGTTCCGAAATATTCTTTCGGGACACAAAGGTAGGCCTAAAACTGAAATAATTAAACAATATAGAATTTCAATTGAACAGAAGTATAATTTCCTGACCGATCGGTTGTGGCGCCCGGTTTAAGTGAGGCCAGCTCTGGACTGCCCGGTTTGGGACTAAAAGGAGGAATGGCTGGATGTTGTATTAGTGCTATTGATGAAGCAATAATATGATAATTTAAAGATTAAATGTTAATTATTTTATTTTTGAATTTCATGCACTACCTTTGGGTATGCCTGCCATCAACCAGCAAATTGTAAAAGGCATTTCAGGTGTATTCTTGTATTTCTTGTTTTTGCAAGGACATGCTCAGTGCCCTCCCGGCCCGCTTGGCGTTGGCCGTTTTCTAGACAAACCCAGCGGTTGTGCCACTGGGGCTGGCTTAATGATACAGTTTCAACCACTGTACAGCCAGCTGGATGACAATGCCGAAATTCATATCGATTGGGGTGACGGCACAGCGGAGACTGTCATTAACGTTGGCTCTACTGGAATTCAGGCAGGAATAAACTACAACACTCCCCAACCACACACTTATTCTGAAGCCAATACTTCCGGCACTTGCGTGCTGGACATCACCTGCTGGGTTGTCAGCTCGTGTTACACAGTGGACGAGACAACGGTGACAGCCGAAATTGCAGTTTTCAATACTGATGATTTTGGAGATGGCGGAAGTGATATCACCATTGCACCCATGCTGGTGGAGGTCTGCGCCGGAACCTCTGTAGACGTGAATTTCGATGACGTGAGCCCCTGGAATTGTACTGATGCCGCAGCGATAAGCACGCTTAATAATAGGCCCAGATGGACACGCTGGACACATGGTGTTTTTACCGACATCACAGGCTCCGTGCTGGTAGATGGAAACCCGGTCGCTTTTCCTTTTCAGGAGCCCATTTTTGATCACGTCCCCTCTCCAGTGCTCAATCCCATCGCTCCTGGCAACCAGTCGTTGACAGTAACTGTGCCTGCCACAGCTACTATTGGCGAGGAGTTCCACATTCGGCTGGAGAACTGGAACCAGTGCAATCCTTATGAGGATGCTGGTGGTGTACCAACAGGCAATGCGCCCGTGACCCAGCAGGCGATTATCAGAATAATTGCGCCACCAGATCCAATTGTCAACACCGTAGTTCCCGGGCCTTACTGTGTGGGCGAGGCGGTGGATTTTGAGTTTGGCGGCACACCTTTGCCGGGATATACCTACGAATGGGATTTCGGAGACGGCAGCCCTGTTTCGACGGACCAGGATCCGACACATACCTACACCAGCGACAATGGGGGAACTCCCTTTGACGTGACGGTTTCGGTAACGAACAATAACGCCAACGTTTTCTCCTGCCAGGTGGTAACCACCCCAGCCTTCCAGGTAACCGTGAACGCCGTTCCCGAGCCGGTAGTGTCCGTCGAAGACATCGTTGGAAACCCAATTTCCACCTCATTTTGCGGCGCTGTCGGTGGTCAGGACATTTATTTTAACCTCGACGCTGCATCTTCTATTCCTAATCCTGGAAATACAGATGTCACGTGGAATTTCTACGAAAAAGATGACTTTGGAACCATAAACACCAGCCTCCCCAATCCAGCCCTGCCCATTCTGAGAACGATGGTGGATCCGGGGGTTTACCGTGTGGAAGTGGAGGCGATGGACAACCTCACCAACTGTGGCTCAACCGACGTGGTGGATATCACAATCTACGACACGCCCGTTTCTACCTTTACCAGCCAGGCCAATGTGTGCGAGGGTGACAGGTCATCATTCAACACCATAGCTGACCAGGTCACCTCCATTCCGGTGGTGGTGAATGGCGATCAGGTGGAGTTTTGGGATTGGGACTTTAGCTACGATGGGGTCAGTTTCAATCAGGAACTGCGAAAAACTGACAATGCCGATTTTGACTGGTACCTGGACGGGGCACCGGTAGTAGGTGAAGTGGAGCCTACTATCTCCGTAGCTGGGAGCTACAGAGTGGCACTGCGAGTGACCACGCAAACCGGGATGTGCTCCGATCTCTTCGAAACGACTATCACAGTGAATACAGTGCCGGTTCCGGTTATTTCGGTGGAGGATGCTTCCAACGCAGCGCACCCCACTACATTTTGCAAAGTTGTTGCTGGAGAGTTTCTTTACTTTGACCTCGATCCTTCGTCTGTCAACCCTCACCCCGGCAACACAGATTTTACCTGGAACTTTTATGCAGTGGATGATGATGCAACTATTTCCTCTTCTGTTGTGAATCCAGTCACGCCAGTGCAAAGGTTCTTTAATGATCCCGGCGTTTACCGGGTTGAGCTAGTCGTTGATGACCTCACGTCGGGGTGTTCGGCAAGCACTGAAGTGCACATCACTATTTATGACCTGCCGACGGCATCGTTTGAAGCTACGGAAGTATGCGAGAGGGAACGAACCAGGTTTAGTGGAATTAACAATGTTGTTCCGGTGTCTGTAAATGGAGATGTGGTAGAGTTTTGGGATTGGGACTTCAGCTACGATGGGGTAACGTTTAATCAGGAGCTTAGAAGAACTGATAACAGCGATTTCGAATGGTTTTTGGATGGGAGTGATGTTACAGGGGAAACAGAGCCTTTGATTTCAATGGCTGGCGTATATCAGGTAGCACTCAGGGTAACGACGCAAGTTGGGCAGTGTTTTCAAGTTTTTAGCCTTGAGGTAGAGGTGAAAAAAACGCCGGTGGCTTCGCTTTCGTCAAGCTATACAGAACCCGTTTGCTTTGGCGAAGAGGTGGTGTTCACCAACGAGAGTGTACAGCCAGATGAAATTAGCCAGGCAGGCCCGGTTAACTATCAACTGCTGGTAACTGATCTCGACAACAGCGACGTGGATACGGTCAATTTTTTTGGAGCAACACTACCTTATGGCTTTCAAAACAATGGGACAAGTCAGAAGACCTATGCAGTTAATCTGGTAGCAAACGCTTTCAACAGTTGTTCGGCCCGGGCAGATACAATATTTGTTGCGGTAAACCCCGGTTTCAACTCAGCTTTCTCCGACCCTTACTATGACCCATTGATGCCAAACTGTTCTCCGCTGACAGGAGCGTTTGAGGTAAGTTTAGCGACAGCCCAGCTCGACGTGGACAGCTATACATGGACGATTGAAGGGGAGGGCGGTGTGTTGAATGGCTTTCCGCTGACAGTACAAAAAGGCCCGGCGAATTTCAATACACTTGCCTATACATTGACCAATTCGCTGAGAAGAAATGTGCTCTACAGGATTACCTTGTCAGCTGAAAAGGAAGGTGTTTGCATCACAGACTCACAGCAGATAGTGCGGGTAGATCCAGTTCCCTCGGGAACATTTACTGTTAGCGAATCTCTTGACAGTTGCCTGACGAAGACAGTGGTTTTGGAGGCAGATGAAAGAGGGTTGGTGGCTTACGACTGGGTAGTGACTGCCAGCCCCGATCAAATGGTGGAAGACGACGACCTGCTAACGCTCATCTATAGCCGGCCTGACCCTGGGCAGCCGGATGTCTCTTCAACCGTTACGCTGCAAACAACTAACTCAGCAGGTTGTGTCAGCAGCACTGAGGAAGCTTCATTTGAAGTTGAAAATTTAAATCAACCAGTTGTGGTGGATTTTCTCGCCACACCCGAACGTCTTATTCTGCCGGATGTCGATGTAAGTATCCAAAACCTGACCACAGGAGGCGAAAATCTTCAATACCTATGGGATTTCGGCGACGGCACTGAGTCGTTGGTTGCTGATCCTGAAGTGCATACTTTTCCTGGAGCAGGGAGCTACACGATCCAGCTGGAAGTCACGAATGGTTTTTGTGTGGAGTCAGTTGAACGAACCGTTGTGATCGACCCAACCGTTCCTGAAGTAGACTTCGTTCCTGATCGCTACAGCGGCTGCAGGCCTTTGACGGTGCAATTCAACAACACCAGTCAATTTGCAGACTCGACCAAGTTCGTTTGGGACTTTGGCGATGACCAGGGGTTCTCCACCGCAGTGAATCCAAGATATATCTACAACGAACCGGGGACATACTCAGTGACTTTGACTGGACAAAACAGCATTGGCAATTCGGACACCGAGACCAAGGAGGCAATTATTGAGGTGTTTGAGGTACCAATAGCAGCCTTCGATTTGAGACCAGGGGAGGTCTATTTACCCGGCAAACCCGTTTTTTTCTCTAACCTGAGCCAGGCTTATGATTCTGCCTTTTGGGATTTTGGGGATGAAAATTTTTCGACTGAGGAGAGCCCTGTGCATTATTATGCGGAGAAGGGTGAGTACAGCGTCACTCTTATTGTGAAAACTGACAATGGTTGCGCCGACACCCTTAGAAGACAGAGTGCTGTATTGGCGATTGAAGGCGGTAGCGTTGTTGTGCCCAATGCTTTTACCCCAAGTACGCTGGGGCCCGGAGGGGGAGAAGGTGGCACTGGTTCTTTCAACGACATGTTTTTGCCCCGCACGCAGGGGGTCGTTGATTTCCGCATGTTGATTTACAACAAATGGGGGCAGTTGATTTTTGAAAGCACGAACGTGGACTGGGGATGGGATGGCTACTACAATGGAAGGATGGCTCCACAGGATGTGTACGTATACAAGCTTGAGCTTACCTACATCAATGGACAAAGGCAGGAGAAAGTTGGGGACGTAACGCTTATAAGGTGATGGGGAACAAAAGTAGTTTTATTGTAGTCTTGATTTTTTTTTATAGCCTGGCTGCGGAGGCCCAGGATTTTCAATACTCCCAATACTACTCGGCACCCCTTTATCTGAGTCCGGCTTTTGCTGGCACGGAGGAGCACCAACGCATTACGGTAAACAACCGGATTCAGTGGCCAAGTTTACCAAAGGCTTTCAATAATTATTCCCTTTCGTACGACTACAATATGAAAAACCTCAACAGCGGGGTAGGCTTACTGTTAAGCACAGAACAGGCTGGGTCGGCTGGGCTAAGGAACACTTCAGGCGCTATAAACTACAGTTACAAAGTTAATTTCAATAAAAAGTGGGTCGTTAGCACAGGCATTTACCTGGGCTATACATCAAGAAGAATTGATCCCACAAAAATCATATTTGGGGATCAGATTGATTTTGGCGTCGATGGTGTGCCATCGTCTGATCCGGTGGCTAGTCAAATAACACCGGTTCAGTATCTTGACACCGGTGCGGGCATTTTGATGTACAACCGGCGGGTTTGGCTCGGAGCGGGCTTCCATCACCTCAACCAGCCCAATCAGTCGTTTCTGGAAGGATCAAGTAAGCTACCCATGAAGTATTCCATTCATGGAGGAATCCAGATTCCGCTTGGAAACAAAACCTTCCAAAGAGGTGAGGCGCCGTCGAGTATTTCTCCAAGTTTTGTCTTTAAGTCGCAGGGTACCTTTCAGCAGTTGGACGTGGGGGCGTCATTTCTCTACGAACCGATTATTTTCGGACTGTGGTACCGTGGAATACCATTTGCCGACAATGGCACCAGCTTTATTAACCACGATGCAGTTATTTTATTGATGGGAGTAAGGTTTCTTGCGTTCGATGTTGGCTACAGCTACGATGCCAGCATTTCAAGGCTTGGAGCAGACACAGGAGGCGCTCATGAAATTTCGATTCAGTACCGTTTTGATACCACCAACCCGGCGAAAGTGAAGCGGAAAGATAAATTTCTGCCCTGCCCTTCCTTCTATGGTAAAGCGAGTAAAAAGTAAAAGGCAGGACTGGCCTGCCTTTCTATAATCAAATTAGGGTGATTCTCGGGTTATGTTAAAATGGAAACCTCCGCAAAGTTAATTAACTTTTCGGAGCATTCAACTCAACATTACAAGTAATCTGAACTTCATCGGCCACCACGAGTCCGCCAGCCTCAAGCGCAGCATCCCATTTCAATCCGTAGTCGAATCTGTTGATAGCGCCTGTTACTTTGAAACCAGCTTTCATGCCTCTTCCTGTATCAACCTTGCCATTGTACTTAACATCGAATTTTACTGGCTTAGTCACATCACGCATGGTGAAGTTTCCTGCCAGGTAGTACTTACCGCCTTCATTTACGATTTTACCGCTGAACTTGATGGTAGGGAATTTTTCTGCATTGAAGAAATCATCTGATTTCAGGTGGGTGTCTCTTCTTTCGCTGTCGGTATCCACTGAGGCAGTTTGAGCAGTGAATTCAACCGCTGCGCCAACAAATTTGTCATCACCTCCGGTTACAGTTCCTGAGAAGTCGCCAAAAGTGCCGTCAACTTCAGAAACTACCATGTGAGTGACGGTGAATTTAATGTTGGTGTGGGATTTGTCCAACTCCCAGCTTTGAGCAAATAGTTGTGTGCTGGCTACTGCAAAAATAAGTGTAAGAAGTTTTTTCATAGTACAATAAGTTTATGTGTTGGTACAGATAACGGATTGCCGCAGTTATTGTTTTGCTAATAGACCAACTATCCGTTTTTAATGAAGTTTGCTAACACTTTCAGGACAGCTCCAACTTTAATGCCTCATTGAACAGATCGACTTCTTCGGCTTTTAATGCCAGCGAGGGGAGAAGGCGAATGGTATTGGGCTTTGCTTCGCCTGTAAAAATGCGATGCTTTACCAGTAAATCTTTCCTCGCCGTTGTTTTCGTGTCAGGTAAGTCAAATCCTATGATAAGGCCTCTGCCCCTCACATTTTGATGGCCAACAAGTTCCTGAATTTCTTTGATCCATTGGCTGCCCAGAGAAAGGGTATTGTTCATTAATTTCTCGCTTTCCATCACCTCAAGCACAGCCAGGCAAGCCACGGCTGCCAGGTAGTTGCCGCCAAATGTCGTGCCCAGCATGCCACTCCACGGTTTGATGTCAGGGTGAATGAGCACGCCTCCCACAGGAAAGCCGTTGCCCATCCCTTTGGCAGTGGTGATGATGTGAGGTCTGATGCCTGCGTACTGGTGAGCAAAGAATTTGCCTGTTCGGCCATAGCCACATTGAATTTCATCGAGAATGAGAACACATCCCTTCTCCTTACACTTCTTGTCTATAAACTGCAGGAATGAGTCGTTCGGCATACGGATGCCACCAACGCCCTGGATGCCTTCTATAATGACCGCAGCTACGTCAGCATCCAGCGCTTCGGTAAAAGCCTGCTCATCGTTGAGCCGACAAAAAACGATTTCGTGACCGGCGTTGAACGGCGCCACGATCTTCGGATTATCGGTGGCAGCCACCGCACCGGATGTGCGGCCATGGAAGGCCTTGTCAAACGCAATGACCTTCTTTTTGCCAGTAACGAAGGAGGCCAGCTTCAATGCATTCTCGTTGGCCTCGGCTCCTGAGTTGCAAAGGAAAAGCTGATAGTCAGGATAACCAGACATGTTGCCCAGCTTTTCTGCCAACTCTTCCTGCTGGGGGTTCTTGATGCTGTTGGAGTAAAATGAAATTTTCGAAAGTTGCTCGCTTAACCTCTCCACATAGTGCGGATGAGAGTGGCCGATGGAAATGACCGCATGACCTCCGTAAAGGTCAAGGTATTTATCTCCTTTGTTGTCCCACAGCCAGGAGCCCTGCGCTTTTACCGGTGTGATGTCGAAAAGAGGGTAAACGTCGAATAGTTTCATTTTGCTTGAGAATAAGGCAGCAAAGATGAAAAAAACGGCTGATTAACCTTAAGAAATTTGGACGGTTTTGTGCCTCTGCGCAAAGATTTCGGTCTCTGGAATTCGAGTGTCGTTTTAAAGCTGCAATCGACGGTTTCCAATGCTCAATTCGGAGTTTGTTACCCACTCAATCTCAAGCCCATACCACCCCCCTAGAGGGCTCCCAGTTCTCTGTTTGAGGCTGCTTTGTGAGAGGTCGTAAGTCCAGACTTCCGTCGCCCCGCTCCTTGTGGAAAAAAAGGCTAGCTTTTGACCGTCTGGTGAAATGCTTGGCAAGTAAGAAGACCAGGGATCATCAAATAGAATTTGAGAAGTTTTAGATTTTAAACTGTGCCTATATATAACCTGGTAATTATTTTCACTGCCGGAAAAATACACCTCCTCACTGTGCGGGCTGAGGGTAATTTTGTCAATCACGAAATTGGATGACTTCTCTAGAGCAAAGCTTTGCCTTCCAATGACTGGTTCTTTGAAGCTTCCATCTATTTTAATTCGCCAAACCAGATCATTTTCATTTTCATCGCCGTCAATGTAGTAAATCCATTCACCGTTGGGTGAAAATGTCATAGAACCTAAAGTCGTGGAGAAAACCGGCAAATTGATAGTAGTGTCTTTGCCGAGATCGTAAACTGATAGCTGGAGATCCTTTCCTGAAGGATCATTGGCGTCAAGCCTTCTGGAAAAAGCAATAAGTCTGCCGGAAGGTGCCCACTCGCATTCTTTTACATTGTGTTCTATCCGGCGTGGTTCGTTTGTGTAATAAGGGAAAATATATAGGTCAGGCGTATCACGCCAATTGCTATAGATATATCGAGTAATATAAGCCGCACTGTCCGTCGTCGGTGAGAACGAGATGTTTTCGGCATGGTCGTAAACCCAGGAGCCCTTTGTAAGTTGTTTGGGCTTAGAAGGAACCACCATGATGGTGTCATACTGGACGGAAGCCAGTCCTTTTTTATTTCCTGCTACGGTGACATAATAGGGTGTGCCATTGGTTAAATTCTCAATAGAAAGCCGGTTACCGTCTGTGAACAGCGTGGATACCCTTGTGAATTCAGCTTTTGCATCTGTAGAAACAAAGATGTCGTAGGAGTCTGGTTTGTTTCCCTTGACGGGAAGTGAACTGAGCGCTCCCGGCAGGAGACCACTACGACTAATGAACCCTAAGTCAATGCCAGACTCTTTTGGGTAACCAACAAGGTAAGACGGGCGAAGAGGTACATCTAAAAGATCTTCCTGCTGGCATGAGGATAAAGCAATAAAGCCGAAAATAGACAGAAGTGTAGCCAATTTTCTCATAAGGCATCTCATTTAATGTAAATATAAGACGTCCAATGCTTGAGTTTGGTAGGAAGTGGAGAATAAATATTCTACGGTTTATGCGAAGTTAACCAATTACAACCCCTCTTTTTTTCGTCTCTTCCTCATGCCATTTCTGGAACTGCTTGGTTACAGGCCCAACTTTCCCATCGCCAATCTGTCTGCCATCCACCTGAACTGCCGCTGCCAATCCACCCTCTGTGCCAGTGGTGAACATCTCGTCCATGTTGTACATCTCGGCAATCGTAATGTTCTTTTCCTTCCATTTCACACCATTTCTTTCAGCCAGCTCGAGCATAAGCGCTCTGGTAATACCGGGAAGGCAAAAATCAGCGAACGGTGTGATAAGCTCTCCCTTTTTTGCAAAGAAAATATTGGTTGTATTGGTCTCGCTCACGTAGCCATTCAGGTCAAGCATCACAGCGCCGTCGCAATTAGCATGGTTAGCTTCGATCTTCGCCAGGATATTATTGATCAGGTTGTTGTGGTGGATTTTTGAGTCCAGACACTGCGGGGAGTTGCGACGGATGGAGGACGTAATCAAGGTCAGACCTTGCTCAGTCGTGTAAATAGGCGCCTTCCATTCAGCCAGCACGATGAGTGTGGGGCCATACTGGTTCAATTTTGGATTCATGCCGGAGGTAATCTTTTTGCCTCTCGTGAGCGTCAGCCTGATATGCGCATCGCTCATCATGCCATTCACTTTCAGCGTTTCTACCACAGCCTTTTTCACTTCCTCTTTCGATGGAGTGCCTTCAAAAGCCATTGCTTTGGCTGAGTTGACCAATCTTTCGAGGTGTTCGTCCAACATAAACACTTTCCCGTCATACACTCTCAAGCCTTCCCAAACGGAATCGCCGCCCTGCACCACGCTGTCAAACACAGACACCTTGGCGTCTTCACGGGCGTAAAACTGGCCATCGATATATACTTTGATGTCGTTGTTTTTTGGGTTAGGTAATTTTGGATCCATGGGAAGAAAGTTATTGGTTGAAGGTTATTCGACAATGTGCAGGTAGACTAAAAGGTAATTAGTTAAGTACAAGAGGCTAATGGCGAATTTTCCAAGGTTTGCCGGGTGTTTTTTTGGTGTAATTTACACTTTGACAGCACTTTTGTAAAGCTCTTCATATAGTTCAATGCTTTCATCCATCAGCGGCTGCAGGTCGGGCCGGATTTTCTCATTTTTAGGAGTGTACTGGGCAAAGCCAGTCGACTTATGCACGTTGTGGTACCAATAGGGAGCCCAGGCTCCATCTTCCGGCCTTGCACCAGCTTCCCATGCCAGCATTTGTTTGTAAAATGGGATACCAACAAAGCTGCAAAACGCTCTGAGCATCCCTTCTGGGTTAAGCAGAAGGTCTTTTGAATCGAAAATAAATGTTTCTTTGCCTGCGGCTTTTAGTTTCTTAAAGAGCTCTAGTTGCTTGTCCAGCCCGGTATCACGTAGCGCAGGGTGCGGCAGCTGATTAACAAGCGACGGAAGCATTTCCCTTGGGTCACGAATGAGAAACAGATTGACCAGCTCATCAAGAAACGATTCATCGAGGCCAACGAGGTGGTGGCACATGTTTTTGATAAAGTAGACCGGTTTACCGTTAAAGCCCAGGATAGTTTTGGAGATAATTTTGTCGGCGTTTTTTTCCAAAACTTCCAGCAAATGGTCTTTCCCCGGATGCTCCGACCCCGTTGTTTTTAAGTAGTAACCATATAAAGGCTCATCCACCACCGCCGTGTCGGGGCGCTGAGCAAATGAGTACATCAAAGCGGTGGAAACATTGCGTGGGCCGGACCAAACTGAAATGCGAAGCGTCATAGACTGATGATGAAAAGCGAATATATTTTGATTTGGGTGTAAATGGTAGTAATACAATCGGTTTCGGTGATAAATACCCTTTTAAGCTTTCATCCGTGCATCCGTTTGATGATTTTTGCATGCCATTGAGTTAAGAGCATTTTACCCTTTCATTCCCTAAAGGGCTCAATTAACATTGGGTTCTCCCTTTAGGGTTGGGGTTAGGAAGGTGATATCGACCGCTAACCTCTTAACTCAATGACGTTGATCCTCATGGATATGACCGACCAAACTTCCTCTGTAATTTTGAATAAAACAAGGCTTCGCATTGCCGTGGCTTCTATCTTTTTTGTGCACGGTCTTAACTTTTCCAGCTGGGCAGCAAGGATTCCCGATATACAGCTTAAACTGGGACTTAGCGAAGCAGCCCTTGGCGGTGTGCTGTTGATTTTGCCGTTGGGCTCTCTTGCTTCGCTACCGTTTTCCGGAGTCATTATCGACAAGCTGGGCAGTCGCCTGGTGGTGCTGGTTGCAACACTTGGGTACGCTCTCACTTTGCCTTTTCTCGGTTTTTCATCCAGCGTGGCTATGCTGAGTGTCGGGCTCTTCATTTATGGTTTTTTTGGGAATACGGTGAATATCGCTGTGAATACACAAGCCATCGGGGTTCAGACACATTACGGGCGAACCATTATGGCTTCATTTCACGGCACCTGGAGCCTGGCGGGCTTCACCGGAGCGGGCATTGGCACGCTGATGGTGGCGCTCGGTATAGAGCCGCAGATTCATTACCTGATCATGCTGGCATTGGTGGTTGTTATTCTTTCGATCAATTACCCTCATACACTTAAGGAAGATGTAAACCGCAATACCGGCAAATTCAAGTGGGTAAAACCTGACGGAACCCTGGTAAAAATTGGACTCATTGCCATGTGTGGTATGATGAGCGAGGGTTGTATGTTCGACTGGAGCGGAGTTTACTTCAAAAAAGTAGTAGAGGCGCCGGAGGCATGGGTGCCGCTGGGCTTTAGTGCTTTTATGATGACCATGGCCGGGGGGCGGTTTATCTCCGACCGGCTCACAAATAGATTTGGAATAGGCACGGTGTTGAAAGGTAGTGGTATTCTTATTGCCAGCGGGCTGCTGTTCGCTGTGGCTTTACCCTATTTTGCAACAGCACTGATTGGGTTTCTTTTGGTAGGTTTTGGTGTGTCGTCGGTGGTGCCTCTTGCCTATTCAGTGGCTGGAAAATCTAAAACCATGTCGGCGGGTATGGCGCTAACCATGGTGAGCTCTATTTCTTTTCTTGGGTTTCTTTTAGGCCCGCCTCTCATTGGGTTTATTGCCGAGGCCAGCAGCTTGCGTGCATCTTTCCTTTTCATCGCTGTTATTGGCAGCCTCATTGCCATCATTACTTCGATGAGTAAGACGATTCAAAGGGCCTGATATTTTACTTTTTCGGCTGATACATCATCAAGTCATCAATCAACGTATTGACTTTGCGCACCTCCATTTTCTCCACCAGGCGGGCATGGTCCTTACCGCTTGTATCCCAGGTGTTGGTGCCGGTTGAGTCGACCGACATGTGGCCGGTTTCAATGCTGTAGTAGGGATCGTAGCCCTTTACAGCTACCAATACTGCCGTCTGATCCCAGCTCATGCGCCCTGCTGAGTCTTGTGGATCTAATGGAATAGAAATGCGAAAGACATCTTTTACGGGGCTGTTTTTGATAGCTGCGTTATTGATCAGAGGAAGTCCCGTTTTGATTTTTTGCCCAATATGAAATCCGCTAAGTAGGATAGGCGTCGGCCACTCTTCCATCACCTGCATCGATGCGATAGGATCTCTTTTTACGTTGTATTCCGCCCCGGTTGGAAACCAGCCTGCCATGCTTACCAGCTGCTTCACCTTTTCGGCCACAAGTTGCTTGCCGCTCAGGTCGCTGAATTGGTCGGGAGCCGAGTTGAGGAGGTTGGCAAGATTGGTGAAAAAGCCCACCGTAACGACGGTCACACTGCCGTCGGGTTGCGCTGCTAATACCTTGCGGTAGACCTCCACAGCACCTGGTGCTTCATCATTTGACTGTAGCCGATGGGGGTAATTAGCAATTACCGAATCGGTCCAGTGCTGCTTGTCGGTGTCGGCTACCGATGGGCCTTTAGGCACACCGATGGGCAAGCCTGGCCTTCCAAAATAAGTATTGAACACGTCAATAGCCGCAGCTGCGTTCGGGTGGCTACAGCTGGCAACGGTCGCCAGAATGTTCACCTGACCACTGTCGGCCAATGCATGGAGGAGGGTGATCGCTCCGACATCATCGTAGTCCGGCCCAAAGTCCGTGTCGAAGATCAATTGAACGGATTCTGTCTGGGTTTTGGCTTTATCATCACAAGCCGCACTGCCAAGGAGAACGACTACAGCTGTTAGGAGACTAAAATTCTTCATCTTTTTTTGCTACAATATATTGCTAACTGTCACTCTATAGTTTCTCTCCTTTTATCAAAGTCACCGACTTGATCGACTCTTCCTTCAGGTGCAGAAACTTCTTTCTTTCCTCGTCTTTCATATATGCCTCGAAGTCGGTTTGTGATTCGAAGCTTACATAGTGAATTTCGTAGGGTTCTTCTATCGCAATGTCGATATACGACTCCTTCGATGGACGAAGCCTGAAATGCAGCTTCCCATTGTAGATGGGTATTCGTGGAATGGCGATGGCTTCAAATTGATTGAAGATATCTTCCTTTCCTTCTTTGATGTAGATAAGTTGGGTGAGGTATAGCATGTTTTTTTGATAGGCTCAGCTAAAAGTTTTCTATTGCTCCATCCAACTTCTGAATTCCTGCGCTTTTTTCCTACTGACAGTGATCTCTTCCGTCGGACTCGGCGATAGTTTTAACAGTACTTTACCCGTTGGGTCATTTTTCATAGAGACGATGGCTCTCCGCTGAGCGATACACTGCCGGTTGACTCTGAAAAAATCAGTTTTTTCCAGCCATTGTTCCAATTGATCGAGCGTGTCGTCTAAAGTGTATTCTTTGCCTTCGAAGGTTTGCAGCGCATTGAAGTCGCCCACCTTGTGCACGTAAGCAATACTTGAAGAGGCCAGAGGGACTTTGGTTTTTCCAAAGTTGGCTAAAATCGTCTTTCTGGACACGGTATTTGCTTCCTGGGCTCCTGCTTTTTGCTCAAGCCTCGCCTCATAATGTGCCCTCATATAGAGCAGACCGTAGGCCATTTGAATGATGGTGACAATCAGGCACGCAAAAGGCACATCGTATGCGAAGACTACGGCGACATTGAACTCAGGTGGTCTGGTCATGAAGAATTCGTTGTAGAAAAAGCTCACCAGCACAGTTAGCAGCACAGTAAACCCGTACACAACAAACCCCTGGATAAAGGCCCGAAGAGCAGCTTGCCCCTCCCAGGCCACTCTCCTGTCAAGGTGTACAATGGTTGCTCTTGTGACTGTAAAAATAATGCCGATCACCAATATGGCCGTAGCTACGTCGAGGTAGTAAATAGGGGTGCTGAGCAGGTCTTTGAGCGAAGCCGTCTCGCCTGTATGGCGGTAAAGCACCCCAAAGAAGGGAACAAGCAGCCAAAGCCACTTGTCCTGGTAGCGATGTGAACGATGCTCCATATTTCACAAATATAGTTTTTCGCTAAATCTGTTTGTTGGGATTTTTCGGACTGTTCTTTCGGGTGCTTAAACGGTCATTTCGGGCGCTCAATTTGTTCTTTCATTCTTAAAAAGGCCGTAGCAAGCTAACGGATGCGCTTTTGTGACGTTCAACGCACTGTAAAAAAAAACTCAGCAGAATGAAAAGGAACTTAAAAAGAAAGATGCTCCTGAACAGTTACCTGTTGCTCGCCATTATGGGTTGCCAGCATGCAACAGAAGCTCAGCAACTGCCGTCACTAAAAGTTAGTGTGCTTTGCCAGGGGTTTGGTCATAGCCTGTCGGGCGTGCCCAACCCTTCATTGTCGTATGGCCTAAGGGTGGGCACCGAGTGGAGTTACTTTACCAAAGGTATTTTTAGCGTTGGTCAGGATGTCAACCTGGGTTGGTATGTGCACAAGCGCATGCAAAATTCCTGGATGGTGTCGACGGCACCCACAATCCGCCTCGCCACCAAAGGAGGCTTCGAAGCTTATTTCTCACTGGGGGCTGGCAAGGCAGTTAACCTGATGGCTCAAAACGGCTACAAAGACAATGGCGACGGAACCTTCACCAGAGAGCATCATGCATTTTATTCACCGTGGCTTCTCACAGGCTCTCTGGGCATTGGCTACAATCTGGGCAAACGTTCGAACCTGAGTATGACTGTTTTTGCCGAAACGCAAACGATAGCCGAGCTGGCGCGAAATCAGTATACACCTGTTTTCCCCCACCATTTGTTCCACATAGGAGCAAGAATTCCTTTTTCCTCCAACTTTTAATGTACTACAATGAAACCCACCAATTTTTTTATTGTTTCCACTTGCCTGCTGTTTAGTTCCTGCGCCGGAGAAGTGGCTCCAGGCCCTGAGGTGTCGGATTGCAACACGAGTGCCTATGAAGTGCCGAATGCGACTTTTTATGAATCATTGCTTAAAGAATACTGGATTGAAACTGGTAGTCCGGGTGTGGTGGCCATGATCAGCCAACCCGGGAATACCTGGGCTGGGGCCGTTGGGCAAGCCGACCTGGAAAATGGTACTGCTATGCAGACTTGCCACCAGTTTCAGATCGGCAGTATTTCCAAGATGTTTACTGCCGCCACAGTGCTGTTGCTCCAGGAGGAAGGAAAAATTGACATCGACGAAAAGGTGAGCACCTATTTGCCGCAGCTGAAAGGCAACATTGAACATGTTGACAGAATGACGGTGAGGCAGCTATTGAATCATACGGCTGGTGTACCAGATTACTACTACATGCAAGCGTATACTTTTGACATGATGAACGACCCGTCGTCGATCAAGCGCTCGGCAAACGAGGCATTGCGGAAGTATAACTACGGCAAGAAGGCGGACTTTTTTCCGGGCGAGGGGTGGAACTACAGCAATTCGGGTTATGTGATGCTGGGTTGGATAATTGCGGAGGTAACCAAAAAGCCGTTTGAAGCTGTAGTAAAAGAGAAAGTGATTGACCCTGTCGGTTTGACGGATACTTACATGGTTGACTTTAGGAACCCCCGCCGGGCTAAGAACTATGTTGACCTGAGTGGCAAGGGAGTGCTGATTGAATCGTCGAAATATGATGATGGCGTGATAGGCACCCCGGAAGGCGGCGTGGTGAGCACCGTGCAAGACCTGACTGCGTTTGCCCGTGGGCTCTTCGCCGGAGGATTGCTGACAGCTGAGTCGCTCAGCGAGATGATGTTTGTTCCTTGCGGACCGGATGCTATTGACGAAGGGGTTTGCGGATACACCCTTGGGTTGAGCTACTGGAAGAATACTGCCTATGGCGACGCTTTTGGGCACAGCGGTGGCGAAGTGGGCATGGAATCGCTCTTGCTTTTTTTTGTTGAACACGACGCCGTTGGGGTGTTTTTCAGAAACCGAAATGGCCCTTCGAGAAAGCAGTTTCTTTTCGATATGTTGTTGAAAGAATAAAAAAGCTGGTCCTCAGAGTATCGGGGGCCAGCTTTTCATCGTATTCAGTCCCTATATGTAATTGTAGAGCAGAGTTACCTTGAATGTGGAGTGTTCTACTTTCAATTCCTCAAAAAACCGCCTCGTAAACCCACCCAGGTCATAGCTTTCAATTTCTTCCAGTAGCACCCATTCAAACTCCTCTGCTTCGTCGTTCAAAACCACTTCAGAGGAGTTGGTTTTGCAAAGGAAGTCGATAAATATAAAGTGCCTTTGGGCTTCAAATGTGTCGCTGTAAACGGCTTCCTGCAGGCTGATGAGTTGGATGTCAAAGATCTCGAGGCCAGTTTCCTCCTTTACCTCACGAATCAATGCATCTTCCATTTTTTCGCCCAGCTCTATGTGACCGCCGGGGAAAACATATTTGTCTCCCCATTTCTTTGACTTACATAGCAAGACTTTGCTCTCGGGGTTGAAGATGATAGCACCTACCGTTGGTTCTGGGTATTGTTTCATGTTTAACTATTGATAACGAATTATGCCCACTCAAAGTAGTGGGCACAAATTCAAAGTATCCAAAAATAACAGTCTATTTTCTGTTGCCTGGCAATGTCAAGTTTACAACATGGGAATAATTAAAAAGCGGTTTTCTGAGTTTTAAACCCTACGAATGAAACGATCAGATCGCCACTTTCGGCTTCAGTTACGAGCTTAAATGTTCCGTCGAGATCAGAGACAGTGCCAATTGTTGCTCCGGCAAAGATGATTTCTGGAAGAAGAATCTCCAAGGTTTAAGGGAATGATAGCTGAATTTAATAATGTGTTTCTCAGCAAAAGTACCTCAATGCCTCCAGGATTTCGAGACTGCCGAATGATCGCAAAAAGATAAACACTAACAAATTCCCCCGCTTTATGAATACTAGAACACCAGAGCGCATATTCATGCAGCCACATTGAATGAATTGCCTTTTTTCGAGCGCATCCCTTGCCATATTAACCACTAAGATTTTAGCGCCGATGTCTAAAAAGTTAGTTTCTTGGTATCGAAGCCTACGAATGAGAATACCACTTCACCGCTCTGTAGCGAAGTCTGTAGTTTAAATGATCCGTCACGATCCGAAACCGTACCAGAGCTTGTTCCAGCCAGAACAATATTAGTGCCGGGTATTGCCTCCCCTGATTCTAGTTTTATTATGCCAGTTATCTCTTTTATGTTGCCAACTTGTTTCACTTGATAGCTATCGATCACGAACTTATCATTCACAAGGGTAGCATGACTGGGGGCATTGGATTTAGCATCGGGAGTGAGTGAAAAATTGATGGGCAAAATCATTCGTTGACGAACCTTCTTTCCACGTTGTTGTGCGGGTTTCCAGGGTGCAGAAGTCTCGATTACCCTCATGGCTTCTTCATCACATCCGTCTCCAATCCCTGAGTTGATTTTCAGATTGGTAATTCGTCCGTCTTTTTCAACTACAAATTCTACTAGTACTTTGCCCTCTGTGCCCTTATTTTTAGCGATGGCTGGGTATTTTAGGTTTGAAGACATGAACTGATAAAGTGCCTGTATCCCCTCTGGATATTCGGCAACGTCTTCTACTACGGTAAATAACTCTCCGTCTGTTAGACTTGCCAGGAGGTAGCCCTGCTTGTCTTCTGATACTGGGTAGGTTTTTAAAAGAATGTATCCATCCCCTAATGAACTCCTAGCTTCGTCTGCAGATAGCTCCATGTAAACGAATTCTTTATCAGGGTACATTTTTTTGAAGGTGGGTATGTCAGCTTGCACCTCCTTAGGATACTGATTTGCTACAAGGCTTTCGCCTTGCTCTTGACAGGAGACAGCTATAAAAAATGCAGCCAGGATAGGAGCAAGCGCTGCCAGCTTCCACCACCCTGTTTTTTGTTTCATTGACTTAATCATGGCAATTCTTTTTAGTGTTAATGATTTATTGAAATGATTCGCTATGTGATAGCCGGCACCAGTAAGCGCCAGCCTGGCAATAAGGCTGCAGTAGATCTGCTCCTCTCCTTTTTTTACTGATAGTTCGTCTGCCCGGTATTCATGGGCTTCTACAAGAGCATTTTTCAGTAGGTAAATAGCCGGATTGAACCAGAACATGATTTGCAGGAGCTCAACAAGCAGAATGTCAAGGCTGTGCCACTCCCGGTAGTGCACAAGCTCGTGCTCAATAATTTTGTTTTTGGAATCTTCATCGAGATCGGTTATCTGCCCAATGAAAATGTGATGGAAAAATGAGAAAGCGTGGTCAGTACTTGGAACTTCGTATACTTTGACTCTGCCAATGTTTTTGATGAAATGCCCGCTTGATCTATGCTTCAAAAGCGCAGTTAGCCTAAGTAATAGTCGGGCCGAAAGAAAGGCTGTGACGGCAAAGTAGAGGCAGAAGCAAACAGTCAGAACGCTGAGCGCTTCTCCGCCTGGGGAAGCGGCTGCTTTTTCGGCAGAGAGAAGGATACCTGGCAGATAGTATCCGTTGACTTCAGCTAGACTATTTTCGTTTACGCCAACATTGACGCTGAAGGACAGCAATGGGAGTATAGCGGCACTCGTCAGCATCACAAGGAGTACAAGCCTTTTTAAAAGAAAGGACTGCTCTTTTTGAACAAGGGCAAGATAGGCTAGTGCAAAAAGCAGCAGGCCGAGGTTTGCCTCCATGAGGTAAGAGAGGTAATTGTTCATTCTTGTTGTTTTTTTACTTCTTCCATCAATTTTTCGATTTCTTCTTCCGAAAAGTTGTTTTCCTTCACGAAGAAGGATACCAGGCCTTCAAATGACCCGTTGAAATACCCTTTTAGAAAGTTGTTCAGGTAGAAGACGGTGTATCTTTCTTTGCTGATAATAGGGTAGTACTCATGTGTTTTGCCATAGGCTTTGTGATCGAGAAAGCCTTTTTTTTCCAAAATTCTCACCGTCGTCAAAACGGAATTGTAAGCCGGTTTTGGATCGGGCATTTTCTCCAACACGTCTTTTACCAAGCCCTTTTTTAAGGCCCAGAATATTTTCATTATCTGCTCTTCTACTCTCGCTAATTCCTTCATGCTAAATCTTAAAACTAATCAATTAAGAATAAAACTAATCTATTAGTTTTAAAGTTCAAATAGTAAAGTGGAAATATTTTTTCGGTGGGTAAAAGCAAAAAAGGCACCCCAATCGGGATGCCTTCAAATTTTCGAGTGCTCTAGTTTACTAGCTGAACCTTTTCAAAATCACCGTTGCATTGTGGCCCCCAAATCCGAAAGTGTTACTCATCACATAGTCCACTTTCCTGGATTGCGCCTTGCCTACTGTGAGGTTCAGGCCTTGCGGTAAGCCGGGATCGAGGTTTTGGATGTTGATTGTAGGTGGCACGAGTTGTTTTTGAATGGCCATGATTCCTGCCAGTGCCTCGATAGCTCCAGCACCACCAAGGGCATGCCCTGTCATAGATTTGGTAGAGCTGATGTTCATCTTACTGGTGTGTTCTCCAAAAACGGAAACAATACCCCTCAGTTCACTTGGGTCTCCCACGCCGGTTGAGGTTCCGTGCGTATTGATATAGTCGATGGCCTCAGGGCCTATCTCAGCATCTTCCAGCGCTGCCCTCATGCCCAGAGCGGCTCCTTCGCCTTCGGGGTGGGTGGCTGTGAGGTGGTAGGCATCGGCCGACATGCCACCGCCTACGATTTCTGCATAGATTTTTGCTCCACGCATCGTGGCATGTTCCAGGCTTTCCAGAATAAGAGCTCCTGCTCCCTCGCCGATGACGAATCCGTCACGGTCGGTGTCATAAGGGCGACTGGCTGTTTCAGGGCTTTCGTTTCTGGTCGAGAGCGCCTTCATGGCACCAAAGCCGCCTACACCAGTTTCGTTGATTGCAGCTTCTGAACCACCGGTAACAAACGCCACCGCTTTGCCCCACCGGATGTAGTTGAAGGCGTCAATAAGAGCTGTGTTGGAACTTGCGCACGCTGAAACGGTAGTGAAGTTTGGTCCCCGAAGTCCATTTCTAATAGAAATGATACCGGAGGCGATGTCGACAATCATTTTCGGAACTAAAAATGGATTGAACCTTGGCGTGCCATCGCCTAGGGCGAATTCTGAGATGTTCTCCTGTAACGTAAGCAGTCCGCCGTTTCCAGATGCCCAGATTACTCCCACTTTGTCTTTGTTGAGGTCGGAGAATGCAAGAATGCCTGAATCGGCGAGGGCTTGCTCGGATGCGGCAATGGCATATTGAGAAAACAGGTCATTCCTCCGAACCTCATTTTTGTCCATATACTGTAAGGGGTCAAAACCTTTGACCTCGCAGGCAAAACGAGTCTTGAATTTTGACGCATCAAAACGTGTAATGTTGGCAGCGCCAGACTTTCCGGCGGCCAGGCCGTCCCAGAATTCTTTGACCGTATTTCCAAGCGGGGTGATGGCTCCAAGGCCTGTAATAACTACTCTATGAGGCTGTTGCATGGTTGTATGTAAGCGTTAATATTTATTTCAGATGGTTTATTTGTTTAATCCCAGATCGGTTTTGATGCCCTTGATCAAATCACTGAAAGTTTCATTTCCCATGAGCCTGGCTATTTGCACGCCCGCCGCCAGGTTGGTAATGATCATTGTTGCTTTCGTTTCGGGTTTCATGTCGAACGTAAACATACCTTCAGCTTTCCCCATTGCCAAAAGATTGGTGACCCAGTCATGAATAAGGCGGGTAAGGCCCTTCATCACATTCGTCATATTCTCCGGCAACCCGTAGAATTCAACACTGATGGCACCCACCAGGCAGACTTTGTCATTTTCTGAGTTTATTGAATAGGTTTGAATGAAGGCATCCAGTTGTTCCTCAAGCGACAATGAGGCGGTTTCTTCCTTAAAGTCTTTGAACCGCTGTATGGCGCTCCTGATTACTTCAAGGCCCAGCACTTCTTTGGTAGGGAAGTGATAGTGAACAGCCGCATTTTTCACACCCAAGGTATGAGATATCTCATGGTAGCTAAAGGAGTTGTATCCTTTGCTGCGGATGAGGTCTTCAGCCAAATCCAGTATCTGCTGACGTGTATCAAGGCGTGCCACAGCGCAAACTTACTTACTAATTAGTAAGTTTACAAACGTAAGTTTTCTCATATTAGTTTCGGGCCCTTTTCAGAACCCTCCCAGCGCCTGGATTTATTGAGCCATCGGGTTTTACAGAAATAATTCCATTAACAATGACATAAATAATACCTTCCGGATACTGATGCGGGTTTTCAAAAGTCGCTTTGTCGGCAATGGTCTCGGGGTTGAAGACGACCAGGTCGGCGAAGCTGCCAACTGCGATGCTTCCCCGATTCGTCAGGCCCAGGCGGGCAGCTGGAAGTGAGGTCATTTTTCGGATGGCTTCCGGCATCGGGATCACTCCCAGTTCCCGGCTATAGTGACCAAGCACCCTGGGAAAAGTGCCATAACTTCTCGGGTGGGGGTGCCCATCGCCCGGCTCAACCAACGAACCGTCGCTGGCCACCATGGCCATCGGGTGCTGCATAATCCGCTGCACGTCTTCTTCGTTGATGACATGGAAAATGCAGGAGGCTCCCCCGTTTTCCTGGGCTTTCATGACGAGCTCGGCACCAGTGGAAACGGTGGGCTGGAGGCCTTCCATTTCAGCCCAGTCCTTTAAAGTTTTCCCTTCCAGCTCTGGCTTCCATTTAACTCGGCCGAATTGTACCCTGTTCAAATCTCCACCTCCTCTGTCGTTGAGGATATTGAATTCCACTCCCGCTTTTATGTCCGATCTTGTTTTTTTGTCGTTTAGCCGGATCCTGTACTTTTCAATCCCGCCTTCCATTGCCCATGCAGGAATGAGCACCGAAATCCCTGTTTGGCTGGCAGTATATGGATACTGATCCATCATCACGTCGAGGCCAATAGCCCTGGCAGAATCGACCATGGCCAATGTTTTTTTGCTGGCGCCCCACATGGGGAGCCCAATGGCTTTGTGATGAGTGAGCACAACAGGTATTGTCGCTTCCTGCGCAATTTGAATGGCCTCCTGCACCCCCTCGATCAGTCCAAGGCCTTCTTCTCTCAGATGTGAGGTATAGATTCCACCGTACGACGCTGCAACTTTTGATAGCGCAATGACTTCGTCCACTGTTGAAAATGCTCCTGGCAGGTACTTAAGGCCCGTTGATATTCCGAAGGCACCCGCCTGCATGGCAGTGTCGATCTGCGCTTTCATGGCGGTGAGTTCTGCCGGGGTAGGTTGCCTGTCCTCCAAACCCATGATGTTGCTTCTTATGGTGTTGTGACCCACAAGGTAGGCGACATTGGGGCCCAATTTGACTTCAGCAAGTGAATCCAAATAGGACTGAAAAGGCCAGGGACTGCGGCCATCGGGTCCACCCAGGGTGAGCGTGACCCCTTGCCTTAGGTGGGAGGAGGCCGAGGGAATTTGCAGCAGCCGCTCAATATGTGTATGAAGATCGATGAAACCAGGAGCAACCGCCAGGCCGGAGGCGTCGATGGTGTCCTTACCGCCGTGTTTTAGCTTTCCAATGGCGGCAATGGTGTCGCCATTGATGGCAATGTCACTGAGGATGGGCTCATTGCCGAGGCCGTCGTACACCCGGGCATTGAGAATGACCAGATCGTATGGCATTTTTTGCTGACAGCCAGCAAAAAGAGTAACACCTGTGAATAGGCCTAATAACAGATATTTCATAGTGGGTTTGGCTTTTTGATGATAGAAGTTGCAAAAAAATGGCATTGACTTTAACCAATTCTTATATGACTGGAAACTTGGCAGCGGCTAATTTCCCAGAATACCTCGAAGATGGCTATTTATCTGATTCTTTTGCCTTATTTTGCCGGAAGCACACCTTCATTTGGCTTAACTCGTCTTTTTGTTGATTGTGTGTGCATTTGTTAATTATGAGATTCCTTTTTAGTATCATTTTCACTGTTTTTCACCTTAGCTATCTGCTGGCAGAGGGATCTCAGGATGTGGTACCTCTCAACGACGCAGAGTATCCTTCCACTTTCTATCGGGACTATTTTCACGAGTTGAGAAAGAAAGCAAACAGAGATAGTGTGATTGTGTGGCTGAAGGACGAAATCAGCAAGCAGGAGCAGTTAGGTCATACAGTCAATATCGTCAATCTGCAAATTATACTCGGCCAACTAAGCCGATCTGTATCAAGAACAGATGCTTATTTGGTTCTTGAGAACGCATTGAATGCTGCCCGGAAACTTGATATGCGCTATGAGGAAGCGCTGGCCCACCTTGAAATAGGTAACGTATACAATTCAGTGGGCTCCAAAGAAGAAGCGTTACAACATTTTTTATTAGCGGCGGAGCTTTCGGAAACAAACAACTATCCTGATCAGGCCTTTCGGGCTTATTATCACGTCGCTAACCTTCACTACTCCTCCGACAACTACAAAGAAGCGCTTGCGGCGCTTGATAAGGGGTTGCATTTTTTTTCCATTGAAGAATGGATGGAGCGGGACAAATTTACAACGACAGACGTAGTCAGTGCCTATAACACCATGGGGCTCTGTTACTATGCGCTTCAGAATTATCCGGAAGCTATCGATGCCTATGACAAAGGATTGATGGTTGCAGGTAAGCGACGAAGTGACATGTGGGTTGGGCTTATCCATGGCAACATGGGCAATGTCTTCTTCAAGCAGGGAAAGCTTGATTCGGCCGAAATGCTGATTAAAATTGACCTCAACGTTAGTAAAAAGCACAAAGCTTTCCGCAGCATCGCTTCCGACTACCTTGCCATAGCCAGTATATATCAAGGCCGTAACGATCTTTTGACAGCTCAAACATATTTTGACTCAGCCTATCAGGTCATTAGTCAAAATAAGATGTCGTACGCCAGTTATTTCAAACGAAGAGCTGAGTTGGCTTATGCCATGGGGGAATATAAAAAGGCCATCGACTTTAAGAATACTTACGACGCCATGGCAGATTCCGTCGAAAAAGTAAAGAAGTCTAAAGAGCTTGCTTTGATTCAGTCAAACAATGATTTCAAAACCAAGCTGGAAACATTACAGCTTCTGGAAAAGGAAAATGAGCTAAAGGACAAAGAAATAGCCTATAAAAATGTGCTTATTTATGGAGGCGCCTTCGTCACTTTGCTTGCTGTTGTACTGGCAATAGTGCTGAACAGAAGTAATCAATTAAAAGTCAAGCTTAACAAAGAGCTCGAAAAGGAAGTCGAGAGGAGAACGGAACGACTGGCCAGCACGGTAAAAGAACTTGATACATTTATATATCGGCTGTCTCATGACTTCAGACGCCCGCTTACAACTTTGATCGGGCTCGACTCATTGGGTCGCACGCTAAGCAAAGACCCGGAAACAAGTGAGCTGTTTTCTAAGGTGGGAAAGACCGCTAAGCAAATGGACAGGATGTTGCTGAAGATGACATATATCCACGAAGTCAATACTTTGGAGCCAACTATTGTTCAGACTAACTTGAGGGACGTTGTGCAGGAAGTGATAGCTGGATTTGACGATGACTTCTCAGCTTTGAAAATGCAATTGATTGTAGAAGTGCCTGATGAAATGATCGTTGCAACCGACACACGATTTTTGCAATTAATACTCACTAATCTTTTGGAAAATGCTTTCATTTTCACCGATGAGGGAAAAGAGCAAAAGATTATCAAGGTCAGTTCCAGATTAACTGAAAAGGGATGGGGAATTTTGATCAGTGACAATGGCGTAGGTATTTCACACGAAATCAGAAGCAGAATATACGAGCCTTTTTTCAGAGGAAGCCCAATTTCTCAGGGCAATGGCCTTGGCCTTTATTTGGTGAGGAAGGCCATGAGCAAGCTCAAGGGAAGGGTGGTTGATTATAACGGCGACCAGGGAGAAAGCGTCTTCATGCTTGAGTTCTTTATCTCCTGATCGGGCTTTTTCATTTCTTATTTTCAAACCAGCTTAGTGTATGTTTTAGTTGCGACCGACCACCGACTGTGAGTCGTTTTCAGAAACCTCATTACGAAATATTTCGTAGAACTTCTTGCGAGTTCAAAATCAGTTCCTATATTTGAACTACGAAAGTATTCGTATATCACAGAAATCACAATGAGCAAAAGCACACCAACAGATGCAGAACTAGAGGTACTTAATGTCCTTTGGACAAAAGGGCCCTCTACCGTAAGAGAAATCAATGAAATGCTGAGCAAGGAGAAAGAGGTGGGTTACACTACCACACTCAAGATCATGCAAATTATGACGGTGAAGGGCTTGCTCGAAAGAGATGAAAGCAGCAGAACCCATGTGTACAAGCCCCTGATGAAGGAGAGCGATACGCAGCGAACCATGATGGATAAGCTACTCTATTCGGCTTTTGGGGGCTCGGCTTCCAAGCTGGTGATGCAGGCACTCGGCAATAATAAAACAACAAAAGCTGAGCTGGATGAAATCAGAAAATTTCTGGATGATCAGCTCGAAAACAAGAAAGGAGAACGGGAATGAACATGCTTCGACCTTACTTATCTGACACACTTGTGCAAGCCCTTGGGTGGACATTTCTCCACTCTTTGTGGGTAGGGGCACTGTTAAGCGTTATTTTTCTCGGTGTGAGATGGATCATGAAGTCTTACAGTGCGCAGTCCAAATATGTAGCGGGACTTTCATTCCTTAGCTTGCTCCCCGCCATTATGCTGCTGATTTTTGTTTACACTTTTAACGAGTTGGCCCATGTGAGCCCTTCCAGCACGCCGGAGATGGAGGTGGGCACAACCCAGCTGGCTGAGTTTACCACAGGAGCTGCTGATGTAGTATCGCAAACGGCTGAAGTACCATTTTATGTAGGATGGCTGGACGAAATCAGGACTTATTATTTTTACAAATACCATTCGTTTCTGGTGACAGTTTGGCTTATTGGAATAGCCTTGCTGTCAGCTCAAAATATTGGAGGCTACTTCTATTCCGGGAGGCTTCGCAAGCAGGGACTTTTAGAGCCCGGTGAGGAGTTGATAAAAGCATTTAATTTATTGCTTAAAGCTTCCGGAGTGAGTAAAGGCGTCCTCCTTATGGAGTCCCTACTCGTGAAGGCGCCAGTGCTTGTGGGCTATTTTAAACCCGTCATTTTGCTCCCAATCGGTCTGGCGTCCAGCTTATCAACCAGCGAAGTGGAGGCTATCCTTGCCCACGAAATAGCCCATATTCGTCGCCATGATTTCCTGGTCAATATTCTGCAGTGCTGCGTGGAGGTGCTTTTCTTTTATCACCCTGGTGTTTGGGTGATTGGCTCAGCCATCAGAAGCGAAAGAGAAAACTGCTGTGATGATATAGCCGTCCGGTTAAGTGGCAACAGCATGAGCCTGGCTTTGGCACTCACCCATGTGGAAGAGTGGAAACTGACCAGCAACGTGGCCTTAGGGTTTTCAGGTAATAGAAACTCATTACTCAATAGAATAAAAAGGATAATCAACGACAAAACAATGAAAGCACAAAACAGAGACGGTAATTTGCTGGCCATAGCCATTATTGCCGGCCTTTGCCTGAGCACGCTCACGGCATTGAAAGGAATCGATTATGAAATGGTACAAGAAATACCCGCTCAGGAGGAAGTGGCGCAGGAGCCAATAGAGGTGGAGCCAGCAATAGAGATGACAGAGCCTGTTCAATCTGAGGAGCCTTTTGTAGTTGCTGAAGTTGAACCTGTGGAAGAGCGTGAAGCCACTGTAGCGGTGGTGGTAAGCGCTGACACATTGATTCAAGGGGAAGCTGCTCCATTGCCAGCGCTGGCCCCGGTGAGCGATCGGGCTAGTATGCTCCCTTTACCAGGAACTCCCCCCTTACCCCCAATGGATGCGGTTTTGCAGGCAGGTTCTCCCGACATGTACTCGCTGGCAGCCCCGAGAGCCAGGTGGAGCTATTCCCAGTCAGCTGATAGGGTATGGGAGGCAGCAGCAACAGGAAGCGACACTGTCGTTTGGGATGCGCCCGCACCGGCAGACACACGGGAATTTGCAATGCACATGCAGGATATGGCCCGGGAAATGGCTCATATGCAAGAGCACATGGCGAGGGAAATGGCTGAAAGGGCTGTTGAAATGAGCAAGGCCGCAGAGAACATGTCGCTTCATCATGAGGAAATGGCCTCAGAAATGGCCAGACATCAGCAGCAGATGGCCGAGGAAATGGCGGAGCGACACAGGGAAATGGCAGAAAAGCATGCGTTAATGGCGCAGGAATTTGGTGAAAAACATCAGGAAGAAATGCTGAAGCATCAGGAGGAAATGATGAAAGAGCAAAAAAAGATGCTTGCTATTCAGCAGACTGAAATGAAGAAGATGGAAGCCGAAATGAGATTGCACGAGGAGAAAATGAAGGTCTTCGAGAAGGAACTCAGGTCAGAGCTGGTGAAGGATGGTATTATCTCTTTAAAGGACGACCATTTCAAACTAAGGATCAACGGGAAAGAGCTGACGGTTAATGGAGACAGGCAGTCTGCCGAGATGTACAAAAAGTACCGAAAACTTATTCAGGAGAAGTTTGGCGATGGCTACACGTTTGATGAGAATAGCAATGAAGAAATGAACATGAGTTTTAGTTTTTAATTTCAAGTCCATATAAAGTTGAAAGGCTGGCCTCAGGGTCAGCCTTTTTTTGTGCAGGCATGGAGCTTTTGACTTTTAGAAAATTCCCATCTGCCAGGCAAGGAAAAGGCATCTGTTGCCGTTTGTATAGGTTGTAGTACCATAGCTTCACCTTCCCTTGGCTTGTGATAAAATATAATTCTAATTTTGGCTCCGGAAGTTCACCTGGCCTAATCTTTTGATCTAAGTTTTCACGCATCTTTGTAAAAAGTGTTACTCATGCGCATAGCAACCACCGTAGTATTCTTCCTGTTTGTTAGTATTTCTTCAGCACTGGCCCAAGGTCAAAGCGACCCCAGGAGTTTGTCTTATTATTTTTCGGATGTAGAAATGCACGTCGATACGATGGTGTATTCGTGGAAGAAAAATTCTCAAATCATTCAAAACAGACGCCAGCTGCCGTTTGCCTATGACGAGGAAAATGAGGTGGCTGAATTTTATTTGAGATTTAGCCAAATTGGCGATAGCAACAACCTTCGGCTGGCACCTTCAAAAGACTATGAGCTGATTGACTCTTTGTTGGTTTATCCCGGCTATGCTCGTTTCAAGGTGAGGTTTAGAGGCCTTACCGAAAGTAATTTTCTCAAATTTACTTTCGAAGTAAGCACCGATACTTCTGCCTATCAGCTGGCGGAACTTCCATTATTCCCTTATACGCAGACTTATGTGGAAATTTATCCCTCTGCTGATGAGGTGTTCATTGGCGAGGAAGTTTCGTTCGACATCACAACCAATAATGCCAGCAATATCGTTTATGACAATCGCTGGACGTCGGGGCTTCCTATTAACTATCGAATAGATAAGCAAGGCAGCCAGCTGGTGATGTCGATTGTGCCGAGGAACCTGGGCTACCAACGAGTATCTATTCCCCTGCTGGTTCGAAAGCCAATTTTAACGTCGGAGGGATTCTCTTACCATTTGCAGCCACTTGAGTATACATTTCAGGTGAAATCAGGTCGGCTCGTCTTTCTGCAAATTGACAGGCAGGAAATAACACCGCCCGATGACAATACAGTGCCTATTGAGATTCTCATTGACAATAACCGAAACCTTGAGTTGGGCAAAACCTACCGGGTGGAGAACCAGGAAGCACAGGGTGGCCCGCTCATTGCAGAGCTTTACACCAAAAGCCGACTTACTACGAACAAGATACTTTGCTTGATGCGGCTTTATGGCAATCACAGAAAGTCGGAGGGCTATTTGTACATAAAAGACGGAGACGAGGCGAAGTTTGTGACCAATGTGGACATTACGCCCAAGACTGACATTAAGACCATTTATGTCCAAAGAGAGGGCAAAGACTGGCAGGCAGGAAATGCGGTGTATCCGGGCGAAACAGTTTCCATTAAACTTGAAGGACAGGGGCTGCATAAGGGAAATTTCTTCTTCCAGGGAGCAGACAATTTATTGCTCGATTCGCTGATCCGGAATGAGAACATGGCCGTTTTCAGGATCAAAGTGCCTGAGACGACGTCTTCGACAAAGATTGAGATCTTTAATCACCGGGAAAATACGGGCAAATACCTGACTGTGACTGAGTACCAGAAAGCCCGCAAATTTGACTTTATGAAGCTCGATTTCGGCAACGAGCAAATGCAATTGGACGAAATCAACAAGCCGATTTACTATGACGGGACTATTACCGACCTGGTTTTGGCCTTCGACCGCTCTAAAATTGACAGACCGGGAGACCTTAACGGAAAGCAATACCTTAGGATTGATGTAAAGGTCAGCAACAAGCAAGGCAATCTGCTTGAAATATATAAGTTTGACCAGGTAGGCATTTGCCCTGGTGAAAATTCGTCCAGGTTCGGACACTACAGCCAAACGGACTGCCAGGCAGAGAACATCAATTTCAATAACTACTTATCCAGAAAGACTTACGATCTGGACGAGTGGTCAAAAATAGAAATTGACATTAGCCATGTGAATGAGAAGTATCCCGGGCAGCAGGTGTCTAAGAAAAGGATCATTATTTACCTCAAGAGAAATCATACATTCGATGTTGATGTATCTTTTCCCGGTGGACTTTTGATTTTGAAAGCAGGTAGTGAGGATTTTGCAAATTTTGGCGGTATTAGCTTTGCGATGATTGCCCAATTTAGTTTTTATCAGGAGGGAAGGATTGCCAAGGTGAAGCCATATAAGCTGGGAGCTGGTTTCATTGCCATTAATGCATTTAATTTCTCGGAGGCAGCGCAGGCCAATAGAGACGTGGGGCTCGTCGTAATGGGATCTCTCTATCCGATTTCCAGTACCAACAAATTGACCTTCCCCTTGTATGTTGGGTTTGGGTACTTAATGAAGGAGGGTACGTTGTTCTCCCTGGTAGGACCGGGAATCAGGGTGCAGTTTTAGCCCCTAGCCTGTTATTTGCTTCAGGTGGTGGAGCATATGGGCGTGGTAGTCTTCGATAAGAAACGCCAGCGTGTGGAGTTCAACAGCCTCCTTGCCGGTGTCGCAGGTGTTCTTTAGTGCCGCAGCTGGAATATTTCTGACTGTTCGCACAAGCTGTTTATTGATAAGCAGCCAAAGCTGTTGAAGCTCGCCGATATCTGCCGACTGGTAGTTCTGACACCGCACCCATTCATCCTGGTGATAGTATATCTTGTCATCAGGCTCGTGCTGGGATACAATGAATCGACGAAGGTTGTTTTGAGCGCTATCGATCAAGTGCCCGAGTATTTCTTTTTTAGACCACTTGTCGGGCGCAGGTTTTTGAGTCCATTCATTTTCACTCATGGAGGCGAAAGTGCCATAACCGACCATTACTGACTTTTCTATGTCATCTGCCTTCGCCATACAGCTTCCTTGTTTAATTGGTGCCTTCTTTTAACTTCTTTTCTATGCGCCTGTCGGGAATGAGCCACATTAAAGCCACCAAACCATAAATGCCACAGGCAATCCACTCATTGATGAAAGAACACCCGATGGCGATAATATAGAGCACGGGTGATGCCTTCCCTTTGGCGTCGCTTCCAAGTGCTTTGGCTAGCACTGAGTCCTTTCCGTTAGCTTTGATAATTTTTATTTGCAAAATAAAGTAGGAGACAGCTGCCATAAGAAGCACAAAACCGTACAACGCAACGGGCACTGGGGCGAAATGATTTTCGCCCATCCATCCGGTAACAAAGGGTACAAGTGACAGCCAAAACAGCAAATGAAGATTCGCCCAAAGCACGCCGCCACTCACCACCCGGGCTGCATGTAACAAGTGGTGGTGATTATTCCAGTAAATACCCAGGTAGACAAAGCTTAGGATATAGCTGAGAAAAACAGGGAACAATGGCTTAAGTGAGGCAAAACTAGTCCCATGCGGTACTTTCATTTCCAGCACCATAATGGTGATGATGATCGCCAGCACCCCATCGCTGAATGCCTCAAGTCTGTTCTTGTTCATGTTTCAATGAATGTGGAAATTGCCACGAGCAAGTACCGGCAGCAGAGGCACCTACTTTACGGGCTTTAAATTTTTCAAATACCTGGTGAGTTGGCTAATCTGTCCATCTCGTTCCTCACGAAATTGTAGCCTTAGCAACTTATGAACTTTGCCCGAGCGGGTGCTTAGAAATATTTTATAGATATAGTCCATGCTCCCCTCCTTAAATGCACTTACATCTGAAGAAAGCTCATTTTTCTCACCATAAAGGTCAAAAATGTCGTGGATGGCGACTTCGTTTCCGAGGATAATTCCTTTTTTGATATAGACAGCCTCTTCATGGATATTAAAAGTTACCATTTTGGGGAACCTCCACCTGTCGTATAAAATGGGAACGAGAAGCAAAAGCAACACCAGGAGAATAATAGTGGGGCTTACACCAAAGAAAAAAGCAAAAATGGCGATTGTCAGCGATACCTGAGATTCGAGTTGTTTGCCAGAGGACATTTTAATTGTGATGGAGCCAGTGTCGTAACTAACAACGTATTTGTTGTCGTTAAGCATTTGCACCAGGTGTTGATCCAATTTTAACATCTAATTCTTCAGTTGGCCACTAATCTGTTCTCTTAGCTCCTGAAACACTGAATGAGCCAGTTTGAGAACTAAAAATACCTCTTTTGGAGATTTAATTACATTATACGCAGAAAAAATGGAAGTATGAGGACAAACGTACTCGTTATATCCAAAATGAAGCCAGATAGGCTCGCTAATTTGCCTTGGCGGCGAGGGGTGAAAAAACGAATTTGGAAAAAATAGTAAAGTGTTTCCCATTAAAAAAATGAATATGGAAGTCTAAAATAAGACAGAAATGTAAGAATTGCTATAACGGAGTTGTGCAGGCCGCAAGGTTGTCAGCGATCGTTCATATAATTGCAGAAGTGCTTTTGGCAGAAAGTGCCTATATTCGGTCAGCGCTTAATGATCCATTTTTGAGGTCAAAAGCTAATTATTGATTAAGATGATGAACAAAACCCTAACTACATTTTGCCTGCTTTTGTGTGCTGCTTCGATGTTCGCTCAGGACTTGAAACCTTTCGAGTTAACGGACGCCTGGCTTGCTAGCGTGGATGAAATCGCTCCATCTTCTACTACAGTCTCCGTAAGGAAAAAGAAGACCCTACTTATTTTCTCCCTGCATACCGGCTTTGAGCACTGGACGATTCCACACACTGAAGCGGTGGTGAAACTGATCGCTGAGAAGAGCGGGGCGTTTAAAGTAGTAACCTCAAAAGACATAAGCGTCTTTGAAATAGACAACCTAAAGAATTACGACGCTGTTGTGCTCAATAATAACTGCTCGATAAGTGATGAACGAAATATATTCTGGGACGTCTTGAAAACAGACAGCACGCTTACCGAACAGGTGGCACGCATGAAAGCAAAACAGCTGGAAGACAACCTGCTCAGCTATGTGGATCGTGGTGGTGGGTTGGTGGTGCTGCACGGGGCCATAACGATGGAAAATAAGTCGGACAACTTTAGCCAGATGGTAGGTGGGAGCTTTGATTATCACCCGAAGCAGCAAAACATTGCCGTGAAACTGGTAGATCCCAAACACCCGATGGTTCAGGCATTTGGCGGTGAGGGGTTTGAGCACATAGACGAAGCTTATATCTTTAATAATGCCTACTCACAACTTAATTTTCATCCGCTGCTCTATATGGAAGCGGATAAAATATCCGGGCTTAAAGAGCCCATTGGCGACAATATTAAGTACATCTCGTGGATCAAGCGCTATGGCAAGGGGCACGTTTTTTATTCATCGCCATCACACAATGCCCAGGCATTTGAAAACCCAAAGCTACTGAGGTTCCTGCTGGACGGAATGCAATACGCAGTGGGTGATCTTAAATGTGACGACTCGCCGATGAAGTAATTGGGCAGGACTATTTTTGGCCCCCTTTTCTCTTCAAGCCCTTTGCCATTCTCTCAAAGTAGGCTTCCATGCTTTCTCCGGGCTTCATTGGCAGATTTTGCAGACCATCTTCGACGATATCAAGCAACAACGTGTAGCGGCTAAAGTTTGCCTCCAACACACTTTTGTCATTAGTTTCCCAGTATTGTCCTTCATCTAACAAAACAAAGTCTTCCAGATATTTCTCTTTCAGGTATTTCAATAAGTGAATGATCACTTTGTGGATATGAATTCCGGCAAATTGCGTTTTTGTGGAGAGTTGGTAGAGGTACTTCTTTTCATCTTCATCTTCATCTCTCTGTTCTCCAAAGAATTTTAGCGCAACTGGGGTACTCATCCGCCCATTAGATAAAAAGGATATCCAAACTGGTTCACAGTTTGGCGGGGAGAAGGCAACCCCGTAGAGCTCACCATCGACCAACTGTCCTTCATCGGCGTGAACAGGAAACTCTTCTTTGAAAACAGACAGCTTCCATTGATGGATATTGGCGATGTCTTTTACCTCTTCTATTAAATCAGGCAAAGATGCTCTGTTTCCTATTCTTCCGCTATAGTGAATAGATAGCCCCATTGAGGTTCAATGTCAATTAAATCTATCAGCTTTCAAATGTTCAAGCTCTCAGATACGTTACTCCTTACTTCTCCACCCTTTCTATAAATTTCCCGGTAGCTTTTTCTTTTAGGATCAATTTTTTGGCTCCATAATGAGTCATCTCCTCTTTCACCAGGTAGTGGTCAGCGTCATATTCTACCAGGTGGCCGTCTTTAGTTACACCTGTCTTGCCACGCCAAATGTCGAGCTGCACAGGTTCCCATTGCTTGGTTTTGGCAGACTTGTAGCAAGCGTCGAGGATACAGTTGACCACATAGCCATCGTAAAACGTTTCCTTGGCCTCCCTGCCTTCTTCTATGGCATCGAACATGTCCATGAACATGTGGTTGTAGCCTAACTCATTCATTTCATCACCTACGGGAAATAGCCAGCCGGTATTGCTTTCCGCTTTTTCGGCTACATAGTCAGCTCCCTTGCCAGTGGTGAACATTTCGAAGCCAGTGCGCAGGAAGCTGTTGATCCAAATCGTGCCTTCGGTACCCATCACTTCGTCTCTCAAGTCCATGCCGCCACGGAATGTCCAGCTGACCTCAAACTGGCCAATGGCTCCGTTTTCGTACTTCACCAGGGCTATGCCATGGTCTTCCGCATCAATAGGCTTTACTTGTGTGTCGGCCCAGCACATCACCTCCACAGGCCTGATGTCTTTGCCGATGTAGCTGCGGGCAATTTCCACACAATGACAGCCCAAATCCAGCATACAGCCGCCACCGGCCTGCTCCATGTCCCAAAACCAGTTGCTGTGCGGTCCCGGGTGGGTTTCTCTCGATTTGGCCCAAAGGATACGGCCCAGCGCACCATTCATTACACTTTCGTGGGCTTTGATGTGCTTGGGTGTGTACACGAGGTCTTCGAGGTAGCCGGCAAAAATACCCGCCTTCTCCACTGCTTCCAGCATGCGTTTGGCTTCGGCTGCGTTTCGTGCCAGGGGCTTCGTGCAGATAACTGCTTTTTTATGTTTGCAACAGAGTAACACGGCTTGCTCATGAAGGTTGTTTGGAAGCGCCACGCAGACCACATCCACTTCGGGGTGGGCAATGGCCTCTTCCATATCGGTAGTCCAGTGTTTTACGTTGTAGTCTTTGGCAAACTGGGTGGCGGTTTCCTCCCGGCGGGCATATATGCTTACCACTTTGTCTTTGTTGCGGTAGCCCTGAATGGAGTCAGTGTAGAAGCGGCCAATAAAGCCACCACCAAGCATAGCTAATTTTCTCATCGTCGAAGTAGGTTAAATGTTCATTTCAAGATTCGATGAGGGCCTGTCAGGGGACAGGCCCCGTTTTTTGGGCAGGTCTTCTACTTATAAGATATTTAATAATCAGGCTGCCACTTTTACCTCCTTCTTCTCTCTGAAGAAAAGGATAAAATAGACCATAACCCCAATGGCGATAAAGGCTGGCACCCACCAAATGCTTGTCCAGTCTTTCACACCGTCAGTGGTGTACATGTCTACTGCATAGCCTGAGAACCAGGTGCCTATCGTCATACCCACACCATATGTAGCGAATGTGAAAAGCCCCTGGGCTGCGTTCTTGATTTTTGCTCCAGCCTTCTTTTCGGTATACATGTAGCCCGTGACGAAGAAGAAGTCGTAGCAAATGCCGTGAAGGATAATCCCTGCATAGAGCATCCACATGCCAGTGTCCACATTTCCGTAGGCAAAACACACGTAGCGGAGAATCCAGGCAGCCATGCCGAGCAATAGCATTTTCTTCACACCGATATTGTTGAACAAGAAAGGTATGGCGAGAATAAATACAGCTTCAGACACTTGCCCCAAGGTCATTTTGGAAGCGGCGTTTTCCATCCCGACATCGTTAAGGAAGGGGTTGGCAAAGCCATAGTAGAATGAAAGAGGGATACATACCAAAATGGCAGCTATGAAAAAGATCAGGTAGGGTTTGTCCTTGAAGAGGACGAAAGCTTCGGTGCCTAGTGCTGCTGAGGCATCTTCACCACCCTTCGGAGGAGTGTTGGGTAGCATAAAACTAAATACGCCAAGTGCAGCAGAAACTACGGCCGCCATCACGAAGGTAGAAGGCGTTTTTTCAATCCCCAAAAAGCCAATCATCAAGCCAGCCACAATCCAGCCAAGGGTTCCGAACACTCTAATCCAGGGGAATTGCTTGCCCGGATCCGTCATTTGCCCGAAGGCAATACTGTTGGAGAGGGCGATGGTCGGCATATAAAGCAATGAGTAGGCCATGATGATCCAATAAAAAGAAGAGTTGTCAGCTACCTGCGTGGCCAGGAACAGCAATGCCGCTCCCAGCAGATGAAGCACTCCCATGATTTTTTGTGCGGCAAAAAACCTGTCGGCTACCATGCCCACAAAAAACGGTGAAATCATGGTGGCAATGGCCAGGGCACTATAGGCGGCTCCGATGTGGATGCCGGTTGACCCAAGGTGTTCTGACATATAAGTGCCCATGGTGACATACCAGGCGCCCCACACGAAGTATTCGAGGAGCATCATAATGGAAAGTGAAATACCGGTAGTTAGCTTCATTTGTAGCTGAGATGTTAGTTGTTAATAGTTAATGTTCTGATGTGTAGTTCTACTTTGTGACAACCTCTTTTTCCCAGCCTGTTTCTTTTAGTGCGGGGTCTTTTTCCTTTTTCAGGAAATCGGACTGGGAGGTAGCTCCGACGGCTGCGGCCTTCATCAGTGCATCATCGTCCACCATCGAAATTGGCTCACGCCATCCCAGAGAATCGTCGTTGTAAGCTGGGTTAGAAAGTGAGTTGTAGCAAGAAATAAGTGACCAGCGGGGCTTGTCGGATGTATTGGCTTCCGACCGGTGCAAAAGATTGGGATGGAAGAAAAGCGCATCACCTGGCTGTAGCTCTACATACATGTGCTCCAGTGTTGCCAAAGCGTGATCCACCATCACCATGTCGGCACCCACCTGTTCGCCGGTGAAGCCGTGGTTGACACGGCCCATTTTGTGTGACCCCCTGATGATCTGAAGACACCCATTGGCCTTGTTGGCCTCGGTAAGGGCGATCATTACGCTGGTGAGCTGCTCCGGATATAGAAACTGGTTTTTGTACCAATAGCCATAGTCCTGGTGCCACTCCCAGGCTCCGCCAACCTTAGGCTCTTTTTGCATGAGTTTGGAATGGAAATGGCAAACAGGGGATGGGCTATCAAGGAGCTTCTCAACGGATTTCACCATTCGCTCGCTTCGCACCAGCAAGCTGTAGATGTCGTCTCCGGGCTTGAACCAGAGAGTTAGCCTGGTTTTCTTGCCGGTTTGGTCATTCAAATCGACAGCATTCTCCTTCATCACCTGATCGCCAGTGGCTACCTTATAGAGCTTGTCAATTTCGGCCTTGCTGAAGAAATTTTTGATGATTATGAAGCCTTCTTGTTGATAGGAATGAACTTCTTTGTCTGACAAGACACGTGCCATGGGTGTAAGTTTTGGGTGTTCAGTAGTAGCTAATTTACAAACAAAATGATGGATTGGCGTGCCAGCCAGATAAATTCTGTTTCAATGGTTTTCTGCCAGCATAATGAGCTACAGGAAAACGCAACCGTACTGGGTTCGTTGGAAAATTTTTGTTGTCACCGCTGAGTAATTCTGCTATCTTCCAATTTCAATTATAACTCACCTACTTTTAACCATGTCGATATTCATCATCCTGCTTTGCATCCTCGTGCTTGTTCTGCTAATCACCTGGGGCAAGGTCAATCCATTTCTGGCCTTTCTTGTAGTTTCCATTGGTGCCGGGTTGGCATTGGGCATCCCCCTTGAAGATGTGGCGGGTTCTGTGCAAAAGGGTATCGGTGGTCTCCTGGGCGACCTTGTCATCGTAATTGGCCTCGGTGCCATGTTGGGTAAACTGGTGGCGGAAAGTGGTGCTGCCCAAAAAATCAGTCAGGTGCTGATGAACTCCTTTGGAGAGAAAAATATACAGTGGGCCTTGATGGCTACCGGCTTTGTGGTGGGCATTCCACTGTTTTATAATGTAGGGTTTGTGCTGCTGGTGCCTCTTATTTTTTCGGTGACTTACCAGTACAAGCTGCCTGCCGTGTATATCGGAATTCCCATGCTTGCAGCGTTATCTGTGACTCATGGGTTTTTGCCACCCCATCCATCACCCGCTGCGCTGGTTGGTCAGCTGAATGCCGACATGGGGCTGACACTTTTGTATGGCTTCATTGTGGCAGTGCCAACCATCATTGTTGCCGGACCAATATTTGCCCGTACGCTGAAGGGAATTGACTCCAAGCCGCTGGCTACTTTTCAGGCCAAGCCATTGCCTGACGATCAGCTTCCAAGTGGGTTCACCAGCTTTTTCTCTGCACTGCTGCCGGTAGTTTTGCTGGCAAGTGCGGCACTTTTGAATAGATTTGGCGACTTTTCTGGAGGAACAGCTAAGATGGTTTCTTTCTTTTCTGACGCCACCATTGTGATGATTATTTCGCTGGCCGTTGCCACCTATTCCATTGGACTTGCTTACAAAAAGAAGATGAGCGAGGTGATGGGCTACTACACAGAGGCCATTAAAGACGTTGCTCCCATTCTGTTGATTGTCGGAGGAGCCGGTGCTTTGAAACAAGTATTTAGCGATAGCGGAGTAAGTGTTGAGATAGGGGCTTTACTGCAAAACATGGACATTCATCCCCTGATCCTGGGCTGGATGATAGCCGCTTTTATAAGGGTTTGTATCGGGTCGGCTACGGTGGCTGGATTAACTTCTGCCGGTATTCTGGCTCCAATTATGCCGCAGCTCGGAGTGGACCCTAACCTCATGGTGCTGGCTGTCGGCGCTGGTAGCCTGATGTTTTCACACGTCAACGACTCTGGCTTCTGGATGTACAAAGAATATTTCAACGTGAGCATCAAAGACACCATTCTTTCATGGTCGCTGATGGAAACTGTTGTTTCTGTGGTGGGTATGGCTGTGGTGTTGCTGATCGACTTGTTTATATGATTCCGATTCAGCGTAGAACTGAGGATTTTGAAACTAACAATTGAAAATTGGATATCGAATGACTGCTGACGAAAGATTTGCCCAATTGGGCCTTGAATTGCCTCCGCCTCCGGCACCCAAAGGGGTGTACAAGCCCTTCCTTATTGATGGCAGGCACTTGTATGTATCTGGTCACGGGCCTGTAAAAACAGACGGCTCCCTGATCTTTGGCAAGGTAGGAGGTGAGTTGGATATTGAGCAGGGCAAGTTGGCTGCTCAGCAGGTGGGTTTGACGATCCTTTCGACCATCAAGACCAACCTTGGCAGTCTTGAGAAAGTAAAACGGGTGATTAAAGTGCTGGGTATGGTAAACGGAGTGCCCGCTTTTGACCGCCATCCTTATGTAATCAATGGTTGCAGTGAACTGTTTGCAAAGGTGTGGGGGGCGGAAAATGGTATTGGCGTGAGGAGCGCTGTGGGGATGGGTATGCTGCCCGAGAACATCCCCGTGGAAATTGAGGCACTTTTTGAATTGAAATAATTGAATAAGCTATGGGAAGTGAATGGTATACAATTGACAATATAGATGAGCTTGATTCACCAGCGATGGTAGTGTACCCGGAAAGAGTGCGTGACAACATCAAGGGGGTGAAGGGAATGATTGATGATGTGGACAGGCTCCGACCTCATGTAAAGACCAATAAGGCGAAGGAGGTGTGCAAAATGCTTATGGATGAAGGCATCAAGAAGTTCAAATGCGCCACCATAGCCGAGGCAGAAATGCTGGGGATGATCAGGGCGCAGGATGTGGTGCTGGCTTACCAGCCCACAGGACCTAAGCTGACACGGTTCCTGCAATTGATTAGAAAATATCCTACAACGACCTACTCCTGCCTTTACGATAACGCCCAATCGGCTCAGGACATATCTATTGCCTTTGCCGATCAGGGGCTTCGCATCAACGCCTATATGGACGTAAACAACGGCAACGACAGATCGGGTATTATACCAGGCCCGGAAGCCGTCGCCCTTTACGAGGGGGTAGCCACCATGAAGGGCATCGTTCCGGTGGGCTTGCATGTATATGACGGTCAGCATCGGCAGGTTGATATTGGGGAAAGGACCAAAGCTTGCAACGCAGCTTTTGAGGCGGTAGAGAAACTTAAGATTGATATTCAGCAGCTTGGTTTTCCTGAGCCTGTTGTTCTGGCAGGTGGCTCCCCAACATTTCCTGTTCATGCGCAGCGGAAGGATGTAATATGCTGCCCTGGTACTTTTGTTTATTGGGACAAGGGCTATAGCGATATTTGTGCAGAGCAGCCGTTTTTGCCTGCTGCGTTGGTCGTTTCCCGGGTCATTTCCTTGCCCACAAAAACCAGGATATGTACAGACCTTGGGCACAAATCCATTGCCTCAGAGAACGTTCTCACTAACCGGGTCCACTTTCTCAATGCCCCTGAGCTGAAGCCTGTTGGTCAAAGTGAGGAGCACCTTGTGCTGGAAGCAAGAGAAGGGCATGGTTACAGGGTAGGGGATGTATTGTACGGGCTGCCGTTTCACATCTGCCCCACCGTAGCGCTTTATGAAAGAGTTAATACAGTACAAAAAGGGCGAGTGAATGGCGAATGGAAGGTGATAGCCAGGGACAGGAAGATTGAGGTGTGAGTTATTTGTGAGCCTTCTCAACGGTATGCAGCGACCAGGCTTAATTCTTTAACTCCGCTAACCTCAGTTTTACTTCTTCGTTGGATGGGCTCAACTCAAGGACTCTTTTGTATTGGGTAATTGCCTTTTCTGTATCACCAGCCTGCCGGTATCCTTCAGCCAGGCTTAAATAAGGGATGTGTGAATTAGGATAACTCTCTGCGCTCAGTTCCAGTATTTTGATGGCATCAGCTATTCTTTCTTCCTCTTCCAATAAATACATGCCGACCTGATTCAATAATTTCCCTGGCGGAGAAAGCTGGCCTCCCATTCTCTCCGATAGGGCCTCGTAGTGTTGCCTGATCGACTCACCTGTCGAGGCTTTTATTTGATTAAGAGGATACTTGTAGCCTTCAAAAACGAACTGAATGCCATCATACAAAGTAATTAGCGGAATGGAATAGTGGTCTTCATGCTCGTAGAAGTGGGTTTGGTACCTAAGGTCAGCTATTTGTAATGTGTCCAGTGTTCTGGTAAAAGCCTGCACGGCTCTTCCCAGCCTTCCAGCTTCGATGCCCTCGTTGAAGGGATTGTTGGCCTGGCCAAAGTAGATGGAAGAGGTAAAGGTTTCTTTCTTGGCTAAAAGCTCCTGGGCCCTTTTTATCAACACCTGATCGTCCCACCACAGACTTGGGTCAATAGCGACAAACCCTTTAAATGAATCGCTCTCAAGGAAAGTATCGACAGCAAACAGGCCCGAATACGAATGTCCGACAAGTATCCGGCAGTTGGTTGTCCGGTAGGTGATGTCAACCGAAGGCAGGAATTCTTCTTCGATGAATCGCCGGAATTCGACTGCACCAGATGCGACTGCTTCGTTAGCGTAATTGGGTAGCATATCCCTACTTCGGTCGGTGTTTGGAATGCCGATCACGATCATCTCCGGAATTTGCTCTGTACCGCCTGAACTCATGGTTTGTACCATGCTGGCAGTTAATTGAAACAGCCGCTCTCCATCCAACACAATCATGACTGGGTAGCTATTATCTATGTAAAAATCGTCGCCCTGGTAGGAGACGGGCAGGCTGACCATATACTGTCTGGTTTCACCGAGGATCTTCGAATCAATTGAGTAAGCTCTCCCAATGACAATATCTGTTGCAGGTTGGCCATTTAAATTAAAGAGGCTGCACGAAAGGAAGAGAAGGGTCAGAGCTTTTCGCATCACAGAAACAGGATAGGTTCCTTTAGCTATACGTAAGCACATGCTGCAAGGGTTATGCTTGTGGCAAAGTGAAGCTGCAACTTCCAACTATTTTAATGTCACGATTTTCGGAGAGTTCATCAGTTCAGCTCCGTTCAAATTTCCAGTGACGTTGTAGAAGCCGGTGTCACTCCAAAAGACAAACCCAGCCAGCTCAGGGAAGGCGTTTTCCAATTTGTCGAGCACATCGAGGCATTCTCTCGGTGGATCTTTCTCGCCTCTGATGCCTAGTTCTGCCCACCAAATTACTTTATCGTGATTTTTTTTCTTTTCAACCGCCCAGTCGTACTCGGTAAACACTAAGCCGGTTCCGTAAGCTGATTTTCCAATGACATCTACATAGGCATCGCCAGGGTAGTAGTCAATCAGGGCACCTTGTCTCTGTGTGGTATGGTAAGCCCAAATGATGTTTTTCAGCTTCTTGGTTTTGGTGAAGTAGTCGTGAACCAGTTGGTAGAGCTTAATGGCCTGTTCAGCTCCTTCCTTGGCGTGCCACTTATTTTTATCGTCACTTTCTACGAAAGGCGTGTAGACAACCGGGATTTTGTGATCTTCCAGCCACTGGAGGTTGGCTGCCATGCGATCCATTTGTTTGTAAAAGTTTGTTTTAGTCGGATTGTCACTGTCAGCGAAAATAGGGTCGATGTCAAGTGGGTCGTTCCATTTGCCCCCGGCAGGATTGGCATACCAGCTATAAATGCCCAAAATCATTCCCTTGTCCCACATTTTCCTGGCTGCGTTGTTCCATTCTTCATCGGTAAATGGATTGTCGTCAAAGTCGTAGGTGATGCAGCCGTACCGTGGCATTTTTCCTGTGTGGTCGTACACCTTTTTTACCCAGTTGCTTTCATCGTCTATATCAGGATTTTCATTGTGTACCCATGTGCCGACTTGTCCGAACAGGTAGGTGCCGTTACCCAGTCCTTTCATGTATTTAAGTACTTTTTTTGTCGGTCTGGCATTGGCCTGAAAGGCAATGGCAAGAATAAAAAGTATGGAAACGGGCAGCTTTAATGACTTCATGGGGTCGGAATTTTAGCAATGGTTTTGCGTTGCTGACTTCATAGAAAACAAGATATAAAAATGCGCAAAGTTTGCCGAGCTTCTTTCCTCCAATGGAGTGCACGCATTTTGCAGCAACTCAATTTGTGTCTTTGGTGCTGGGTGGCTTCTACTTAAAGATGGAGGCAATCGGTAACCTCTGCGCTTTAGCTTCTTCCACAAACAGCCCTGCTACTATACCGGCTCCCGCCACATTCAGATGAGTGGAATCCTGTTTGGTCTGGGTGAAGAGAAAGATGTTTTTCGATTGTTCTGGCCCCATGTCTGACACCAGCTTGCGTGTCAACGCTGCCATATTCACGTAAGCTGTGTCGGTTTCCCTGGCGATTTGCGCTGCCCCTGTGATGTAGTCACCGTGCGTGTCTTTGAGGTTGCCCGCTGCATCGAAATGGCGCCTGACAATAGAGGAGCAAACGATGGGAATGGCCCCTTCCTTTCCGGCTTCATCAATGAATTTTTGGATGTTTTGTTTGAAGCTGCCAAACGGCTCAGTGTGTCGGGCTGTGTCCGTTTTCTCATCGTTGTGGCCAAATTGAATAATGACGTAATCTCCTTTTTGCAGGCTGTCGTACACCGCCTGCCAGCGGCCCTCATTGATGAAGCTTAGGCTGCTTCGGCCGTTGACGGCGTGGTTGTGGACTTTGGCTTTGTTAGTGACGTAGTCAGCCAGCCCTTCTCCCCAGCCAAGCTCAGGATAGGCTTTGGCGGATTTTGGTGCCATGGTAGAGTCGCCGATCAGCCAGATGTTTACTTTTTCGACCCTTTTCGATGAGAAAAGTGTGCAGCAGACAAACAAGACACTAACGATAATCTTAATCCTTGTCATTTATAGCAGTTTCAATTCGTAGCCCAGAAATTCATAAATCGAATCAATAGATGTCTTTATGTCGAGCAAATATTTTTTGCCTCAAGCTGCATAAAGCAATTGCTTGGTCTCTTTAACACTCTCAATAAAGAAAGGATTGGAGAGCGAGTTTTCAGTGATCAGGTCAACTTTATGATCAAAAAGTTTCTCCAACTGCCGGTGCAGGTCAAAATAGTTGTCAGTGTATTTTTCGAAAGAAATTTCTTTAAAGGAAATAAGGATATCGACGTCGCTTGATTCGTTGAACTTGCTGGTGCATGCCGAGCCAAAAACGTGCATAGTTTTGACGTCGTACTTTTCGCAAAGCGCTTGCAGTTCTCTTTTGTTATGTTCGGTAATCGTCAGCATAACTGATCATTAAACTATACAAAGATACAAAGTTGTAAACGTATCTGTAACCGTTTCGTCTTTTCATGTTGGCCTTTTACATCAGAAACGGGAAGGGTTGCAGTTCGGAGACGTTTGGCTAAATTGAAAATAATAGAAATAGGACAGCTACTCCACCCTCATCACCTTCGCCGCTGTTAAATAAGGATTATCAAAAGTCACTTTGTCCCCCACTTTTTTGCCGGGGATTAGGAACAGCCTGGCTGACAATGCCTTGTGGGTGTACTTGAGGGAAAGAGAAGCCACATCGGTAAAGATGCGTTCAACAGTAGCCTGTGAAGTGGCGCCTGCCAGTGGGATTACATCCAGTCCGGTGCCGGAAACGGAGGAGAATAACAAAAGCTCCTGCACGGTGTACCTGCCTTCATTGGCTCGCTGCGCCAATACTTTGTCTTCAATCACGGGCAGCATGAGGCCGGAGTAGCCGCAGGTTTTCAGGTCGAGGTTCTTGATTACATCGGTGATCAGGGAGCAGGCACTTAGCGTGGATGGCCCGCCGAAAGGCTGCTTGGTCAATGTCTCAATGGCGGTGCCGATGCTGGCGTCCAGTCCCGGGGCCGGAGAAGTGTCGATGCCGTCGTACTGCCAGCTGTAAGTGGCTGATATTTTTGTAGCTAGTGTCTGCACCGGCTGGAACTGCTTTTCCAGTTCGGCTTTTAAGTTTTCCCTGGCGTTGACCATGGTCGATTTCGAGAACACTTCTGTCAAAAGGTTTGGGTATTCAATGCCTACCGCAAAACTATTAACGCCCGAATGGAACGCTGCCGGAAAGAAGGGAATCCCAGCCGGACAATTGGCAGATGCCGTGAACCGGAAATTGCCTTCGCCGCCTTTTCCTACTTTGGCAACCGCTACCACTATTTCTGCTGCGGCTTTGATGGTATTGCGGTGGATGCCCAGGGCTGTGGAAGAAACGGGCAGACTGAAATTAATGAGTTCTGTTTGGCCAATCAGTTTGGCGGCCCAACCCGCAACCGTTGCATTGTATTCGTTAGGTGGTAGCACAGCGCCGATAGCAAAAGACACGTTATCTCTCCGGGCTATTTCGTCAAACTTCTTCAAATAGGGCAGAGCCTCGTCCAGCGTTTTGCCTCCCAGGTATTCGTACAGGTTTTGCGTGGAAATTCTGATCGTTTGCACCTCGTAACCAGCATCGGTATAATCGGTTCGGGCTTGCTTCAAAAACTGAACTGCTTTGAGCACTGAGGTGGTATCGGAAAGGTCGTTTACCGTAATGCCCGCAGTGATGGTTCTGATTTTGAAAAGGAGGGGAGGGTTTTGGCTGTGGGATATGAGAGCAAATAAAAGGAAGCCAACAGAAAGCAGTGTACGAAACATAGGATAGGTTTTGGTAAAGCTAAAGTTAATAAAGAAAAGGATAGCTCAAGCGAATTTTGGATGCTATGCGCACGCACGCTATTGGTGCTGCTTGAAACAATTTGACTGGGAGCCGTTGTTAACAGGTAGATAAAGAAAACTTATTGTCTGTACTATTCATTGTAAACCAGCAAACACATGCAGTATAAAAAAAAAAATTAAAGCCATCAACTGGCTAGCTCATAATGTCATACAACTCGAGGTACCGAAGCCAAAAGGATTTGAATATAATGTGGGTGACGCTGTTGAAATTAAAGTGAATGACCAGGAGCCTGGGCCTTTTACCATGACAAATTTACCTGGTGAAGGCAGGCTGGAGTTTGTGATTCGTGTTTATGCAGAGCACCACGGGAAAACGGAAGCCCTCAGTCGCCTCAAACCAGGTGATGAAATAAGCTTTACCGAGCCGTTTAATACTTTTCAACCTCAGAAAAGGGCCGTTTTTTTGGCTGGTGGCACAGGCATCACGCCTTTCATTGCTATCATGCGGTATATGCAAAAGCAGGATACGCTGGCTGATTGTTTCCTATTCTTTTCCAATAAAACCAGAAAAGACCTGTTTTTGGAAGAAGAACTGACTGACATGCTGGGTGACCACTTCCAAAATATCATTGCCAACGACAAGGATGACCCGGACTACTATGGAAACATCGATGAAGCGTGGCTCAAAGCCCATATCGACGACCTGTCGAGACCAGTGCTGGTGTGTGGCCCTCCGGCTTTCAATGAAGCCATGGAAAAAGCTCTGAAGAGTATTGGTGTGAGGGACATTGATTTGGGCAGTTAACTAAATGAGGTGATAGAGTCAAAGACTTTTGCTAGAGGTGGCATTGTCAATACATGGTGTTTGGGTTGGCCGACTTTTCCGGAATTTGCTGAATGGAGTCCCAGTGCTCAACAATCTTGCCTCTTTGATCGAACCTAAAAAAATCCATGGTAATGTATTGGTCATTGCCGGGCCAGGTTTGATATGTGTGGAGCGCCACCAGATTGTCTTCTGTGATAGCCCTCACAAACTCAATCGATTTCTCAGGGTACAACTCTTGCATTCGCTCAAAGTATTCGATGAACCCATCAAGTCCGTCCGCTACCGCTGGGTTGTGTTGAATGTACTCATCGCTCAAAAACAACTCTGTGGCTTTTCTGGGGTTGCCCTCATAAGCCATTTTATAGAAAGCTATGGCATTTTGTTTATTCTCTTGTAGGTGATTCATGGAAATGAATTTTCGCTATAATGTGATTTACACAATCAACACTTTTAAGGCTATCACAATTCCTTTCGGTCAAACAGCAAGTGCGATGTCGAAGGGGTAGCGGGTGCCAAAACCTCACACTTTTGGTTTTGTCCCGCCTTTATACCACACATTCATATCTTCCAAACCAGAGTAGATAAAGCAATTGTTGATCAGCATGCCTCCGTAGCTATATCCTAATTGATAAAAGACCTTGTTCATGCCGTAGGATTCTGCACGGGCGATGGTATAGAGGCAATGGATATTGTCTGCAATCAAAATCTCCTCGAGTTTTGAAAGCAGCTTTTTTATATGACCTTTTCCCCGGGCTTCAGGAAGCGTGGCGCAGTCGGTGAGTTCGGCATTGGCATATTGCCGGTTGATTTCAGCTGAGGCGGCGCTAACAATTCTGTTTTGCTCTCGGATGAGCACATACTTCGTGCCTTCCTCCATCGTTTTTCTCACATAAGCTGGGTCGTTGAGAGGCGTCGGGTACACCTGAAAGACTTTAGCATAAAGCTCAGCCAGCTCTTTTGCGTCAGCCTCTTTTGCCAGGGCAACTGTACTTGCGTCGACTTCTGTTACGCTGTATTTCTGGTCAAGGATGCTCGTGACAACTTTTCTTTCATCCATCAACTTAGCACTATTGCCTCGTTGAGTTAGGGGATACTTCACCAGAAAAAACATATCACTCCCATTGAAATACTTTTTAATTTCAGCCTCTCTGATAAAACCACCGGATAGAAAAACTGTAGCATGCTGGTTCCGGGATTTGACAATAATTTTCTCAGCCCATGCTGGTGTCGACTCAGTTATCAGGGCCAATACTCCATGCGTATCGCCGGAATAGTCGTCGATCCTGATTCTTTTATTGAAAGCATCAGAGTAAGCGCTGATGGCGGCTATGTCATTCTTTATTTCCGTGATCACTTTTTTAGTCAGTTGATGCCACCCCGCACCACGAAGTAAGCGTCAGTGCAAAAAGCTTGGCAGCCTTTATCATTTCTGTTAGGTCAATGAACTCATTAGGAAAATGGGCTACTTTCGTTTCTCCCGGCCCGATGACGAGGGCTGGGATATTGCCCACATTCCCCAGTAGTCCGGCATCGGTTCCCCAGGGAGATGCCTGTATGGTAAGCGCCCGGCCATAGATAGTCTCAAAGTTTTTCTTCATCAATTCAGCAAAGGGATGGTCGGTGGCCACTGCATTGGGAACCCACTGGGCACCGAAAAATTCAACCTTGGCCGGGTGGTCTTTCAACCAATCGTCGGCCTGGCATAAGCTGGCCACGTGCTCTACCAGCTCTTGCTTCACTGCGTCGATTGTTTCGTGCGGCCCTACGCCCATTCGTCCCTCAATCGTAACAAGGTCTGGTACCGATGAGGGCCAGGAGCCCCCTTTGATGGTGCCAATATTGATGGGGATTGGAATGGGAATATGGCTGTAAAGTGGATCGTCCACCCTGTCATTGCGGATTTTTTCCAGCGCCAGTATGCCGTTGTGAATTTTGATGGCTTGCTCAATGGCAGAAACGCCTTCATAGCGAGTGCCGGCGTGTGCCGATAAGCCTTCGACAGTCACCCTGAACCACATCGAGCCTTGCTGCTTGATGAACAGTTTCATGTTGGTGGGCTCGGGGATAATGGCCGCATCGGCAGTATAGCCCCGCAGCAACGTAGCCAATGTGCCCACGCCACCCGATTCTTCTTCTATGACAGAATGGAAAATAATGTCTCCCTTTAGTTTGATGCCACTTTTGATCACAGCCTCAATGGCCAATAGCAGCGCCACGTTTCCGCCCTTCATGTCGGTGGTGCCACGGCCGTACATTTTGCCGTTTTCAATCTTTCCTGAAAATGGATCATCGATCCATTTGCTTCGGTCGCCTTCCGGCACCACGTCAATGTGGCCATTGTAAATGATCGACTTTCCGCCGCCCTGACCTTTGAGCACGCCCACCACATTGGGGCTGCCCACATAAGTATCACGGGAAGCCACGAAGTAGGGGCTTTTAGCAAGCTCCTCATAAACAGGATCCCAAACGTCTACTTCAAGGCCTAGCCTGTTCAATTTTTCGATCACTATTTCCTGTACGCCCCGCTCGTTGGTTTGCACGCTGGGCTGCTGAATTAATTGCTGTAGGTAGGCGATAGCGTCATCGGCGTGTTCATCGATGTAGGCTTCCAACGTCTTTTGAAGGTCAGTCATGGGCTTTGAAGTTGGTGGAGAAGGAAAAGTCAGCTTCGGTATTGTTTTTCACGTCCGCTAGAGTGTAGCCTGGCATCAGTTCATCGAGATACAACTTCTGATCGATGATGGAAAACACAGCCATTTCAGTGATGATTTTCTTTACGCAATGATAGGTCGTAACAGGAAGGGAGCACTCAGTCACAATCTTTGGCTGTCCGTCTTTGTCGCAGTGGTTCATCACGGCAATGAGGTTTTTGGCACCATAGGCCAATTCCATGGCACCGCCAACACCAGGCACCCTTTTGCCAGGCACTATCCAGTTGGCCAGGTCTCCACGGGTGTTCACCTGCAGCGCTCCAAGGATAGACAGGTCAATGCAGCCTCTGCGGATCATACCAAAGGCAATGGCACTGTCGAAGTAGCTGGCACCGGGTAGGATAGTCACCGGCAGCCCGGCGGCATTGCTCAGGTTGCCATCAGCATTTTCTTTGGGGGTTGGCCCCATGCCCAAGATGCCGTTTTCCGCCTGAAAAAAGACCCTCATGTCTTCGCCAAGAAAGTTGGGCACCATAGAAGGAATACCAATACCAAGGTTCACGATCATGCCATCCTTTACTTCCAGTGCCGCTCGTTTGGCTATTATTTGTCTTGCGTCTCCCATACCCATTTCCAGTTATAGCCTTTCGATTGCACGATGTATTTCACATAGATGCCCGGCACCACAATTTCCTCCGGATCAAGCGCTCCCATGGGCACAATTTCGTCTGCTTCCACAATGGTCACCTTGCTGGCCATGGCCACATAAGGGTTTGTGTTTCGGGCTGTTTTGTCAAAGATCAAATTGCCAAAGGTGTCAGCTTTCTTGGCGTAAACAATTGCCACATCTCCTGTTAGCGGCGCTTCGTAGAGGTATTCCTTGCCCTCAATCGTAATCCTGGGCTTGTCGTATTCAAGTTGCGTTCCTTTACTCAGTTCTGTTAAAAAGCCGTTTAGTCCCACACCGCCTGATCGTATCCGCTCTACCAAAATGCCCTGTGGCGAAAACTCTACCTGTAGCTTGCCCTGGTTCATCAAGTCGCCCGCTGTGGGGTTGGAGCCAATGTGCGAAGCGGTCAGGTGAGTGGCTCGCTCCAGGCACACGAACTTACCGATACCGATCCAGGGGAAGCCCGCATCGTTGCCGATCAGCTTTACGTCTTTCACGCCCGAGTCGATGAGGCAGTCGATCAGGCCGGGCGGCGTGCCTACACCACCAAATCCACCAAAAAGCAGGGTCATCCCATCAAAAAAAGCTGATTGGGCGGTGGCATAGTCGGTAACTTTATCGAATAGGTGCATAGGTTAGCTGCATTCTTTTAGTGATTGCTCCAGCTTGCCGAGGAGTTCATCGGTTTCGCTTTTGTTGATGGTAAATGGTGGGGAAATCAACACGCCGTTTTCATCCGTTCCTTCTTTTCCTCCCACAGCCGGGTAAATCAGCAGGCCGTTTTGGTAGCAATGCTCAATGAGTTTTGCTTGCATTCCTTTGATGGCAGGATCCAATTCGAAACCCATCATCAGCCCCTTGCCCCGCACTATTTGCATGACAGGGTATTTCTTTTGGAGGTCATAAAGGGCGGATTTGATGTAAGCACCTTTCTTGTTTACGTTGTCCAGCAAGTCGTCTTCTTCTACGATATCCAGCACTTTGAGAGCAGTGGCGCAGGAGAGTGGATGCCCGCTGTAGGTGTGGCCACTCATGATGAGCCCGCTTCCTTTTTTTATCGGCGCAAGAACCTTGTCGGTCATCAAAGTGGCAGCTATGGGCGCATAGCCGGCTCCCAGGCTTTTTCCAACGGCAACGATGTCGGCCTGAGTGCCCCAGTGCTCCATGCCAAACCATGTTCCGGTTCTTCCCAGGCCTGTCATTACCTCATCGGCGATGAACAAAATCTCATGTTTGTCGCAGACTGCTTTGAAGCAGGCATAGTATTCGTTTACCGGTGCCAGGGCAGTGCCGGCTGCTCCCACTATAGGCTCGGCGACAAAAGCAGCAATCTTTGAAGGGCCGATGGTGTCGATTGCTTTTTCAAATTCGGCTACCTGATCCTCCAGTGAGTCGTTTTCCAGGTCAGCCGACAAAGCAGGGTATTTCTCCAGCATGGCTTCAAACCGCTGCCTTCTCAGGGCATGGCCCGATAAGGAAAGTGCCCCCATGGTGATGCCGTGGTAGCTTTTCTTCCGGGTGATGAAATGTGTCTTTTCAGGCTTGCCGTTTTCCTGCCAGTACTGAATGGCGATTTTCATAGCCGTTTCAATTGCTTCGGTGCCACTGTTGACGAAGAAGCTGTGCGTCAGTGACTTGTCAGGCGATAGTTCGTACAACTTAGTGGCCAGCTGCTCGGCTTCCTCTGAGGCGAACTGCGACCGGTACACAAACTGGAGCTTGTCTAGATGTTTTTTGATAAAGGGCAGGAGCTTTTCGTGGGAATGGCCCAGCGAGCAAGTCACCGCTCCGGAAGACCCATCGAGGTAGGCCTTGCCGTTTTCATCGTAAATGTAGACGCCTTTGGCACTCGCTGCCTTGAGGTACGTCTTGTTCAGGTTGGGTTGTATGTTGTGCACTTTGCTGCAATTAATTCTGTAGAAAGTTGACGTCGTGGCTGGTTTTAAGAATCGTCATCTAAAATTAGCTTAAAAATCTTCCGATTCCCTTTAGGGTCAGGGTAGTGAGGAAGATTTTTAAGCTTTCCTTATGTCACTTACGCTCTTCAAATATCTTTCTAGCCTCTTTGATATCCTTCAGTACCCTGGTTTTTTCAGCTTCCGTATTCCACGTAGTAACAGCCGCAGCTGCTTCTTCAATCCGATCAATCCAGGTGAGAAAGTAATCAGCGTCTTCAGCCGAATGTATGGGTTGCCCACCTACGTTTACAAACACCGCATTGGTAGTGGCATAAGGATAGATATCGAGGACTTCAGGATTGGGTGCACTGTAAGCCCTGAGAAGCACCCAGGAACTGTTGGAAATATTCAAGGTTCCTGTGAAATCAGCAGTGGTACGGTCGCCGGTTAACGCAATGGTTTTCACCACCTTCCCATTTTGAATAATTTCCAGCTTGTCGATAGGCACAGAGGAGCGAACAAAGCCTTTGTAGCTGAGCTTCCCTTTTTTCGCAAGCGTTATGTCTCCGCCAGGGCCCTGGTTATCAAGACTAAACCCAAGGAGGGGCCCATTGCTGGCGAAAGTCTTCCCTTTCCTGATGCCATCAATGAATTTCTCATGGAGTAGCCGTTCATCGCCTTTCTCCATTTTCACAAACGCTCGTGTCAGACCAACAGGCCCCCGTAACGAGGCGTAATTGGCCATGGCGTCGGTGCCGCCAACAGGAGCCAGCCGAAAGCCACAGTTCATCAGCTTGTACCATACCCCGGCGGAAATATGATGATCGCTATACCCTACTGTCTCATAGTAGTCCACTTTGCCCAGTGCTACATCTACAGGCAAGGAAAAGCTCGTGGGCTTGCTGAGGTCAGGTTCGGTTTCAAAAGGATGCACGTAGCCCACAATACCGTTTTGGTCATGTGCGATGTCGGCCACCACAGTGTTGGAGGGGTAAGGGCTTTCGGTGCCTGTATGGGTATAGCCGACGTACCCTGGAAGAAGATAATTGGACGACATGCCCAGCAGACCAGTATGCCCCCAAAAGCTGGTGTGGTACTCTTGACCATGCATAATCAGGGTCTCTTCGTCTGAAGCATTGTCAGGATCCACAGAAAAATATTCAATATCCGGAATGCGCTGTTCTTTGTTCACCACAAGGTTGTATACGATGTCCAGGTCTTCTGCTTTAGCCTGCATGGCCAGGTGTGCTGGCGTATTGCGGTAGTGCCCGCCGTAGTTCATATGCACATGCACATCGGCTGACTTCCAGGTGCCGTGGTACGACGGAATGGTGGAGGGAGCCCATGAAAAAGTAATCTCTTTTTCCTCACCTGCTTTCACTGCGATGGTAGCATCATTTGCCTTTCGGAAGCCTTTCCAGGCGGTAATTTTTACCTCACCGACAGGCACCGTCACTTTCACTTCTCCTGGAGAATGGAAATAGTAGGTTTCAAATTTTTGTTTGCTTCGGTCAAAGGTCTCGTTGCCATGCATCCATGCATCATCAGGTGCGAAGCTTTTGTCACCCACCATCACAGTCAGTCGGGCCGGAGTCGGTTGCTTGCTATCATTATAGGTTTTTATAATAATAGTTGCCGTTGGGTGGATGTACTTCTTTTCATTGATCAGCAATGACCACTTTTTACTGGTAAGCCAATCCATCAGGTAGAGTTCCGTGTTTCCTTGTTCATTGGTTATGTAGGCGATCTTGCTTCCGTCGGGTGACCATCGGGCATGAGTGGCGTCGAAATCGCCGTATCCCATGGCAATGGGGTAGCCTTTTTCATCGGCCGGAGTCATCCAGAGCTGGTGCCACTGCTGGCCGAGGTAAGACGAGTAAATAATGCGCTTGCCATCGGGCGACCAGTCGGGGCTGGCACGCCAGTTCGTTTCTTCCTCCCTTAGCAAAACGGGGTTGTAGTTATCCACCTGGGTGCGGTAAATATTGCCAGAGCCATGCAGCACATCGGGGTTGGTGACGAACACCAGCGATTTGCCATCGGGCGACCAGGATGGACTCAGCTGATGATCGGGCTGGCCGTAATAGTAGCGGGGAATGGCGGTGGTGCGTTCCGGCGAAAGAGGTTTCGCTGCAAGTGTATTGTTGTTCAAGCTCCCTATCCAAATGCGGAAGTTGCCAGTTTCCTTTGTGGAAACAAAAGCAATGCTGGTGCCGTCGGGTGAAAAGCGAGGGTCGATATTGACTGCGCCGCCCTCCGTCAGTTGGGTGGTTTTGCCGGTTGACAAATCCAGCAGTTGGAGCTCCATGGCATCGTTATCGTACCGCACAAACACGACGCTGTTTCCATCGGGCGACCAGTCGGGCTGGTAATCGTAGCCAGGCCCGTCTGTGATTTGTGTGGCAGTGGTTTCAGCAATTTTTTGCTGCCACAAGCTGCCAGCCATGGAGTAGATCAGGCTGGTGCCATCGGGCGACCAGGTGGCAGAAGAGGGGCCTGTGGTGAGCTGCGGCACATACATTTCCCGGTAATAATAGGGGTGGGGGATGTCAATTTGGCTCAACACCCATGGCCTTTGCCCCAATAGAGGAGAGAATGAAAGCAGGCCAAAAAGCAAAAGGAGGTACAGGCGTTTTTCCATCCTCACTAGTTCGGAAAAAAGGCTGTGGTTTCAAAGATGTTTGATCGGAGAGGCTGCTTTGGCTATCAAATCTGACCACCAACAGTTGCATTTTGCACGGTTGTTAGAAGCGACTTCGTCCTAAATGGAACTCCGATAATGCCAGGCTTCCCAGGGCTTTGATTTAGCCCCAGGTATAGCTGTCGAGTTTCTCCAGTAGTTTGGTCAAAAATTGCGACATCTCATCGTCAGTGCCGTCCAACCTGCGACGCAGCCAAAAGCCGATGGCTATCTCCTCTGTGAAGTAATAGTAGTCATTGTCGTTCGTGGAAAATTCCTCATAATACTTAGAAAAAACACTATTTTTCAAGTCCTGAGTGGTGTAGCGGTCGTAGAGGTAGCCAGGACCGTAGAAGCCCTCGGATTGCATGGCGTTTTTGTAAGCCAAGGCCTCGCTCTCCCATTTATTGCCATCGGACAGATACTCGTAGCTGGTAGCCAGCATCCAAACCATTCGCCTGAAGGATACCCTGTATATTTTTCCAGCCTCTTCTCCAAAAAACTGTTGGTTTGGTTCTGGGACGAGGTTGTTGCCCATCCAGCTTACGAAGTTAGGATTAAGTCTGCTGAAGGGCAGGTCGTTCAAGTCTCCAGTCGTCTGGTAAAGGTTGAACCCCGATGCTTCGGACACCGCCCTTTGCAGCGAGTAGGAATCAGCATTGGCATCTTCCGCTTTGAGGTATTGGCGAGCGCCATCGGGAAGGCTTGAGCGAAAAAGCGTAGCGAAATGAGCGTAAACGCCCATAGTGGTTCCGTTGATGGTTAGTTCTTCTGGTGAGGTGTTAAAATAAAAAGACTCTTCGCCAGGCAAAATAACGGCAACAAACCAGTCGAGCATCGACGTCAGGAACCTAGTCCGGTGTGCTTCATCAAGTGTAATTGGCCCGGTCTCTTCGTAAAACTCCATCGCAGGAGCCTCCGCCATATCGTCGCCGTCGTAGTACTCTTCCTCATAATATTCGTCTTCATAAACCTGGTTATCACCTGCATATAGCTGAGGAACCGGGTCGCTGTTTCTCAAAACGAACCTTTCTGTATTTCTATCATTGTCAAAAAAAGGCACTTTGCGGATAAGGTAAAGCTCGTAGGCATTGACGGCTACCTCATCCTGAACGAAGATCATTTTTTTTGCCCAAACAGGAGGAAAGGAGGCGTACAGATACCCGTCCCTGTTTACCAGCGTAACCGTGTCGGATCGAAAGCAATCGCCTATACCCACTGCTTCATACTTGTCAGCAAAATAGGCAACCACCTTTCCGGGACTGTTACCCTCTGTGGAAAGTCGGAATCCATCGAATTCGGTCAGTGCATTTAGGTGGACAATCGTGTATCCATCTATTGGGCCAGCGGCACTATTAGCGGAGTCGATGTACAATTCTCGGGTGACTGCATTGTTGGCATAGATGTAGCCAGCGGAAACAAAGATGGCCAGCCCAACAAATAGGCCGACCAATACGCCATCGAACTTCGGCTTTGGAGTAGTATCTATGTCATTTGCCCAGGCCTTCACCGACTTGAAAAGCATGGTTGAGAAGATGAGTAGTGCATAGACGAAGAAGAGCAGTGCGTAGGCGAACATAATCAGAAACCCGTCCTTTCCAATATCATTGAGAACAGCCAGCCCCTGGTACAAAATAGAAGCCGAATAAAGCAAGCCGACGGTGGCTGTAAGGTGAAGCATGGTGTATGACTTTGTTGAACCGGTCATCCACATAAGGCTGGAAATCAAAAACCAAACGCATGTGAAGCAGCTGGCCAATGCCCACCAGAAAGTGGCGAAGCCTGGCTGGAGGAAGACCAAAACTGATTGCAAAGCCAACCCGAAAAAAATCAGCAGGTTAAGAACCGCATAGATCCTGAAAACTATGGGAAACTTCATAAATGAAAAAGTTAGGTTTGATGAATGTAATTTAGATGATTACAGCATCACTTGTATCTGGCGGGAGGGCCAGGAGCAAAGTTTTTTTTCGCCAAATGACTGACAAGTAGGTGTTTGTAGGTAGATGTCTGGTAAAAGTTTTCGGAAGATGTTGGCAAACACCGTTAGATTGCCTTTGCTGTGGTTACTCAATGCTTACACCCTGCGTAGTAAAAGAAATGCCTTGCTGGCCAGAAGTTGATATCATCACCGCTTCAAACAGTGGCTTGTGAGTTTCATCTCTTACTGCCCACTCGAAGATGAAGTTGGCCCCAGTGCCTCCTTCATTGTCTACTTCATCAATCACTATTTCTATCGTTTCCATTGGGCTGATGAATATCGGATTCTTAAAGTATGTTCTGAGCAGCTCGCCATGTGTGTTGTAATAGTCAGCTTTCAGCATGTAGATAGAATCGGTAAGGCTGGTATTCCGCATACTGATGGTGGACGTCAGATCATGCGTTCGGCTTTCCGACCGGCTGTAAATTTGTGAGTAAACCGACAGGTAGGTTGATCCGGTAACCAGGGAGTCGGACTCATTCAGTTCTATGAACCTTTCTTTCCAGTTTACAGGTTTCACCGAACTTGTTGGCTCAGGTTCCTTGCAGGCGAAAAGTGCAACACTTAAAGTCGCTGCCAGCAGCAGGTGGCGTGCAAATGTCTTTATTAGTGATGTTGCCCGATTTGAAAAGCCCATGAATTGACTGGTTTCGTTTGAGAGTCAATTTACAGAACAATTGACTAAAGCCATGCTCCCCGGTCAATATTGATTGGCTAACAAAAAGTATTCTCTGCCAAAATCTCGTCCGCTTTATTCCTTCCACAAATTTCTCTAATTTCCGAGAACTATTTGGAGGCTCAATCACAGATGTCAGAACTGAAGACCATCAATCATGTAAACAAGCAGCTTAGGAATCTCATCATTTCGTTCTTCCTTTTCCTTTTCAGTTTGGGTGTGGGTTTAGTCGGTTTCACGGTGATCGAGGAACTGGATTTTGTGAATGCTCTCTACATGACCATCATCACTGTGGGCACCGTTGGCTTCACGGAGGTAAAGGAGTTGAGTGCTGCAGGCAGGGTGTTCACCTCCATCTATATTTTAATGAATCTGGGTATTTTCGCCTATGTGGTGTCAGTGATATCCAGCTACATATTTGAAGGAAAACTAAAATCAATTGTTAAAAGCTATCGCTCGGGTATGGAAATAAGTAAGCTGAAGAACCATGTGATTGTGTGTGGCTATGGAAGGAATGGCGCCCGCTCTAGTGAAGAGTTGAAAAAGAGCAAAGAGCAGTTTGTCATCATCGAGAAAGACCCCAATATGGTGAATGTCATTCCAGATGAGATGAAATTGTTCATCGGGGATGCCACGGAAGATGAGAACCTGCGGACGGTGGGGATTGAACGAGCCAGGGCCATTATTATTACCACACCCAACGATGCTTCCAACGTTTTCATCACGCTGACGGCCAGAGCACTTAACGAAAAAATCAGGATCATTGCGAGGGCTTCTAACATTGAAACGGAAAATAAGCTGTATCGGGCCGGTGCCAACAATGTCATTCTTCCCGACTTGCTCGGAGGCATGTTCATGGCCCAGCTCGTCACCAAGCCGATTGTTATCGAATTCCTAAACTTGCTCAATGGTGTGTCAGGGATGAGCTACCATTTGGAGGAAGTGGGCTACGAGCATCTGAAGTCGGAGTATAGGGACAAGACCCTGAGACAGCTGGATATTTCGGCCACGACTGGCGTGATTGTGGTGGGAGTGAAGGACAACGTGAAGGGGCTTATCCCCGGACCATCCGCCGATACCTTTATCGGCGAAAATGACTACCTGATTGTGCTGGGTTCCAATGTCATTCTCAAAAAATTCTTCGATGTCTACACTACTCTCAACTACGACAAAATGTAGCCCGAAGATTATTCACTTTTTTTCATCTGAAAGACTTCTGTTTCCACACTGTCCCCTCTTTTTAACCGAAGCTTGATGTCCATCTGGTTGTCGGATTTCCTTTCGAACACCAGGCCCTTCAGCTCGATTTTGTCTTTGGAAAATGTTATCATTTCAAAAGTGACATAGTTTTCTTTTGTTTCCCAACCGACCAACTCAGGCGTAAAGTGCTTGAGGCGGAGCCCCGTTTTGTCCAGCACCATAAACTCGTAGAAGTTGAGGCTGCCATCGGCATTGTGGTGCCGGTACACGCCCATCATGGTGCCGTCAGCCGAAGGGGGCGACCATATTTCTTCGGACGTCCCTCCAAAGCCGTCACCTGTCCAGCGGCCGGAAAGCCAGGCGTAGTCGTTGATGTTGAAAGGTGTCGGCTCGTTGCCTGCGGAAACGTAAGGCGTGAGAAAGAAAAGGCAGATGATCGTTGTGATAGTTGTTTTCATACATTGTTCCTTTAGAGGTTCTAGGGTATAGACAGACTCAAGTGCTGACAATGGACAATTATCTCATTTTTTCTCTACTCCAGACAGGGAATCTCCTCTTTAGTAAACGGACGAGCGATGGCATAACCTTCGATGCCTTCAGCCAGGTCAAAATCATGGAACTGGTAATTGGGAGTGTAAAGAACGGTGTCCCAATAGATCGTCAATGGGTCTGTTGCCCGCAGGTCGCCGGTTGATTCCATCCATTGCTGAAGGTCAGCCTGCAGGCTGCTCATGGTCGATCGGTACTCCGGGTCAAGTGCCAGGTTGTGCAGTTGGAAGGGATCTTTTTTGATATCGTAAAGCTCTTCTGGTTGGCGCTTCGCAAAGGTCAGGTTGAAATAGTCCGGTGTGGTTTCTGCAGTTTTGCCTTCTATGGCCATTATCAGGTATTTGGTGATGGAGTTGTCCACGTCGCCATACTGCCCTACCGACTGATGGGTAGTCGGATTACCCGCAGGCCATCTGTCGGGCATGAAGTTTTTGATGTAAAGGTATTGCTCCGTTCTCACGCTGCGGCTGGGGTAGCTGAGGTCGCCAGCCCGCACGTTGGCATGGCGCTCTCTTTCCGAAAAACCCCGACTTCTGTCCTTGCTTTCAGTACCCGCCAAAAGTGGCCACAAGCTACTCCCTGCTGTGAACATGCTGGCGTCCAATCCAGCAGCTTCCACGAAGGTGGGTGCAAAATCCACAGCGTTCGTGAACTCCGTTATCACCGTTCCCTCAGCTATTTTGGAGGGAAAGCGCATGGCCAACGGCATGTGAGCACCATATTCATACAAGTTTGCTTTGGCTCGGGGAAAAGGCATGCCGTTGTCACTCGTCATCACCACAATGGTATTGTCCAACTCACCCGCTTCCTCCAGCATTTTCAGGATGCGGCCACTTTCCCTGTCGAACCGCTCCACCTCGAAGTAGTAATCGAGGATATCGTTTCTCACGCAGGGCAGGTCGGGCAGAAAAGCTGGCACAATGACGTCGTCCAGCGACATGCCTGTTTGTATGCCAGTATTAGGCACGTAGTCTCTGTGTGGGTCGGTGCTGCCAAACCAAAAGGAGAACGGGGTTCCAGCAGGCTTCTGCGCAAAGAATGCCTCAAAGGAGGCAAAATCTTTTCCGGCCGGGTTGTCGGTATAGCCGCCTGCTTTGAAATCACCGGGCCCCCAGCCTTTCCTGGTTTTGCCGGTGAAGTAGCCATTCTCGCCCAGGATGGTGACCCAGTTGGCAAACTTTTTCGGAAACACCGACCACAGGTTGCCAGCTGACTCCAGCTGGTGCGGAAAGCGACCAGTTAATATGGCCGCTCTGGATGGCGAGCAGCTGGGCGCTGCGGTGTAAGCATTTTGAAACAAGGCACCTTCCCTGGCGATGCGGTCGAAAGTAGGGGTGCGCACCACAGGGTCGCCGTAAATACCGGCGTGGGGGTACGACCAGTCGTCGGCAATCAGAAACAGGACGTTGGGTTGCTTAACGGCAGGCACCTCTTTGGCAGGCTGCGATTCAGGTGTGCAGCTAATGGCGAGGAGGATTGAAAGGATAATCAGGAAAGAGTTTTTCACGCAGGTAAGTAGGTTAGGGGTTCAACCAGAAGGATTAAGTTACAAAAATCCCTCTACTTGCTGTACTGCCGCACCCTGCTTCTGTAGCAAAAACAGTCAAAAGTTCTATCATGAAACCCTCCAAGGGTTCACTTTCATATAGTCGCACCAGATATGACCTGCTATTTCCCTCACAAGACAAACCCTTGGAGGGTTGTGGGCAAACAGCCGTTGCCCTACTACTTCTTCTTATTATTTTTAAATTTATCGCCCCTGGTCTTCGGCTTCGTGTATTTCAGCACGATCTCCCTTTTGTAGGAACCACCCAGGTTCACCTTTTTGTTCTTCGCTATTTTTTCATGGAAGCTCGGCCCGGCCAGGTCTTTCTTGGCATTCCGGTGTGGGTTCTTGTTGTCGCCGCTTTTGGCCCTTTCTTCGGGCAACAGCTGGTGCGAAATTTCAATGCCTTCCGGCATTTCCAGTAGCGCAATTTCATGCAGCATGAGCACCTCAATGGCTAGCTTGTGTTCTTCCTCTCTGTCGGTGAAGAAAAGGATGGCGTTGCCTTTTTCTTCCATCCTACCGGTACGGCCAATGCGGTGGATATAGTTTTCCGGGAAGTTGGGCGTGTCAAAGCTCACCACATGGCTCACGGTCGCCAGATCCAACCCACGTGCCATGACGTCGGTGGCAATAAGGATGCGGTTTTTCCCGCTGTCGAAGTCCTCAATGGCCTTGACCCGGTTGTTCTGCGACTTATCGGTGTGGATGATGCCCATTTCCGGTGCGTAGGGGTCTTCCAGCAGGTCGTAGAGGAGGTCTGCGTTCTTTTTGCCGGTAACGAACACCAGCACTTTCTGGAAGGTGTCTTTGTCCCGCAGCAGGTTACTCAGCAGGTTGGCCTTGGTGTGGAAGTTGGGCACCCGGTAGGCTGTTTGTTCGATGGTTTCGAGGCGGGCACCGCTGATGGCAATAGATATTTTGACCGGAGCAATGAAGCTGTCGTTGATCAGCTCTTCCACTTCGTCGGTCATAGTGGCGGAAAACATGATGTTTTGTCTGCGCTCGGGGATAAGCTCAAACAGGTTGGTAAGCTGAAAGCGGAAGCCCAGGTCGAGCATCACGTCCACTTCGTCGATCACCAGCTTCTTGATTTCTTTCAGCTGAACGGCCTTGCTGATGGCCAGGTCGTAGATGCGGCCGGGGGTGGCCACCAGGATGTCCATGCCCTGGGCTACTGCCAGCGCCTGGGTTTTGATATTGGTGCCGCCGTATACGCCCATCACCCGCACATTCATGTATTTGGCGTAGGTGTTCACCTGCTCCACCACCTGCAGCACCAGCTCCCTGGTGGGCACCAGTATGAGGATGCGGGGATGCACTTGCTTCGAAAACTTCAGCTCCCTCAGCAGCGGCAGCATATAGGCCAGGGTTTTGCCCGTGCCGGTTTGTGCAATGCCCACCACATTTTTACCGGAGAGGACGACGGGAAACGCCTTCTCCTGAATGGGGGTAGGCTGGGCAAAGCCCAGGTCATCGAGGGCATTGAGGAGGGGATTGGACAGGTTGAGTTCTCTGAAGGAATTCATGGGTTGTGCGACTTATCAAACGAACTGCAAAAGTCGGGAGTATTGGCGAGGTAAAAAAATGGGGGAGGGAGTGTTGTGCTTGGGCTATAAGTTAGGGCTTCGCCTCTCCGGTCGGATTTCAGCAATGGTTCAAGCGTCCGCTTGGATCTTTTAGCATTTTGGAATCGACACAAGCGGACGCTTGCGCCAGGGGGGCTTGTTTTGTTTCAAGTGGAAGCTTCAACCAGCCTCTATTGAAGCTTCATTGAAAAATGAGATAGAAAAGGGAGTGTTTTTATTCGCATTATAGACCGTATGATAGTCTTTCCAATTCGCTAAATGGATCTATACGAATAGATTACAAAATTGAAGATCACAGGTTTCTGACTTAGGAATTTTCCTTTTCTAGCTTTATCAATAAGTTGGGAATCAGAGTTTCACTAAAGCCGGCTACAAATGCAAATACTAATGCGCCATACATAGGCTTTGATAGTTCATTAATTATTCCGAGAGCAAGATTACTTTGAATGATAAAGTAGGCAATTACAGCACTGAACGAGGATATGATTGCCCTTTCAAATCCGTAGAATAAATACAAATACCAATCTACGTCCTTCTCGAACACCATTTGTCTTATTCTTCTCGAAACAGAGATGAATCCTCCAATTGTACCGGCAGTTACCACGAAAATTAGATGTCGGTTGATGGGTTTACAATGAAATAAATTTAGGTTGTAAGTAAGAATTGAAAGTAAGATGCAAAATGCGACGAAGGTTAAAACAGTTCCTAGATATCTTAGCCGATTCCTAAACTGATTTCGATACACGGTGTTGATTTCGTTTATGAGATCATCGAGTTGTTTTTCGGCTTCTTCAATACTTCCGTTTATAGCTAAAGCCAAAATGGGAGCGATTCTACTTTTGACGCTTGAATCATCGACCACTTTGTACAGAAGCCCCTTGACCTCAATATATTTTGCTCTGATTTTAAAGTAGTTGCTCTCTCGACCGTTTTTATCTTCTTTTGTCCATGGCTCGATCGCTATTCTTATCGAGTCTACCAAATTCTTTGATTCAATTTCATAGATCACAAATTCGTCAGCTCTAAGGAAGATGGAAATAATTTCGTTGCCGCTTTGATCTTTCGCACCTTTGGTGTAGCCGGATAAAATTCTTTTAGCTCTTTCTTTGAATTCTTCCTCTGGAGTCATTGTGACAAGATTTGATGAAATTAAATATACAAAACAACACGCTTTTATTTAGATATAATTTTAACTATTTGAATGAAGCCAGTAAGACTAAGCCCATAACTCTCGTTTGCAACCCCTGCTCGCCAGGGAGGACTGGTGAGACTTACGCTTGTAACACATCATTCAACCAATATATCAATTAATCCTTTTCCATGGTTGTAATTCCTGACACTGATATATAGATAGTCATCTGGGCTTCAGTGAAAAAGGAATTGGTTTTTATCCGGTTCACAGCCCCTACGATTTGCCTTCGACTCTGCCAGTTGACTTGGCTGCCCCTTTTTCTATTTTTAGGCATGGAAATATTCAAAAATCATCTTATTTATGATTATTATTGTAAATAAGATGACTATAACATTCTTATTTAGCTAAAATAAAGAGAATAGTATGACTTTACAGTCTGTATCGGAGAAGCAAATCATAGAACGCCTCAAGTTTGAGAACCCGTGGTGGGTCACCGGGGCGATCGAGGATTTCTATAACGAGATGCCCAGGAGGCTGTATTTCGGTCTGTTCAAAACGCTGGCCTACGAAACGGGGGTGCGCAGGGCCCTGATATTGATGGGGCCACGGCGGGTGGGCAAAACAGTCATGCTGTATCATACCGTGCAGGATTTGATTGCTTCAGGTGTTCCCGCCAATAAGATCATCTTTATTACGGTGGAAAGCCCTGTTTATCTGAATGTAGGGCTGGAGCAAATGCTGCAATACGCCATGACGGCAGCTGGCCAGGAGGAGCTGTCTGGTCTTTATGTGTTCTTCGATGAGGTTCAATACCTGAAAAACTGGGAGGTTCACCTCAAGTCGCTGGTCGATAGCTACCGGACATGCAAATTCATAGCGTCGGGCTCAGCGGCAGCGGCATTAAAGTACAAGAGCTTGGAAAGCGGGGCGGGCCGGTTCACGGATTTCCTGCTTCCGCCGCTCACCTTCAATGAGTACATCCATTTGAAAGGGCTGGAAAATTTAATCAGGCCTTCAAAAGTAGACTGGCGGGGGGCTGATATCGACTTCTATTCTACCACCCATATTGAGGAGTTCAATAAACATTTTATTGACTACATGAATTTTGGAGGCTATCCGGAAGTCATTTTTTCGGAGAAGATTCAAGCCAATCCGGGCCGGTTTATCAGGCAGGATGTAATCGACAAGGTGCTGCTGAGGGATTTACCGAGCTTGTACGGTATTCGGGATGTGCAGGAGTTGAACTCGCTGTTTACCACCATTGCATACAATACTGGCAACGAGTTTTCGCTGGAGACGCTGAGTAAAGAATCGGGAGGCGTGAAGAAGCAGACGATCAAGACCTATGTCGAGTATTTGGAGTCTGCGTTTTTGATCAAGACGGTCAAAAGAGTAGGGCAGGACGCCAAACGGTTTCAACGGGATAACTTTTTTAAAATGTATCTGACCAACCCGTCCCTTCGGGCGGCTTTGTTCTCGCCTATGTCCGCCACCGATGATATGATCGGCAACATGGTGGAAACGGCGATTTATGCCCAATGGATGCACCGTGATTGGTTCACTCCGTGGTATGCCAGGTGGCAAAATGGAGAAGTGGATTTGGTTGCTCTGTCGGAGGCTAAGTTTGAGCCGCTTTGGGCGCTGGAGGTGAAGTGGTCGAACAGGTACTTCGAAAAGCCCAGAGCCTTGAAAAGTCTGCTGAAGTTCAGTGCCGAAAACGGCCTGAAACATGTGCTGGTAACCACCATTGATAAGGAAGGAAGCAAAGAGGTTGACGGAGTTAATCTGCACTATTTTCCTGCAGCTACTTATGCTTATGCCGTTGGCAAGAATACTTTGAAAATGAAGGGCGGATAAAATCGGGCGCTCATGGATTTGAAGTGCCACGAGGGGATTCCAACCTGGTTGGGGTGTTTTGGTCGGGTCACAGACCCTATGATAGACCTTCGGAATTTCAAATTCCGAAGAGCGGGTGCATGTTAATTTCTCTTCACCTCGTACCACAGCTCCACCATGCCATTCTTGTAAGAAGTGACGTCCTTGAGGTGCAGGGGCTGCTCCACACCTATGGAATCAAAAAACAGGAGGCCTTCTCCCAATAGCATAGATTTCACGGTTACTATAATTTCGTCAACCAGCCTGCCCCGGAGGAAGTCTTTGGCTATGACAGCGCCACCTACCACCCAGATGTTTTTGTAGGCGGGCTTCAGCCGATCAGTGACCAGCTTTTCAAGGTTGCCTTTATAAAAAGAGACATTCACCCTGGCGGACTTCAGCGGTCGCCTGGTGAGGACTATTACCGGCTTATTTCCGTAGGGCCAGCCCAGTGCCAGGGCATGTTCATAGGTTTTAGCACCCATTACATAGCAGTCGATGCCCTCGAGAAAGGTTGTGATTTGTTCGTCAGTTAGGTCGATACCCCTTTCATACGTATCAGGCGTTTCAATCCACGACACGTCCTTGTCCTTTCTGGCAATAAAGCCGTCGAGGCTGGAGACCATGTGTAGGGTGACTTTGGACGGGGTGGAGCTCATTTCTTTCTATTTGACCTTTAGCCGTATCACATAAATGGAGTCTGTGGAGAAAATATGAATACTGTTGCTGCTAAGGGTAAAGCCAGCATTAAAAAGCTCTTCAGCACTCATCATGCTGAGCGAATCGACGGTTGCCTGGTCAAGTTTGCCCTCGTACATGTAGGGAAGGCCATTGCTCAGCTGGCGTGACTTAGTCAAAACTGTGGAGGACTTCGCTTGCAGCGTCCGCTTCATGTCATGCGTGGTTGTGAGGAGCTTGGTGAGCGTGAGTGAGGTACTGCTCAGTTCAGTCAGCGAAAATATTCCCCCAAAGTTAAGCTTGTCCTGATCGGCCTTGTCGTCAAACGTATGCTCGATATACTTGTCGTCGATCACTTTCCAGCTGCCGAAGGATCCATTGTAGAAAAACTTTCCGTTGGGATAATAGCTCAGCGAAACATTCATTGGCGAGGGAAGTGTGTGGCCTTTGTTCTTGGTGGCATCTTCAAATACCCTCCAGTAGCCACCGGTCAAAGTAGCTAAAGCCTGATCGTTGAGCATGATGGCGTCAGGGTTACTGAGTTCGAAGCTCTTAGGCTGTGCGATAGCGGAAGTCAACAAAAGATAACAGGCGGCAGAGAAAAAATACTTTACAGCTTTCATGACATAGCGGGTAAGTTGCAAAAATGCCAATGCTAATGATTCGTCCGACAGGTGGCTTTCATGTAACTAAAATAAACATTCTTTGCGCTCGGGGTTCATTTTTCTTGCAAAATCTAACCAGCGCAGTGACTGGTGAAGACACCGACGCTGTCAGGAAGGAATAGAAATGCAGACAAGTTAATGTGCGGCGAAGCACACAAGTACATGTAAAAGAACACCAATGCCAGTATTGGAATTTTTTTCAAGCTGTGGTTTAATTTACGGTAATCACCACATTTCCCTTTTTGCCAGCCAAAGACCATTGAAACGCTCCATTTTCCGCAAATCGTGAACAAGGAAAATAATTCCGACAATTAGTTCCTATCATTTTCGTGTTTCGGGTTTGTCTCATACATTTGCCATTATTTGTAATAAGTCTAAATAATAATAAGACAAATCAAGGATGACGAGACTGGTACTTGTATGGATGTTAGCTTGTTGCACACAGGCCGTGTGGGGCCAGGCTTTCGAACGTCATGCCACCATCACAGGGAAGGTCACCTCTGCGTCGGGTGAAGAGATGGCAGGAGCCAGTGTGTTATTGAAAGGTACCACCACGGGAACTGTGACAAGTGTGGATGGCAGTTTCGAAATCGCCCATATTGCTGCCGGATCTTATGTGCTTCAGGCCCATCTGTTGGGGTTTGAGGGATTTGAGAAAGAGGTGAGATTGGCGGCTGGTCAACGTTTGAGGATCGATATCACGCTTGAGGAGGCCAGCTATGAGCTTGACAATTTGGAAATAGTGGGCAAATCGGAAAGCACCGAGGTTCGTGAGCTGCCCTATGCCGTGTCTGTAATAAGTACGAAGAATTTATACAACAGCACTTCCAATGCTAAAGAGGTGCTCAACCGTGTGCCTGGTGTGAGGGCCAGGGAAGACGGCGGCGTTGGTTCCAACCTGAGCTTTACGCTCAACGGCTTTTCCGGTGATCAGGTGAAGTTCTTCCTGGACGGCATCCCTATGGACAACTATGGGTCGTCACTCAGCCTCAACAATATTCCCGTCAACACCATAGAGCGCATAGAGGTTTACAAAGGTGTGGTGCCGGTGTGGCTGGGTACCGATGCCCTGGGTGGTGCAGTGAACATTGTATCGAACAAGCGCCACAACTTTATTGATGCTTCTTATTCTCTGGGGTCGTTCAATACGCATTTGGTGTCGCTGAATGGCGCTTATACGCATCCACAAAATGGATTCACCGTAAGGGCAAATGCCAATGTCAACTACTCCGACAACAGCTACCGGGTGTGGGTGCCGGTAAAGGAGGGGAACAACATTGTGGATTCGGCTAATGTGAGAAGGTTCCACGACCAGTACCGCTCGGGTGTGGTGAAGCTGGAAGCTGGGGTCGTCAATAAGCCCTATGCCGACAACCTGCTGCTGGGGCTGATGGTATCGGGCAACGACAAGGAAGTGCAGACGGGCGCCACGATGAACAGCGTGTATGGAGGGATCTTGAGAAACAGCCAATCGGTTATTCCCTCGCTGAAATACAACAAGGAAAACCTGCTGGTAAAAGGATTTAACCTAAGCTTGAATAGCGCTTTTAATGCGACAAAAAGCCAGGTGATTGACACTTTGAGAGGAGTAACTTACAATTGGCTGGGCGACACCACCTATACTCCCAATTCCAACGATGGCGAGTTGTCACGGACTTTTACCACGCTGACCGACGGTGAGTTCAATAGTCAGGTCAACGCCGGTTATATCATCAATACCCAACATTCACTGGCCTTTAACCATTCTTTTTCTCACTTCGAAAGAGAGGTGTTTGACAGAGAAAACCCTGACAGAATCGAAAACCAGTTTCCTAAGGCCATCAACAAGCAGGTGATGGGACTGGCTTACAAATTCGACGCCAGCGAAAAGTGGAGCACCACCGTGTTTGGCAAGTTTTACCTGCTGAAAGCTGCCACGAGTAAGCAGTTCGACTTTGGGCTGCCGACCCAGCGGACGGAGGCTACTGAAAGTAGAAAACAAAACCTGGGTTATGGACTGGCCAGTACTTATTTCTTATTGCCCCAACTTCAGATGAAAGCTTCCTACGAACACACCTACCGCATGCCCTGGGCAACTGAGATTTTTGGAGATGGTCTGTTTGTGCAGCCCAACCCCGACCTGGGGCCAGAGCAGAGCGACAACCTGAACCTGGGAGCGGCCTACCAGTTCACACTCAAGCGCCACCACCAGCTCATGCTTGAGAGCAGCTTCGTTTATCGGGAGGCGAAGGATCTGATATACCAGGTGGTGAGAGTGGCCAGCCCGGAAACTTATTACGAGAACCTGGCCCAAACGAAGGTGGTGGGTATGGAAGGCAGCGTAAGCTATCAATGGAAAAAGCTGTTGAGGGTGGGTGGAAATGTCACCTTTCAGGACATTACCGACCAGGCCGACTCGGTGTACAATGAATCTTACACCAACACAGGCTACCAAAGGAATTTCCAAAAGGGATACAGGCTGCCTAACACTCCTTACTTTTTCGGGCATGCCTATGCGGGCCTAACGTTTCAAAACGTAGCGGGCAAAGGGTCTTCTTTGAATGCGAATTACTATTTCAATTTCGTTCAGAAGTATTTCTTAAGCTGGGCTGAGCTGGGCTCCAGAGACACCAAGAAAGTCATTCCACAGCAGGCTTCCCACGACTTGGAGCTGTCTCTAAGCCTCAGAGAGAGCAAATACAATATTTCGCTGGAATGCAGGAACCTGGCCAATGCCAGGCTGTACGACAAATACTATTTGCAGAAACCGGGAAGGGCATTCTACCTGAAACTCAGGTATACACTTTAATCAATTTCAACAAACACAAATAATCAAAACAAAAGGATATGTTTTCTAAAAATCAATTCAAGCCATGGGCTATGCCAGCACTGATCTTAAGTGCGGCCATTTTCTTCACAGGATGCGGTGGGTCGGACGATCCCGAACCGGAAGAAACAGAGAGTCCGTTTGTGGTATCGCTGGCCATTCAGGGCAGCGACAATGGATTCACTTACTATTCTGTGCCTTTCGAGGACGTGATGACGGGTTCACTTTCGGCAGTAGGCCAGGGCATTGAGCAGCCGGGCTACTACGACTTTACTCAAATCGGCAGCACCATCTATAGCATTGGTGGCCTCGACGATGTGAATGTAGTGGGCATTTCGAAAAATGAAGATGGCTCTCTGGAGCAGGTTGGCGATATTTCCTTTGTTAATAGTCTGTCGGACATCATCAAAGCAGACGACAATACGCTGGTGGCCCTGGAGCTTTCGGCAACTTCTGATCAGGTAAAATTCCATACCATTGACATCAATTCGGTCGCTGTCAAATCAACCGTATCACGTCCTGTGTCTGACCTGGTGTCTGAGTATTCTGCTGCCTATGGGGGCATGAGAATCAGTGGTGATTATCTGTACCTGGCGTACTATGTGAGCGACCCCACTACCTACAACACCCCTTCTACTGAGCAAGCTGAAGTAGCTGTGTATTCTTATCCAGCCTTCGAATTTCAGAAAATAATGACCGACTCCAGGGTAGGGCCTATTGGTGGCTTCAATGTAAAGGCGGGCTTGATCAAAGACGAAAAAGGAGATGTGTACGCCTTGTCGCATTCTAATCCTGCCAATGGCTACAGCCAAACTACAAAGAGCGCAGGTATCCTTAAAATCGAGAAGGGATCGACAGCCTTCGAAGGGGAGTATTTTCTTGACATTGAGGAGCTGACTGGCGGCAAAACCACTGCCCACCTCATGTACCTTGGCGATGGCAAGGCTTTTGCCGAAATCAATATGGCTGACCGTGCCGATCAGGCAAGATGGTCTGACGGCCCTTTGCGGTCGGCGGTGATCGATCTTTACGCCAAAACCGTCACCTACATCAGCGGAGTGCCTGAGCATGCAGGGCAGGGTCGCCGACTGGCAGCAGTGCACGACGGCGACTTCGTGTATATGTACGTTCCTGAGGCTACGGGCATTTTCGTGTACAAAATGGATGTGAAAAACTTCACCGCAACCAAAGGCGCAGAGGTAGAAGCAAACTTCGTCGCTGGATTCTTCAAGCTATAATATTTGAACTGCCAACCTCCGGCCTGGTGGGCGGGCCGGAGATTGTTGCTGATCTTGACTGTCAATGAAAAACAAAAAAAGGAAGGCTAAAAACAAAAGTGCCATCAGCCGGCTTAACGATTGGCTGCACCTCTGGCTGGGGCTGACTTCCGGAGTCATTGTTTTAGTGGTGAGCCTTACCGGGTGCATCTATGTTTTTCAGCAAGACATAAAAGATGCACTGGAACCATGGCGTTTTGTAGAGGCGCAGGATCAACCTTATGCTCCTCCCAGTCAGCTGCTCGACACGGCTCAAGCTTATATGCCTGGTGCGAAGGCTACCGGCTTGACTTATGCCACCCGGAAGGGCGCTGCAGCGGTTGGTTTTTCCTCTTTTGAAGAAGGGAAACGCAGCTTTACGGTCGTTTTTATGAACCCTTACTCGGCTGCGTTTCTAAAAAAGCAGCAAACCATTGGTAATGGGCAGTTTGATTTTTTCCGTTTCATCATCGATGGGCACCGTGCACTCTGGCTGCCCTATGAGATTGGCCGACCGATTGTTGGCGTTGCCACTTTGGTCTTTCTGGTTTTGCTCGTGACTGGCCTGGTGATGTGGTGGCCTAAAAACAGAAAGAAGGCAGAAATGAAAAAGGGGCTTACGATAAGATGGAACGCCAGTTTTAAGCGGGTTAACTATGATTTGCACAATGTGGTGGGTTTCTATAGCCTGATATTGGCACTGGTGCTGGGCATCACAGGCCTGGTGTACAGCTTTGAGTGGTTTGCCGATGGACTCTATTATGTGACATCGGGGGGAGAGAGCCGGCTTGAGCACAGTCACCCTCACTCCGATGTATCGAAGGCTGGCCTCGTACAACATAATGATAGCATTTCACCATTAGATCGAGCCTGGTACAAAGCCGTGGCGCTGGAGCCTGATGCACAGGGGTGGTATATGACACCTATCCTCAGCGATGAAGACGATGCGATTGAACTAATTGCCTATCAGGATGAAGGATCATTCTATAACCACAATACCTATTTCTACGACCGATACACACTGGAGCCTTACCGCACCCGGGGAGACAGGTTTGCAGAGGCAGGCTTTGCTGATCAGCTGGCCATGCTGAACTACGATATACACGTGGGGGTGGCATTGGGCTTGCCCGGAAAAATACTGGCTTTCTTCATCAGCTTGATTTGTGCGAGTTTGCCGGTCACCGGGTTTATGGTATGGTTGAACAAAAAGAAGAAATCAAAAAAGCGGGAAAAGATTCGGCTGTAGACAACACACGACCGAGCAAAAAAATGAAGACTTTGCAAACGGTTGGGTTCAAAAGAAAAAGAAAGAGGCTGTCTCAAAAAGTCCAGTTTGCTACTTACGATGTCACATTGAGCCTGTCGAAATGCACATTAGTGCTGTTAACAAGGTTTCGACAAGCTCAACCTGACATCCATTGAGGACTTTTGAGACAGCCTCTTCTTTTTAGGTGTTTTTGATGTCTGCTATTTGTCTACTTTAATCGAATTTTTGTCAATAACATCCCCTTTGGCATCAAGCTCTACCACTTCATACCCAAGCTGCTCCAGCTTTTCCCGGTTGGTGGCGCCGTCGCCAACAACGAGGATATAAATACTGTCGTCGTCGAGGTATTTTTTTGCCAGCTTATTGATCTCATCTTTCGAAATGGTATTGATGATCTTGGTTTGCTGATCGACATAGCTCTTGTCGAGGTTGTAATGAGCGATTGTCCGCAGGAAACCTGCTTTTTGCCCAGGCGTTTCATAGCTTCTTGCATCCCGCTGACCAACTGAATTTCTCATAAAGGCAAGCTCATCATCGGTAATGCCTTTTTCCCGGTAGTCTGTGATCTCTTTCATAAACTCAACCACTGCGCTATCGGTAGCCGTTGCCAAAACTCCTGCATAGGCCTGATAGGGCCCCGGGTCTTCGGTAGAGCTGAAATAGGCGCCGGCACCATACGTCCAGCCTTTGTCTTCTCTCAGGTTGAGGTTGATGCGGCTGTTGAAAGCGCCTCCCAGCGGGTAGTTCATCAGGTAGGACTTGAAATAATCACCTGTCGCATCGTATTTCAGGTCGGTCATGTAACCCACACGGATTTGTGACTGAGGTGCGTTAGGCTTGTCGACCAGATAAATCTTGGTTTTGTCACCAGGCTTAGCGGGAGGCAGCGTTGGAATGGCCACTTTTTTGTTGGGCCAGCTTTTCAGGAAGCCCAGTTTTGGCAAGATATCTTTCTGATCAATATCCCCCACAATTACCAGCTCGCCCAGGTTGGGCGAGTAGTACTTGTTGTAGAACGCTTTTACATCGTCGAGGGTGATATTGGCCACCGTTTCTTCTATGCCAGAAGTTGGCACTGAATAAATATGCTCGTCGCCGTACAGCAGCCTGTCAAATACCTGCCCGGCAATAGCTGATGGATCCTGCTGGCTGGCCTTTATGCCTTCCATTTGTTGCTTGATTACCCTGTCAAAGTCGATTTGCTGGAAGCCTGGTCGCAGGAGTTTTTCCTCCGCAAGCTGTAGCGTTTTGTCGAGGTTCTTCTTCAGTGTATTAATACTCACCACCGTCGAGGTACGGTTGGCATAGATATTAATGCTGCTGCCAATCTTCCGCAGCTCTTCCTGCATGGCTTCGGCCGAGTAGTTTTGGGTCGACTCATCCATCATGGAAGCTGTGATTTGTGCAAGCCCGCTTTTCTTTGGGTCGGCTGCATCGAACTTGTGGCCGCCTACCAGCGTCAGCTGTATGGCCACGGTCGGTATTTCATTGCTTTTTGTGCCAATCACCTTAATGCCGTTGTCGAATTTGGTTTCCCAAAACTCAGGCACTTTTACGAGCGGGCTCGGGCCGGAAACGGGTCTTTTACTTCTGTCGAAAGGTTCGTTGGTGGGTTTTTTGTAAGTAAGACCTGTATAATCTGTTTTTGGAAATGCGCTGACGCCACTTGTTGGCTTCTCAAAGTTGTCAGGCTTGGCGGGGGCGGTTTCTGCATTGGGCAGATAGCTGAGGATAACGCCAGGCTTGTTGTATATATACTTATTGAACACCCGCATCACGTCGTCGGCTGTGATGTCGAGGTAGCGCTGCAGGTCTTTTTTGATCAGGTTGGGGTTGCCGAATGCGTACTGGTATCTTGATAGCTGTGATACTTTGCCGCTCACACTGGCCAGCCCGTTGATGGTATTCGACTCCTGGTTGGCTTTGAATTTTTTCAGGTCATCTTCGCTCACACCATTTTTGGCGAATTCGTCCAGTATCTGGCGCATTGCTGTTTCGAAGTCGGCCAGGGTTTGCCCAGGGTAGGGCAGCACAAACATGGTAAACTCGCCTGAAAGCTCTGCCGCCGGATGGAACACCGACGCCTGAATGGCTTTCTGGGTCAATACAAATTTTTTGAAGAAGTAAGAGCTTTGCCCAGTTCCCAAAATCTCTGAAAGGCAATCAAGCGCTGCTTCGTCAGGGTGCATATTGGGCACGGTAGGATAAGTGAACATCAGTGCTGGGAAGCGGATGTTGTTGTCGACATGCGAAATGTAGCGATCGGCGGGAATCACCGGGGCGTCCAGCTTCATTTTTGCTACCTCCGGCCCTCTCGGAATACTTCCAAAATACTTTTCAACAAGGGTGATCACCTTTTTCGGATCAACATCGCCACCCACAATGAGGGAGGCGTTGTTAGGGCCATACCACCGCAGGAAGAAGTTTTTCAGGTCTTCCAGATTAGCCCTGTCGAGATCCTCCAATAGTCCGATGGTCGACCACGAGTAAGGGTGCCCATAAGGATACACGGCGGCAATTGTCTTTTCGTTCCACATGCCGTAGGGAGCATTGAGCACGCCCTGGCCTTTTTCGTTCTTCACAGTCGCCCGCTGCACTTCGAATTTTTTCGTTGTCACAGCGTCGAGGAAGAAGCCCATCCTGTCAGCTTCCAGCCACAGCATGGTTTCCAGCTGGTTGCTGGGCACTGTTTCGAAATAGTTGGTTCGATCACGGTTGGTGGTGCCATTTAGCGTCCCGCCCGATTCTGTAACAATCTTGAAATGTTCTTCATCGGCCACATGATCCGATCCCTGGAACATCATGTGTTCGAAAAAGTGAGCAAAGCCAGATTTGTTGAGCTCCTCCCGGGCAGAGCCCACGTGGTAGGTAACGTCGACATGCACCAACGGGTCGGAATGATCTTCGTGAATGATCAGCGTCAAGCCGTTGGCCAGTTCGTATTTTTCATAAGGAATCACCAGCTCATCACCGGTTTTTGTCACCTTTTCGATGAGCTTGGTTTGTGATTGAGAGGTCAAGGCCATCGAAATGGCAAGACAGATGAGTAGCAGTTTTTTCATTCGAACATAGATTAGTTAAAAAGTAGTATTGAGTCTTTAACGTTTGATTACGAAAAAGTGGTGTTGCGGATATAATTTAGTACAAAACGGTGGTTCTAATAGGGTTTCGAAAGCAAAATAACCTGAATCAGGCTTTTATTGGACTTTCGGCTTATATTTTTCTGTATGAAGGTAATTCTTTGAGGCCATAGTGCCATGTGATGGCTGGCAGAGGTGTGTTGCACACTTCTGTCGATCCCTTAATTTGAAACCAGCTGATAATAGGTACTTCTCCCACCACCTTCTGCTTTTGTCAGTATGTGTTTTGCTACCAAATCCTGTATGTCTCTCAGGGCGGTGTCGGGGGAACACCCGGTTATCTTCGCCCACTTGGAGGTGGTGAGGTTGCCTTCAAAGCCGTCCATCAGTTTCTCGAGCATAAGCTTCTGGCGTTCGTTGTCTATCAGGAGCGCATGCTTGCTCCAGAAGGTATGCTTGAACATCACCGCATCCAACACATCGTACGATGCATTGAGCGAGTTGAGCAGGCAGTTCAGGAACCAGTCGAGCCAGTTGGTGATGTCCACATCCCCCTGCTGGGTTTTTTCAAGTATGTCGTAATAAGCTTTTCGCTCCTTCCTTATCTGCGCCGACATGCTGTAAAACCTTTGGGGCATGCCGTCGGCCCTGGCCAGCAGCATATCGGCGATGGCTCTGGCTATTCTGCCGTTGCCGTCCTCAAAAGGGTGTATGGTAACGAACCATAAGTGGGCTATGGCGGCTTTCACAACCAGGTCATTGCTGTCGTTTTCGTTGAGCCAAAGCAGGAACCTGTCCATTTCTTCATCGACGTGCTTGGCCGGTGGTGCTTCAAAATGCACTTTTTCCTTGCCCAGTGCTCCTGATACCACCTGCATGGGGCCGGTGGAATCATCTCGCCAGTTGCCCACGAGCACTTTGTACATGCCGCTTCTGCCGGTTGGGAACAGGGAGCTGTGCCAGGCGAATAGCCTGTCTTTTGTCAAAGGGGCGTTGTATTGCTGGGTGGCGTCCAGCATCATATCGACTACACCGTCTACATCCCTGTCGGAGGGGACGAGTCCGGATATGTCCATGCCTAAGCGACGAGCCACCGAAGAACGCACCTGCTGCGGATTCAGGATCTGGCCTTCTATTTCAGTTGATTTCAGCACGTCGAGGGTGAGCGTTTCCAGTACCGCTTCATTTTGCAGCACAAACCCCAACGATTCCATTTTGCCTACCAGCTTTCCTTGCAGGTGGCGCACCCTGCCTAGTAGTGGTGTGAGCTGTTCCTGCCTCCATTCAAAGGCTGGCCAGCTGGTTTTCTGATAGATGTATGGTAGTAATCTCCGCATAATATGCGTTAAATATACTTGTTATTCTCCGCATTCAGAAATAATATCCGCAAATTATGCGGTGAATAGAAGGGCTAATCGCCGCAAGAGATCTACGTGAAGTAAGTAGCGAAGTGTTATTTCTTCTTTTTCTCTCTGGCCTTATCCAGGTTTTCCTCTACCCTGAATTTTACGACCTGGCCGATAAGGTCTAGCGGCAGCGTCTTATCGATTGGAAACTGAACCGAGCCTTTAGCGCCTTTGTAGCCAGACAGTTCTTTTTTGAAAGCTTCAATACCGGAAGGGGTGGGGTAAAAGCCGATGTGTTTATCGTAGGCGGCGTAATACACCAGCATGCCCTCAAGCATGAAGGCTGGCATGTTGTAGCTAATCTTCTCTATTGCCTGAGGGGCTGCTTTTTTGATCGTTGCCCTCAGACTTCCCATCAGTTGCTGTGTTTTTTCAGGAAATGCGGCGAAGTATTCTTCAACTGTTTTGAATTTGTGAGAAGGTGCTGCTTCCATGGTGTTTTACTTTTTTGAGGTAGACTGGACTCTTTGGTTGTTCTCCTTTAGTCTGAATGCAACCAGCTGCGCAATCAGTTTCAGAGGCATGGGTTGGTTTAGCGGAAATTGTGCCGTCGACTTTTCGGTAGTAAAGGGAGCTATGGCTTTTTGGAAGGCCTGGTCACCCGCTGGCACCGGATACATGCCGATATGCTTTTTCCAGGCGGCGTATGATACCAGAAAACCATTTTGTTTGAAAGCAGGCATGTTGTAACTGATCAGCTCTTCTGCCTGGGGTGCCGCTTGTTTAATTGTTTGCCTCAGGGCTGTCAAAATCGACTGCACTTCCTCAGGAAAAGTGCCGATATACTCATCGACTGATTTGAATTTTGTTCCCATCACCTATTGTTTTTGTACTAGCTGTAATTACAAAAATACCTTCATCCTTATAAATTCCTCCGGTGCAGAAGCGGCAATTGGAGGGGTGGTTTGCGGCAAGGGTCGCTAGTGCCCTTTAGTCATTTAATGGTCGTGCCACCAATTCGGCAAGGGCCTTCGTTGTGGGCGCGACATGCGGCAGTGGTGCCCACAGCGATAGCTGGTGGCACCATCTCAGAGGAGTTCGGCTCCCGTTTGCAAGAGACTACAAAAGTTTGGATTGTCAACTTTAGGCTGGGCAGCCAGCCTGGCTCATGCCGCAGTGTTCCTCAGCTAAACCAGCGAAACTTTTGTAGTCTTTTGACGCCTCTTCATTTGGACAGACTTTCAATTTCCTCATTGCACTGCTTACGAAGCGATGCCAGTATCTTCTGCGATGCCTTGTCTTGTACCAGGTTTTTTGTTTCCCATGGATCGTTGACAAGGTCGTAAAGTTCTTCAGAATCTGGAATATCCCTGTACCTGAAGTACTTGTATTTCTCGGTTCGTATGCCCTCACTGGCAGCGATAGGCTTAAAGTCCCAGAGGTGTTCGCACAGGAAGGCGTCCCGTCGTGGTACAGCCATTTTCGTTTTTTTGGTGTGACCAGTGAGGCTCATGCCCTGATAAGACGCTGGAATTTTGGCCTGAGCAAAGTCAAGGATAGTGGGAGCAATGTCGGCATTCAGTGCCATGTCTTCCACCGTTTTTGAACCAACGCCTGACGGATGATAGATAATCAGTGGCACACGCAGCGACGGTTCGTACATCAGCCACTTGCCAGCGAGCTGGCGTTCCCCGAGAAAGTAGCCGTTGTCGCCCATGAGGATGATGACTGTGTTTTTATCAACTCCTTTTGCTTCCAGCGCTGTTCGTATTTTGGCGATGGCTCGGTCTATCCCGGTGATCATCCGGTAGTAGCCCTTTACCATTTGCTGGTATTTTTCCGGGCTATCGAACCGCCAGTTCCAGCGGGTTCGGTTGAAGCCTTCTCGCACAGGCAACGGCAGCTTCATGAAGTAGTTGTCGTCGGCCATGGCCGGGCCTGGGATAGTCACATTTTTGTACAGGCTGTCTACCTCCTGGGGCCAGAAGTACTGCTGCGGTGAGCTATCGTCGGCGTGAGGCGCATGGAAGCTAATGGAAAGGCAAAACGGCTTGTCTTCTGGCGCATTTTCGATAAAATCGATGGCATTGTCCCTGATCACGTCGGTGGTGTGTTTGTGCCTGGTGCCTTCTTCTACCAGCCTGAAGTAGGCCCCAACGGGTTCGGGCTTGTATACGTCGAAAAGGCTCGTGTCTCTTTTGTTTTCAAAATTCACACCCATTTTCCCCAAAAATCCGCTGTAGTAGCCCTCACTTTTCAGCACGGATGGATAACTGTTGTCGGTGAATTCATTGTTGATCGGAGGCTGCTGGAAAGTGTACTTGTGTTTCCTTTCGTACAGTCCGGTGATGATGGTAGCCCGGCTGGCTGCGCAAATGGGGGTGGTGACGAAGGCATTTTTGAAGTAGACACCCTCACGGGCCAGCTTGTCCATTTCCGGTGTTTGAATGATTGTGTTACCCGCATAGCCCAGGGCATCCCAACGCTGGTCGTCGGTGAGAATGAAAACGATGTTGGGCCTGGACTTTTGCCCATACACGTAGCCAGAGAAGCAAATCAGGAGGAGGGTTAGGAGGTTTTTTGACGTCATGGGAGAATCGTTTTTAGCGTAAAGTCAGGCTGTCGGTTGCTTCTGTAGCTCCTTCGCAAAGCAGATGCTGCTGGCCATATTGGCATATTGTCCATAGTTTTCGATCACCGTGTAGCCAGCTTTTTTGTATAACCGGATGGCATTTTCGTACTGCCTGCCGGTTTCTAAAATACAATATTCGCAGGAAAGCTCTGTAGCCCATCGCTCTAACTCGTAGAGAATTTTAGAGGCAATTCCCCGCCCTCTGCCTTCAGGAGAAGTGTACATTCTTTTGACTTCCATAGTGGTGGCGTCGAATTTTTTGATAGCGCCGCTGCCGAGAGCTGTTTCTCCATCGTAAGCCACCACTACGTGCCTGATCTTGTCGATGTGATTGTATTGGGCATAAAAGGCATGGTCTTCACCGTCCATGGCTGTCACGTACATATCCAGTTGCTTGACAAGCTTGACGAAGTCTGGATTTTCAGAAGTGGTTCGTTGTAGTTGGAGCATGGAGGCAAATCGTGTCAGCTGGGAACGTGGTGGTTCAGGATTATTTTTTGGCCTTCATCTCCTTTGGTATTTCGACCAACGGCTTCAGTGCTTCTCTCATCTTCACATAACCAGCAGCATTGGGATGCAGCCCATCTGAGAAAAGGCTTTCGTCTATCTTGTTGTCCTTTTTCAAAAAGATCGGCCCTACATCTGCGTACCTGACTTGTTTATTGCTTGAAAGCCTGGCCATTTCAAGGTTTAGATCTGCCACTCGTTGCTCGTTGTTTCGCCTCGGCAAAAGCCCCATGAGCGTAATTTCCGCTTTTGGCTGGCGGATTTTGATGGCGTCAAGCAACAGTCCCAACCCCTCCAGAATTTCGTCATCTGTATTCAGGTGCAAGTTATTGGTGCCTATCATGATGAAGATCTTATTGGCTTCAAATCCATCCAGTTCGCCATGGTATACCCGCCAGAGGACGTTTTCCACCCTGTCCCAGCCATAGGCCTGGTTGCGCATGCCTGCGGGCGTGAACAATGTTTTCCATGACTCTTCTTCCACCACTCTTTTGGTTCTGGGCAAACCTCCCCAAAAGTGAATAATAGAATTGGCGAGGAAGACCATCTTAGGTGGTTCTTTGTCATTCATCGCCAAAATCTCATTGTGCCTTTCTTCCCAATCATAGTTGTTGGGCTCTCTGTATTGCGTGACAGGTTTCGTAGTCGAGGCAAGACCAACAGGTTCATTGAGAATGGCTCTCAACGCTTTTTCGTAGCCCTGCGCATAGTGAAGCATGCCGAGGTCGGTGGGATGAGTGCCATCTACCGTATCGTCCAGTCCCAGGCCAATCTCCTCCTTAGTCAGGTAGAAGAGCCCGCTTACCCCTTCTCTTTTTAACTGATAAAATGCCTCTTGTTGTACACGGTTGGCTGTGGTGTATTGCCACTTTCTATCGTCGTTGACAAGGGCGTCTGTATAGCCAGCGTTATCCACCAGCAAAATTGGTGTAGTGGGATGCTTTGCCCTCAAAGCACGAACTGACGTTAGTACCCGGTTCTTTAGCCCCTGTTCTCCGTTGATGCCGAGCCTTTCCCAGGTGCCTGGAATCAGGTTGGGCAGGCAGTCGAGCACAAACACTTTGGCGTCGATTTCATTGACAAAATCTACGACGGAGCTGTCGAGACGGCCATTACCGCTGAAAGCCAGGTTGATCAGTGGCCTATCCATTTTTCTCCCCAATATCGATGTCCACGCCATGCCGGGCCGGGAAGCGCAGGCACCGTGAGCAATGGAGGTGCCGTACACGACGATAGGCTTTTCTTTTCGCACAGGCAGAGGCTTGAAATGAGCACTGGTTTCCACGCCCACTTCCAGCCAGGAAACCGAATTGTAAAGCGGCAAATAAAGGCGGTATTCTCGGCCCAGCTCGTGGAATTGGTCGTTGGGCCTTAGCCCTTCGTAGCGGTAGGTAATGGTATCACCAAAGTTTCGTTTGGCAGCGCACCAGATTTCCTGTCCGTCATTAGTAATGGCGTAGAGGTCGACACCACTTACGCCCGTGGCGGGCATGTGATCCATGCCGTAGTTGTTGCCTTCTCCCTTCGGTTTCGAAATATAGCGAACAACAATCTGCGAAGAATTGGAGCGGAAGCGTACCATCAGGCCTGCTGAATGTTGAGAAAGATTCCAAACTGCTGGTGGAACCTTGCCTTCCGCCCTGGCCGGTAGCCTGTCGTAAGGAGCTTTGGTTTCGCCTGCCCAGGCTTGTCCTTCAATGACGGGGAATGCATGTTCGGCTGGGTTCCACCATTTGATCGTCGGGGTTTCTTGTGAGACGGCGCTGAAGGTAACAAGGCAAACGACGATGGCGAGTAGGTGTTTTTTCATGAGGTGTTGAAAATAGAATAACGAAAGCCCTTTTTTTGCTCAAAAAGGGAAAGTCAATCTAATAGATTTTACTTAAAAAGCCTTTCGAAAAACTATTAGGTGGTTTTATTCCTGCTCTGGAAAGGGTTGCATAGTTTCGTCTCTGGAAAATAACAAAAAGACCGGCCCGGTGAGTTTGAAGCTACCGGCCGGTCTTCTTTTTTAGTTATCTAAAGGGGTGTCAAGCAAACTGGCAGTTTCCACCAGCCTGATCATCTCAGCACGATAGCCCTTTGGGTCGTCGCTCCGGGCATTGACAGCCAGGTCGTAGGTTGATTCCCACGTAGCTGAACCTCTTTTGTCGGAGTCCCTTAAAAGCATGCCAAACTGAGCTACCGAGGCTGAAAACCGGAAATTTGCGCTCGTAGCTTCCAGTGCCACCGGCTCATCTTTTACCACTAATTCCACCAGTTGGCTTCTGAACCCATCGGGCTTTTTGTACCTGAGTTTTAAAGTTACCAGGTCGTTGCTTGTAAGTGCCACCTCTGATGGCTGTGAGTTCTGGTACTTCAACCCTGAAGCAGTGCCTTTCTTTCCGGCTGGTACAATTTCGTAGAGTGCTGTCACCGAATGCCCGGCACCTATCTCACCCGCATCTTTTTTGTCATTGTCGAAGTCTTCATCGTCCAGAATTCTGTTTTCGTAGCCGATGAGGCGGTACTCTGTCACATGAACCGGGTTAAACTCCAATTGGAATTTTACGTCTTTGGCGATGGTGAAGAAGGTGCCTCCAAACTCACTCACAAGTACCTTTTGGGCCTCGAGCAGATTGTCGATGTAGGAGTAGTTGCCATTTCCTTTGTCGGCGATGATCTCCATTTTGTCATCTTTGATATTCCCTCTACCAAAGCCTAATACTGAAATGGAGATACCCCTTTTTCTTTCTTCTTCGATCAGCTGTTCCATTTCATCATTGCTTTGCAAGCCAACGTTAAAGTCCCCGTCCGTTGCAAGTACAATCCTGTTGTTACCTTCTTCAATAAAATTCCTTGCGGCCACTTTGTATGCCAACTTCAATCCTTCGCCACCAGCAGTCGATCCGCCAGCAGATAACTTGTCCAGCGCCGCAAGAATGACATCCTTTCGGTTGCCATCGGTCGAAGGTAAAACCAGACCTGAACTTCCCGCATAAACAACCATTGCGACCCGGTCAACCGGTCGTAAATGCTGAACCAGTAGCCTTAGTGATGATTTCAGAAGGGGGAGTTTGTCAGGATCGGACATCGACCCCGAAACATCGATGAGGAAGACGATGTTGGAGGGAGGCAGTTGATCCATTTCAATTTTTCTGCCCTGTAACCCCACATGCAGGAGCAGGTTCTTTTTGTTCCAGGGGCATGACGATAGCTCATAATTCACGCTAAAAGGTGTCTCTCCTTCGGGCTGAGCGTAATCGTAGTCAAAGTAATTGATCATTTCTTCGACCCTGACAGCATCTTTCGGAGGCAGCGAGCCACTTTCAATGTACCGACGCATGTTGCTATACGATGCACCGTCCACATCAACTGAGAAGGTAGACAGAGGTTTCTTGGTTACCTTTTGAAAGCCAGATTCTTCAATTTTGGCGTAGCTTTCCTGGGAAACAGGCTGGTATTGCTGTTTTTTCCGGCCTCTTGTTACAACGGAAACACCGGCTACTCGGCCCTGGAGTTGTGACGCCAGCCCAGTTACGACTACTTCCTGCAATTGCTGAACATCTGCCGACAGCGCCACGTCGACTATAGTTCTCTTGCCGACGTCAACCTCCTGGGTGACGTAGCCAAGGAATGAAAATACAAGGATGTTCTTATCTGCTGGATCCAGCTCAATTTGGTAGTGGCCGTTTACGTCGGAAACTGTGCCCAGGGTTGATCCCTTTTTTACAATATTTACGCCCGGGATAGGTGAACCATCGTCCTGGTCGGTGATCCTACCCGATACAATTTGCCCGAAGGCATGTGCATCAGCCAGTGATACAAACAGGCTGAGCAGCATGAGGTGTAGAAGTTTTTTCATAACGGTATGTTTACGGTTTATAATGTTACTTATGTAGTTGGTAACATTATAGAACCGATCAACCTGTATTTTTACCGCTCATTCATTTCGTTAATTATTGAGTTTAAACTGAGTGATACTTGTAACCGTCAGACAGACAAAACTTTCCCACCAAAGCCATGGCGGGTACGAAATATAGAGGTGGTGTAAGTGAGGGCCGTTAATGAGTTTCCTCGGGCGTCACCACAAACCCTCTTTCTCTCAGCTGACTGATCAATCCGCATTCAAACTGTAGATGACTCAAGCCGACAGCGACAAAGCAGCTTGATGACTGGAGATCGCCAACGATTTTTTCTATCCATCGGGCGTTGCGTTCGGTCAGCATGAGGCTGTTACGGCAGGGCTCCGTTAGCCGGTAATCAAAGGCCATTTCCCGGTACATGCTGGTGGCTTCGCAGCTTTGGGCATCACCTCCGCTCTTTATTAATTTTATAAGCCGGGACAGACGTTTTTTATGCACTTTTGGTGGCATGCCTTCAATGTCTTTCCTGATCAATTCCAGTTGCTCTTCGGCCGTTTCCAGGCCAATCACCCGCTTGCCTGCCTGCTTGGCAAGAAAGCCGATATATTCGTCGATTGAGAGATTGGGATCGGCGGCGGATCTTGTGTTGCAGGTGTTAATGGTGTATTCTCTGTTGAGAGCTGCGTGCAGTTCCTCAGGCCGCAGCTTTTCAAAGTTGGCGGGGCTGTGTTGCAGGCGCTCTCGTAAGTAGGCCAGGTCAGTTTTTGTCAGGTATTTTGACCATTGAGTGTCAGCCGTGCGGGCGTTCACAATGTCGTTGGCTGTGTGCCCGGGTGCGGGGTCTGATTCTGTAATCACGATATCCGCTGCCATGAGTTTGTCCTTCGCAGTTTTCAGTGTATCAAAGAAAGACTTGCTAAAGGCGTGGTGAGTACCAAAGAGGTAGGATTCAGTTGTGCCATCGGGTGAAACTACCCGGAATAAAAGTGTGCCGGGTACCTCACCCTGGTGGTTGCTGGCAGCAAGCCTTCCAGCGATAAAGCCGAGGAATATTGCAAGAAGAATAGATGCAAATTTTTTCATCAGTCAGTGTTGTATCTACTTAGATATCCTTGAGTATGCCTTGGTGAAATAGAGGAAGCCAGCTATGATTTTAATTACCAAAATTGCGAGGTTACAACACAGCAGGATAGTAAAAACTGGACAAAAGATGTTTAGCTTCAGTTTCTTGTGAAAATGGGCATCTGCAATTCCCTTGGAGCTTTTAGGTACTCTCCGGGTGTTAGGCGTGTGAACTTCTTCATTTCTTTGATAAAGTGCATCTGGTCATAAAAGCCATTGTCGTGGGCAATGCTTGTCAGGTTGACCTGGCTGGCTTTGTTGGTGGCTTTCAGTGTATGAAACAACCTAATCAGCTGCCCGCACTGCTTGGGTGACACACCCAGGTTTAGCAAGAATTTTCTCTCAAAAGTTTTTATGGTAACGCCAGTTTCTTCAGCCAGATCGAGTATGCGGTGAGCGCCCCTGCCGTCCACAATGCGGTTAATCAGGTAGTCGAAGGTAGCGTCAGCCTGCCGATTGAGCGTCAGGAGTCTTTTCATAAAGTAGGCTTCAATATGCCTGACCCTATCCAGCAGACAGTTGGTTTCAAAGAGCTTGCTCTCCAACTCCAGTATATCTTTTCCAAAAAGGTCTTCAATTGGAATTGACTGATTGATAGTTTCCTGAAGGCGTGGCTTGATAAATGGGTAAAGTCCGTGGGGCTTGAAACGAACAGAAAGGTTCATTTCTCCGTCAACTTTTACATCCTGTGCAATGGTTTTCAATCCTGATAGGTGACTTCCCAAAACCTCTACTTTTCCCAGCCCATCTTTTATTTTTCTTTCGAGCGTACCGGAGGTAAAGATCAGTTCCACTGTATTGTCTGGTGCCACCAGGTAGGTTCTTCCTTTGTTTTCGGGCCGCTTTGTATAGCTTTCTGTCCACACGCAGTCGATGTATCGACTAAGTATGCTGTTCAGCTTAAACTCCTGATACTCATTAATCATACTGATGCTCTTATGACCGCATGGAATGAGTATACTTTGACGGGGAGAATTTGTTGCAAAACTGTGGTGAGTGGTTGAGGACACCCTCCCTGGTCACAAGCAATATCAAATCAGGCCTACACTTAGGTTGCAGCCTGAGTTATTGTGTTTTCTCGTACTTTAAAAAGCTGCTTGCCCATGGAATGAAATATTGGAAGTTGGGGGCATCGGTGTGCCCTCCGTCATGTTGTCGCCATGCCAGCTCACCACCGAGCAGACCTGTGAGAACGGGCGGCATTTGCTCAGTCTGATAATTATTGGAGACTCCAATGTCTTTGACGCCTAACAGCTTGAATGCCGGGCCGGCCGCCACCGTAGCCATGTAGCTTCCCTGCTGATCCAGCCATTTGGCATCGCCTTTTTCTGGTATTCCGTAGCTGATGAATGTTAAACGAGGAGCACACAGTGCAATTAATTGGTGAGAATCAACGGGCAGGTCACAGCCTGTCTTGCTGCCAAATTTTGCTTTGGAGGCGCCATATTTAAGATAATTGCCCGCCATCCAGTGGTATTCGCCCGAACCAGTGAGGTTTTCCACGGCTTCGCCAAAAACACGTCGGTGAAGTACAGCGCCTCCCTTTCCTGAAGATCCGATCAATCCTACGGCAAATCTCTGCTCCAAAGCGAGGGTTACCAGGGCAGCTTTTCCGTACCGTGATACGCCTTCGATACCCACTTTCTTTGCATCTACCAGGGTGTCTGTTTCCAAATAGTCGAGGCCTCTTGCGGCTCCCCATGCCCACGCACGCAGTGAGCCCCAGTCTTCAGGTTTGCGTGGTTGGCCTTTGTTCACCAGGCCAATAATCCCCCGGGTGAGCCCGGCACCGTTGTCGGCCTGGATGCTGGCAGGCTCAATGGTGGCATAACCCCAGCCCGCTGCCAACAGCTGCTCCGTGGGGGGAGAATCGCCGGTAGGAGCCGGTGCAAAGAAGTTAGGGCCGGGCAGTTTCGTGACGGGCGTATAGGCGGGATAACGATCAAAAATTTCCTTTACCTCAGGATTGCTCTTAATCATCATTTCTTTAAAAGCAGCATTCAGGGTCTCCATGTCGCTATTGGAAGGCTGGGCTGGTGAAGGGAATGAGGGACGGCCAAACATCATTAAAACGGGTACAGGGCCTTTCACATTGGTGGGCACCACCAGCATCATGTTGATGTCGACATTGATGAGCGGGTATGCGCTGTTGTCGACATGCCCCACCAATTGCTTAGCTATAACAGGTATGCGGCCTACGAACTCTTTGTCGGTGATTTTCACTTCCCAGGTCACTGCCGGGATGTTTTTCGGCAGGCGGCCGTACATCTCCCGTTCAATGTCTTCTACAATTTCAGGCCGGCGCTGCTTCCACCACATGTCGGCCGAGGTGACTTTTTTGCCGCTGCTGGTTACGAGAAGGTCTGGCAACTGAGGGCAGGGGTTCGCAATGGATTCGTCGTAGTTGGCATGGTTGGGTGCCGACTCATTGCCACTAGGGCCTGGTCTTAGCTGTTGAATGCCCAGCTGCTGCATCATGTTGGTGTGGTCTTCCTGGGCTGTAAAGGTGACCAGGGGCGGGTATTTGCTGCTGTCATTTTTTGCCCCCTGGCCAACAGCCACCTGGCTGAGTGAAGCAGTAAATAATAGGATAAGTAGGTTTTTCATTTGCTGGTGTTGTTAATAATCTGGTAGAAATAGCTGTAAGGGCCATGCATCATTGATCTGTCCTGAACGGGGAGGCCGGTAAGCCTTCCCGGTTATACAGGTTTGGATTGTCAGGGTTGTCGGCCCAGGCGTACCGCACATATTTTGGTTCGGTCACTTCGTCGCTCCAAACAATCACTTTGTCACCTTCAATCTTCGCCTGTGCCCAAACAAATTTTTTGTCCTCTCCGGCAATGGCAAATTCGCTCAGTGCTTCTCCATCATCGGCGATTAAACCACCACCGGTATGAGAGAAGGAGATCGTTATTTTGTTGCCCTCGATGGAGTAATTTTGATACAAAGGGCCTGAATAAACAACTTCTTCACCATAAGCTATCCTAAGGGCAGCAAGGGCCATTCTTTCTCCTACATCCTTTTTATTGTCAGGGTGAATATCATTCCATTCTCCCAAATCAATATTTACCGTCATGGCCGTGTTGGGAACTTTCAGGCCCTTCAATTGCGATTCTCTCAAAATGGCCCAGTTACTTTCTGAGGGCAGGTAATTCACGTCCATAAAATTGGGTAATTGGGCATAAATAAAGGGTGCGTCGGGATAACTGAATTGATTTCTCCAGTCTTTGATCAGTGCTGGCAGGAGGTCAGCGTATTCAGCAGGTTTGCCTGCGTTACTTTCGCCCTGATACCACAGTATTCCTTTGATGCGATAATTGTTGATGGGAGCGACCATGGCATTGAACAGTGACGTGGGCTGATTTTGGGCACTGATGCCTGGTGGCAATGTTGGCTGGGGCTCAAACACAACGCCTACTTTGTATTGCCAGTAGCCCTTAAGGTCGACAGTGTCGGTGCCGGCAAACAAGCAATAGGGCTTATCGGGCACGAACCCACCTTTGCCATTGTAGTTAGTGACCTTAACCACAAAGACATTCTTTCCAGCCTTTAGCAGACCAGCGGGAACCGGGTACCTTCGTTGTGGGTATTGATACGTTTTGTTTCCGACTTCTTTTCCGTTGATGTAGAGCACATCTGCGTCCACTATCCGCCCAAGAAATACCTTCGCCTCTTTGTCTGCCATTGAGGCTGGCACATCAATTTCTTTCCTGTACCAAACGATGCCATTCAGGTCTTTGGCACCCTGGTCTTCCCAGTAGCCTGGGATGTTGATGGTACGCCAGTTTTTTGGGACAAAATCAACAGCATACCATGGTTTTGGCTCGGTTAGTCCCTTGTCTTCGGGTTGCTTTAGAGGCTGGCTGGGCCTTGCCTTTCTATTGATGGCATTGACATAGGCCGTGTCCTTATTGTTTTCTATGGTTTGCAGGATCGAAGGGAATTCTTTGAAGCCTTCCTCACTTGTCCACGCCTCAATAGGGGTGCCGCCCACGCTGGCGTTGATCAGGCCGATGGGCACATGGTATTTCTCATAGATCTTTTTCGCAAAAAAATAGGCCACGGCCGAAAAAGGTCTCACCTCTTCTGACACGGCCTGGCTCCAGGAGCCGTCAGCCAAATCTTCCAATGGGCCGGCCAGACTATTGCGGGTTGGGATAAGAAACTGCCGTATTTCAGGGTAGTTGGCATTGGCTATTTCATCGGCATAGGTCACATCATGGATGTTTAGCTGGTGAACCATGTTCGATTGCCCCGAGCAAAACCAAACATCACCAAGCAGGATATTTTCGAGGGTAATGGTGTTCTTGCCAGAAATAGTCATGCGATACGGGCCACCGGCTTTCATGGCAGGCAACTCTACCTGCCATTTTCCCTCTGCAGAGGTTGTTGCCTTATATCGCTTGTTGTTGAATGCAAGGGTGACCTTTTCGCCGGGAGACGCCCACCCCCACATGTTGAGTTTTGCGTCACGCTGCAAAACCATACCATTTGTGATGATTTGTGGCAGCTTCACTTGCGAAAAGCCGTGCGTCAGCGGGGCTATCAGTAGCGCAAGTAGAAGGAGTCTTCTGACAGTTACCAACGAATTATGCTTTTTGAGCATTCCTGTCTCTTTCTTCATTTGTTTCAACGGGTGGTTAGTTTAAGCTTCAGACCGAATGGCTTTTGTTCTTTAAAAAATTGCCGATAAATGCAAACATGCTTTCAAGTCCGACAATGAAGATATGATATTTTGTATACATGCCCTAGAGCATAGGTGGCGTACCCTGCGTCCGACTTGGCTTTGTTTTGCGACACAGACATGAAATGCCGATCTGTTGAATGTCTCCAGAAAGTGAAAAAGGAGAATTAGCGTTCGGATTCATGATTACTATGAAGACTATTTGGGAGGCATCACTTCGTTTGGTTTTGACATTATTTCCCGTACAACGGCCGCATGAATTTCTATGCCATTGTGCACACTACCATCCTTCATTGCAAATTGATCCTCCTCATTTCCAACATAACCAAAGAGCACAATTTTGTTCTGCAGAGAAGCGCTGTCAAAATTACCAAGGAGCAGGTCTTTGTAGTCAATTATCGTGATGCTGTCCATTTGCAGTGTCGGCATGATCTCAAATAATTCATCTGGCTTATTCTGATATTTGTCTTTCACACCATATGCCTTTGCAGCCAGTTCGTAGCTAAACGAGTTGAATATTTTATCCCCAAGTTTCATTTGAGCGACATAGGATTTGTCAATGGTTCTAAGTGCAGGAGGGATATTTCCGGTTGCTTGATTTTCAACAATTAAATTAGCAAAGCCGTAGCTGTAGGAATTGGCCTGAAATTTTGGATGCGGGTATATCAACTCATCAAATTCATTGGTTTGTTGATTATAACCCTCTGGTTTGAAAATATGGACTACCTGACGGGCATTTTTTAGCTCCCTCACAATAATGGAATCCTTGGCGAGGCTGTCTTTTAGTAGAAAGATGTCGAGGCCAATTACCTTTGGACTACACTTATTGACTACAGCCAACTGTTGGCCAAGACTGACTCTGTCGGTCTTGCCTATGTTGATGATGGTGACCACGTCTTTCTGAATTGGAGAGCTCTTCGGCACGCTACAGCTCAGCAGTGTGAGGCTTAGAAGAATGACATACCTATTCATAGATTGATCGCTGGTTCAAAGTCTGACCTCACTCTACTTTATAAAACCTGTAGTTGTTGTTCCAAAGCAAGACCACCGGGCCATTCTCACTGGCTGAAAAGACAATCTGGTCTCCTTTTTCCAGGTCGATGAATTTCATAGCCTCCGTCGGTGTCAGACTGAATGATGTGTTTTGGTCAGGGTCAATTACAGTCAGCTGACCATTCGTCAGCCTTACTTCAATATAATAGCTGCCGGATCCCGGCACCTGCTCTGAATACTGATACTTTCCGACAAATTCCTGTAGTTTTTCCGAAGAAAGTTTGATGGTTTCAATGGTTCTTACGTTCGAAAGTCCCCAGTCGTAATAGTCAGAGGCCGAATTGATGATTTCGCCAATCAGCCGGCCACCGTTGTCGGCATTCGTCATTATGATAATGGCTTCTCCCTTATGGGCAAAGGCTACCATATTGTTTGTGAAGCCTGCATTTTTGCCGCCATGTTGAAAAATCAGGTCTTCGCTATCGTTTTTCAGTGATGGCCCCAGTCCCCAGTCATTTTTGTCTTTGGTGAGCATGCGGGTCACCATTTCCTGCGATAAGATGCCATCCTTTTTGCCAGCCACAATGGATTGAATTTCAATGCAATATTTGGCCAGGTCGGATGGGGTGGTCCAGAGGCCGGCAGCTGCCTGTTCAGGGTAGTTATGCCAAAGCCCGTCAATGAGGGTGCCATTGCTGTCATAGGCAGCACTGGCTTCAGCAGCACGATCGGCAGGTAGTGGCTGCGTATAAGTGCTGTGTTCCATACCCAGAGGTTCCAAAACACTTTGCTTCAGGTAAATGTCGAGTGGCAAGTCGGTTACATCTTCAACTACCTTTTCCATGATCGTATAGCCACCGCCTGAATACCTCCAAAGGGTGCCGGGAGTTGTATCTACGTAGATGGCGGGTGTGTTGCCTCTGCCATTCAATACCGTTTCAATGCCCGGAAATATCATGGAGGGGTGATAACCAGGGAAACCGTGAACAGTGGTGCCAGCCGTATGAGTCAGCAGCCGACGGAGTGTTACTTTTTCAGTTTGAGTAAATTCGCTGTCAGGGACTTTCCAGCTTGTCAAATACGTATTTACATCGGCATCCAGCTCAACTTTCCCCTCCTCAGCAAGCTTTAACGCAGCCAGTGCAGCAATAGGTTTGCTGATGGATCCTGCCTGAAAGAGCGTGTTCACATCAACCAGACTGCCAGTTTGGGAGTTAGCGGTTCCGTAGCCTTTGGCCCAGCTAACCTTTCCGTCTTTTACTACGGCTATGCTTACTCCAGGCACGTTATAGTGGGCCATTCTCTCAGCAAGCGTGTAGGTCTTCTTTGGTTCACCTTTGATTTGCAAGCCAGCCACCAGGCTGTTTTCGATAACCTGGGCGGCGTCTCCATTGCCTACCTGGGTTGGGGTGGAACAGGAGTAAAAGATGGAAAAACAAATGAGCGCAGGAAATGTCAGAAGTTTCATGAAGTAAGTTAGGTGGGTTTGTGTTAAGGGTAAAGTTGTTTAATAGTAAGCAAGATAGCAGAATGTACCGAAAGGAGGTCAATTTGCGGAACATCAAAAAAAGCCACCCCACCGGATGGCTTTTAAGTTGCTCGAATGCTCTTCTTTGGGTACTATTCGTATCTCAGTGTTTTTGAAGGATCCAAAACAGCCACTTTGTATACCTGATAGCCTACCGTGAGCAAGGCAATCGCCAGCACAATGAACAGCGACAAGCCAAGAAACAGCCACGGGAAGCTGATCCGGTAAGCATAGCCGTCCAGCCAATCATTCATTCCAAAGTAAATAAGTGGCGCTCCCACAAGGAAAGCCATAATTATCAGGCTTAAGAAGTCTTTGTAGAAAATACCAATAATGTGTCCCACCGATGCGCCCAGCACTTTTCGAACACCCACTTCCTTGGTGCGCTGAATCGCCATGAAAGAGGAGAGGCCAAAAAGGCCAAGCGTGGCCACTATGAGAGCGAGTACTGAGAACGCACCGAAAACGGAGCCAAACCTTTTGTCTTCCTGGTACAATCCGTCAAACCTTTCATCCAGAAAAGCATACTTCAGAGGTGCACTGGGAAAAAACTGCTCCCAGGTGGCAGCCAGCACATCGAGACCCTCCTGATACTTGCCTGCTTCCAGCTTTACCATCACCTGCGGTGGTGCATCATTGTAGAAATAAACGGTTGGTTCAACAGCATTTTTGAGAGAGCTGCGGTTCACGTCCTCAACGATTCCCACGATGTTCCATTTTGGGTTTTCGGGGTTTTTGCCGAACTGAATCTTTTCATTGACTATCATTTCATTTACCTCCAGGCCAAACCGCTTGATAAAGGATTCGTTTACCAGCACGGTTGCCGTGTCGATACCCCTGGTTCTGTCGAAGTTGCGGCCAAAAAGGAGATTGATGTCAAGCAGATCGATTACTTCATCGTTAACATACAGAATGTAAGTGGTGGCTTCCAGTAAGTCGGTTTTGCCGACGATTTTGATCCCTCCGCTGCTTGAATTCACGTCGGAGCTGCCACCGCCCGGCAGATTGGAGATCATGGCCACGCCCTTTATTTCAGGGTGGTTTTTTAGCTCCTCAGCAAACAAAGTACGTTTCTGGGTTTGAGCTGCAAAATCTTCGTTGTTGGATCTGGGGCCTCTGAACCCAACTATCTGATCAATTGACATGCCGATGTCCTTTGACCGCATGAAACTGACCTGCTGATAGACGATAAAGGTGCAGGCAATTAGCGACAGAGAGGCGGCAAACTGAAGCACCACGAGCCCTTTTCTGAGCCAAATCCCTTGCCTGGAGTTTCTGAATTTGCCTTTCAGCACCATCACGGGCCTGAACCCGGAGAGCACCAGGGCAGGGTACACACCAGACACCAGTGTGCCAACAAAAGCAAAGAGACCTACATTATTGAGAAATCCTTCATCATTCCAGGCATGATCGAGTATTTCTTTGCTGATCAGGTTGTTGAACGATGGCAAGGCAAGCTCTGCCAGCCCAAGGGCAAGTAAAGCCCCCAGCACATTGATCATAAAAGCCTCTGTCATGAATTGAAAAACGAGCTGATTCCGACGGGCGCCCACTACCTTTCTGATGCCCACTTCTTTCGCTCTGTCAAAAGACCTGGCCGTGGAGAGGTTCACGTAATTGACCCACGCAATGACCAGGATAAAAATGGAAATAAGGTTGAGGAAGCTGACTGCCCGGGCGCTGCCGTGTATCTCTGGTTCAAAGGTTAAATCGGAATAAAGGTGAATGTCAATCACGGGCTGAAGATTGAATACGAGGGTGTTGTCTTCTCCCATGTATTTCTTTGACAGGGCAGGCAGCATTGGCCTGATATTGTCGATATTGGCTTCTTTGTCGAGTTTTACATAGATTAATAGTTATACCCATTCCACGCCTCCTGATCAAGCCGCTCCTTGATGGTGCTGATGGCCATCAGGATATCAAATTTGTAATGAGTGTTCTGACCGGGGTCAGCAATCACACCAGCGACCTTAAAATCTTTCTCAAAATCTTGCAGGTAGATGGTTTTGCCAACAGGATCTTGACTCTCAAAATAAAACCTGGCCTTTGATTCCGATAACACAAGGCTGTTCGGTTCACTCAAGAGAGAGGCAGTATTGCCGCTGAGCACTTCGTAAGTGAACAAATTCAGGAAATGTTCATCGACGGCTATTACACGTTCCTCGGTTACGAAGCTTTCTCCTTTTCTGAAGATCAACCCCCCAAATTGGTAGGTGGTGGTGGCGTCGATAATTTCCGGCACCTCTTCCACCAGCGCTTTGCCAGAGGGGGCGAATGACATGGCATCCCTGGTGCCCAGCACGCTGTCTACCACCTGATCGGTTGTGAGGCGATACAATTGGTCAGCATCGGCAAAGTGCCGGTCATAGCTTTCTTCAAACTTTACATACTGCTGAATCAGCAGGAAGGCCGCCAGCCCAACTGCCAGCCCCATTACATTGATAAAGGTGAAGGCCTTCTGTTTGAGCAGGCTCCTGACACCTATTTTGAAATAATTTCTTAGCATACCTGTGTCCTTTATAATTGAGTTTTTGAAAAATGTTCGCATTAATGAAGGCCGAAAAAGTACAATCACTTGCAGCATGTACTTCCAATCGGCCACCACCGGCGAAGCTGCCCTGTTGCGCAGGTATAGCTCCTCCAGGTCACCACTGATGTCGGGGTAAAAATCGGGGTGGAGGTACCACCTGAGCAGCCGGTTCGCCAGCCGTTTGATCATGTGAATTTGAAATCCAATGCAACAGGGGGAATGGCATTGTACAGCGCCAGCCGCACATCCTTTGAGTGATCCAGCGCCTTTTTTCCATAAGCCGTGATCGTAAAGTAGCGCTTGGGCTTGCCGCCCCTTTCGGTATTGGGTTCCCCCTCTCTGGAGTGGAGATAGCCTTTGCTCTCCATTCGCCGAAGGGCAGACTGCAGGGCACCCACGCTCACTTTTCGCTTCAGTCGGCTTTCGATTTCGTCTTTTAATGCTACCCCATAGGCTTCAGGGTACAAAACACCAACGGTCAGGAGTACAATCTCCTCGAACTCGCCTAGTTGAAATTCTTTCATATGTCAATCTTCTTATTTAATAGCTACTTTGGTTTCCTTCAGCCCTTTCGACTCGAAATAGGCAAGTAATTCGGCGGCGTCTTCCTTGCCTTTTTGGGCGTGATGCAGAAAAGTGAAACCATGTGGTCCGAGTGTATGGACCATCTGAGGATAGGCTTCAATAATAGGCTTGATCAATTCAGTCTTGCCAAGCATAGTAAGCGCATGCAGGGTGGGTCTTGCTCCGGCATCGATGAGGAAATTGACCATTTCCTTGTAGCCGACATGGCCACCGGCTCCGATGGCTGTTTCGAAGTCGCCATTGCCCCAGTCGTGGCTGCTGTAAATCAGGTTGGGAAACTCAGCCAACAGCTCTTTCACCTTGCCAAGGTTGCTATGGCCGGCACCAACAAACTGTTGCACGATGTCTTTTTGGTAAGGGGCGGGTTTGTCCTCCTGGCCAAGGATGGTATTTGGTGCGATCAGTAAAGCCGATGCACTTAAGCCAAAGCCTTTCATGAATTGTGATCTGTTCATAATAAGTCCTTTTTAGTGAGTTTTTGTTTGCTAACCGGCTGCGATGAGGATTCCCTTTTCACATTCCGGCCGCCCTACACACAAGCAATGTCTTATTTGTAGTATTGGTAAAGGTAGTGATAATCAATCAATATCCTAATTGTAGTATTGATGATTACCGGCTTAAAGAAGATAATATGAGGTCCACCAATTTTGTGAGTCTGTGGTGGTTGCTGGTAACTGAATATTAGATTTTACCGCCTTCAAGCATTTGTATGGCTTTTTCAACTCTTCTGGCTCTTGTTTCCTCTGTTTTCGCATCTTCAATTGGAAGCACCAGCAGTTTTTTCTTGCTGTTTGAGAGTCCTTCGAATTTGCTGTTAAGGGCAGGCTGAGCGTCCAGTGCTTTCTGAAGATCTTCCGGTACTTCCACCGTTCTGGGAGCCGTATCTACTTCCAGCGTTACTTTCACTTTGTCGCCACCAGCGAGGCCGGAGGCTGCTCTGTGGGCAGAACTGAAACTAATCATGAATTTTCCGCCCATGGTGGCAATGGCGCTTCGGTAGGTATAGTCGTTTACTGTGACCACCACGAGGGGTTTTTTGCCCGCACCAAGCGCTTCAACAATTTCTGCTGGCACAGGAATGCCTGTGTTATTACCCGTTTGAAGAATGGTCGTTTGAAAGGTCTGCTTCGATCCGCTCATCTGTTTTCATTTTTGGTTGAATCAAAGTTGGTAAATCTGCTCAAAGCCGAAAGTGGCATTGCCGACATAAAAGGAGGTGAAATGCGACACGAGGTAACTTTTCCAACCACGGCTTTTTTCACATCGGAGGCATCAGATTCTGTTGAGCGCCTGGGTGAGATCGGCGAGCAGGTCGTCGAGGTTTTCGATGCCGACCGAATAGCGGATAAGGCTTTCAGGAATGCCTAACTGTGCACGTTGGGCTGTGGTCAGCTCCACATGACTGGTGGTGCGGGGCGGGCCGGCCAGCGTGCTTACTGAGCCTAGGCTGGCAGCCAGGTGCACCAGCTTGAGGCCGTGCAGGAATGTTTTTACACTTTCGTAATCGCCTTTGAGCGCAAAACTCATCATCCCTCCAAAGCCCGACATTTGCGATTTCGCAATAGCATGGCCTGAATGGCTTTCCAGGCCCGGATAAAACACATCGTCGATTTTTGGATGGGCTTTCAGGAAGGTGGCGATCTTCATAGCCGAAGCGTTTTGCCGCTCAATGCGCAGCTCCAGGGTTTTCATACCCCGCACAATGAGGTAGGCGGGATCGGCCTGCAGACTAGCGCCGTTGATTTCCCGGAACTGGTACACTTTGCGAATCAAATCTGCTTTACCAGCCAGCAGTCCCCCCATGGCATCAGAATGTCCGCAGAGGTATTTGGTGGCACTGTGCACTACCAGGTCAGCACCCAGGCTCAATGGTGTTTGATTGATGGGAGTGGCAAACGTGTTGTCGACGACAACGACTGCCCCGACTTTCTTAGCCGCAGCTGCCAGCCGTTTGATGTCCACTACTTTAAGTGTGGGGTTGGTCGGCGTTTCCAGGTAAAGCAGGTCGCAGCCTTTGGCTATTTCAGCCTCCAATGCTTCATGGTTGGTGGTATCACAAAGCTTGACTTCTACGTTATAGGAGGGAAGGAAATCGAGAAAGATGCGGCTTGTGCCGCCGTAGGTGTCTTTCAGTGAAACGACTCTTTTTCCTGCCGTAAGAAAGGCAAACAATGTATTGCTGATGGCTCCCATGCCGGTGGCGAAGGATATGGCTGCTTCGGCTCCCTCCAGGGCTGCAATCTTTTCTTCCAGCACCCGCACTGTTGGGTTGGTATTGCGGCTATAAATGTGGCCTTCCTGCTTGCCGATGGCCACGGCGTACCAGTCGTCGAGATTTTCGTAGGCATAGGTAACGCTATTGACAATCGGTGGTGTGGTGGCGCCATATGGGAATCTTTCAGTTTCGCCGCCCCACACGGCGAGCGTGCCTTTTTTAAGTTGGGTCATAAATGGTAGGTTTATCGATCTCTTTGGACATCCCACCAGGTGATGGCCGGATGGTCAACCTAAAATACGGCATTGTCAATCATGCTTCTACCAATTTTACACCAAATGTTGTGCATGCAGTGCCTCTGTTTTTTTTTGTGCCGCTGCTTTTGACATGGTGGATGGAGCCGATGTCCCGAGCCAGACCGGAGTCACCCTTACATCGTCATCCCAACGCAGGACGGGAAAAACAATAGCTCATCTGCCGAATCCAACCCTGAGCTTGCCGCCCAACCAGGCACTTGGCCAGCCAAGAATAACCAATGCAACCGGATACCAATGAGGAGGCTCGCTCCACATCGCCACCGCTCCGAGGATGCCCAACACAGTCCCGATGGAAGCGAGAATGATGGTGTGCCTCATCGGATTAATATGGGCTGTTCTGGCAGTGACGTAACCGCCGACAAACACATAAAAAGTGCGGTAGAAAGTGACGAATAGTTTGAACCAAAGTGGATTTAAATCGAATGGTAACAGCATAAGCCCCGATTTCTCAAGAACAACATCGGTGATATGAGACAACGCAAAGATGACAACCAGTCCAAGCAGAACGGCCCCTGCGCTTTTAAAGAAGTTCATAGTAGTAGGTTTAGGTTGGTGAAAGTTAATTTTTCATTTTACTCATGTCCATGTAGAGCACATTCCAGCGGTGCCCATCCAGATCAATAAAAAGACTGCCATACATCCAGCCGCTCATTGCGGACGGCTTGTGCGAGCTTTTCCCGCCCGCATCAATCGCTTTCTGAGTCAAAGTATCTACTTCCTCTTTGCTCTCGGTATCTATGGAGAGTAGCACCTCGCAGCCTTTGCTTGTGTCGGCAATGTCAGCATTTGCAAAACCCTTAAAGGCAGGCTCTTCAAACAGCATCACCACCACATTTTTCTCTCCGACCAAGAGAGCCGCAGAGGTTTCAGTGTCTCCAGGCCCGGTGCTGAACTGAAAACCAAGCTTGGTAAAAAAGGCTTTTGACTTCTTTACATCTTTCACAGGCAGGTTGAGCCAAAGTTGCTTTGTCATATCGGTATTGGGTTGGGTTTTCGAAAGTCAAATATCAGTTTTTTTGACAATGACACTACGGTATGAATGCGACAAACACAAGGGGAGTCTGCGACTTGCCGCATTCATGAAAAGAGATTTTTAGACAAGGGTTTTGATTAGCTCGTCCAGATTGTCGTGCGCCATGGCGAAGCCCTCCTGGAAGCCCATGTCGACCATTGCTTCGAGCGCTTCGACTGAACTATAGGAGGTAACTACATTCACTTTTGTACCGCTCTCTGTTGCAGAAAAAGTAACGTCCCAATGAGCGCCTGGAAAGTCTTTATTGATAATCCCGTTCTCATCGCAAAAGGAATCTTTGGCCGAATAGCTGATCGGAATTTTGATCTTCCCATAGTCAAGCCTCGCCCAGGCTACTTCTCCTTCAGGCCCCACCATGCAGTAGTGCCAGTAGCCACCTTCTTTAAAGTTCATCGATTTTGTTTTGGCTTTCCATGGGCTTGGGGCCCACCACTGATCCAACAGAGTGGCGTCAGTCCAGGTTTTCCAAACCAGTGCTACGGGCGCATCAAAATGCCTTTCAACTAATATTCTCTTATTAGTTAAATCTTTGGTGAAAACTGTCTTATTCATCTTTGTCTTCTTTTAATTGATTAAGCAAATTATCGAGTTGGTTAAATCTATTTTCCCACATTTTACGGAAGGGTTCAAGCCAATCGGCTACCGCACTCAGCTTTTCTGGTTGCACCTGGCAATAGCGCTCCCGTCCCTTTTGGTCAATGATAATGAGCCCACATTCGGTCAGTATTTTGATATGCTGAGATATTGCTGGTCGGCTAACGTCAAAGTTTTCGGCGATGCTATTGAGGTTGAGAGACTTGTGGGTGAGCAGGTTCAAGATGTCTCTTCTTGTTGGGTCGGCTATGGCTTGAAATACGTCTCGTCTTATTTCCATTCTATATTATGTAAGTATTTGCTTACAAATATATATGTAAGCATATGCTTACACAAATAATTTTTATTTTTCTTTTTTGTTAAGGAATGATTGTGACCTCAGGGGTGTTTAGAATTGCTGTGATTAGCTGATTGTTAATGAAATAATTATTAAATAGCTTTTGGGAAGGCATCGCAATTGTGTCAGGATCTCAATGCATGAACTATTTGCTGAAACAATGATCCTTTCATTATCGAATTAGAAAATAGCTGTTTGGTGCTATCTTGCGTTATTATCTTATACCCCTCCAATCTAATTAGAATATTTTCCCACATTGCCACCCTGCACATGAGGGTATGATTGGAATGTATGCCAGAAAGAAAAGGAAATAAATTCATTAAGATCATTGCCGGAATTGTGTTGAGCATATTGATGCTTTTCATTATTGTCGTTTTGATCATCCGAAGTCCCTGGGGCCAGGATATCATTGTGAGCAAGGCAGTTGGTTTTGTAGAGGAGAAGACGGGGGCAAAAGTGGGTATCAGGAGACTCTTTGTCACTTTCTCGGGCAATGCTTTCCTCGAAGGGCTTTATGTAGAAGACCAGCAGAGCGACACACTGGTTTATTCGGAGAGCCTGGAGATATCGGTAGCGCTGATTCCGCTAATTAAAGGAGATGGTCTCAACCTGAAAATGCTGGAATGGTCAGGGCTTACAGCCAGGGTAAACAGAAAAGAGCCCAGCGGAGTCTACAATTTCGATTTTCTGATAGCTGCATTTGCAGCTGAGCCCGACTCGACTCAGGCAGCCACTGAACCACCTAAAGAAGAAGCTCCTTTCACCATCGAGATTGGATCTATCGCTTTCAATGATTTTGATATTACTTATGATGACGAAGTTGGCGGTATGCTGGCTTTGTTGAAAATAGGTACTCTTGAGCTCGAAATGGACGACTTCGTCCTCGATCAGATGAAGTTTCACGTCGAATCTTTTGCGCTCGATCAGTCAGCAGTTACCTACAAACAATATCAAACAGCCGGTTCGCCGGAAGATACCACTTCCGCCGCATCGTCACTTCCGCTTCTTATCGTTGATGAAATAGCGCTTGAAGACGTTAGTTTCCTTTATGAATCAGCTCCTGATTCCCTGCTGCTTTTGGTTGATGTAGGGTACTTGTTGGCTGAGATACCGGTGTTGAATCTGGAAGAAAATATTGTTGAAGTAGCATCATTCACTTTTAACAATTCTGAAATTGCCTACACGTCTGGTCGACACTTGCAGCCAGCGGCCTCACAGCCCGACAGTACTGTAAGTGAGCCCTCCCTGATCACCTTCGAATGGCCCGACTGGCAGGTAGCCGTGGAATCAATCACACTTGAAAATAACCAGGTAACCTACCAGGCAGACACCGTTCGGCCGAAGGAAGGTATATTCAACCCAAATGCCATGGCTATTACCGACCTTTCCTTCGAAGCGTCGGACGTTACTCTTCATCCGGGATTGGCCCACATTCAAGTCGGCGGTTTCACTTTCCGGGAGGCGAGTGGCTTGCAACTTGACCAGCTGGCGTTTGACTTGAAAGTGGGCGATGAAAATTTGTCGCTGTCAGACCTGGAGCTGGCAACTGGCAAGAGCAATATGAAGGCAGACCTAAAGCTGAGTTACCCATCTATCGCTGGTGCATTGAATGAGCCGGAGCGAGCGGTGGCAGACGTCGACATCAGCGAGCTGCAGGTCGATGTGAGCGATGCCTTTGTTTTTGCGCCAGCATTAAAAGACAACGAATACCTTTTAGCATTGAGTAAAAAAATCATCAATGGCAGGGTTCGAGTCGCTGGCGGGCTCGATGATTTCAGTGTGGAAGACGCTTTCATTGCCTGGGGTGAAGGCACGTCGCTAAGGTGGAGCGGCGGGCTGAAGCACGCCCTGCAGCCCGAGTACTTGCGGTTTGAAGCCATGCCGCTGCTGATCAAATCGCAAAAATCCGACATCCTTCGCTTCGTAGACGAAGAAGCACTTGGTATTGCCCTCCCTGAAACAATCACTTTGCGGGCGGAAGCGAAAGGTGACAAAGATGGATCGACTTTGCTTGCTACTTTGACTATTCCTGAGGGCGAAGTAAATATCGACGGGAAATTTACCAACAAGGAGCAACTGGCTTTCAGCGCTCACATTGATGTCAACCAGCTTCAACTCAATAAGCTATTGAAAAGTGAGCAGTTGGGCACTCTTACTTTCGAGGCAACTGCTTCCGGCTCGGGGGCAGATTTGTCCACACTCAACGCCTCGCTTCAATCTGACTTTAAAACGCTTGAGTTTAACCATTACGATTTCTCGGGGCTAACGCTGGCAGGAGACATGCAAAACGGCCAGGGTGACGTTACGCTATCTTTCAAAGATGAAAACCTGGATGTTTCCCTGAAAACACTACTGGAGCTAGACTCCACTTCCTCCACCATTGGGTTGACGCTGGATTTGAAAGGGGCAGACTTTAGGGCGCTGGGCGTAACAAGCAAGGACCTCAGGGCAAGGTTCAAGCTGCAGGCTGATTTTGAAGGCAACACCGACTTTTTTACTGTTAAGGCCGATATCAAAGATGGGTTGGCAGTCTATGAAGGAGAGTCGTTTCCGCTGGGTAGCTTCAAGGCGGGTGCCTCAATTCAAGAAGACACAACTACACTTAACATTTCCAGTCGTTCGCTCAATCTGGATCTTAGATCAAATACACCTCCGGTTTCTCTGGCAACAGCCCTCACCCGGCAGTTCACCAGGTATTTCCCTGACTCCGTCGCTACTGACACCCTGCTGCAGGCAGCTTCCATGAAGTTGAGCCTGACGGTGCGTGAATCTCCTTTTCTCAACGAGGTGATGCTCGATGGACTGGAGCGACTGGATTCCGTTACCCTGAAGGTGGAATTTGATGAGGCTCTTCAAACTGTCGCTGCAAGATTAAGAGCACCTTTTGTGCAGTACAATGGCAATACGATCGATAGTCTCCGAATGGATGTGCGGGGAGCCAGAGACAGCTTGACTTTTGAGTTTGGCTGGGCTGGTGTAAATGCAGGGCCGCTCGCTGTTGAGAAAACGACTTTTGCCGGCGTGCTGCAAGACCGCTTGCTCCTGCTTGACTTCACCTCACTTAACGAAGATGCGACCCTGGCTTATATTCAGTCTGAAATTCGAATGGAAAAAGGTGCTATCACCTATCATCTCGTGCCTGCTGGGCTTATCCTCGACAAAGAACCCTGGAAAATTCCTGAAACCAATCAAATCCGCTATTCTGACAAACTCATGGTATTTGAGGATTTCACTTTCAGTAAAGGGAATCAGTCGCTGACGGTTAGTTCATCACTGCCAGACACTCAGGAAGAACATATTGGAATTTTGTTTCAGGAGTTCAGCCTTGCTACCCTACTTAGTGCCCTAAATCCTGACCAGCAGCTGGCGACCGGCGTTTTGGCCGGAAAGCTGATCATTGAAAATCCATTCCGGGACGCTGGCATTTTAGCCAACCTCAATATTGATCAGCTGGAGGTGATGAAAGTTGCATTTGGTAAGATGGTTGTCAATGCGAAATCAGTTGGTAGAGGAAGCTACGATTTTAACCTGGCACTTAGTGGTGAGAATGCCGACCTCGACCTGACAGGCGATTATACGGCAGCCGAAGAAGGAGCCAATATTGACCTCGATCTGAACCTCAATAGTGTCGATATGAAAGCAGTTGAGGGCTTTGCCTCTGAGGCGGTTTCTGATGCCAGCGGAAAGATTTCTGGCAAAGTCAAAATTACTGGCACTACTGCTTCGCCGGAATATACCGGCAAGCTCAACTTTGCAGCCGCCAGTCTCAAAGTTAATTCACTGAATACCCAGTTTACCTTGCCAAACGAGGTGCTGACTGTCGATAACGCAGGTTTGTATATGGACAACTTTACAATCGTTGATAAGGACAAAAATGCCTTTCGACTGGACGGCAAAGTGCTCACTGAAAGCCTGACCAACCCTACTTTCGACTTTACAGTGAAGGCAGAGAATTTCCAACCGGTGAATGCGTCAGAAAATGACAATGAACTCTTTTATGGCAAAGTGAAAATGGATGCAGACCTCGCTGTTAGCGGAGATCTGAAAGTGCCGGTTGTGAAAGGGAAGCTGGCGATCAAAGAAGGCACGGATTTCACATTTGTGGTACCTGAATCTCAGGTGGACATCATGGAACGAGAAGGGGTGTTACTTTTTGTGAACAAAGAAAATCCGGACGATATTCTCACCAGGGGAGACGACAAAACTGCGGCTGGCCAGTTGGTCGGCTACGATGTAAACACCAATTTGTCTGTAGAGAAGAATGCCGTTTTTAAGATTATCATAGATGAGAAAACGGGCGACAACTTCCAGGTGTCCGGTACCGGCGATCTGATCGTGGGCCTTGAGCCAAACGGCAGAACCACGCTGTCTGGCACCTACTCCATTAATAGCGGGCATTACGAGACCAACCTCTACAACCTGGTAAAAAAACGATTTGAAATCTCTCCACAGAGTACCATCACCTGGCGGGGAGATCCCCTTGATGCTTTGCTCAATGTGAGGGCTATCTATAAGGTAGAAACCTCGGCGGCTCCTCTGATGGCTATTCGAACATCAGGAGAAAGCACCAATCTGGTCAGTAAATACCAGCAAAAGCTTCCTTTCCTGGTCTATCTGAATGTGGATGGGCAGTTGCTGCAACCAGAGCTGTCTTTTGCGCTGGATATGCCTGAAGATGAGCAGGGAGCCATTGGCGGTGATGTATATGGCAGGCTGCAGCAGTTGAACAGTCAGGAAAGTGAGTTGAACAAGCAGGTATTCTCTCTGCTGGTGCTCAACCGGTTTTTCCCCGGATCTGGCAGCGATGGCAGTGGCGGTGGTGCTGTGTCTGTAGCCAGAGGCAACGTAAACAAAGTACTGTCGGGTCAGCTGAATAATTTTTCTGATAAACTGGTCGGCAAAACTGGCCTTGATCTCAATTTTGGACTCGATAGCTACACCGACTACCAGGGGGAGAGCCCGCAGGACCGTACGCAACTCGATATTAATGCACAAAAGAAGCTGTTCAATGATCGACTGATTGTGCAGGTGGGCAGCGCTGTCAATATTGAGGGTAGCAGCCAGGCCACGGAGGGAACCACGCCCGTTATCGGTAATATAAGTCTCGAGTACCTGCTGTCTGAAAGCGGCCAATACAGGTTGAAAGGCTTTAGAAAAAACGAATTTGAAAGTGTAATCGATGGACAGCTGATAGTCACTGGTATTGCATTTTTGTACAACAAGGAGTTTAATAAGTTCAGAGAGCTTTGGCAGAAAATGGCAAAGGACGAGGGTTTGGAAAAGGAGATTGAAGAGGAACAAGCTGAAAAGAAGTAAGAAATTGAAGTTATTGATTAAGATATCGGTATTTTTTATGCTAAGCGCCTTGCTTGGAGCGTCCTCCTGCAGGGTAAAAAAGTATATCCCGGAGGACGAGTTGCTTTATACCGGGTCAAAAATTGACTTGACTGCCGAAACCAAAGTGGATCAGCTAAGCGACATTGAAGAGGAGCTGGAAACTGTGATGAGGCCCGAGCCCAACTCTAAAATACTTGGGGTTCGCCTTGGGCTGCTGGCTCACTACAAAGCACAAAGGAAACACCCCGGCCTTTACTACCGCTTTCTGAATAAAAAGATAGGCGAGGAGCCTGTTTATCTCTCCGACGTTAATCCGCTTCGGGTGGAGGAGCTTGTCAACAATCGCCTTGAAAACCGGGGCTTTTTCAGAAGTGAGATTAGTTCGGTGGAAAAAAAAGGCAAACATACCGGCTCCGTTAAGTACACGGTTCATGTAGACGCCCCTTACACTATCAAGAGCTATCAGCTGGACAGCGGCTCTCTGCCGATTTACAAAGAGATTAGCAAGTATATGAATCGCAGTGGCTTTGTTAAACCCGGAGGCAGGTTTGATTTGGAGCGTTTCAAAGTGGAGCGGGATCGGATTGACTTTTTTCTGAAGGACAAAGGCTACTACAATTTCAACGCAGACTTTCTCATTTTTGAAGCCGACACCAATGGATACAATGATAAATCCGTCGACCTCTACCTCAGGCTAAAAAGAGATGTGCCTCATAAGTCGGTAATCCCTTACGAGGTTGCCTCCATCAATGTGTTTCCGCATTATTCACTAAACGAAGGAGTGAAAAATGACACTGTAACGCTTTCGGGAATCAACTATATTCAGGATTCTGCTTTTTTCCAACCCAGGCGGCTGGCTCCTTATATTTTGCTTGAAAAAGGGAAGAGGTATAATCCCACCGACTCACGGCGGACGAGCAACCGGCTGTCTTCTATCGGTAGCTATAAGTTTGTGAATATTCAGTATGATGAGGTCGGAGAGGCGAATGCGAGCGATTCGTTGGGTCAACTGGCCACTAATATCTATCTGTCTCCTTTGAAAAAGCGAGCTTTGAGAGCAGAACTTCAGGGTGTCACCAAGTCCAACAACTTTGTGGGGCCGTCTTTGTCGCTTACTTACAGCAACCGCAACCTTTTCCGTGGAGGAGAAACGCTGAGTGCGACCGGCAAAGCTGGCTATGAGCAGCAGCTAATCAAAGGTGACAACACGGGTTTAAAGAGTATTCAATTGGGCCTAAAGGGCGATCTGGTATTTCCCAGGCTTTTGTTTCCTGTTGAAATAGTGCGGGATTTTAAATATGCTGTGCCCAAGACCAAGTTTAGCACCGGGGTGGAGTACTTGAACAGAAGTAAGCTTTATGTCCTGCAATCGCTCACAAGCACGTTTGGTTATAGCTGGAATGCCACCCGATATGTTTATCACGAACTCAATCCCATCAGCATCAACTTTGTGAACCTGGCCAAAACGACGCCTGAATTTGACGCAATCCTTGCGGAGAATGATTTCTTGAGAAGTAGCTTTGACCAAAAGTTTATTGGAGGCCTGACTTATACCTTCACTTACAACGAGTTGATGAGCTCAGGCATCCGGAACCCCTTCTTTGTTACTTTGAATGTGGACATGGCTGGCAACGGGTTGGGGTTACTCAACAAGCTAACATCGCAGCGTGAGAAAAATACATTCTTTGGGCTTGAGTATGCCCAGTATTACAAGAGCGATATCAATGTTCAGTACTACGGATACCTCAGCAAGACCCAAAAGTTGGTGGCCAGGGTTTTTGCAGGGTTTGGCTTTCCATTTGGCAATTCGGTCACACTTCCATTCTCCAAACAGTACTTTTCCGGTGGACCTTACAGCGTACGGGCATTCAGGGTGAGATCGCTGGGGCCGGGCACCTATAAGCCTGATAGTGAAAGTGTAGGGTCTTTCTTCGATCAGGCTGGTGATATCCGGCTGGAAGCCAACCTTGAATACCGTTTCCCCATCTATTCGTTTCTAAAAGGTGCCGTGTTCGCCGATGCCGGCAATGTTTGGCTGACCAACGAGAATGCCTCCTTACCGGGCGGTAAGTTCACTTCCGATTTTATCCGGGAGCTGGGCGTTGGTTTCGGAACCGGCTTGCGGGTCGATATTCAAAACTTTGTGATCAGGCTCGACCTGGCAGCGCCTATTCAAAAACCCTACCTTCCCAAAGGAGAGCGGTTTGGTTTTGACTGGAAAAACCCGGTGCTGAATTTTGCGATTGGGTATCCGTTCTAAAAGACTAGACCGTTTTAGCGGCTACTCTTGACCTCCACTTTATCATCTCAAACCAAATCACCGCCAAGAGACCGATGACCACGCTTGTCAAAAGCTGCACAGCACTGATATTATCAAAACCAAAGAAATTTGTCAGTGGAGGCACAAAGAGCAGTAGGCCTGTAATTGCCACAGTGGCGCCAATGATCAGGCCAACGAGGTTGTTTTTATACGCCAGCGTAGTGAGGACAGAGTAATAGAAAGAGCGATTGACAAGTGTAAGGAAGATATTGGACGAAATGAGAGTCACAAAAACCAGGGTACGGGTCACTTCCTCGTTGGCTCCTCCGTGGACGGCCAGCTGGTAGATCGACAAGGTCCCCGCTGTAATCGCCAAGCCCTGCACCACGCTTGTTGTCAGTTCCTTCCAGTTGAAGAAGGTGCTGGTGAAAGGCCGTGGTTTTTTGATCATCATGTTTTTTTCCATTGGCTCGTTCTCATAAATGATAGAGCACGTAGGGCCCATAATCAGCTCGAGCAAAATGATGTGCAGCGGCGAGAAAATATTGGGATAGATCCAGCCAAGGGCCAATGGAAGGAACACAGTAAGGATGATAGGGATATGAATGGAAATAATGTACTGAATGGCTTTTTTTAGGTTGGTGTAGATTTTTCGTCCCATGGCTACAGCTTCCAACATTTTCGAAAGATCATCTTCCAGTAGAATAAGAGAAGCCGCTTGTTTGGCTATCTCGGTGCCCTTTTTGCCCATGGCTATGCCAATGTGAGCGGCTTTCAATGCGGGCCCGTCGTTGACACCGTCGCCCGTCATGGCCACAATTTCATTCCTTGCTTTCAGTGCGTTGATAATTTTCAGCTTGGCCTCGGGAAACATGCGGGTGAATACTTGCATATCTTCCACTTTTTCTCTCAGCTCCTCTTCCGTTAGCTGCATCAACTCATCGCCGCTGATACTTTTGTCGAAACCACGAAACCCAACCTGTCGGGCAATGGCCCCCGTAGTGAGGGCATTGTCTCCAGTCACAATTTTCACCTTGATACCTGCGGCGTAAAACTGTTCGAGCACCTGTGGGATATTCTGTTTTGGCGGATCGTAAAAAGCCACCAAACCTTTGAAAGAAAAGGAAAACTCCTGCTGAGTAGCAGGGAAGTCGTTGCCATTAAAGCTGGCTTCGCCTACCCCCAACACCCTGTAACCATCCTTTGCCAGGGTGTTAATGGCTTCATGCACTTGCTCCTTTTCACTTGCCGACAGGCCAGATACAGCAATCATCGCCTCGGGGGCACCCTTGGCGGCAATGATTCTTTTACCATTGCCATCTTCAAAAATATGCGTCATCATGGGCGGTTTTCCACCCAGCGGATACTCATGCGCCATGTTGAATACAAGCCGCTCATCGGTTACCATAAACTTACCGTAAGCTTCGTGCAGCGCCACCTCCATAGGATCGAAAGGGATGGGTTCGGTGGCCCACATGGCCAACCGAACAAGAGACTGGGCATCTGCTGAAAGTGGCTGACTAGCATCCGCTATTTCCTGTGAAGACAGCACAAACAACCTTGCCAGGCTCATTTTGTTTTCGGTAAGTGTGCCGGTTTTGTCAGTGCAAATCACCGTGGCGCTACCCAGTGTCTCCACAGTTTTCATCTGCTTCACCACTATGCCAAGCTTCATCAGTCGCCAGGCACCCAGCGCCATAAATGTGGTGAAGGCCACGGGTATTTCTTCAGGCAAAATGCTCATGGCCAGTGTCAGTGCCTTCAATAGACTGTCGAGCACATTGTACGACCGGAAATAATTGATGGCCCATACCACCAGAAAGACAATGGCGCCGATCAGCACCATCTTCTTAACAAAATTGGTTATCTGCTTTTCCAGTGGTGTTTTTTCTTCAGCGATGTCTTCGAGGCTTTTGCCAATTTTACCGAGGTTAGTGGCGTTGCCAATGGCGGTAACAGTGGCTATGGCCAATCCGCTGGCAACTGTTGTGCCTAGTGAAACCTTGTTATCTTCCTTGGCAGCATCTTTATATACTGCCATCGACTCGCCCGTGAGAATTGATTCGTTGACTGAAAAATCGTTGGAATGCACGATGATGCCATCTGCGGCAATGGTATTACCCTCTTCAATCATCAGGCTGTCGCCCACCACCAGTTCCTCACTTTTTATTTCTATCGTTTCGCCGTCTCTTATCACCTTGCACATAGGCTGGGTGAAGTTCTTGAGCTTCTCCAGGGCGTTGCGGCTGCGGGAGTCCTGGTACAGAGAAATGCCTGCTACGAGCACAATGGCCGCCGCCAGAAAAAGGCCATCACCAACATTGCCGGTGAAAAAATAAATGGAAGAGACAACCAGCAGCAGCACCACCATGGGCTCTGTGGCGATGCTTTTGAGCGCTTCGATTAGGCCGCTCTCCTTTTTGTAGTTCAGTGTATTGGCACCATGCTTTTTCCTGGCTTCGAAGACTTCTTTAGCTGAAAGACCCTGAATATTAAAGTTATTGCTGGCCATAGTCGATTCGTTGTGCAGTAGTTTCTTGCGTCACCAGCCTTGTGATGTTTAAAGGCCGTTTAGGAAAGTAGTGGAAATAATCCGTTCGTTAAACAGAAACGAGTAGAGAAATCTTAAAATAGCTGACTGCTGTACATGGTAGCTGGTCAAACTGCGTCTGTAAAGGGAAGCGCAATGTCATAAGTGAGCGAAATAATTGCAAAAGACTCACATTGAAGCTATTATCGTAGGTTGAGGGATAAGGAAAGTGGGTGCACATGACGGTGGTGCCCAAATGATAATTGAAAACTTTGGAATTTTTTACCGCATATTTACTAGTAAATGATGCGAAAGTGACTTGAAAGTCGGTGAGTGATACGATTGCAAGGCTTTTTGAGCCATGCGGTTCATTTGCCTTGAGAATAATAGTACACCCTATAGCTAATAACGCAAAACAATGATTGTAGGCCTTCTAAAAGAAAGCGGAAATGAACAGAGAATCGCTTTTTTACCGGAAATCGCAGCCAGATTGGTTCAGCAGAAAGTTCGGGTTTTTGTAGAAAAAGATGCAGGGTTAACGGCATTTCAATCCAATCAATTATACGAGGAAGCAGGAGCGGAGATAGTTTCACGAGAAGAAGTGTTGACTAAATCTGATTTGCTTGTGCAAATCGGTGAGCCATCGCCGGAGCTGGTTGAGCAGTTGGGGAGCGATAAGATATGGCTGAGCCAGTACAACCCCCTCTGGAATAAAAACCTTGTGACGCAGTTTCTCCAAAAGGGAATTACCAGCTTCAGTATGGACTCTATACCCCGGACGTCGAGGGCGCAGGCAATGGACGTACTTTCATCGATGGCTACTGTTTCAGGTTACAAAGCCGTGCTGGAAGGTGCCAGTCAACTGCCCAACTTTTTCCCCATGTTCATGACTGCAGCAGGCACCATCCGCCCGGCCACGGTATTGGTGCTGGGAGCGGGAGTAGCAGGCCTTCAAGCCATAGCGATTGCCCGAAAGCTTGGCGCTCAGGTGCAGGCTTTCGATGTGCGCTCGGCAGTGAAAGAGGAGGTGATGAGCCTGGGAGCACGGTTTGTGGAAGTGGAAGGGGCCAAAGAAGACGCTGCGGCAGGTGGATATGCTGTAGAACAAACGGAAGAATTCAAACAAAAGCAGCAGCAGGCCATCAACGACCATGCTGCGAAAGCTGACGTGGTGATATGCACAGCACAGATTCCAGGCAGAAAAGCGCCAGTTCTTCTGCCCAAAGAGGCAGTGGAGCGAATGAAGCCCGGATCTGTGATTGTCGATTTGGCGGCTTCAAGTGGTGGCAATTGTGAGCTGACGCAGGACAATGAGACCGTTGTGCATCATGGTGTGAAAATCATCGGGCAATCAAATTACCCTTCGATGATGCCGGTGGATGCCAGCAAGATGTACGGAAAAAACGTTTTTAATTTTCTCGAACTGCTGATTGCCGACGACGGGTCGCTCAATCTTAATTTCGAAGATGACATCGTGGCCGGCACGTGCATCACCCACAAAGGGGAAGTTTTGAATAGCCGGGTAAAATCACTTTTTGGAGAGCTAATTGATATTTAATGGAGCAGGTATTTGTTTTCTTTTTCACCTATAGAGAGGCCATTTTCATCATCGCCTTGTCGGTTTTTTTGGGAATTGAAGTGATTTCCAACGTGCCATCCGTGTTGCATACCCCGCTTATGTCGGGAGCTAATGCCATAAGCGGTGTCATCATTATTGGCGGGATTATCCTCGTTGGCCACGCCGATGCATCAAAAGCATCGCTGGAGCTGATTTTGGGGATTCTCGCTATCATTTTTGCCACACTCAATGTGGTCGGCGGCTTCGTGGTGACGGACCGCATGCTGGAGATGTTCAAAAAGAAAAAGAAATAAACCATCTATGGATCAGGTAATTGGGAGTTTAAATGGTGTCGATTTCACCCTGGGCGGGGCTTTGCTCGAACTAAGCTATTTGCTGGCCGCTCTTCTCTTTGTGGTGGGCTTAAGGCTGCTGAGCCATCCGGAAACGGCCAGAAAGGGAAATTTTTATGCGGCTGCCGGTATGTTTCTGGCTATGGTCACCACCCTGCTGCTGCACAAAAACAGCCAGGGAGAGGCTATTCCACTGGCCAATGTGTGGATCATTCTGGCGGCGCTTGGAGTTGGCACCGTATTGGGCTGGGTGATGGCATTGCGCATTCAGATGACGGCAATGCCCCAGATGGTTTCATTTTACAATGCCACGGGCGGTGCAGCCTCGGCCCTGGTGGCGATGCTGGAGTTTCCGAATACCGACATGGGCAATGTGGGCTCGGCGCTGGCCACACTGTTGGGACTGATAGTGGGAAGTGTTGCCTTCAGTGGTAGCATGCTGGCCTACGGTAAACTCGACGGAAAAGTTGGCGACACCGTGTCCGGCTGGATGAAATACCTGAATTTGCTTCTACTGCTTGTAGTGGTCGGGCTGTCGGCTTACATGATGGCGTCAGGCCAAACAGCGGACGAGCTGAGTTGGGCGCTGTACCTGCTGCTCGGCATTTCATTGGTGTACGGGGTCACTTTCGTTATGCCTATCGGCGGTGCCGATATGCCCGTTGTTATTTCTCTGCTCAATAGCCTCACAGGCATAGCAGCTACCATGGCTGGGTTTATTTACGGCAACCAGGCAATGATCCTGGGAGGTATTTTGGTGGGCGCCGCAGGCACCATCCTCACCGTGCTCATGTGCAATGCCATGAACCGGTCGCTGCTCAACGTAATTCTGGGGGCGTTTGGCGGGGCAGGAGCAAGTGCCGGTGCCGGACCCGAAGGCGACATGAAGGAAATCAGCATGAGCGATGCTGCCATTTTGCTTTCTTATTCTAAAAGTGTGGTGATAGTGCCTGGCTACGGCCTGGCAGTGGCGCAGGCACAGCACGTTTGTCATGAACTCGACATGTTGCTGGCTGAGAAGGGAGCCAATGTGCGTTATGCCATCCACCCAGTGGCCGGCCGCATGCCCGGGCATATGAATGTGCTGCTTGCCGAAGCCGACGTGCCCTACAGCCAACTGGTGGAGATGGATGACATCAACACCGAAATAGCCAACACCGACGTGGTAGTGGTCATAGGTGCCAACGACGTCGTGAATCCGGCGGCCATCAATAACCCGGGCAGCCCCATTGCAGGCATGCCTATCATCAATGCGCACCTTGCTAAGAACATCATTGTAATGAAGCGAGGCAGGGGCAAGGGCTATGCTGGCATCGAAAACGAACTCTTCTTTGATCCCAAAACCAGGTTGCTGTTCGGCAATGCCAAAGACACTTTGCAGAAGCTTGCCAGCGAGGTAAAGAGTTTGCATTAGGAAAGCTCGTCGGCGGCTTTTAAGCAAGGCCATCACAGGGGCCCTGGCTCCAAAAGAGAACCTGACTGGGTACTATTCCTTTTTTTCAGCGTTGTGATACCCTGGGTTTTTTTGGGGGATGTTGCATAACTCAACCTGGTGTTGATCTACTTCGAAAATTTTGTTTGACTTCAGAGAAACTGTGCCTGAGAAACACAATTGGAGGCTGAGTAGTAAGGTTTTGTTCAATTGCTGTTAGCAGCTTTACCCTGTGCCTTTAACATTCCTTTAGGTTTTTGAGAATTGCCACAAAGGCACGAAGACACTAAAGTTTTGAGTTTCGGATTTTGAGTTAATGTTGACTAGTTGATTTCTATGCAAGTGCTGTTTATCAGTCTTTTCTTATGGCCTTTGTGGCCAAAACAACTTAGATTCTAAATTTCTTCCTGTTTTCACTGCTGCGATACACAAAAGGTATTTCCTTAGAAGCATTCTCAAAATTAGCCCCTGAAGACCCAAATTGGATAACAGTCTTTTAAATTGGTACAGAAAGACCACTTTTTTAGAATGTGAGGAAAATGTGAGGCGGCATTGGCTCCAAAAGAGAAACTGCTGCAGTGCTATTTATTCAAGCCCCAGGAAATTACTAGCATTTTGAAAGTAAACCTTTTCCAATACCTCCCTGGGTAGGCCCAGGCCCCTGGTATGCTGCTTCCTGATGACCAGCGAATCGGTGGTGCTTAGGTACCGCCACAGGTCGTTGTAAGTGGCATCGAGGTCTTTCTGCTCAGCGTCGAGCTGTTCGGCTGTCCAGTCCACTGCCGAATCGTAATTCCCGAAGTCGGTGCCGAACATGATCCTGTCCTGGTACTTCACAAAGAAGGCCTTCACCTTGTCGCTGTTCTGGCTGGCCAGGTCGCCAAACCGGGCAGCAGGCTCAACCATCATGTTTGGATATTTGTCCAGGCGCTCAGCCACCATATCCACGTTGTGCGACATGCTGCCCATGTGGGCGCACAAAATGGGCAAATCCGGATTTGCTGCAATCCACCGGTCACGGGCAGCAATGATGGTTTCATAGCTTGGGATTTCAGGATGGGCGAACGCATGGTATTGCGGATTGTTTTTGTAGTACTCGTAGTGCGGATTCATTGGGTTGTCCAACGGCCGCCATGCCTGCACCGGCTCACCTATATGGGCCATGACGGGGATGCCGTTTTCCTTTAGAAAATCCCAAACAGGCTGAAGACGGGCATCGTCAATCTGGATGAACTGCCCGCTGCCGTCTTTGGTCACCATACCGAAGTTCTTCCACACCTTCACCATTTTGGCACCGGTGGCAATCTCGTTTTTCAGCCGTTCAATGTTTTTGGTGGCAAAGTCCGGGTCATCAATACCCACACCCACCAGTGAACTACACAGGTAAAATACCCCGGGGTTTTCAATATCCATATCCACATACTGTTCCCAGCTACGGTTGATGCCGGTAGAATCCTCTTTAGCCACATCCACCAGCACCGCCTGCATGATCCAATCCTGAAAAAAGGAGGAAAGGTAGGGGCGGGCGTAGCGGTAGTGCGCATGCACATCTATTTTTCGTATCGTTTGCTGTTCGATGGCTTCTGCCTGGCTCGTGCCAGTCTTTTCCTTTCCGGGGCTACAAGCTCCAAGGATGAAGAGCGGGAATAGATAATAGGCTATATTTTTCATATACACAGATTCAATGCCGTTTAGTTAAAAGGTTCAGACTGTCAATTATATTTCACCCCTTTCCTAAACGACATTGGACACAAATTACCTGCCGGTTAGTAGTTCAGGAAAGCGCTGTTGCTCACGAAGGCGATGCGTTTCCCGTCGGGCGACCAGTTCGGCACATTCATTGAGCCCTGGCCTCCATAAATATAGCCAATAATTTTTGGCTCACCCCCGGTAATCGGCATTAGCCGGATATAGCAGTGCTTATAAAACGGGTGCTGTCCTGAGTCCACCGTTCTTGGGAAGGAAATAAAAACGATCCATTTGCCGTCAGGAGAAATGTGCGGAAACCAGTCGTTCAGCTCGTCGAACGTCACCTGCTCCGGATTGCTTCCGTCGGGCTTCATGCGCCAAATCTGGCCTATGCCTGTCCGATTGGAGTTGAAGTATATGTATTTCCCATCCGGCGTATATTCCGGCCCGTCGTCAAGGCCGGGAGTTTTGGTAAGCTGCACCTCCTGGCCCCCTGAAGCAGGTATTTTGAAGATATTCCATGCATTGTCTCGCACGGCAGTGTATACCAGCTCTTTGGCATTTGGCGACCAGCCATGAAGGTAGGAGGGGCCATTTGGAGTGAGCCGTTTCGGAGTGCCTCCCTTTCTGGGCATGGTGAAAATAATGGAATGCCCGTCTTCCGGTGGGGTACTGCTGATGCCCATTTGCTTTCCATCAAAAGACAACACATGGTCGTTGTTGTTTCTCACGGCAGCGCCAGTTTCCAGTTTTGTTGGTTTTCCGGTTCTCAAATCAAAATCATAGAGCAATCCATCTGAGTTAACCGTAAAGACATTGTTGTCTACCATCCAGTTGGGTGCCTGCCAGGAGTTATCTGCGCTGAAAACAATTTTTCGATCACCCGTGGCGACGTCCATCAGCTCAATATGACTGCCGATATAATCTCTGTAGGGTACATAATCCGGCTTTGGCGGAACAATCACCCGCACATTTTTGAAGGTGGCCGTTTCAACCACATCGGGGTTGTGAGCACAAACCGACAGGCCGATATACACCTCGTTGCCCAGCTCGATGCCCGATACCTGCTCCTCAAAAAACCGCTCGCCCATTTTAGCTGCCGACATGATGAAGGTGTCCCCTCTTCGTTCCAATTGAATGACATCGGCGTGGGTCATGGCGAACGCCTTCTGATCCATGTCCGACTGTGGATTTTCACGGAACTGCAACGACACAAGTCCATCGCCATGCACAGCTGCCGATACACAAGGGGAGTTCACTTCGAGGCTATGCCTTACCATCCAGCCGATTTTCCTGTGTGGGTCAACGCCCTCACCAACAAATGCAACGTTTGCCCGGAGGATAAAGTCTCCTGTCATTTTGCGGTAGGCATACTGAAACTCATCCTTCTGGCCCCATATATTTTGCCCTGAGCCCGAAATGGTATACGACTGTTTGTCGGGGTCGTAGGTGGTTTTTCCGGCTGTTTTTGTGGCGCCTACATCGGCATTGTTGGTGAACACCCCGAGTGCAGCTGGCTGCGCCATGGCGGAGTGAAGGAGTAGCACGAAGATGAAAGTGCTGCAAAGGCTCAATAGTGGTGTCTTACTTTTCATAAAGGTGTTGTTAATCACTGAGGTAAAAAGATAAATTGTCCAGCGGCTGAACTGCCGATGGATTTGATAAGTGAGTATAAAAAACAACTTCCCGTGGATGTGTAGTAAATGCCACATGGGTAAGTTCCACCATAAACTTAAACAGCGCCTTGCGTGGCCTCTGAACAATTAAAGGTAGTGAAAATTGTTGACCAGAGGAAGAGCCAGGAGCAAGACCAGGACGGGCGAAGCAAATTGTCAGCATCTAACAAAAGCAAATGAAGCCGGTGTGTTATCTCTGGCTGTAGCCATTTTGTTCTGCCAATATTTCACTTAGTGGAATATGATCCACCACATTGTTGCCGTATTTAGCAGCTAATATGTCTTTGTTACTGTCAATAATGAAGTCTGCAGGAATTTGATGAAACAGCCCTTCTACTTTTCCTCCTGGTTTAAAACCGGCTCTGATACTCTTAAAAATTCTTTTTACCCCGCTCAGGTTGATAGTTTTAAACAGCTTGATCCAGGAAGGTTTTACAAAATATAAGTCGTACAAAACTCTTTCAGGATCAGCTATAACTGCAAAGTCAAAGTGTGGTTTGTCTGCTATAGTTAGTCTCAAACTTTCGGCAGGCGATTGAAAAACCGCAATGACTTTAATGCCTTGTTCACTGAACCTGGTTTTAGCCCCCATTATTTCTGAAACCCTCAGCTGGCACACGGAGCATTCTGCATACCTAAAGAAGCACAATAAAATCTTCTTGTCTCCAATTAGCTTTAGATCAATGATATTTCCCCAAATGTCGTGGGTTACAAATAACGGGGCCTTTTGTCCTTTCTTTAGTTGCATAACTGTTTTGAAAATTTAGTTATGCAAGATTGAGTCAATGGAATTTCATATTTCTTGATTGAAATCAAGAAAGTTTCGCTCTTATTCTACTCAAAGTTTCCGGAGTCATCATCAAATACGAGGCAATTAACTTCAGCGGAAGAGCATTGATTAAATGCCCGCTTCTTTTAATGAATACTTCATATCGCTCGGCTGGTTTGAGTGTGAGTAATTCCACTTGTCGCTGAATGTGCCCTGAAAGTGTTGTCTCCAACATCGATTGATACCAATTGGCAATTTCTTTGTTCTCACTTGTCAGCTGCGCCAATTTTTTTTTACTGATACTTATCAAATCAGTTTCCAAAACAGCCTCAATACTTAGCATTGAAGGCTTTTCCTCGATAAAAGACTGAAATGATGTTATGAAGGAATCTCTATATCCAAAACCAATATTTATTTCGTCGCCCAGGTCGTCAACTATGAAAAGCCTTACGCAGCCGTCAACCACAAAATATAAGTTTGGGGCGTGACTGTCGAAATCTATGAGCGTCTCTCTCGGTTTTAGGGTTTTGCTTTTAGTCCAAAACGTCGAAAATAAGCCAATGGACTGCTTGCTTAAGTGTTTAGATTTTGAAAGTGCGAGTTCTAATGGTTTCATTTAAAATACTCTGTTTGGCGCAGTATAAAAGTCCGTTCTGGCTATCGACAACTCCTTAGTTGCAACCGTCGTACGGCTGCCGGCGATAAAATTATGCTTTGTGGAGGAGATTGCAAGTTGTGAATAAGGCGGTAGTAATCGATTTCACCACTTTGCCTATCGGTTAATTATCAGAGGTGTTTCAGTTCGCATACCTCAGAAGTGAGTTACTTTTTGAAAGCTGGCCCAAAATCATCCACTTTCAGCACTGTGACATCCTTCATGCTTTGCCGGATTATGAAGATTTTTTAATTTTATGACATGAGAATGACTGTAATGCTATAACACCCTCTTCAGGCTTAGTTCTTAAGCAATGCGCTATATTCTTTACATAGCGCACCTATCTAGCTATCATTAATTTTATTATTAATCTCAAACCAAACCCATGGGTTGGCGGTCACTTGCTGCTCTCTGTGGGGTGGTTTTTAAAAGAAAAATCATGTCAGAAATACTAACTGAAAAGCAAATAGAGCAATTTATTCTCAGCGGGTTTGTCCGAATTGACAATGCATTTCCTAAAGAAATTGCAGAAGCCGCTTTAGATCTCCTATGGAACGATCTTCCCTGCGACAAATCGGCTCCTTCCACCTGGACGGAGCCCGTTATTCGTTTGGGGATGTATACCCAGCAGCCATTTATTGACTCGGTAAACTCGCCGAAGCTGTATTCAATCTTTGACCAATTGATTGGTAAAGGCAAATGGATTCCATGCCGAAGTGTAGGAACATTTCCCGTAAGGTTCCCATCTGATCAGCAACCGACTGATACAGGCAAACACGTAGATGCGAGCTTTCCGGGCAGTGACCCTGACAATTTTCTTGAATGGCGTGTCAATGCCAAATCGAAGGGCCGGGCCTTATTGATGTTGATTTTGTATTCCGATGTCAGCGAAAATGATGCACCTACCGTCATTTATGAGGAGTCGCACATCGACGTTGCCCGGCTCTTGTTAAAAGAGGGCGATTCCGGGCTTTCATTTATGGAACTTGCCGACAAGCTGGACGACTTGCCGAAAAGGAAAGCGGTATATGCAACTGGTGAAGCAGGCACGGTTTACTTGTGTCATCCGTTTTTGGTTCATTCAGCACAACCTCACAGAGGAAGTACTCCTAAGTTTATGGCACAACCGCCCTTGTTGTTAAAAGGTGAGTTGTCTGTTTCCGAGTCAGATGTTGGATATTCTCCCGTTGAAAGGGCTATACGTTTAGGATTGGATTAACCACAGAAGGAGGCTGTTTTTTGCAGCCTCTTTCTTTTAGGATTGCACACAGTATCTATCTTTTTCACTCATCTGGCTTTCCGGTTCGTGATCAATGGCAACTTTGTTGTGATTTTTCGGAAGAGGTTCCTTGATTTTGGAGCTGGTTCAAACTCACCCGGTTTCAGTTACCTATTTTTCTGTATCACTTCAAGCTTTTGGTAGCTGACATCCGGAATTTCGGATGTCAGACAGGAAAATTCGGCTATCACACACGAAATTTCGTATGTCACATAGGAATTTTCGGTTACTACATACGGATTTTCGGTTGTCACTTATGAAAATTTGCATGTTGGTTACCAAATTTTGGTTTCTATATCGAAAAAATTGGTTGTTGGTTGCCAATTTTCGGTTTCCAGATAGGAAAATTCAGTTCTTGGTTACGAATTTTCGGATGTGACATAGGAAATTTCGTATGTCACATAGGAATTTTTGGCTACTACATACGGATTTTTGGTTGTCACTTAGGAAAATTTGCATGTTGGTTACCAAATTTTGGTTTCTATATCGGAAAGTTCGGATGTCAGTTATCGATTTTCGGCTATCACATACAGATTTTCGGATATGGCATAGGAATTTTCGGCTATCACATACGAAATTTCGTATGTCACATAGGAATTTTTAGGAGAGGCAACCGACAAGCGGTGAGTAGGTCTTGGCTATGAGGCTGAGAGTAACCTGGTAGAAAAAGTGTTTGGTGGTGTTTTGTTCTTGACGACTGGCTATGGCGAGTGGGTTTGTTTTATGCACTTCGCTGCCCACTTGCACTTAGCCAGGCCGATGTTAAAATTAACTTTTGTGGCGGAGATTCCAAGCCAACTTCCCTATGACATCCGGTGAAGCCCACATTCATTGTTAGCGGCGTGTTACAAACATTTAGTCCCTCTTCCAAGGCGTCGATGTCTGAATTTCATTATAAGCTTTGTATAATGGGGACATTAAAGCAGGAGAGTTCCTAGCTAGTACCTCGTTAATCTCGGTATATTTCGTATTCAAACCCTTCTCATTGGTGCAACTCAACAATAGCCTAAACACGTTGAGAATGTCTGAATCCGTCCGTGTCTCTAATTCCGTCACAACCATCGAAGGGTCTGCCAAAAGTTTGTTTAGGAGACCAAATCCGTCGACGTCGTCAGTATTTTGCCACTCGCCGTCCACACATAGGTCTATGTATTTTTTATAATATGCAGACTTGTCAATTGTCCTAAGATGGTAGAAAAAGAAGATGATTTTCAATCGATCATGGACACCGTTTAAAGGAAGCATTCCTGTTTGCTGGTCAGCACCAAATATCTCATTTAGTTCGTCAACCGAATTTGGATATGCGCAAAAGAAATCTTGTTCGATTCGGCTATTGTGTGTAGTGTCTGTAGCCAACCTAAGCAGGTATGCAAATTTATGACTTGGGCCAACAAATTCTTTTTCAATGCATTGTCCAGGTGCTTTGAAGCAAACTATGCTAAAAAGTATGAATAAGAATGTTCGCACGTAGGTGATTTGTGTGTACGCCTCGCTAACATGAGTGGTGGAATGTTATGCACTTCCGTTTCCACTAGCACTTAGCCACGCCGCTAATAAATTTATACTTTGTGGCGGACATTCCAAGCCAACTGACCTCTGACAACCGGTGAAACTCACATTCACTTTACTGTTGTGTTAGCGAGCTTTAATCGCCTTGATGTATCCAGATAAATCTGCTTCCGTCAAAGTAGATGAGTCCACCAGAACCCTCGTCCTCCCGAATGCTAATTGCTGGGTTCTTCAGCTCAACCGTTTTGGTCCCGTCGACGTCTCCATTTGGGAGAAATGTTGTCTGCCAAGCCTTCGGTTTTAAAAAGATCCTCCACTCGTCCGCCCAATTGAAGTTGTCACCTGCAGGGCCAAAGGAGTCACCAGCTCCCGCCAGAAAAAACCGGTCATCGTCGCCGTCAAACAGAAACAGAATTCCAGTTTTATTGTCTGACTTTCTTCGCATGAAAATTGCCACGTCTTTTCTTTGATCGCCATCAAGGTCGAGTTCGATAAATGTCGGTTCCATCTGATTGCTTAGATCGAACCTCTCTGAGAATTGAGCTAAACGTCTGGATGCCCAGCCCGGAAGTTCCGCTGTCAGATCGCCAGCGGCTGTTAAGAAGATTATCAGAGCTAATTGATACAGCATTTTGTGCGTCTAGTTATGCTCGCTAACGCCTCAGTAAAGTAAGTGTGGGAGTTTTATGCAGCCCCGCTTCCACTACATCTTAGCCACGCAGAAGATAAAAATAGGCGTTGTGGCGGAGATTCCAAGCCAGCTGCACACAACTAACCTGAACAGCCCCCATTCGCTATAGCCTTGTGTTGGGCATTCGTTTTATTTTGTTCTTGCCAAGCTTTTTCGTCCGCCACAAATTGACGTCTAAACTCGGCTAAAACTTGCTGGTAATTTTGCAGTTCAAAAGTCAACGGTTCTATTTCCTCGAACCAGTCAACTTGGCTACCTACTAATTCTGGTTTGTCGAAAGTCGTTTTTGCTATATTGATGCCCAGTTGGTGCCAGGTTATCAGATTGTTTGTCCTTGTAATTCTAACAACAACAATTGTGCAGAGAAATCACAGTCATCAGGACACATCAGGATTGGACATACTGTCGACTCGTTAGGGTTGGGTAAAATTCGTTGCCAAACTATCTCTCGTTCATTTGAGTGCTCCATCCAAAAAAGCAAAGTCGGAACCATTCCTTTGAGTTCGTAACCAGCACGCCTGTCGTCCAGAAATTCATCGAGAAAATGTCCGTCAACTTTTATGTTTAAAAAGTCATTATAGATTTCATAATCACTTTTGTCTATGGCCGCCTCTATCTTATTCATTGTAGCCCTGTTTAGTTTGCCGCTCAGCAATGATGCCCAACGACTCGCTAAGATGAGTGTGGGAGTTTTATGCACTTCTGCCTGCACTGACACTTAGCCACGGCGACATTAAAATTATAAATTGTGGCGGGCAATCCAAGCCAACGGCCCTATGACGTACGGTGAAGCCTACATTCACTTTACTGTTGTGTTAGCCACATTTATTTTAAAAATTTGCCATTTGAGACCAAGTGAAAGAAAATTTTTATTTGATCAAAAATCTCTGGATGCGATTTAATGAAATCACCTGCTTCCGAGGAAAGCATAGACACTATGGTGCCCATAGCAAGATTAACCCAATCTATTTTTGGGTATTTTTTGTCAACTCGATTTATCAGGTAGTCGATTTTCTTCTCAAGAGATTGAACCACCCTCTGATTTTCATGTTGTAGACTGTCAATATTTTGCTTGAGTGAATGCAGCTCCGCTGTGAGGCGACTAACTTCATTTTCACTCAATAATTTAGTCTCTGAAAAATCGGATTTATCTGTTTGTGTGGCAGCTAATTCTTTAATTTCATTAAGAAATTCATTGGCTTGGATTTCATCCAGCAAAAGTGCTATCCACGACTTAAATATTGTCTTGACGTTATCCCAGCCTTTAATTAGTTCAATAGACGAATATGCAGAGTAGTCGCTGCCCGGAGTGAAATACACATGCCAACCTCCCATGTTTTGATGTGCTCTCTCAAATAAAACGTCGTGAAATAGCTCAAAAAATAAGCCGGTGGGTTTGTGTATTAGCCGAATATATTCCTTTCCCGCATTTTCAACTTGAACCTCGTCAAAGTGGTTCCAATCTATGGAGTTGGATAACACTATCTCTGCTAACTCCTTCTTTTGTTTAGGGGCTAATTTCATATATCATCGGAATTAGAACCTTTGAAAGGTAAGCATTTGACCTAGCTTCTACTTGAAATTTCCACATGCTCTGAAAACTGAAAAATTTGATTGTCAGTTTCAATTTTAAAATCAGTAAGAACACCCTTAACTATTTTTACTCGCTTCAAATTCATTACGACGTTAAACATAGGTCTCCTTTTAAGAAGTCGCTGAACAAAATTCTGTGTCCTTGATAATCTGAATTGGAGGTGTACTTTTTCTCCGATTGGGAAAGATAAATTTTGTCCGGTAAAATCATCATTTACTTGATCGTCAAAAGTACGGATATCAATTAGGCAGCCATTCTTGTATATATCAAAGTAGTCGGCTAGAATTTCTCCAACTACATTTTTTGCTTTCTCATCTCTGAAATCAAATTCAACCCACTTTTGAATAAAATTTTGGTTTGAGAGGTTCTTAAAATCTTTTCGCAATTTTTCGACGTGAATAGTTTGAAGTTTTATCGCATTTTTGTTGGGTTTACCGTCCACCCCAGGAATTTTCATACTAATTAGCTCATGGGCTGTCAGGTCGCTAAGAAAAGGCTGGTTTACCTCTAGGAATCGATCTTCCGAATAAAATACGTTATATCCCCCGACTCTATAGTATGCCATTCACGTATGCTATTTTGTGGCTAACGCCCGGCTATGGCGAGTGGGGGTTAATTAACGTACTTCGCTTACCACTCGCACTTAGCCACGCAGAAGATAAAAATAGGCGTTGTGGCGGAGAATCCAAGCCAACTGCACTCAACTAACCTGAACAGCCCCCATTCGCTATAGGCATGTGTTAGTTTTCTTTTCCACATTGGGGGCAGGTGAAGTGTCCGCTAATTGTCTCGTCGGGTGTTAGGGTCAATTTAGAGTTGCAATGCTGGCAGATTGCAGATTCGTCGCCAACAACAATCGTCCGGGCCCAGATGTCACCGACTCTTTGATTGCGTTCCGAGTTTCTGGATGTCACATAGGCCACCAGTCCAAATGTCATGATGATCTCAAAATAGTCTAATATTCGTCTCTTGAATGCCTGTCCAAACGAAATCGAGTATCCATTGAGAGTCACCACTTTGAGTTGCATGATTCTGCGTCCAAGTGTCTGCCCGTTTATAGTCTCAGCAATGGGGAAGTATAGAAACCATGTCAGCAACAAAATGAACCCTGGCCAGCCGTCTACAGTATACTCGCCTTCATTGTTCAGAGTGCCGAAGGAATAAACGTAGAAACCCAAAAAAGTCAGATAAACGCAGATATCTATGATGGTGGCAGTCGCTCGCCTTAGGGTATTAGGTTGGGTCTTTATTTGCCGCATCTGCAGATATTAAAACTAACGCCTCGGTAAAATGAGTGTGGGAGTTTTATGCAGCTCCGCTTCCACTACATCTTAGCCACGCCAATGATAAAATTATACTTTGTGGCGGAGATTCCAAGCCAACTGACCTTTGACAACCAGTGAAGCCCACATTCATTTTTACCGCTGTGTTGTGAGCATTTCTAATCGTAGGTCAGTGAGGTAGTAAGCCATTGTCCGGACTCTTTAGCCAAACTAATACTGACCCGTGTCCCGCCGGTTGTCCCATATGCGCTAAAAATGAGGTGTGCCTTGGTCGAACTAGTTGAGCCGGACACCAGTATTCCGGTTCCTTGGAATTCGCCAATACGGTTGGTCAGCTCGTCGTCTGCCATTATAGTTGTTACAGCAGCATTGAAACCGCCAGAACTTTTCATCGCTGCGCCTCCACCTGTCACCATCAGCATTCCAAAAGCGCAACAGAAGGCCCAAAACTCCAACATAAAATTATTGAATATGAAGGCTAGAAACGCATCTGCTGTTGATTTGTATTCATGGGAGTTCATTGGATGAAGGATCGGATTTTTGATTCGCAAAGGAATCCAAATGATGGTCCCGATACCAAAAAGTATGGGTCCGACTATCGCTCCATATCTCAAGTACTCGATAGCTTTTGCGTCACAGATAACTCCGGTAATGAAAATCAAAATACCGGCCCAGATGAGCGTTTGGTAAATAGTTTTCAAATCGATTCCTCTTGCTTTTGTCTGAGCAGCAAACATTAATTGAGTTTAAATTCAATTTCCTTAACTCCATCCTCTGGAGGACCAAATCTCAATTTGACATTCGCTCCCGACATGAAGTCGGTCGATTCAAGTGTTCCTTTAATTTCTGCGAATAGTTCTTCGGCATTCCTGCCATATAAGAATAAATACCCATCCGAATAGTCTACTGCGATTTCGTTACCATCATAATCCCCTACGGCTTTACCTTTTAATACGTCATCAAGCCTTCTTTCCAGATCTTGTAGCGGGGCCAAGTCCTCCTTATTGTAATTGAAGTGAATTACCACCCCATGCTCAGAGTTCGATTTTTGAAGTCCAAAAAGTTTGCGCAGAAATTCCATGATTATCAGTCTATACTGACTAACGTAAGCTAAATGGTTGATAATCAGATGGCATTTGAGCTGCGATTTTATCCCTGTTTGCTCTGGAAAAGCCCAGGTCGTCAGGGTTGATTCCCAGGTCTGCTATCTGTTTTCTCATTCTGCTTACAATCCGTCTTTTTTGATCTAAAAATAGGTAATTATTTTTTGGCTTATAGGGTTGGCGCTTGGTGATCATGTTCCAGAGGATTACGGCGATCTTTCTGGCCGTTGCATTGATGGCTGTCTGCCGACCTTTCTTGAAAGCGATCTTTTTAAAGAATTTGGTAAGATCAGAGTCCTTGAGATTACCCACAGCATTGGCGGCATTTCGTAGAGCTATCTTAAGCCTGTTGCTACCTTGCGGTATTCGGTTGGATAGGACTCTGCCACCACTGATTTTGTTGTTTGGGGCAAGCTTGAGCCAAGAGGCAAAATGCTGGGCTGTGGGGAACTGGTTAAAACCATCTGGCCCGATCTCGCTCATCAGGGAGAGGATGGTTGAGTGACTAACTCCAGGTATAGCAAGCAAGTCAACACCGTTGAAGTACTGGTAAGAAGCAATGTTAAGATCAATACCTGTGATAGCATTTTTATTTTGCCTTTTGAAGTACTTTCCGTCGGGGATGTCATCTACTACATCTTCCTTTTGTTGGATTGTTTGTTCAAGGAATTGGCTAATCTCCTTATCACAATCAATAACCATTGAGGTATAGAACTGATGTCTTGCAAACTCCTGCTTGAGGCCGAAGAGGTAATCTTCTCTTTTGTTGGACACGAGAGCTTTTGCAATTTCTTCTTCAGAGCGCCGGCAGTTGTGGTGTCGATGAGCAGCAAGAGCTTTAGGATCAAGATTTCCGTTGCAGATCTCTTCAATGATCTTCAGGCCAGTTTGTCCGGCAATGTCTCGGACAACAACATCGAGCCGGAAGTTGAGATATTTGAGGAACTTGGCCATTTTGTGGATGCTATCAGCTCTTTGCTGTATCATGTTTGTTCTGTGTCGGCAGAGGGTTCTGAGTCTTTCGGTGGTGTGATCGGGTAAGAAGCTTGAAGGTAGGAGACCTAATGAATGCATTTTTTGTATCCACTGGCAGTCAAGTACATCGGTCTTTTTCCGATTGATGTTCTTGGTAAACTTCCCATTGGTGAGTACTACTTCAATACCAGAGTTGATGAGTTCCACGAATAGATTCTGCCAATATGCTCCGGTAGATTCCATAGCCACTGTTGTGACTTGACTGTCGATCAGCCACTTCACCAAAGAAGACAGGTCTTCAGCATAAACTCCGAAGGACTTCACGTCTTTTTGCTCCTGGCCGATGGCTACAAAGTGGGTTCGGCTACCGACATCAATTCCGGCAGCATGAGGGTTGACAACTGTCAAAGGCATCTTTTTCATTCTCTTGTTTTTAAAGTTTTAAAAGAGCCCTAAGAGAATGTATATTTACACTTGAAAATTATACTGAACGGGGTTCCGCCAGCTGGCGGACCACCAATGAAATTTATCAACTAGTCCCGACCGCAGATCGGGACTTTTTACATTCCAGCCAAAATGACGCTCGGATTTATCCCGACGAATCGGGACATTGATACCAATTAACCAACCGGCCTTGCAAAGGGCTAAAACGAAAATAGCGATGAAGAGGCTGTGCTTACCCGTTAGCTTCTGAAATCAATTTGGAAAAGATGAAATTGGTAAATTTTAGAGGTTCAATTTCAGCTCCAAATCTCCCCAATTGCTCACAACGCCTCAGTAAAGTGAGTGTGGGAGTTTTACGCAGCTCCGCTTCCACTGGCACTTAGCCACGGCGATGTTAAAATTATAAATTGTGGCGGGCAATCCAAGCCAACTTCCCAATGACATCCGGTGAAGCCCACATTCACTTTACTGTTGTGTTAGCTTCTTTTTTTATTAACCCCTTGTATCACCATTTTTAACTCCTCCTTTGAAACAGGCATATACTTGGCAGTCAGCTCAATTAATGAATCTAATTTGAATTCTAAGTGAGAATACATTAGAGTGTCATTTCTTTCGGTGATACTAATGAGCTCTAAATTTTCATGGAGTGGTATCTTGTCAAAAACCAGTCTAGGTTCTGGATATGATGAAAGAACGCTATTCCTGTCTTTAAAAATTAGGAAATGCTTTTGCTGAAAGCTTGTGTCGGACTTTACTATGAGAGTCTCCGTCGAGTCGGGCTCCATTAGTTTATCGATATTTATCCAGTCAAGCTCTGAAAAATCAAACATAAAATAAATGGATTCCCTAAGGTAAGATGGGATTGTAATCGAATCTTTAACGGAATCAAACTGCTCATCGCCAGGATCTAATACCTCTCTGCTTGAATAGAGTGTATCATTGCGAGATATGTAGTAAGTATTTAAGATTGCTCCATTTCCACCATAATCCAATCGAACCTCTCTTGCTGTCTGATAAACAAACGTATCGGTTCGAACGATATTCGAAAGATTCCATTGAGTTATATTATTTTTCGATGAACCTAAATAAACGTTATAGTTGTAAAGGTTCTCAGATCTGGGGAATTTGATAGTTAGCTTTTCTCCTTTGTTTAATCTAATGGGGCTGTTCCCAGCATAAAACTCAATATTCAGCATTCCTTCACTTTCTAAGTAAAATCCGTCTGAGGTGTTTGTGGAAAGTCCCCAGTAAATCATATCCGACTTATCGTAAACTTCTGATATTACTACTTCAATCGGTTCGGTAGTAGTTGCTGCCAATTGATTTGATGAAATTTCAATAATTGCTCCTCTCTCAGTAATCAAGGTGTTAATAGAATCTCCCTGAATGACGAATTTTTGAGAACTTCGGTTCAGCTCGAAAAAAGCGTCCATTTTGGACTTTACTTCGTTCTCAGGTTTTTGGCATCCGAATACCACTAAGCAGATCAATAATAGTGAAAATCTATCCATGCAGGTTTTATTGAAGCTAACACTTGTGTAACACGCACTAGTGCGTGTTACACCCATTATATATATCTTTTGGTTTATTTACAAAAAAAGCTCAATAAGCCTCATAAAGCCATATTGCCCGTTTGTAAACCCATAATATACGTATATTATCATTATAACATGAGGATGCGGTTTTTACTACTTCCTCCTCACCACCAGCACCATATCAGCGAGCCCTGGCACGGCCAGTTTGTTGTCGTTCACTGCTCCCTTCGATACAATGTTCCCGGTCGTTACATCCATCCACTCCGTGGAATAGCTCCCAGCGGGCAGGGTGAGCGTAATGTCATAGCTTTTCACTGCCAGCGATTCCCAATACACCACCCACATGCCGCTGCCATTGCTCATGGCCAGCGTGGTGGCACCGGGCGCTGCCTTCACCACCGAGGCGTCGGGCTTCAGGTTCACCAGGTCGTGGGTTTCCATGAAGCTTTTCAGAATACCAAATTGCTTTCTCAAGTCAGGGCTTCCTCCGCCAGGCGATTCATAGGTAGTGTCTTGTCCGTTTTCCTGGCCTACCGAAAAGGAATAGTCGAGGTGGCTGAACAGCGCACCGCCCGCCATCACAAACTGCCATACCTGCCGGCGGTAGGTGTCGTCTTCGCCTCCGGCAAAGCCCGTTTCGTTGAAGCCCAGCACCTTGTTGAGGTAATAGTTTTCGCTGGCCGCCCGTGGGTAGGCATAGTGGAAGTTGAAAATGTCGATCTGCGGGTCGGGCTCGGTAATAGGGTAGTAGAAGTTGGAGATATTTTGTGAGATCAGGTGCTTGTTGGCCAGCTTGCTTTCTTCGTCTTTGATCCAGCTGGCCACTTTTTTCTGCCACTCGTTCGAGGCCTGGGATACCACCTGAATTTTGTCCGTCCACGGGCTTTCGCCGTAATCGTTTCTGGTGAAAACAATCTCCGTATTATCCGCCCACGGCTCGTTTTGTATTTCAAAGTAGAAGTTACCGAAACCGTTCAGCTCCCTCACCAGTTTTCGCACATAAGCTTCCTGGCGGGCCAGCAATCCTTTGTTGTTCAGGGTATTCACGTCTTTAGCCTCCAGCTCGGGCGTACCGTTGATATTGTTGCTGGGGTTGAAGGCAGCATAGTTCCACCCCCCGCCATAGTGAGCCGAAAAGAGGCACACTTCCACCATCACTTTGCTGGTGCTGGCCAGGGCCATGAAGTCCTTCAGTCGGGCAAAGTAGGCCGGATCCCACTGGTCGAGGTCAAACTTATTGCCGCCTAGCGCATAGCCGGGCTGGTTGCTCCGCTTCCATGGCAGGATGGCCCTGCCCTCCGCCGGTGCCATGGTGTTCTTTTTGATGCCAAAGTCGCCCTGCTTCTCCAGGTAAGCTCCCGTAAACAAGCGGGTGTGGTTGAGGCCTTCCTTTCCCAGGGTATTGAGATAAGTTTTGTAATCAAAGTCGAGGTTCATCACTGCCCCGTAGTGTTCCCCGGAGCCGATAATGATCAGTGGCTTGCCCTGGTATTGGAAGTAGTGAGGGTTTTGGGGGTGAAGCTGTAGGACGTTTTGGGCCCGGGCTGAGCATGTGACTAATAGCAAGCCTAGAAAAATGGAGCGTATATGAGCGACTTTCATAAATGATATTTGTTGCAGTTAACACCGTTCGGGGAGGGGTGGTGAATTTTCTTTTTGTAAATATAAAGATAGCCAAAGTTAATGCTGATGCGTTATGCTGGTAGAAAAACCGTTTCTGCGTTGAAGGTCGTTGCAGGTACGCTATTCCACCTCAATTAGAAGCTCGTTTATTTGCGGCAGAAAGCAATGGTGGCTGGGCTTGGCAACAAAAAAAGGGAAGCAAAGCCTAAAAGCTCGCCTCCCCTCTAACCTAAGAGATTTACCGCACTAATACGGCATCTTAAACTTCTTTTTATTCGGGGTTGAGTACAAAATCTTGTGTGGTTGCATTAGCTGCCACAATTTCCACCCCCTCGGAGGTATTGGCTGCATATCCTTGCAATTCCACAGTTACGTTGTAGAGGCCAGCCTGTAAGCCAAGCACGGTGTAGGTACCATCTTCGGCTGTAATAGCCGTGGTATTGAGCGTGTCGGCGGCATAAACCGATACCGTGGCTCCCCCCAATGCGATGATTTCAGTTTCCGTTTCCCCTTCCACTTCGGTTGTTACAGCACCCACCAGCCGACCGGCAAAAGATTGGTTGGAGGCCTTGATAACAGGCTTGAAGTTGAACCCGGTGATACCAGACGGTGAACTGGCGTCGCCTTTGGCTACAAAGGAGCTGGCCACGTCGAAGTCCAGCAGTAGTTCGGCAGTTAGCCCCCCCGCTACTTCTATACCTGGTTTTACAAATATTTTAATGCCCGAGGAAGAGCCGCTGGGCACCTTCAGGTCATAAGATGTGCCGTCTTTTAATACCACAGTGGCATCGGCCACATACACCCTGATGAGATCATAAGTACCTTCGGGAATTTCGACGTCGGCCAGGTTTTCAGTCACTCCATTCGTAAGATCCAATAGATTGGCTGATACCTCGTCTTCCATGATGGTAATAAATGCGCTTTCTGAGTCTCCGCCTTTTTGTCTGGCCTCAATTTTAGTAACAGTTACGTTTGCTTCGCTCACCAAATCGCTTGGAAAAGGTGCATCTGTCATTTTTACTACCAACTGTCCGGTTCCGCCCGAGTCGCCATCGTTGTTGCATCCCACAAGTCCGGCAATAATAGCCATGGCAATAAATGGTAATAAAATCTTCTTCGCTCTCATGAATTTTTGTTTTGTTGTAAAAGAATAACTGATTTAATTAATGTTAGTCAGATTGATAGTAACTGTAGTTTCTTTTCCTTTTTCGATCAATAAGTCGTCAAGTGTTGAGGTTTCGTGGTCGATTAACTCTGCCTGAACCTGATAACCTCCCGGGGTCAGGCCGAGAATGGTAAACTTGCCATCCTCACCACTCAGTGCTGTTGTGTGAAGTGTGTCGGCTGCAAACAGGGCGACCTGGGCTCCGGACAGAACGGCGCCGTTCTGGTCGTTAACGGTACCAGAAAGAGTGCCGGTAGCATGCTGATTGGAAGTTCGGATGACTGGCTTGAAGTTGAACCCGTTGATGCCCGCAGGAGTGTTTGAATTGCCTCTCACCACAAAGCTGCTGCTAACGTCAAAGTCCAGTAAGTAGCTGGCACTTTCACCCTCTTCTATTTCAATATCAAAGGCTGGTTTTACCTTAATGCCGCTCTTGTCGCCTGATGGGATTTTGAGATCGAATAGTCGCCCGTCTTTCAGTAGCACACTTCCCTCGCTAACGTATACGCTAAAGAATGAATAGGAGCCAACCGGCAATGCTGTTTCACTGAGCTTTGCGGTGATGCCATTACTCAAGTCGAGCAAATTGAAGGTTGTCGGCTCGTTAAAAACTGTAATAAAAGGTATGGTGTCATTTGCATCGCCGGTTTTCACTTCAATTTTGACTATTGTGACGTTGGCTTCTTCAATCAAATCAATTGGGAAGGGGGCATCAGTTAACAACAGCTCCAGCTTTCCCGTGGCAAGTGGCAGGCCTGTATTGTAAAAGACTCTATCGTCCTCATCGCAGGTGTCCTGCGCTGTGTCAAATGCATTTTGTAGCGCAGTATTGCCTTCAATCACTTGCGCCCCTATGCTGGTGGCAACCTGGATAGGAAACTGGATCGAAAGAAGGTCGTCGTTATTAAATTCATTTAAAAGCTGAAAAAGAGAGGCGTCGTCGGCTACTGTTCGGATGTCGGCAATCTGATTTTGCAGGTCGTAGGTGGCCATGGAGATCGGATACTCGATGTCGACACACTCGATGTCGTCGTCAAGTCCGTTGCCAACGCACAGGGCAGCCAGCATGTCCAGCTCTTCCTGGCTGGAAACTGCCACCTCCGTGTGATCGGATTTGATCACACGCAAGGGGAAGTCTAAAAGAAAACGGTCTGACTGGTAAGGATTTAAATAATATATGTCCTGTAAAACAGCTAAATCAGCCTCTTTGCTAACAGTAAATGCCTTTCCTCTGAAGCTTCCTTTTACCGGTAGCACCAGCGTCAGACAACTGGCATTGTCTATTACATTATCGTCGGAGCCATCCTTTAGCGACATTTTTTGCAGCAGCTGCCCGAGGGCCGATCCTTTGGTGAAAGCCGCTTCTTTGCCGGGCTCCGTAATATCCTCAGTAGGCTCCTGGCAGGAGATCGCCGATATCACCAGGCTCATTAATACAATGAACTGCTTCAAAAATGTAATTTGTCTCTGCATAGGATTTTGCCCTGCTTTCGGTAATTAAACCGGCTGACACTGAAAACTCCTACCGGTAAACCTAAACTTTGTTAAATTGGGGTTCATATGAGCCATGAGAAGCGAAATGTTTGTGATGAAGGCAGGTTTAAAACACTTTTCAGAGCGCTCTCAAAAGACCTTCATGATTTTCTCTACTATAAGTACGGTGCCGGAAACCATCCTGCAGATATTGTGCAGGAAGCTTTTGTGAAATTATGGAATAACTGCAAAAACGTACCACCTGAAAAGGCCAGGGCCTTCCTTTTTACAGTGGCCAACAACCAAATGTTAAATGAGCTGGCAAAAAGAAAGACAGCGTTACGGTATCAGGAGACGGCAGAAGCAAAGCGATACACAATTGAGTCGCCTGAATTTGCAATGGAGGAAGAGCAATACAGGCAGCGACTTCATGCTGCGCTCGAAAGCTTGACCGAGGATCAGCGGGTGACTTTTATGTTGAATCGGGTAGAAGGAAAAAAGCATCAGGAAATTGCCGACATGCTGGGTATAGGTCGCAAGGCAGTTGAGAAGAGGATATACACAGCATACAAAATTATAAGGGAGCAGCTGGGCGATTTTTGATTGTGCAAAAAATGTGGCAGGTAGGAGATTCTTGCATTCATCTGTTTTTATTAAGAAGTAAAAATTATGGACGAAGAAGACTTGGTGAAAAAATGGCTGGCCGAAACGCTTTCGGAGTCGGAACGGTTGTCGTTCGAGAAAACCGAAACGTATCGAAAGCTACGGCGAACTGAAGGTTTTTTGCAACGGATGAAAGCTCCTGATTACGATGTTGAGGCCGAGGAGAAAAGATTGCCTATCGCTCCTCGCCAGGTCGGAGTTGTCGCCATATGGCAACGAAATTTTCTAAAGGTTGCGGCCTCTTTGCTACTAGTGCTCAGCGCAGCACTTGTCATAGGCTATCTCTTGTTGAGAGATGAGACGGTCAGGGTACTGGCGGCCACGAAAACCACCACTTATTTGCCTGATTCTTCAGAGGTTGCACTGAATAAAGCCTCAAGCCTCACCTACAGTAAAAGCGGGTGGAACAAAGCCAGAGTAGTTGAACTAAGTGGCGAAGGATTCTTTAAAGTCTCTCACGGCTCCCGTTTCGATGTGAAGACCTCGTCAGGTACAGTCACTGTTGTGGGCACACAGTTCAATGTGAAGAGCAGAACAGGGTATTTTGAAGTGCAATGCTATGAAGGAACGGTGAAAGTTCGGTCAAAAGGCACCGAGCAAATATTAGAAAAAGGCCAGGGGTGGCGTTTGATAGGCGGTTTGTCAGCGGCTTTGGAGTTAGGTGCCGACGATAGCCCGGGTTGGTTAGGTAACGAAAGCAGATTTGAAAGTGTGCCGTATAGTCAGGTGGTGGAGGAGTTTGAAAGGCAGTATGGCGTTAAGGTAAAACTGGTTCGTGTGGATGCCAATCAAATGTTTACTGGCAGCTTTACGCATGACAACATAAATCTTGCTCTGAAGTCAATCACGCTTCCGCTCAATATAAAGTTTGACCGTGAAGAGAACCTGGTTCGTTTGTCTGGTGATCAATAGAAAAGTAAAATTTTTTCTCCTTCTACCACTCCTTTTTTTGGCAGCACACATTTTTGGCCAGCAAAAAGAAGATGCGCAGCCGTTATTATCAGTTCTCAAAATTCTTGAGGCCAGGTATGAAATTGCATTTTCCTATGCAGATAAAAATGTTGCCCACCTCTATGTTGATCTTCCGGATGATGCCTTAAGCCTGGCTCAATGTCTGTCGTACCTGCGACAGGCCACCGACCTGGAATTCGAGCAATTGGATGATCGATTTGTTGCTATAAGAAAGTTGGAGACCACCGCCAGGGTGATCTGTGGCTACCTGAAAGACGTGGGAACCAGCGAGCCCGTGACGTCGGCCGTCGTAAGCCATCTGTCAACTTCGGTTGTTACCAATGTGGAAGGATATTTTGAGTTAGCGCTTGAGGGACCAGAATCCGTTTTGCGTGTAAGGCACCTGGGCTATCAACCCCTGGAAATAGATCTGGCTAAAAAAAAAGTTACGGATTGTCTGATCATCAGTCTCGCAGCCAAAACAGTGGAGCTTGAAGAGGTTCTTATCTCCAATTACCTTGTTGGCGGAGTGGGAAAAACCGTTTCAGGGGCATTTGAGGTGAAAACCCGGGAATTGCAGGTGCTGCCCGGCATGAGCGAGCCCGATGTGCTGTATACTATGCAGGCTTTGCCGGGCATACAAAGCGCCAACGAGTCGGTTTCCGATATCAACATTAGAGGCGGGACTAACGATCAAAGCCTGATACTTTGGGACGATATAAAAATGTATCAGTCCAGTCATTTTTATGGCCTTATCACTGCCTTTAATCCCTATTTCGTTGACAAAGTAATCCTGACAAAAAATGGCACCGGCGCTCGCTTGGGAGAAGGAGTTTCCGGCACCATTGAGATCAAACCCGACGACAAAGTGGCCAAAGAGTGGAGTGGTGGCGGTGGCATCAATCTGCTAAGTGCAGACGGCTACCTTACTGCACCACTATCCTCCAGGGCTTCCATAAGTGTGGCCGGGCGCAGGTCGATGGCTGATATTGTCAGAACGCCTACTTACGACAACTATTTTGACCGGGCATTTCGCAACACCGACGTCGCCAGGGTTTCGGCCGGAGATAGCCTGCTGAATAGCAACGAAGACTTCTATTTTTACGATTTAACGGCAAAAATTAACTACCAGATTTCAGAAGGCGACAAGCTAAGTCTCAGCTTCCTGCAAATTTTTAACGACCTGACCTACACTGAAAATGCTGAAGTAAATGGGGTAAGGGAGTCAAAGGCAAGTAGTCTTTCTCAGCAGAGTATGGCTTCAGGCATTCGGTATGAAAAGGAGTGGAGTCGGTCAGTGAAATCAACGCTTAGTGTGCCTGTGTCGTGGTACAAGCTCAGAGGCGTTAACAACAACATTCCCAATAACCAACGGCTAGAGCAAGAAAATGAAGTGCTGGATGTCGGTTTCAAAATCGATACCAGACTGCTTATTAATGAAACCACTGATGTAACGGGAGGTGTGCAACTTACAGAGGTAGGCATTGGTAATTTGGAAGTGCTGAATAACCCAGCTTTCAGAAGGTATGTAAAGGAGGTTAACAGAAGCCAGGTGTTGTTTGCTAATGTCAATCACTCTACGCCATCAAACAACACCAACATAAGTGGAGGGCTTCGTGCCAACTACTACTCTACGCTCGATCAATTTACCCTGGAGCCTCGCCTTTCCATTCATCAGAAGCTGGCCGAAAATGTTGCACTTGAACTGCTGGCTGAACAAAAAAGCCAGTTTACTACCCAGGTGATCGATTTGCAAAACGACTTTTTAGGTGTCGAGAAACGAAGATGGGTTCTTTCCAATGGAGTGGGCATTCCGCTTATTCGCAGCAAGCAGGCTTCGGTGGGCTTGCTGTATTCTCCCGACAAGTGGTTGATTAGTGCAGAGCCATATTTAAAACTGGTCAAGGGTATCATTACCTCCAGCCAGGGGTTCCAAAACCAGTTCCAGTACCTAAGGTCAAATGGTAGTTACCAGGTGTTTGGTGTGGACGTGCTGGTGAAAAGAGACTTTAAAGAGCTTTCTGCCTGGACGAGTTATGCTGTGGCTAAAAATCGATATGATTTTCCTCAACTGTCGGTGAGCGCCTTTCCCAATAACCTTGATATTTTGCACAACCTAACGATTGGTGCGGGCTATACCAGGGATAGCTTTCAAGCGTCCACTAGCCTTAGCTGGCACACAGGCCGGCCTTATACGGCTGTAAATGCCTCCAACCCAATAGTTAATGGGACTATCAGCTACGACCTCCCCAACGCAGCCAGAGTTAGCCCTTACTTCCGCATTGACTTGTCAGCCAGATATAACTTTAATTTGAGGGCAGGTATGCGAGGTCAGGCCGGGTTTTCTATCTGGAACCTGTCGGCGTATGAAAATGTGTTAGGAACCTATTACCGCATTGCCGCCGGAAACCTGGAAACTATCAGCCAGGCTGGGTTAAAGCTTACACCCAACATGATGTTCAGGGTATTTTTCTAATCAACGGAAGGCCAAATTTGCCAGGTAATTAAAAAAAAAAGTTACCACACCGGGAAAGTCAAACTTATCCTGATGTGGCAACTACGAGAAATTTCTGTTAAATCACTTTAAGCACTCCCCTGACATAGCCGAAGGACTCAGCAGCACCCGCCAGCGGATCTTTGCCGTCTTTCTCATATTCCAGCGACATATAGCCGGCGTATCCAACTTTGATCATCGTCTTCAGAAACGCCGGTATGTCAGTCACACCACGGCCGATTTCAAGCGGCTTGCCATCTTCCTGAGCTTTGTCTTCGTCTTTAAGGTGGATGTCGTAAATCCGATCCTTGAATTTTTCAGCCCACACAGAGGGATCTTCCCCAATACGCACCACATGGCCAATGTCCATGCAAAGGCCAATACGCTTGTCAAGCCCTTTTACTTTTTCGTAAACGTCCTTGGGGCTGCGGTAAAGGTCGTCTCCGGGGCCGTGGTTATGGATGGCCAGTTTGATGTCAGTTTCTTTCACTTTTTTCTCCGCCAACGGCAGCAGGTCATAGTTGGGCACGCCAATGATCATTTTCATGCCTGCCGCTTTTGCGTAAGCAAACGCCTGGTTCACTTCTGCTTCCGTTTTCATGTAGATAACGCCGGCGCCGTACAACTCAAGGCCGGCATCGGCTATTTTCTTGGCAGCTGCCTTGATGTCTGCTTCTGACGAGTCTAGCGGCAAGTGCATGCTTTTTAGGGCGATCTTGGAAATGCCAAGGCGCTTTGTGTATTCTATCGTGGTATCCAGCGAAAATTCACGAAAGGTGTAGCTGGCAAGGCCAAGCTGGAAGGTGTATTTGCTGGCTCTGGCCGGTTTGGCGGAGCTAAGTGTGGGGGCAAGTACCATCCCTGCACCAGCGAGCCCGGCCGTTCTTAGAAAGTCTTTTCTATTCAATGTCATCTGATCAAAAGTTTAAGTAGAATTTAAATATAACGCATAGCGACAGAAAGGGCTAAAGGTTTTACAAAATCTATGTTCAGTGGTAATGTGAAAAGCCGGAAAGGTGCTGGGAAATTGTCTGGTAGGTTTGATATTGTATTTTTCAAGAAAATGACATTTAGGACTTTTAGGCACTATAATTGCTCTAATTTTTCGTTTAAAAAACTAACGAAAATCAGCATGAAAAGACTTTCTATCGCAACGCTATTTCTTTTGTTTGCCTTTGCAGGCCATGCCCAAATCAACAAAGGAGAATCGTTTATCAACGGATCACTCAACTCTGTATTAGTCCACAAGGCACATGTCTTTCAAGTAGGTGCGGGCTATTCCTATGCTGTCAAAAATAATCGATTGCTCGGACTTGGAGTAGGTTACAATGATATCTCTGGAAACGCTACGTCTTTTAATTTTGGAACAAACTTTGCCTGGAACTTTAGCCTGGGTGAAAAGCTATTCTGGGGAGTGGGTGCCTTCAGTACGATCAGCTTTACGGGAGGAAACGATGCTTACGTCAACGATGTTCTTATCGGATTCAGTCTGCCCTCCTTGGGTTACCGAATGCATGATAGGATCATACTGAGTTTACGCACTGGAAACCTATCGTACGGATTTAAAAGTGAGGCCCTGCAATTATCCGGTAGTTTATCCGGTCTTGGGATTGGAGGAATGATCCGGCTAGGAAAGAAACCCGGGTGATCTTCGGTGATGAGAATGCAAGTACTTGGTTTAGGATTCTATTCTATTTGAGCCGATGACAGGAGTACCAAGACTTCCAAAAGGAATCCAAATGTAACTTAGGTTATGCCATTGTCTTACTATGCTTCACTTCAATTTTTCGCACCCCCCTATAAATAAAGAAGGTAGCCGCAGCCATCAGCACGTGACTTAGTGCTATATGATTGAACCATTGGTGGGGCGACAGCTTGTTCATGAAGACCAGTGCCGCCGCTGCCGCAAAGGCAATGCCTATGAGTATGTTTTTGCTGGCAGCATTTCTGGTTTTCAGGTAGAGGTAGCCTTCAAACGACAGCACCACGAACATCAAGCCATAGCCGGAATGGAATTCTACAAAGAAGAAATTGAGTGTGAAAATGGTGAGGCAAAGGAAGGTGAGCAACTCAAGGATGTTGATCACTTTCAGCACCTTCACTGCCGACTCCTTAAAAAGCACCCCTGAATGCTCAATAGTTCCCCTTTCTATCAGCATAATGGCGAACATGCTGATGATCCAGCCGGGCAGCTTCCAGCCAAAGGAAAAGGCGTAGAGAAACGCATGTCCGAGCAAGCCGCCGAGCGCTGTGGCAATGCCCATCAGGAGAAAGTAGTACTTGAACCAGATGAACACTTTCCCGGTCTTCCCCGATTTTTGAAGCTTGTAGAAATAAAAAATACACAGCGCCGACACCAGCAGGTCGGTGATTGTAACTATGGGCTCATCTATTCTAAGTCCAAACAGATGAATGGTATTCATAGCCTCCATATTTCGGCAATCCTATTGACTTAATAACGGCCCTTTCGGGCTTTAGTTCCATAATCTTCTGCTTTGGTGAGTTGCGCCCGATAATGTATGTGAGATCGATTATGCTAGTATTTTATTTTTTCACTAAACGGCTTTTATTTCTGGCTAATGATTAATTTTCAGAGACTCTTTCATTAGTTTCTCCCGAAAATGCATAAACACATTTTTACGCAATGCGTCTTTTTTTGTGTCGCTATGTGGCATAGCTGCGCTGCCTTTGGTCAGATTGCATTGCCTGTAGACGACAGGAAAATTGTGCTGATAAAAGCGATAAAGACAGATGGAACCGAGGTTGCGGGTTTTTTACTTGATTTCGACAAGGAAAACGGGCTTCTTCATTTTCAACAACGAGATGAACTGCTGGTGGAGGAGCTGAGCGCTGAAGAAATTGCCAGGATTGCTTATTTCAAGAAGGGCAGTTTTTGTAGAGGCTTTGGTTGGGGGGCACTAGTTGGGGAGTCATTGTGGGCTACCTACGTTTTCTCCAACGAGCCCGGTTATTTTGGACGAGGTTTTGATCTGGTGGTGGGGTCTGTGCTGTTTGTTACGCCGGTAGGCATAGTAGCGGGTATTGTGGATGGAGCCAAAGGCGTTCATCTTGACTATGAAGTGGCGGGAGAAAAGGCTGCCTTTCAACTTCCGATAGGTCGGCTTGCAAGGTTTACCAACCAGGATTTGCATTTGATAAGGCCATCGGAAAAGGGTAAGAGAAGGCTTCGTAACTATAGCTTCACTGAGACGCCAATTGCGAGACGGCATCCGCAGTATAGCCCCCGGTTTCACTTTGGCCTTTCCTACGGGCTTGGGCTAAACGGCATGGTTAGAAAAATCGAAAAGAACTACACCCCTTTGCAGTTTGACAGCAAGTATGGTGACAGCAGACGAGGGCATGATGGTATATTTAGAATAGGCGTTTCTTACTCGCTCAGCGATACACTCGAAGTGGGTTATGACTTCCAGAATGAGTATGGTGATGTGGTCAACTTGTACGGCAGCAGGAATGGTTACGAGATCAGAACATCCGTTTACATGTTTCAGAGCAGCCACAAATTATACGGCATGTATCACCTCAAGCCTTACTACAGCGCTGTTGGCACCCCTTTTCAGTTGTCGGCAGGCGCCGGACTGATTTTTAGTAACATTTACCTGGCAACGGAAACGTACGGCTCCTCGTCGTTTCCTGATGTTTTTGTGTATGATGAAGCAAGGCGCACAACGCTTGTGCCAGGTCTTGCATTCATGGCAAAGGCATCTTACTTCATCAACCCAAACTTATCGGTCCAACTATTGCTTGAGCAGGATGTATATACCAGGGCCTCAACTACAGGCCTGAGCCTTGGTGAGCCGGTAAACTACACCACAAAGCCACTCAAGATCGCTCCGAATCTATTCTCCGTTGCCACTGGGCTCCGGTTTCATTTATGATCGGCAGGCTTACTTGAGTTCCTTGTATTTTTCAATATACATCTGATCCAACTCCTCCGAGTCTTTGTACTTCACCCTTAGTCCGGCCAGCTTTTCCTTCAGGTCTTTTACCACATCGGCATAGGCCGGATCGTCGTACACATTGGTCATTTCCTGCAAGTCCTTTTTGCGGTCGTAAAGCTCCCATTCGTCCACATCGTAGTAAAAATGCACCAGCTTGTAGTCTTCGGTCACTATGCCGTAGTGGCGCTTCACCATGTGCACACCCGGATATTCGTAGTAGTGGTAGTAAACAGCATCTCGTTTGAAGCTATCATTTTCGCCCTTGAGGAGGGGAATCAGGCTCTCACCCTGCATGTCGGCGGGCACTTCTGCACCCACGGCTGATAGCAACGTGGGAGCAAAGTCGAGGTTTTGCACCATTTGGGTGTTGGTGGTGCCTGGCTGAACCACACCCGGCCATTTCACCAGCAATGGGGTTTTGAACGATTCGTTGTAAATAAATCGCTTGTCGAACCAGCCGTGTTCGCCCAAATAAAAGCCCTGGTCGGACGTGTAAACAATGATGGTGTTTTCTGCCAGGCCGTTTTGCTCCAGGTAGTCAAGTACTTTGCCCACACCCTCATCCACAGAGGCTATGGAGCCCAGGTAGTCCTGCATGTAGCGCTGGTAGCGCCACTTCATCTTCTCTTCCCGGGTCATGTTGGGGTAGTTCTTCTTGAACTCCTCGTTCATGGGGCCATACACGGCGTCCCATTTGGCTCTTTGCTCAGGATTCATGCGGCCAACTTCTCTTTTGAAAGCGGCTTTGTCCCAGTTGGCAGTTTCAGGTATGCCGAGCTCATCCATCACGTCCGGATAGATCTTGGAGTCGCCGGCCCAGTTCATGTGGGTGAGCAGGTTCATTTCAGCCTCTTTGGCTGCGGAGCCACGGCCTTCGTAGTTGTCGAACAGCGTAGCAGGTTCTTCAAATGTTTTGTTGATATACTCTGTGTAGTGCCTTTCTGCAGGCAGCCATTCTCTGTGGGGCGCTTTGTGGAGGTACATTAGCAGGAAAGGCTTCTCAGCATCTCTTTCTTTGTCCAGCCAGTTGAGCGTCATGTCGGTGATGATATCGGTCACATAGCCTTCTACCTTGATATTGCCTTCGTTTTTAGTGATAAAATCGGGGTTATAGTAAGCCCCCTGGCCCGGCAGAATTTTGAACTGATCGAAACCCTTGGGGCTGTTGCCAAAATGCAGCTTGCCAAACATGGCCGTTTGGTAGCCCTCCTTTTGCAAAAGCTGAGGGAAGGTGACATTGGTAGTATCAAACGGGAAGTTGTTGTCGATTTTGCCATTCAGGTGGCTGTGCTTGCCAGTGAGGATAACGGCACGAGATGGTGCACAGATGGAGTTGGTAACACTGGCATTGGTAAACAGCATGCCTTGTTTGGCAATCCGGTCGATGTTGGGTGTTTCAATCAGCTTGTTGGAATAGGCACTAATGGCCTGGTAGGCATGATCATCCGACATGATGAACACGATATTGGGGCGCTTTTTCTCGGCTTCTTTGGGAGCAGAGGGGCTGCAAGAGTAAAGGATAGTGGCAAAAAAAAGGCCGAAGATCAGCTGGTTAACGAGTTTCATTGGGAGTGGATTAAGCTTGAGTAAAGCTCAATTTAGGAATAATGATCAAAAACCTAAGATGTGGAATAGATGATCGGCAGTAAGGCGGTTTTAAACAAGCACTTCGATGGTTGGATTGAGCTGCTTCAGGGTTGCCAGAAACTCATGTTCTCGATCCGGAGAAATGACTACTTCGCCACCTTTGTACTTTATCCGAAGTCTCCTGATGGAATTAGCTGGTGCCGATAGCAGGGTGTAAGTACGATGAGCCGTCCAAATGTCTCTGATATCGACCTTATCAGCTATAAACGGCCCGATTTTTACAATCAGAACATTGTCTTTTATGGTATAGCCGGTGCCGAAAAATATGGTGAGAATGAAGACTAGGACGGGAATCCAAATAGCCAAAGAGATAAGGATGGAACTGGTGTGCATCGACACGATAGACCGATAGATGTTAGCTGTGCCCAGATAGGCAAGTAGCAGTACGATGAGCCAGACAAGGAAGCTTTTGCGGGAGGAGTAGTAATTATTCGGTAGTGACGTCATGTCGGCTTAATGTATTTCTAATAGCTAATATAACCGTTAAACTCATATTCAATTAGGTAAATGATCGTTGCGACGTTTTCTTACATTTGCTTAGCAACACATACTTCTACCATGCGATTCCTTTTTGTCATGCTCATCGGGCTTTTTTTTAGTTTATCTGTGTATGCCCAACAGCTAACTTACTGTAACCCCATCAATATCGACTACGGCTACACGCCCATTCCCAACTTCAGTGAAATGGGGAGACACCGGGCCACGGCCGATCCTGTCATTACTGTTTTCAAAGGCAAATACTATCTCTTTTCGACCAACCAATGGGGCTACTGGTGGAGCGACAATATGTACAACTGGAATTTTGTACCACGTAAATTTCTGAAGCCGTGGCACGATGTCTATGATGAGCTTTGTGCTCCGGCCACGCTCGTGTTGGGCGATACACTGTTTGTTATTGGCTCTACTCATACAAAAGAGTTTCCGCTCTGGATGAGTACCAATCCTACTGAGGACGACTGGACGGAGGCTGTGGACAAGTTTGAGGGTGCCGCCTGGGATCCTTCTTTTCTCGAAGATGATGACGGCCGCATTTATCTCTACTACGGCTCCAGCAACTTTTACCCTATGTACGGGATAGAAATTGATAGAAAGACCTTGCAGCCAATTGGAGAAAGAGTGGATATGATCCACCTGAATGACAGCATTCACGGCTGGGAGCGCTTTGGTGAGCATGCCGACAATACTTTTCTTGACCCCTTCATGGAAGGTGCCTGGGTCAACAAGCACAATGGTAAGTATTATCTGCAATACGGCGCCCCCGGCACAGAATTTAGTGGTTATGCCGACGGAGTTTACACCAGCGACAAACCCCTGGGGCCATGGACATATCAGTCGCACAATCCTTTTGCCTACAAGCCGGGAGGGTTCGCCAGAGGGGCCGGGCATGGTGCCACCTATCAGGACTTGTCGGGCAACTGGTGGCATGTTTCTACGATAGTCATTGGCGTGAAGAATAACTTCGAACGCCGCCTTGGCATTTGGCCAGCAGGGTTTGATGACGACGGCATCTTGTATTGCAATACCACTTTCGGCGACTATCCTCACTACCTACCAAATGGCCCGGCTGATCACTTAAAAAGCAGGTTTACCGGCTGGATGCTATTGAACTACAATAAGCCTGTTCAAGTCTCGTCTACTTTGGGAGGTTTTGCTCCTAATCAGGCGGTGGATGAAAGCATTAAAACTTACTGGAGCGCCGCTACTGGCAACAAGGGAGAGTGGTTCCAAACCGACCTCGGCGAGGTGAGCCAGGTGAATGCCATTCAAATCAATTATGCGGATCAGGATGCTGACTTCCTTGGCAAGCCAACCGGTTTCTACCATCAGTACATTATCTACGTTTCAGAGGATGGCAAGAAATGGAAGGTGGCTGCTAACAAGGGACAAAATAAAACAGATGTGCCTCACGACTACATCGAATTCAGTGAGCCCATTAGGGCTCGCTACCTGAAGATGGAAAACATTCATATGCCCACAGGCAAGTTTGCGCTTAGTGGCTTCCGGGTTTTTGGTAAGCAGAACAAGCCACTTCCAGCACCTGTCCGGCATTTTATCGTTCTCCGTGGCGACAGTGAACGCCGCAATGCCTGGCTCAAATGGGAGCAGATGCCCGATGCCACTGGTTACAACATTTACACAGGGATTGCACCCGATAAGCTTTACAACAGCGTGATGGTGTACGGTGCCAATGAGTATTATTTCACAGCCATGGACCTGGACAAAACCTATTATTTCCAGATAGAGCCTTTCAACGAGGCGGGCGTCGGGCCAAGAGGTGAAATCATGAAAGTAGAATGATGCCCTGTCAGGAACCAAAATGTTTTCTGGCGAGCAACACATTTGGCAGGCCAATGGCCACAATTAGTATACATGAACCAATGATGGCTGAGGTCAGGTTGAAAGGGAACTTAGGCGTATTGGACAGCGGGAGCACTACCTGATTCATAACCAGCCACACACAGAGGCCGTAAATCACCGCCGGAAGTACAACCCCTGCTCGTAAAATTGAGACCTTGCTGTAAAGCAAAAAGAAGAGAACCGACCATGAGAAGGCTATCAGATAGTGGAACAGCAGGCCGAAAACTGCGATCATTGCTCCACCAGAGAGCGCTTCAACACCAAAAACACCACTGGCAACGAATTTGAGCACCGCTGCAGGGGTGGTGGAATTTCTGACCCAGGCACTGGCGAAAGCGGAGAGGATATCCAGTGTGCCTGTAGCAAAGCCAGCTAAAACAATAGCTTTACTCAATGGCTTGTTTGATGTGCTCATAACGAATTTGTTTAAGTAGCGGGATGTTCTGGGTTAAATAACAATTATCACGATATTTACTACTATCGGAAGAGGGGCGCTTAGTCAAATGACATCAACAGAATGCCAGTTTGCGACAATTCCTGTCCTTTCATGGAATTGCGGGGAACCCTTTTCTCAAAAAACAGTTTGATACATCATGCAGAAGGAATTTCTAGATAAATTATACAAGGATCATCTGGAGTGCCCAAGGTGCCCAAGCCCTAAAAGAGTGTCACAGTTTTTTGTGGACTTGCTGGAAACGCTGTTTCCTGATTTTTCCATGCGGGCTTTTTCGTCGCAAAGAGAGCTGGAAATACACCTGAAGAAACTTCAGATTGAGTTGGATGAGATGCTCACGTTGAATCCCATGAAGGGCGTAGTGGATTTGGAAGATGTGGCGAAGCTTTTTTTTGATAAGCTGCCAGAAGTTCACTCAAAAATCATCGACGACATCAAAGCGCTGTACGAAGGCGACCCGGCTGCCAAAAGCCAGAGTGAAGTGATTCGCACATATCCCGGCTTTTACGCCATTGCCTCCTACCGCATTGCGCACGAATTGCACAAGCTTGGTGTGAAGGTGATTCCAAGGATCATTACCGAGCATGCCCACGGCAAAACAGGCATTGACATTCACCCGGCTGCTACCGTTGGCGAGCACTTCTGCATCGACCATGGCACTGGTGTGGTGATAGGAGAAACCACCATCATTGGCGACCACGTTAAAATATACCAGGGTGTAACCCTCGGAGCTCTTAGTGTCGACAAAAAAGATGCGGAGACAAAAAGACATCCGACCATTGAGAACAACGTGGTGATTTATGCTGGTGCTACCATTTTAGGTGGCGAAACCGTTATTGGCCATGATAGCGTGATTGGTGGCAATGTGTGGCTGACTCGCAGCGTAGCTCCGAACACGAAAGTCTACTACCAGGCCCGCATGTACAATAGCGATACCGAGGAAACTGATCTGCTCATCTTCAAAGAATCTGCTCAATGAAGCTTTTCGATTTGATTGGCAACACGCCAATAGTAGCGTTGGAAAAAATCCCAACCAATAAGAACGTAACTATATATGCTAAGCTGGAGGGGCAAAACCCTGGCGGAAGTGTAAAGGATAGGGCAGCCTACAATATGATCAAAAGCGCTTTGGAGCGTGGCGATATCAAGCCGGGTGATAAGCTTGTGGAAGCAACGAGCGGAAATACGGGGATTGCCCTTGCCATGATTGCCCAGGTAATGGGGGTGCACATGACACTGATCATGCCGGACAATTCCACCAAAGAGCGGGTGCTGTCGATGGAAGCTTACGGAGCCAAAGTGATCTTAACACCAGCCGCCAAAACCATCGAATACTCCAGAGAGCTGGCCGATAAAATGGCAGCCGAGGATGGCTATACCATCCTCAACCAGTTTGCCAATCCCGACAACTGGAAAGGCCATTACAAAACCACCGGCCCCGAGATTTGGAACGATACCAAGGGAAAAGTGACGCACTTTGTGTCTGCTATGGGCACTACGGGCACCATCATGGGGGTGAGCCGCTACCTGAAAGAAAAGAACAAGAATATCCAGATCGTAGGCACCCAGCCGACCGATGGGTCAAGCATCCCAGGTATCCGACGCTGGTCGCCGGAGTTTCTGCCCAAGATATTTGAGCCAGAAAGAGTGGACAGAGTGGTGGACGTGAGTCAGGATCAGGCCACAGAAATGACTCGCCGCATGGCCAGAGAAGAAGGCATCATGGCTGGGATGAGTAGCGGCGGCGCCTTGTACGCCGCCTTGCAGATTGCTTCCGAGCTGGAGTCTGGCGTGATCGTGTGTATTACCTGCGACAGGGGTGACAGGTATTTGAGTTCAGATTTGTTTGGATGAGTTGTTCCTGCGCTCCTTACAACGGATGCACCAGCAACACCTCTCTGGATTCAAGCAGTGGCACTATTTTGCCCAGCACTATTTCCTTAAAGTAGTCTGCATCACGGTGAGCCTGTAGGGCCGCCTCGTCTTTGTAACCCTCGTATAGGGCGATCGTGTGGTCATCGTCTTTGCCTTGGTGCAGCGTGTAAAACAGGTTACCCGCTTCCGCTCTTGTCCTCGGAACCATTTCCCTGAGGTGTTTGATGACTGTATCGACCTGGCCTTGTTTCACCTTCCAGGTAACGATGAGGTAGATAGGTGGTTGATTCATAGTTATTTGTGTTGTAAGGTTATAAGTTATTTGCTGTCCTCAATATCGCAAGGGTCTCCCTTGTGATAGTTATTCAATTGGCGTTCGCCACTACAAACATGGCTAACCATAAATTCCGTTTGTAGCGTCTTGTGTCTTTTCTTTGCCGCCTATTCTTACGTACCGGCACTTCCTGCTATTTTCCTCTAATATTGCAAGGGTCTCCCTTGTGATGTATAATTGACCGGCGTCCACCACTTTCGAGATGGCTTACCATCCATGTTTCCTATTTCTCTCCAAGGGCCTCAAACTTAAACTTCTCAGTCGCCGCCGGCTCATGCTCCCGGCTCATGATGGCTTCAATCTGTGCTACGACTTCGGGGTTTTCGGCCGCTACGTTATTTTGCTCCTTTGGATCGATTTTCAAATTATACAGCTCAACGCCAAGGTTGCCTTCAAACATCCCTTTCCTGACGCCCTTCCAGTCGCCCATTTGCACAGCCTGCTGCCCGGTGTATTCCAACAGCTCCCAGTAAAGGAACTCATGCACAGGCTGATTGCCCTGCCCAAGTAAAGTGGGCAAAAAACTGATTCCATCTGTTTTGGCAGGAGCGGCTATGCCAACAAGTTCGCAAAATGTCGGCATCACATCGTAAAAAACTGACGCAAGGTCGGTGGTAGTGCCAGGCTTGATTTTGCCTTCCCAGCTGGCAATCATCGGCACCCTTATTCCCCCTTCGTACACAAACCCTTTGTTTCTTCCATAGCCATTCGTGTATGGGCCGGTGCTGTTGAAATACTCGAAGTCCACACCGGCAGTGTAGGTAGGCCCATTGTCGCTGGTGAAGATGATGAGTGTGTTTTCGTAAATCCCCAATTCTTTCAGTGTTGCGACCAGTTCACCCACCTGATCGTCCAGGTAGCTGATCATCCCAGCATAGGCAGCTCTGGGGTAGCGGTGAGGGAAGTAGCCAAGGTTGCCCAGGTAGGGCTGCTCCTCACCAAAAATGGCATGATACTTTTCCACGTACTCTTTTGGTACCTGCAAAGGCAAGTGCGGCAGAGGAGAAGCATAATACAGAAAGAAGGGGTTGTCTTTGTTTTCACGCAAAAAGCCCAGCGCCTTTTCGTGCATAACGCCGGGAGCGTAATCAGCCTGGTAGAACTTGTCGAAGCTCGACTCAGCCAGTGTGTCTGAACCCGTTGCCAGTTTTTCTCCGGGAGCCATGAACTCATTGTTCAGGTAAATCCGGTTTTCATTTTCCCAAATATGTGTGGGGTACAGATTATGTGCCTGTCTTTGGCAATTATAACCACAGAAGTAGTCGAAGCCTTGTGTGTTAGGTGTGCTTTCGGAGGCAGGTGCCCCCAGTCCCCACTTGCCAATAAGTGCTGTTTTGTAGCCAGCTTGCTGCATTACTTCGCCCATCGTAAGCGTGCTGTCGGGTATCGGGCGCTGCCCTTCCAGGGTAGAGTCGGCCAGCATGGCAGCAAAATCCCACACGGCGCCCCGCTCCCGCCATTCGTCGTTGCCCCGGATAAACGAATGTCCCATGTGCAGCCCGGTGAGCAGTGCATACCTCGATGGGGCGCAAACAGGGGCTCCGGAATAATGGCGGGTAAACTTCATACCATTCTTCGCCAATGCGTCAATATTGGGCGTCTGAATCAACTTTTGTCCGTAAGCTCCTACATCGCCATAGCCAAGGTCATCAGCCAGTATGTAAATAATATTGGGTTTCTTCTCTTCCGGAGTTGTTGAACAAGATAACAGCACTGCGCTGAGACAAAGCAGGATAATGAAAGACCGCATGATAGATGGTTTGGTGTTGAGGAGCCAATATAGCCAATTTATGTTTTTCTCGTTAAGGTAACCGGACGGGAAAAAATCCCCCGGAATGGGGGCCATTTCGAGTGTAGATGGTTTTATATTTACCCTTATGATCAAATGCTTCTATTTCAGTCTTTTAGTGGTTGCTTTTGCGTGCGACGCCAGGCCAGCCCCTCATGTAGAGTCGACGGTGAAAGCCCTGGCGACTGCGCTGAAAGATAATTACATCTACGAGGACAAGGCAGAGCAAATGAGTGACCACCTGCTCCAACGCCTGGGGGAAGGGAAGTTTGATGGAGAAATGACTGACGAACAGCTGGCCAATTTGTTGCACGAGGAGGTGAGGTCGGTAGTCGGCGACAAACATTTGCGAATCAGGCTGGGCAGTCGGGGCAGAAGCACTTCCAATCGAAGGGAAGTGCCCAGTTACCCTAATGGATTTGGGAAGGCCAGGATGTTGGCCGATCAGGTAGGCTACCTTGAAATCACGGGTTTCCATAACCCGATTAGTGCCTTCAGGGCCGACTTGACTAAACAAATGACGCTGCTGTCAGGAGCTAAAGCCGTGATTCTTGACCTTCGAAATAATGGTGGTGGTTCACCAGAAGCAGTGCAGCTTATATCCAGTTATTTTTTCGATAGAAGCAAGCCTGTTCACCTTAATACGCTTTATTTCCGAAACAGCGATTCCAGTACCGATTTTTACACCCTGCAGGAGATTGAAGGGCCCGATCTCCAAAGCAAGCCGCTTTTGATACTCACAAGCGACTATACTTTTTCAGCGGCTGAGGAGTTTACCTACAACATGCAATCGCTCAAGCGAGCCACCATTGTTGGTGAAACTACTGGCGGCGGGGCACATCCGGTTAACCGGTACACCATTTCAGAAGCAATTGTGGCCATCATTCCCGTCGGTCGGGCCATCAACCCTATAACAAAAACCAATTGGGAAGGTGTCGGTATAAAGCCTGATGTGGAGGTTGATGAAGAAAGTGCGCTTGATAAGGCCATAGAACTGCTTTCCGGCTCCTGATTTTTTTTTAAGCAAGGACTAATTCCTAATTTGAAATCGACAAATTTCAAATCCTCTATGTTCACCATCGACGCCCACCTTGACCTGTCCATGAACGCCATGGAATGGAACAGGGACATCAGACTTCCAGTAGCTGACATTAATAAAAGGGAGGAAGGGCTAACCGACAAGCCTGACAGAGCGAAAGCAGTAGTTTCGCTGCCGGAGCTTCGCCGGGGAAACATCGGCCTGGTGGTGGCCACGCAAATTGCCCGTTATGTAGCACGTGGCAATCCTTTGCCCGGGTGGCATTCGCCTGAGCAAGCCTGGGCGCAAACGCAAGGGCAGCTGGCCTGGTACAAAGCCATGGAGGAGGCCGGTGAAATGACTCAAATCACCAACCTTTCCCTACTCAATAAGCATATTGCATTGTGGGGCAATGGGCAGCCAAATGAGCGCAAGCCAGTAGGCTATATCCTGAGTTTGGAAGGGGCAGACTCCATTGTTACTGTGGCTCATCTTGAAAGAGCGTATGCTTACGGTCTCAGAGCTTTGGGCCCGGCGCATTATGGGCCTGGCCGCTATGCCCAGGGCACCGATGCAACTGGAGGGCTCGGTCCAAAAGGTCGGGAGCTGCTGAAAGAAATGGAGCGGCTCGGGATTATTTTGGATGCCACTCACTTGTGCGACGACAGCTTTTGGGAAGCTTTGGATCATTATCAGGGCCCGGTGTGGGCCAGCCACAACAACTGCCGGGCGCTGGTTAACCACAACCGCCAGTTCAGCGACGAGCAAATCAAAGAGCTAATCGGTCGTGGCGCTGTTATAGGGGGAGCGCTCGACGCCTGGATGATGGTGCCCGGCTGGGTGCGGGGCCAATCGACTCCCCGGGCCATGGATTGCAACCTTGAAAAAATGATTGACCACATGGATCACATTTGTCAGCTGGCCGGCAATGCTTTGCACATAGGCATTGGATCCGATCTGGATGGCGCCTTTGGGAAAGAGCAATGCCCTTACGATTTAAACACGATAGCTGACCTGCAAACAGTGCCAGATTTGCTAACAAAACGAGGCTATTCGGAAAATGAAGTTGAACAAGTGATGCACGGAAACTGGCTTAGGTTTCTTCAAAAGGCCTGGGCCGGGAAAGATTGAAGAGCGAAAGTTTTATTCAAAGTGCTTAAGTCATATATTTATCGAACCTGAAAAATGGAAATTGTGAGCTGTAAGCTAAGTGCCCCAAAAGCATTTGGTGTTACAAGCCTTAAAGCACCATCAACCAAATAGTTCATGTTCTTCAAGAGAGATAATTTTGGACAGTTCATCTTTCTGAGTAAGTCTACTGTTTGCCTTCTTTTGCTGGCTCTTTTTCTCCCTGAAAGAGGTACTGGTCAGGGTACGGACAAGCCGGATTCATCCATTGTCGATGAGCTTTCGTCAAAGGCAGATGTTGCTATGCTGTCCAATGTAGACTCGGGCTTCTTCTATGCCAAAAAACTATTGGAGCTTGGCGAGCAACAAGAGTTTGACTATGCCAGGGCGAGGGGATATGAGAAGCTTGGCTGGACACACTGGGTGGAGGGAAACTACGCTGACGGGCTGAAAAATGCTTTGGACGCCATCAGGATTTTCGAACAGTACGGCCCCTCCGAAGGTCTCGTCAGTGCAGTTTTATCTGCCGGGAGAAACCTTTTTGAACAACGTAGCTACACCATGGCACTGACCTACTATCAACGGTCGGAGGCATTAGCACAAGAATTGGGGTTGGAGAAGCCGCTGATAGAAGCCTACAGAGATCTTGGAGGTATTTCTATCTCTCTTGGTGAGTATGAAAAAGGCCTCGACTATTGCACCCGGGGCCTGGCGATCACTAACCGGCTGGGGTTGAGGTCATCTATTCCGATATTTTATAGCCATATAGCACTCATTCATTTTAATCAGGGCGACGTGGAGCAATCGGTGGATTATAATTGGCGAGCCATACTGGAAGGGAGGCTGACGGGCAATCGCCGCATAGTGGCACTTGGCTTTGAGCGCCTCGCCAATATCGATCTTCAGCAGGGGTTGTACGATGAAGCCATCCGCAAAGGAAAAGAAACGCTTGAGATGGGGCAGGAGCTTGGGTCGTCTCTGATAGCCATGCGGGCCTATATGGTACTTTCCCGGGGGTATGAAGGCAAACGAGACTATGAGAAGTCCCTCACCAACTACAAGCTATATATTGAGATCAGCGACAGCACTTATAACGCTGACAAAGAAAGTATCATAGCGTCCATTGAGGCTGTGTATGACCTCGAAAGCAAGCAGGGAGAAATAGAACTGCTTGAAACGGAAAAGGCGCTTAATGAACAGGAGTCAAGGGCAAAGAACTACTACATCATTCTGTCTCTTGTAGCCATTGGGCTTCTGATTGCGCTGACTTTTGCATTGTTCAGGGCGTCCAAATTTCAGAATCAGCACAACAGCGAGCTACAGGCAAAAAATGGGGAAATAGCTGCCCAGGCAAAAAAGCTGGAAGAAATGAATGCAACCAAGTCGAAGATTTTTTCGATCATTGGCCACGACCTGCGGAATTCGGTGGCCAATCTGAAACAGCTGCTGGACCTGCTGAATAGTAAGAAAATAACCTTGAAAGAACTCAGGGAGGTAGCGCCAGAAGCCAAGCAAAGCGTGGATGCGTCATTTGACGTACTCGATAACCTCCTGCACTGGGGGCTTACGCAAATGAACGGCATTAGAACCAATATAGAGCCGGTTTTGCTTCAACCGATTCTGGCGGAGATCACCTCTCATTTCAAGCTTTTTGTTGAAAGGAAAAACATATCCCTCACCTTCCAGTCAGCCGCTAACCTTATGGTATTGGGTGATGCTCCTCAGCTAACTGTTGTGCTTCGAAACCTGGTGGGCAATGCCATCAAATTTACCAAAGCCAATGGAGCCATCGCAGTGGAGGCGGAAGATATGGGCGACTTGGTGAGGATTAGGGTGAAAGATAATGGTGTCGGTATTTCTGAAGACAAACTTAAACTCCTGTTTAAGCACGAAACTCACTACTCAGAATCCGGCACCAACGATGAAAAAGGAACCGGCTTAGGCTTGCTTCTATGCTACGAATTTGTGGAGAACATGGGTAGTCGTTTGGAAGTGGAAACAGCACTGGGTGAGGGCACGACCTTCTTTTTTGATATGAAAAAAGCCTGATACAGCTTTTCTTACTTATGCTATTCTTTCTTGAGAATGGGCTAACTTTGTGCCATGGGTGAGCATGTGAATAAAATACTCAGCGTTTTGGAGAGCGACCCAGTGTTTGCCATTGTTGGTAAAGCTGCAGACGAGCTGGGTGTGGAGGCGTACGTTGTTGGTGGGTTTGTGAGAGATATTTTCCTGGATCGTCCATCCAAAGACCTTGATTTTGTGTGTGTTGGGAGTGGCATAGCTTTGGCAGAGCAAGTGGCCCGCAGCCTCAAGGGCAAATCCAACCTTAGTATTTTTAAAAATTTTGGCACTGCTCAGGTCAAGTGGGGCGAGTATGAGCTTGAGTTTGTTGGCGCCCGTAAGGAAAGCTACCGGACTGACAGCCGCAAGCCGATTGTGGAAGATGGCACCCTCCAGGACGACCAAAACCGCAGGGACTTCACCATCAACGCCATGGCCATTTGCCTTAACAAGAAAAGGTTTGGGGACCTTGTCGATCCTTTCAATGGCATTGAAGACCTGCGCAAAAAGACAATCAGAACACCGCTTGATCCCGATATCACTTTTTCAGACGATCCCCTGAGAATCATGCGGGGTATCAGGTTTGGTGCGCAGCTCGGCTTCGACATTGCTCCCGATACCATGGAAGGCATTACCAGAAATGCCCACCGGTTAGAGATTGTTTCAATGGAGCGGGTAACGGACGAGCTTAATAAAATCATTCTGTCGAACCCGCCTTCTTATGGCTTTCAGCTCATGTTCCATGCGGGAGTTCTCAAATATGTGTTTCCCGAAATGGTGGATCTTTATGGCGTGGAGGTGATCAATGGCAAGGCGCACAAAGACAACTTCTTTCATACGCTGAAGGTGCTCGATAACGTTAGTCAGGTCACCACCGATCTATGGTTACGGTGGGCAGCCATTATGCACGACATCGCCAAGCCAGCCACAAAGCGCTTCAACGACAAGGTAGGTTGGACCTTCCACGGCCACGAAGACAGGGGTGCTCGCATGGTGCCCAAGATCTTCAGAAGAATGCGCCTGCCCATGGACTTAAAAATGAAGTATGTGCAGAAGCTGGTCAGGCTGCACCTGAGACCCATCGCTTTGGTGAAGAGGGAGGTGACCGATTCTGCCATTCGTCGGCTGCTGTTCGAAGCAGGAGACGATGTGGAAGACTTGATGAAGCTGTGCAAGGCCGACATCACCAGCAAAGACCACAACAGGGTACAGCGCTATCTCAGTAATTTTGAACTGGTGGAACAGAAAATGGCTGAGGTAGAAGGCAAAGACCATGTGCGCAACTTCCAGCCGCCAGTTTCAGGCGAAATGATCATGGAGGCCTTTGGCATTCCTCCTTCCAAGCCCATTGGGGAAATCAAGGAAGTGATCAAGGAAGCGATCATGGAAGGCGAAATCCGCAATGAATTTGGACCTGCCTATGAGCTGATGCTGAAAACAGGGTTGAAGATGGGCCTGAAGCCCGTAAAGGAGTTGAAAACCTAACAGGCTGGCTAAATCGTGTAGCCGGGCCGACTGCCGATCGATTTAGGTAGCAGGATCGGTTAAATGTTGTTAAATCGTGGGTAAATATTTCGTGATTCAACTGAGGAAGTTAATTTCGGGATTGTTAAAGAAGCTTATTAACTAAGAAAAATATGAAAAGAGTAGTTGGTACGTTGATGTTGGTGCTTTTTGGAGTGGTCGCAGCCTTTGCTCAGGATTCGCCTCAGTCCACACCTGAGTTCAAGAGAAACAAGCAAGTGTTTGAAATGGCCTCTTTGTTCAACGATGCTGCCGTAGCCAGAACGGCGCTTTATAACATGATTGCCATTGACAGCAAAAATCCGGCGCTACTTGACTCACTGGCTCTTTTATATTACGAATTTCAAAATTATTCATCCGCCGCAATCGTGACCCAGGCAGCACTGCGGGCCAACCCCGGCAACCCATTGATGCTGGAGCTTTCTGCTATTTGCTACGAAAGCCTTGGCTTGCCCGACAGAGCACTCGCACAGTACGAGACGCTTTACATGAAACAAAACAATCCTTTGACACTGTACAAAATGGCTTTTCTTCAGCTACAGGTGAAGCACTACGTGGAAGTAAACACGTCAGCCGACATTCTGCTGGCAAAGCCGGAATTGAAGGAGACCAGGATCGTGTTTCCTAAAGCAGATGAAACCACGCAGGAAGTAAGCATGCATGCCGCTTTGTATAACCTCAAGGGGCTGGCTGCTAAGGCTCAGGGCGATAATGTTGGAGCCAAAGCCATGTTTGATAAAGCGCTGGAGGTGTCCCCTGATTTTGAAATAGCTTTGAAAAACGCTCAGGAAGCAGCTTCTAAGTAAATCTCGCCTTTTAAATTCTCCAGCCTACGGAATCTGTAAAGGAATTCTGCCAGGTAAAATGCGCCTACACCGGTCGATATGTGCCATAGAAAATGCGTGCCCATGGGCAGTGCATTTTCCTTCCAGGCATCGAGTTCCCTGAAAACAAGCGCTAATACGAAAAGCGCTATCGAAGCACCTATTATTCCCGCATAACGGTACTTTATCTTGTTTAGCAATAGCAAAATTGGCAGAAAAAGCAGGGTGCCCGTAATGGCATAGGAGATATTGAGTGCAGTATGAGGCGACACAATAAAATACATTCCATACCTGACAGCTGCCGCAGGCACAATGATATAGACGATCTGCCACCATCTGGGTAATACTTTGATCCAAAAATAGATGCTGAGTGAGATGGTTAAGACGGCTGTGGGAAACACGTCCAGCCATAGGAAAAACTCACTATTGCGGAATGCATGAAAGAGTGTGCTGCCAAGTCCGCCCAAAAACAGCAACGGCATGCAGTAAGCAAGGAAAAGGTAGCTCTTTAACTCCTTGTTAAGTTTGAATGCCCAATAAACTGCCGGGAGTAGAATAAGCAGTGAGGAAATCGCATTCCATGGCTCTACTATGATCCACTCAGGATGAAATTCATGGTAAACGGGCCCCCCGTCGGGCAGGCTGGCAAAGTACCGTGCATGTTCAGTGTTGTTGGGTAAGTCAATTACCTGCATAGTTAATCACCTCATTTACTTCGACTTGCGTTCCGTTGATCGGGTATATGTGCCGAACACATAAAGATTTGAACAAAATAGACGTTGGAACACTTACTAAATAGTATACCCGGCGACAAGATGTGATGTTCATCATTTGTTTCAGGCAAATTTTCACACTTCTCTTTCGCTCAGCAACACAAAGTTATCATGAATTTATCACGCCCAACAATATTCTTTATTGCAGGACTCATTTTATTTACGTCAGCGGATGCTATTGCTCAAAAGGAAGGAGGGGAAGTGGATGTTGTAGGCAAAATTGTTGACGCAGGTAGCGGTGACGCTTTGGAATTCGCCACGGTTTCCTTCTACACGGCCGACTCCAGCCTTGTATCCGGCGTTGTTACCGACCTTCAGGGCCAGTTTAAAATTGAGTTGGCACCAGGCTCATATTACAGCCTGGTACAGTTTGTTTCATACGAGGACAAGTATTTTTCGGGAATAACCTTGTCGGAGGGGCAGAAGCGTATGAATCTGGGCACCATAGCTGTCGAAGCAGACAGCGAAACTTTGCAGGAAGTGGTGGTGGAGGCTGAGAGAGGCCAAATGGAAATGAGCTTCGACAAACGCATATTTAACGTGAGCAAAGACCCAAGCAACGTGGGGCGCACTGCCACGCAACTGCTCGACAATGTGCCTTCTGTTACTGTTGACACCGATGGAAATGTGGCGCTTCGGGGAAGCCAGAACGTAAGAATTTTGATTGATGGAAAACCATCGGGGCTGGTGGGTATCAGCGGTTCCAACGGGCTCCAGTCGTTGCAGGGAAGCCTGATCGAAAGCATTGAAGTAGTGACAAATCCTTCGGTTCGTTATCAGGCGGAGGGGTCGGCGGGTATTATTAATATCGTACTGAAGAAGGACGACAGAAATGGGGTAAATGGATCTTTTGAGTTAAATGCCGGCTACCCGGCCAACTATGGAGCCAGTGCCAATGTTAATTTTCGCAGGGAGAAAATAAACTACTTTGTCAACTATGGGGCCAATTACCGGGAGAGCCCGGGCGGAGGCAGCTCCTTTCAGCGATATACGCTTCCTGATACCTCATTTATCACAAGAAGAACCGAAGACAGAACCAGGGGCGGCTGGGCACACAACCTGCGAGCCGGAGCCGATTTCTTTGTGACCCCAAAAGACGTCATTACAGTATCGGGAGTGGTGAGGTACGAAGATGGCGAGAATGTGAACAACCTGATTTACGAAGACTTTAATAGCAACGACGTGTTGCAGAACAGAACCGGTCGGGTCAATACCGAGCAGGAAAATGAACTGAACTCAGAGGTGACGCTGAACTACGAGCGATCATTTGACGATAAAGACCGCAAACTAACGGCATATGCCCAATTCCGGGACAATAACGAATCGGAAGATGCCGATATTGAACAGCGCCTGCTCGACGGCGAGGATCCTGAAATGATCATGTTGCGTCAGCGGTCGTTAAACGATGAAACAGAAAGGAACCTCCTGGTTCAGTCGGATTACGTGCACCCTTTTTCTAAGGATGGAAAATTCGAAGCCGGATTCAGAAGTACCTTCAGGCGAATTTCCACCAATTACCTCGTGGAAGAGCAGGACTCCGTTGGCATATGGAATAATCTTGTGAACTTCACTAACGACTTCCGTTATACAGAAAATGTGCATGCTGTGTACGGGCTGATTGCCAATCGCCATGGCAAGGTGTCGTACCAGGCTGGTTTGAGAGCTGAACTATCCGACATCCAGACGTTGTTGCTGCAAACCGACGAAACAAACGACCGTCTTTACGCAAACCTTTTCCCGAGTATTCACGCTAACTACCACCTCAACGAAACGCATTCGTGGCAGGTGAGTTATAGCCGCAGGATCAGTCGGCCAAGGTTCCGGGAACTGAACCCGTTCTCTTCTTTCAGCGATGCAAGGAACATACGCACGGGTAATCCGAACCTGAATCCCGAATTTACCAACAGCTATGAAATCGGCTATTTGGTCAATGGAAAAACATCTACCATATACGCTGGTGTGTACAACCGCCGGACCAGCGACGTCAGTCAGCGGGTGAATTACGTAGATGCCGATGGTGTAACGTTTTCGCAGCCGCTCAACCTCGCCTTCGAAAATGCTTTCGGCGTGGAGTCAAATATTTCCAAAGACTGGTTTGACTGGTGGACATCAAGCCTGAATTTTAACTTCTACCGGAGTATCATCGAAGGTGACTTCAATGGGGAATCTCTCAACGCCGATACCTACACGTGGAGCGGGAGGGTAAACTCCAGGGTCACACTTTGGAAGAAAGTCAACTATCAGGTGAATGCTTTCTACAGAGCGCCTCAAAATACACCTCAAGGTGAAAGGCTGGCCTACTATGCCATCGATATGGGACTGAACAGAGACATCCTCAATGGAAATGGCACTATTAACCTGAGTGTGAGAGATATCCTCAACTCCAGAAAGTGGAGAGGTATCACTCAGGGAGAGACATTTTATCAGGAGAGCGAATTCCAGTGGCGCTCCCGCCAGTTCATGGTCAGCTTTGTGTACCGGCTCAACCAGAAGAAAAGAGGCGGAGGCCGGGAGGAAAGAGAGGACTTCGAAGGTGGCGAAGGCGACTTCTAAAATAGCACTGTTCTGTCACTCATTGCTAACCACCGGCGCCTTACCGACCTCCAAGCCGGTGTCATGCCTTTGGTGCAGCTAATGCCAATTGTTATAATGGCAATAAGCGCAAATAATTTATTCAGGGTTATAGGGATAAGTAGCAGAGTTTGAGTAAATATGTAATAAAAGAGCTGTTACTTTAAGGTGGGAGGTTTCTAAATTTTTTGGAATAAGAGAAACCTTAGGGTAGGCAGACTGTCTTTTAGTCGGAGTTATTAGTTTATTTTTTAGTGAGCTGTAGTAAGTGTCCTGGGTTTACCTGAACTAATTCTACTTATATTGTTAAACGTAGTCCCATGAAGGCTATTTATTCTTTTCTGTGTCTTACATTTTTGCTGGCTTCCTGCGCTCGCCAACCCGACAACTACGAACTCCTCGAAGGCGAATGGAGGAATGTGTCGCTGAAACTGATCCAGCATACTATCGCCAACGGCACCACAGATTCCACGCTGACTATAAAAAATGGTGACTGGGACAGCATACTTCAAATGAAGCCAATCCGAACTACCTTTAGCAGCAATGGAACCTACATGTCACGCTACTATAATCTTAAAGACTCTCTGATTTTTGAGTCGGGGGGGCATTGGCATTTCATTGGCGACAGCCTCTACCTGTCATCCGACGAAGGTGACAACAGCTACTTTTTTCAGGTGTTGGAAAACAACCAGGCCAGGTTCGTTTCTCGCCTCGATTGGGACAATGACGGCCAACCGGACGACGAGTACGACGGTATTCAGCAAAAACAATAGAACAATTTTTCACATTTAACCTCCTCATGCAACCCTCTGTTTCTCCTAAGGTCTTTGGTATAGAATTTCGAAAGTTTTGGAGAGAGCAATTGCATACAGGTTGGAGGATTCACAAGCATATACAGTGACGGAGGAAGGGAAAAGCGCCGTTGTCAATATCCATCAGTCCCTTATCGACAGTTGTCGGGAGGGGAGCAGAGAGGCGCAATACCAGCTTTACAAACTGTATAACAAAGCCATGCTCAATGTTGCCTGGCGCATTGTGAACAACCAGTCTGATGCTGAAGACATCCTGCAGGAGTCTTTCCTAAGTGCCTTTCGTAATATTCAGTCGTACAAGGGTGACGCCACCTTTGGTGCCTGGCTAAAGCGAATAGTGGTGAACAAGGCGATCAACCATATTCGCAAACGAAAGTTGGAAATGAGCGACCAGGAAATTGGCGAAGTGGATGTTGCCGATGAGCAAACTTCGCTTGAAAATGATCCTGAAGTTTTGTTAAGTGTGGAGAGGATCAAGAGAGCCATCCCACAACTTCCGGACGGTTTCAGAGCAGTGTTATCGCTCTACCTGCTGGAAGGTTACGATCATCGTGAAATTGCAGACATATTGGGCATAACAGAATCAACATCGAAGTCGCAGTTTAATAGAGCGAAAAGCAGATTGAGAGAAATTTTGAAGTCGGAGGTGAATTATGAGTAGTCGTTTAGAAGAATTTATTCGCAACCACAAGGAGGAGTTTGATGACAAGGAAACCTCCGATAAGGTATGGGCCAACATTAGCAAAGGGCTTGAAAAAGACAAAAAGGAACCCGTTCCTATGTGGAATTGGACCTGGAGAGTCGCAGCAGTGTTTTTCTTTCTTACAAGCTCCTGGTTTGCAGTGGAAAAGGTGATGCAATACAAGGAAACCGGGGGAAATGAAGTGGCAGTAAGTGAAGAGTACAAAGAGTTTGTGGAGGCTGATCACTATTACACAACTTTGATCAGCCAGAAGAAGCAGGAGATAGAAGACTTTCGCCTGGCCAATAGCGATCTTGAAGAGGAGTTTTTGCAGGATGTGGAGAAACTTGACTCCATGTATATGGACTTGAAAAAAGAATTGAAAAGCTTTCAATATAATGAGAAACTGATGGATGCAGTGATTCGCAATCTCCAATTGCGTGTCGAAATTCTAAATCAACAAATCAGTCTTCTGCAGCGGATTCGGCAGAAAAAAGCGCAGGAGGAAACAGTTTCTATTTAAGAGAAAGACCATGAAACAGAACATGTATAAACATTTGAAATATTCGGCACTGGTTTTTTGTCTGCTGTTTGTGGCAGGCCTGGCGAGTGCTCAGGGCTCGGAAAAAGAGAAGAGGGTCTCGAAATCGTACAAGGTAAATGACAACCGCCTGGCGTTTTCGGTAAGGAATAAGTTTGGGAAAGTGGAGATTTCCACCTGGGACAAGCCACAGATAGACGTGGAGGTAGTCATCAAAGTAGATAACCGCAATGAGTCGAGGGCCATGAAGATGCTCGACCAGATCAACGTCACCATCATGGAGTCGTCGCAGGCGATCTCTTTCGAAACCAGAATTGACGGCAGTCTGAACAACAGGAACAACGAAGAGTTTGAGATCAACTACACGATTAAAATGCCATCGAACCTACCGTTAACGGTGAAAAACAGCTTTGGCGACACCTACATTGGTTCCTACGATGGCCCGGCCACCCTCGACATTGCTTACGGTAATATCAAAGCAGAAACATTTTCCAACGACCTGAGACTCGAGCTGTCGTTTGGTAGCGGTGACATTACCAGCACCAAAAAAACCGACATGACAGTGAAGTACAGCAAGCTCGACATAGGCAAGGTGGGCAACGCCACTATCAATAGCCAGTTTTCGGATCTTGATATTGAGGAGTTGCTGGATGTGAACCTCGACGCTAAGTATGGCAGCGTGGAATTTGGCTCCCTCAACAACATCACCGGCAGGGTGAGCTTCTCGGGCTTTGAGCTCGATCTGCTGCGGAAGTCGATGGACCTGACCACGAGTTATTCCGGGGACTTCACCGTGCGCAAGGTGACCAAGGGCTTTCAGCGCATCAGCCTCGACGGCAAGTTTGGCTCGTTTGACATTGGCCTTGAGAGCGGAGCCAACGCCTCGGTGGAAGCCAACCTGAAGTACTGCGACATGTCGTACTCAGGCGTGCCCTTCGAATTCAACTACGTGGTGAAAGACCACAACAGCAAAGAGTATCGTGGCAAACTGGGTACAGGCCAGGGGGGCACCATCAATGTCAGCAGCGATTACGGCGACGTAAGAGTAAGAACAGTACAGTAATAGGCATACAATTCAGGCCCTGAAAGGCCGTACCAGCGTTGGCTGGTGCGGCCTTTTGTTCTTTTCCAGGTAGTACCGGCGTTTAAAGTACTCAACCCTTTGTTAGGCTTTATGTAGTTATGGCTGGAACTATACCTTTCCATTATGTTTGCTCGTTCAGCTAATTTCTCTAAAATTGTGAGCGGGCTTTCGGTAGCAATTGCTTTCCCCCTGGAACCATCAAGTTTTTTTTCTTTAAAAGTTCTGTAAAGAATTTTCGTACAACCACTATGTATATACCCGAGGAGAACGACCGTCAGGCTCCTGATTTACTAAAACCTGGTCAGTTGAACATGCTTTTACAGCGGCAGCTTGAGCAGTTTCTTCCTGCGGGTGAAACTACGCCCCGGAATCTGGAGGGGCTCTTGCAGGCCGTTAACGAAACCTACGAAAATTTTGAAAAGCAGCTGCCTGGCGAAGAAATCCGCTCTCTCGTGTCGCAGCAAATCGGCAGTATGGGTACCTGGGAATTGACTTTGGACAGCCAGAACCCCCTGAGAGGACAGTTGGTTTGGTCAGAAGAGATGTACGGGATTTTCGGGTACACCGAAAATGAGGTACCGGTGACCCTGGAGCTCTATTTTGCTCATTTGCTGCCTGCCGACAAAAGGTTGGTGGAGGCCACGCTTGGGCAAATGATTGTATCGGGAGAAGATTGCCGGATGGAACACTGGCTGATCAGAAAGGATGGTAGCGAGTGCTTCGTCTGTCAGAGGGGAACGCTCGTGCGTGATGAGGAAAGTGGCGAGCCTCTGCGGCTGATTGCTATAGTGCACGATATTACAGACCAAAAAAGAGCCCAGGAGGAGATACAGAATAAGGAGACTCATCTTAGCATGACTCAGCGCATTGCCAGGGTGGGTAGCTGGGAGATGGGCCTTCAGCAGTCGCCGAATTCACTGGTCGGCCCTCTTCGGTTGTCTGATGAGTGTTATCGCATTCTTGGCTATGAGCCAGGGGAGATTGTTCCTGACGTCAATGTGATCACTTCGCACCTCCATCCGGAAGACAGGAAAAGAGTGCACGCAGTAGTTGGGGAAGCTATGGCAGCATCGTCGCCTTTTGAGGTAGAATGCAGAGTGATTACCAGGCAGGGCCAGTTGCTTCATGTAGTTGGCCGTGGCGAGATAATCATCAATGGCTTGCGCAACAGACCAGTGAAGGTGATCGGGATACTGCAGGACGTAACCGAGCAGAAGCGAGCATCTCTGTCACTGGAAGAGGCCAAGGCCAATTTTAAAAATGTACTGGAAAACACCGATACAGCATTTGTGCTGCTTGACAAGGAGAGAAAGATTCTGTTGTTCAACCGGCAAGCTGATGAACTAACTAAAAGAGAAGCAGGCAACACCATGGCAATTGGTGCCAAATATGAAGACATTGTGCTGCCAGGCAGGAAGGAAATAGTAAGGCAAGCACTGGAAAGTGTAGCGCTTTCAAAGCAAAAGTTGGTCTACGAGTCCCACTACGCAAATGCTGACCGCCCGGAATGCTGGTTTTCAGTAAGTATACACCCCATTGTTAGTGAAAATAATGAACTCATCGGCATGAGCGTAGCCACCCATGAGATCACGAAAGAGAAGAATCATCTTGAACAAATCAAGGTGAGCAATGAGAGGTACGAGTTGGTCACCAGGGCTACGAAAGATGTGATTTGGGACTGGAACCTGATGGATGACATGGTGTATCGTTCAAATACTTTCATTGAAGTATTTGGAGGGATAAGCGTAGCCGATGAAATGCTCAAGGATGGATGGATAGAACAGGTGCATGAGGAAGATCAGGCTCGTGTGCACCAGCACATGATGAGCTGCATAGAGGATCCCCGAGCAAATGTGTGGGAAGATGAGTATCGGTTTTATCGGAAAAATGGCGAATTGGCCTATGTAAGCGATAGGGGCCTGATTATTCGCAACAGCCAGGGCCAGGCGGAGCGAATGGTGGGGGCCATGAGAGACATAACTACTCAAACACTGCTTGAAAAGGAAAGGGATAGAATCACCAATGACCTGCTGCAACGAAATGTAGCACTTGAGCAGTTTACTTATATTGTTTCACATAATTTGAGGGGGCCGGTGGCCAATATACTTGGGCTTTCAGGGCTGCTAAAGTCCTCGGCACTCGACGAGCAGTCCTTTCAGATGTGCTTAACCTCCATGGAGTCCACCACAAAAAAGCTCGATCAGGTGATCAAAGACCTGGATCAGGTATTGCAGGTGCGTCAGCAGCTCACCCAAACAAAGGAAAAAATAAGCCTGCGTGGGCTGGTGAAAGAAATTCAATTGATGATAGGGCATGAGCAGGGGCATAATGATATATGGATAAATATCGATTTTTCAAAAACAGATGAAGTGTACAGTTTAAAGAGCTATCTGCATAGCATTTTTCATAACCTCATTACCAATAGTATTAAGTACAGAAAACGTGATCAACCGCTGACTATCGACATAAAAAGTGATCAGTCAAACGGGTATACCGTGCTTACCTTCAAAGACAACGGCACGGGGATCGACCTCAAAACCAATGGTGAGAAGGTTTTTGGGCTGTACAAACGGTTTCACGAAAGCGTCGAAGGAAAGGGAGTAGGGCTGTTTATGACCAAGACGCAAGTGGAATCGCTGGGAGGAAGAATTCATCTCCAAAGTGAACTGGGCGCTGGCACAGAGTTTACCGTTGAGCTGCCGCTTGGTTAACATCAGGAGAGGGACGTCGTGCCAGTGTGAGCTGAGATGCCTTTTTTTGTTCACTGGGTACGCAATTGGTTACCTGTAGTGAAGTAAATAAAAACCCCGCATCAAAATGACACGGGGTTTATCTGTACTGCCAACTTGTTTTAGAGTAGTTCCGCTTTTGTCTTAGCCTGGCTGGCGGTGTTTCTTGTGCCAATGCCCAATTCCAATCGACTTCCTGGAATAAGTGCCTGTATCAGGACTTTGACTGCATAAGGGAACATTTATTTTCCACAATTTTTAACTGCTCGGGGTAGTCGACCAGCAAAGCGACAAGCACTAAATATTCTCGAAGCCGAGCTTTCATAAGACTGGTGATGTTTGCGGAAACTAAAATAAGGTAAGTTCACCCTCGAATTTCAGTAAATGAGGAACTGCCTGAAATAGATGAGTATTCGTAGAATGATAGTGATTTGGCAGGAAGATAGCCTCGACCAGAAAAGGCATATTACGAGCCTGCCCTGGCCTGCGACACCCATTTTGGTGCGTCCTCAATTGTCTGACGCAGGAGCAGGTTTAGTTGAGCTGCGTGGTGCTGTACATGCCGCATGTTGTAGAGCAGCATCTCAAAAACCGAATAGTTCTTGTAGTCGTTCACCCACCTCTGGTCGGCAATATCTTCCGTCATGCTGGCGATCAACTCATAACATTTTTTCCGGCTAGCTTCCAAATAGTCAAGCAACTCGTCTTTGCTGTACACCTCGTCGGGCATGGCACCTTTCGGATCAAACTCAGAGAGCGTAAATGGAGGAGTGGGCGAAAATTGTTTTGGGTTGAGCGTGAGGTAGTAGTCGAGATAGAACAGACAGTGATAGGCCACGTACCAGAATTTGTTGCCAGTATCCCATTGCTCAGCAGGGCACATTTTCAGCGAATTTTCAAGCATGTCGATGCTGGCACCGAACTGCTTCCATAAAGTTTCTCTCATTGACTCTTTCATTTTCGCAGACTTGTTTTCAGTGAACCAAGGTGCAATGTCCCTGGCATTTGATAAGGCTTAAGGTACGAAAGGTGTTTTATTTGCCCTCTTGGTGAAATGCTCTGCTTTCGACCGTATTTTTACTACCCAATCGCTACCCTAAAACACTTTCCCTCCCTTGTCAGCAACCCATTGTCACTTGCTGATGTGTAGGTGGCTATTTCCTTTCCAAACTTCTCATAGAAGCCAAACGACTTTGGGTGGCTGGAGCTAAGGTAGATATCGGCGAAGCCCAGCTTTCCATAGTAGGGTATGATGACCTCTTTCAGCCATCGCTGGCCAATGCCCTGGCCCCGCTCCATGATGTGGAAGTATTTGAGGATAAGAGATTTTTCCGGCTCCGGTATCGGATACCTCGATTCAATAGTTGCCAGCTCGCCACGCAGGATGAAAAGAGCGCCCTTCAGTTTTCCCCCCTTCATTAGCAAGTGTGAATCTACCTCCAGGGTGGGTTTCTTTTGCGCTTCATCAAAAAAACGGGTGGCATGGGTCAGCTCATTGTAGTCGTCCCAGTCGTTGGTGAGCTTCCATTGCACGTAGTGTTCGGTTGGCGCCAGAAACCTGGGGTGGAATGATTGACTGAGGAAGAACGACCAATCGCCTGAAGTATATAGCTTTTGCATCACTCCACAAAAGAAGTAAATATATGGCCCGCCCGGTAGAGCGGGCCATATAAAAGTGGGAACTACTGCCCTGTGCTAACACTGTCGGCCGGCTCAGCCAGTGGGTCAATATCCATTCCCTCCAACTCGCCCTCCAGCCTTGGAATAAATGTCGAGCCAGAGAAATCAGGATTGTTTACAATGTCGGAAATGGCCTGCTTTCTCTTTGCCATGTCTTTTTCGTTCAGTGCGATCCTGCCAAATTTGGCGGCAGCAATATCAACAGGCTTTGGCGACAAATTCTCTTTTTTCACCCAGCCTGTTTCTATCCAGGTGCCTTCATTGCGTTTGCCAACAACTTCCGCCCAGTCATCTTGCAGGCTTTTGATGGCTACGATGTCCATTTGGCTGAAGCTTTTGTCGGACTTGGTGAGCAGGTCGGGTCTTTTATAAATTGAAACATCGTCGGTGAACACAGCAGCCATGCCTCCCTCAATCACCAACAGGCTCTGTGCCCAGCCTTCCTTGCCATCGGCCAGGCTTACTTTGGCATATGTACGGTTGTTGTCGGCAGAGTCAACGGCAGATTCTCCCAGCAGGGTCAGTGTTTCCCCAATGCTGATCGAGGTGATGTACTTGCTTTTTGAGTTAGGCTCAGCTCTTACGGAGAGGTTGTCCCACACGCACACTGCGGCGAGTGGCTGTGCGCCTGCTTCGCTTTCGTCGGAGCTGGCCACGCCTTCCACTGTATCCTCATCGGTGGCGGAAGTTTTTTCTGTTTGTGAGCATGCTGCCAGGAGAAAGGTTGACAGAAAAAAGAATGCTATCTTTTTCATAGTTAGGTTGGTTTGGTTGTAATAGTTAAATAATTATTTCTTCAAAATAGAAATAATAAAGATGTAATGAATCATCTATTTCAAAAAAATACGCTTGGAAACTACAGTCATATCAATTGGATTGAAATACTTGTACTCTCATGATTCCCTGTAAACGCAGTGAGAATAGGATGCAAAACGAAAGCATTGCGCTCCAAAGTGACCAGATAGAAAGTGGGTGACGTTAAAGGTGAACCTGATTTCGATGAAAGAAGAAATATTTTTTCAGCACGGGTTACCTTCGAAAAGTCATATTGTAATATGCTTATATTCAGAGTAATATGCCTGTGAGATAAAATTCTATGATATTTTACATATTCAGAATAATCGTTTAAAAATATCAGTTCATCGAAATTATAGAAACATTTATATTAAATATTCAGTATAATATATTGAAATGAATGTTAAACTTAAAACCATAAAACTATGACAATCTTGGGAATTTTGGCAATTATCTTCGGGCTTTTGATGCTCTTCTTTAAATCTGCGCTGTCGGGGCGAATGTCGTCATTTAGCGATCCAAATTCAGACAGCCGGTTACCGGCTTTTTTTATGCTCTTTTCACGAGGAACAGCATTGGCCACCGTTCTGGCAGGCGCTCTTTTGGCCACCATGCCGTACATGTTTTTCTGGGCAGAGCCGGGTTATCAGTACTTCCTGGTCTACCCCACAGGTAACACCGGGGTGGAAATGGATCAGGGTATAAAATGGAGAGGTTTTGCGAAAATCACTCCCTGGCAAAAGTTCATTGACGTGAAGGTGTTGGCTGAAGGAGCCGACAGCAAGGAGATAGAGGGCGTAATGCGTCCGATACCTATCCGCTTTATCGATCAGGTAACGGCCACTGTGATGATCTCAGGCCGGTTCCAGTTGCCTTCCAACGAGGAGGACTTCATCAACATCGCTATCAAATACCGAAGCATGGATAACCTGGTGCAGAACACACTGATACCAACGATCAGGGAGCAGACCAACAACACTGGCTATATGTTCGCTGCGCAGGACTACATCTCGGGTGAGGCACAAAGCTTCAGGCAGACGCTGGATGAGCAGTTGAAGGATGGAGCCTATGCGGTGATCAAGATAGAATCGAAAGATACTGTTTTCAACGAAATACAGATGGACAGGGAAGACCGGACGATCAAGGAAATACGTGCCAGGTACACAGTGGAGAAAGTGTTGGAGAATGGTGTACCGAAACGAATTCCGCATGAGCTGACGGAGAACAACATCATAGTGTCGCAGGTGATTGTGGATGATGTGGAGCTGGAGCCCACCTTCAAGCAGCGACTCGAAGCACAACGTGATGAGTCGGCCAAGCGGCAGATTGAGCAGCAGAAGGTAGAAACTGCCAAAGCCGCACAGTCGAGGATCATTGCTGAAGGTGAAAGAGACAAATCAGCCGAGCGGGTAACGCAGGAAAAGGAGCAGGTGAAGCAGCTGATTTCGATAGAAACCAAGCTGAAGCAGGAGCGCACGAACAAAGAGCTGGCAGCTATCGCTCTGGAAACTGAAAGGCTGAAATCAGAGCAGCGAAGAGTGGCAGCCGATGCACAGGCCTATGAAAACGCCAAACTGGTAACGGCTGGTCTTACGCCACAAGAAAGGGCCGAATGGGAATACAAGACTGCCATTGGTGTGGCAGGTGAAATAGCCAAGCTGAACTTCCCTCAAACGATGATTATGGGGAACGACGGTAAAGGCGGCACTCCCCTGGAAGCGCTTATTGGGGCGGCCATGTCGAAGCAACTGACACAGCCGAATAGTTTTAAAAACTAGGGTTAAGGTAAAACAAAGGCCGGTGTAACAGCCGGCTTTTTTGTTGGGTTAAATATTCCACCAGTAAGTAAACTTCAGCACGATGGCCCGATTTTTTACATTGAACAGGCCAGGCTCATAGGGCGTGGGCAGGTAATTGTCGGTATACACAATGAACAAATCCGACGCCGGAGCATAGCGCCACTGAATCCGTGCATTCAGGTTCACATTGTCCTGCTGATCGTTGTACTGCAAAAAGCCCGTGAGATAGAGCTTATTGGTCATGGTCACGTCGAGGCGTGGGCCAATCAGCCAGAACTTGGTGGTGTTCCATGGCTCCGACATCACAATCTTGTTGTAGCTCGAGCTTAGGGCAATGCTTACGTAGGGCTGGAACCGGTAGCCAATATCGGTGGTGAAGTTGAACCTTGTGCCGTCGTTGTAGTAACCACCGTAGCGGGTGCTGAACCCGTAGGTGAAAACACTTTGTGGCCGACTGCTGAACTCTGTACCCCACGAGGCCCAATTGTGCTTGCTGCCCGTTTGCAAACTGTCCTTGCCTGAGTTGGTGGGGTCAAATGGAAATAGCAGCTCCACATAATCGTAGCCTCTCCATACGGTGAACTTCTCTTGTTTTCTGAAAACAAAATTGTAGCTACCAAAAAGGGTGTTGTCGGTCAGGTAGAAGTCAGGTTTGAACACGGTGTAAGTACCAAGCGTAGGGCCGTGGCTGAGCAGTAGCTTGCCCTTTGGGAAGAAGTTGTAGCTCACCTGAGGCGAAAGGCGAATAAAATTTTTGCGGGGCACGTAACCAGCTTCGGCCGTGAAGTTTTTGCCCACATATTCGTGCTGCCATGCCACTGTCAGTTTCCTCCCGGAGTACTGCAGGTTGGCAGCCTGGGTGAAGTCCTGCCCTTTCACGTCGGGGCTAAACGACTTAAGGAAGAGTGCTTTGCCGGTCAGCTTGTTGTTTGACGTGGCCAGGTTATACTCCAGGCCCATGTTGCGGTTGTACTGCGAGTAAACCGGCTTATCCGAGCTGAGATCAGGCGTGTAGTTGATCGACTCTTTGTTCACAAACAGGAAGCCTATATTAGAACGGGCAAACACCCGGCGTTGCAACGCCATCACGGCAAAGTTTTGCGACGGAAGGGCGGTCTTTTCAACCTTTCCCGTTTGCATATCCATCAATCCAATCCGCCAGTTGCGGTTAATTCTTCCACTCAGTCTGGCGCCGAATTGAATAGGCACTCCCAGGCCAACTCTCCGGGAAAAGAACGGGCGAATGGAAGAGTAGCCAAAATTGGCAAAGAGGTCACCGTTTTCCAGAAAAAACTGTCGGCGTTCCGGGAAAAACAATTCAAAGCGATCGAGGTTGGTTACCTGCCTGTCTACATCCACCTGCGAGAAGTCGGGGTTGATAGTAAGGTCGAGGTTGAGGGAAGAGGTGAGCGCTATTTTGGCATCGGCTCCCACATCGCCGGTCACGTCGGCGTCGGTGCCTTCTTCATAGTTTTTCGTCACACGACCGAGTGTGTAGGGAATCACCGAGATGTTAGGCCCCGCTGCTGGTGGCGGCTGGTCCCAAACGAGTATGCCGGTGTAAGCCAGCGAAGCACTTGGAAACTGCCTTGGCACAGGCGCCCAGCTCGACTTCTCAGTCGTTTTCAGGTCGAGCCTGCTGAAGTTGATACCCCAGTTGGTGATGCCATTTTTGTATCGGATGCTTTTGAAAGGCACAGCCATTTCGAACACGTAGCGGTCGTCGTAATTTTTCACCGCCGAGGTCCATTTGTTGTCCCAGCTGAGATCTACCGAACCCCCGTTGTACATAATGCCATCCCATTGGGCACCAGCCGCATTGGCACCAAAACTGAAGCCATTGGTCTGATCGTCGAACGGATCCATGAACAGCAGGAAGTTGTCGTTCTTCCCGAAGCTAAAGTCCCGCCGCAGTGACTCCACGTAGTACGGGCCTTCTATTGGCCCATGAAAACAAGTGGCTATCAGATAGAGGGTGTGCTCGTCGTAGGTCATGCGCACATCGGTGCGCACCTTTGCAAAGCTGGTATCCATGGGCAGGATACTGAAGAAATCGGTGGCCACATCCGCATCGAGCCAGGCTTGTTCGTCCATGTCACCGTCGATAACTATTGGTGAAGAGGCCTTTTGGATATGGAGTTTGTAGTCTTCGTTTTTTTTCTGAGCTAAAGTGACATGCCATGTTAAACTGAATAGCGTCACCAGGAGTAAAAAATGCTTCACGTAGTAGGGGGTATTGTTTAAGAGGTTCGGGCAAAAGTAAAACCTTATTTCAAGTTTTGAACAACGGATTTGACCAACGGCCATAAGTCAGTTGATTATGGAGCCAGGTAGCATTTTCGTTCGCATGGTGACTAGCAAGTTCCATGTTTTTTTCAGAAGTATTGCCTCCATCGGTGCTAGTCATATTTAGCCGCAATGAGGCTACATTTTTTTCAAGGCAAAAATTGAAGACTATTGCTTTTTCAAATAGAAAAGTTACTTGTGTTAATAGCTGGTATTCAATAATATGGGATGAAACGCATCGTCTTAATTGATGGGTGGTTGGAACTTGTTTGCGTAAATTCTGTAGATTTATAACAGGTGCCAGAAGTAATTCGGCGTTTTCAATCTGGTAATATTTATCTTATTTGTTGGTATTTTGCAATTTTTATTATAAATAATTATCCCATATCACTTTTAGCTGACTTTTTGTGGTATGGAATATTTTTACGAAAGGTTAATAGTTAAGGCAGAATAACAGTGGAATTGGCTAAAACGCCGGTTTTATTCTGCCGCTTTGAAGAGAAGAAAGATGCTATCGGAAGTTGACAAACGTATTATTGGGGGCTTTGTGACGGCACTTTTGCTTCTGGTTGTTACGATGTTCTTTTCCTACCGGAATATGTCACAATTTCGCTCCATCACCTTTGAAGTGTCGCACACACAAGAAGTGCTTTTTCAAATTGAAGGGATTTATTCAAATCTTCTTGAAATTGAGTCGAGTCGACGTGGCTTCCTGCTTTATGGAGAAAAATCCTTTGAGGATACCTACAAGCAAAGGAGCAGGGATATTGCCGTACACTTGGATAGCCTGAAAAAGTTGGTAGCCGACAATGCCGTGCAGCTTGGAAGTTTGGATACTCTGGGACAGCTAATAGCGCAAAAGATTGCATTGGGAACCATGGAAAGTGCGGGTATTGGCCAACTTCCAGCTCCGCCGAATAGAAATTCGCTGACAGGAAAGCGGCTTACCGATGCCATCAGGCGGGTGTCGGAGGGTATGAAGAGCCGTGAAAGAGACCTGCTAGGCAGGCGGGTGAGTCTTGCTAACGCTTCCAATCGCCAGTTCTACCAATTGTATGTGGCCTTTGGGTTGATTATTCTGGTGATCATTATCATTACACTATATATTTTTCGAGGCCGGATGAAGGAGCGTCAGGCTGCTGAAAATGCGCTACGACAGCGCTCCGAAGAGATAAGGGATCTGTACGATAATGCTCCTTGTGGCTATCATTCTCTTGACGACAGGGGTTATTTTATTGAAATAAACAATACTTTGTTACGCTGGCTGGGGTACAACAAGGATGAGGTAGTATACAAGAAGAATTTCTCAGATTTTCTGAAGGAGGAAGAGCGGGAGGTTTTCAGATCGAATTTCCAACTGTTCAAAGAAGGCGGGAGGGCGGATGCTGTTGAATTCGAGCTTGTTAGAAGTGACGGTACTTCTTTCCCAGCTATATTGAATGCAACGGCTGTAGTTGACGGAAATGGAAAATTTATCAAGGATCGTGCTTCTATCTTCGATATCACTGCCAGAAAACAGGCAGAAGAAAAGGCTCATTTTTTGAATGCCGAGCTGGAAGCATTTAGTTACTCCGTTTCACACGACTTACGTGCACCGTTGCGGTCAATTGATAGTTATACGAAGATTATTGCAGAAGAGTACAATGATAAACTTGACGACGAGGGTAAAAGACTGATCAGCATTGTAATGCGAAATGCTGTCCGAATGGCCCGGCTCATCGACGATTTGCTGGACTTTTCACGCCTCGGCCGGAAGGAGTTGGTAAAATCAACTTTTAGCATGAACTTCTTGGTGCAAAGTGTGCTGGAAGAAATGGAGGTAAGGAACGATGACCCCAGGATTTTCTTGAAAAATGAAATAGCGCTTGATGCCTGGGGGGATAAAAAAACGATACGGCAGGTTTGGTACAACCTTATCTCAAATGCGATCAAATACTCTTCCAAAGTTTACAGAACTGAGCTAACCTTTGGCTGTTATTCCGAATCACACCGGCAGGTGTACTTCATAAAGGACAACGGCGTGGGGTTTGACATGGCCTACTATGATAAACTATTTGGTGTTTTCCAGCGGCTGCATAGTGCGAAGGAATACGATGGCACAGGAGTGGGCCTGGCCTTGAGTCATCGGATCGTTTCCAGGCACGGAGGGAATATATGGGCAGAATCTAGCCCGGGCAAAGGCGCAACATTTTACTTTAGTATACCTACCAAAAATACAAAAGATGATAGCTGAAACAGACGGAGAACCTTATTTGGTAATTGTAGATGACAGTGAGGAAGATGCAGAACTCACTACCAGAGTGCTCAAATCGGAAAAGTTGATCAAGAGCGTTGTGCATTTCTCTGATGGTGCGGCAGCGCTGGATTATTTCTTTTCAACTTCATTCAGAAGGCTCCCCGTTCTCATGTTGCTTGACCTGGACATGCCGAAGGTGGGTGGGCTGGAAGTTTTACGAAAGATAAAACAAGACGAACTAAAAAAACATATCCCTATCGTGATCATGTCATCCTGTGGAGATGATAACGTAGTACGGGAGTCTTACTCCCTCGGGGTAAATGGTTTCGTAAGGAAACACGTGCAGTTTGAGAGATTCAAACAGGAGATGCTGTGCGTTGGCGATTTCTGGCTGAGAACAAACTACTATCCGGGCAACCCGAACCAAACTGACCAATGAGCAAACCCAGTTCTTTGCGAATATTGATCCTGGAGGATTTCGAAGAGGATGCTGATCTCTTAAAGATCAATCTTAGGAGGCAAGGCGTTGTTTTTGAAGACGTTGTTGTGGACAACAGGGATGATTATGTCCGGCAGCTGACGGATTTCTGTCCGGAGGTGGTGTTGTCCGATCATCAGCTTCCGCAATTTGATTCAACGGAAGCCCTGCAAATTTGCAGGGAGAAAACAGATAACATCCCATTTATTTTGGTTACAGGCACGGTGTCTGAAGAGTTCGCCGTACTGTGTATTAAGCAGGGTGCAGATGACTACATACTCAAAAGCAACCTTACACGTCTTTCTTCGGCCATATTTAGCGCACTCAATCAACGGGAAGAGGAGAGGAAGCGAAAAGAAGCTGAAGAGATACTGAGAGAACAAAACAAGGAGCTTACCAAACTCAACGGAGAGCTTGATAGCTTTGTGTACAGGGTTTCCCATAACCTCAGGGCCCCCCTCACTTCAGTGCTGGGCCTTATTCAGCTCTCTAAGCTGAATGGCGTGTCGCCTTCCGAAATAGAAAAATACCTCAGTTTGATGGAGCAAAGCATTGTGAAGCTCGATCATACTGTACGAGGCATTCTCGACTACTCACAGAACACCCGGAAAGCTCTTGAGAGTGAAGAGGTGGTTTTCGTTACGGCGATTGATGAAAGCATCTCTAATTTCAGGTACATGGAAAGGTTTGATGCCATTAGTATCAAGAAAGAGATCGATCAGACCACAGATTTTCACTCTGATACACTCAGGCTGGCTTTTATTTTTGATAACCTCATTTCCAACGCCATCAAATTTTCAAAAAAACGAACGGAGGAGCCTCCGTTTATCAGGATTGGGGTCAAGGTTGGAAAAGAGAAGGCGGTCATTATTGTGGAAGACAATGGGATTGGTATAGAACCCGAATATACCAGGAAGGTGTTTGACATGTTTTTTAAAATGGGTGAGTCAGGAGCTGGCCTTGGTTTGTATATCGTCAAAGAAACCGTAGCCAGGCTAAAGGGTAGTATAGCGTTGAGCTCCGAGCCTGACAGGGGCACAACAATTACGATAGAGCTTCCGAATCAACTTCAGCATTCTTTTGAGGCTGATCAATAATTCTGTCGGGTAAGCCGTAATGCGCCGACAGCTCCTTCATCTTCTTCAGCAGCGCATCCAGATAGTAATCTGGCCATTACAGTTTTTCCCTTCAAAAAAGCTGTGGTAATTCTCCGTTAGGTCAGGGAAGTACTTGCTAACAGCCCTTGTCACGAGCATTTTGCGATCGGAAGGCCCGTCGCCAAAAAGGGTCAGGCTGGCAGGCATTACGTACCGTTCACCTACTTTTTGAAAACTGCTCATCATTTGAGAAGGTGCCTGCCGGTGTCAGAAATGTAGGGCAGAAGCGGCATGAGGCTTATACCGGTGTGAAAGCCTGAACTCCAGCCCCCGAGCCTTACTGAGGGTGGAGTGGCGCCGGGCTCAAAAATATAAGCAATGGTATCATTGATTGTGGAAATTGAAAACGTGATGAGCAGATCCGGGGGTGCTTTGCCTTTGAGGTCATCGGGCAAAATAGCCTTGCTTTTTATTCCCTCTGGCAAATCAAAATCTCTGACAATAAGGTCTGACCTGGTGATCCTGGTGTCTTTTTCAATCTGTAGGTAAGGGTCTGTGGCCGACGACAGCACAATGTAGCCGTACTGACCTTTCGGGCAAGTAGGAAAAGGGCTTTATCGAGGAGTGTTGCAGCATTTTGCTTCACAGCCAGCTTTTCCTCCATATGGATACCGTACTTGCTGCCTCGGATATAGCAAAACAGGCTGTTGAAGGAGCAGCCGCTATAAGGGTTGATGGTGTAGTCGTCCAGAAACCAGGGGTCACGCCTTTTGGGTTTGCTGAGGATGGTTTTTGCCTGGATAAGCTGTGGCATGGGGGCTACGTTGAAAAGATCACCTTTCCTTTAATGTACTCAGTCATTCTCAGCAACTCAAGGTTTTCGTTGAAATTGCCCCGGAAAGCAAATGGCCTGCTGTCCATCACAGGCTGGTAGATATGCCATTCTGGCTCGGGTGTAGGCATGTCAGGCACGCTGGCAAGTGCTATCTACTCAAGGGTGCCCTCCATTGCTGGGTGGAGGAGGCAGACGGGCAATGTCTGCCATGTACACAAAGCCGCACCGTCTGTATTTTGTAGGCGAAGTTTCTACAAGGATTCCACAATGGCTCATGTAAGACAGTTTGATGCCGGTTTCTTCCAGGGGTTTCTCTTATTACTACCTCGTGGGGGCTGTCAAAGGGGTTAAGTTTGCCACCCACGGGTGCATAAACCGTTTAAGTTTTTTTTGCCGTTTCAAAAACAGCAGCTCTTTTTTGAACCTGAGAACGCCAATCACAGTGGCTTTTTTTCAGGCCTTTTGGTGCTTGGTGAGCTAGCATCAATTTACGACCGTTTATTACCTGCTTGGGAAATAGTCGCCTACAATGTCATGAACCATCTCGATCGATAATGGCTTGGTTCTAAATCCGGATATAATTGGTTCGCTCTCTGCTCTTGATCGATCGTCCGGGTTAAGCGACGTGGTTAGCATCACCAGTACTATATCGCTTTTTTGATCTGCCCGAAGTCCCCTGTACCTTTCGAGGAAAGTCCACCCATCCATTACCGGCATGTTGATATCAAGGAAAATCAAATCGGGCGGTGTTAAGCCATCATTCAGCGCATCGGCAGAGAGATATTCCATTGCCTCTTTTCCATTTAACCTTATGGTTATATTGTCTGCAACTTCAGCTTTTTGGATAACCATTTTGTTGATCAAATTAGTCGAGTGATCATCATCAACTAGTAAGATGTTTTTCAGTTTACGATGCATATCAATTAAGTTATTGGTATTGTGAAAAAAAACGTACTGCCCCTGCCAGGCCTGGGTTTTGCCCATATTTTTCCGGCGTGCAGGTCGATAATTTTTTTACAATGCGCCAACCCAATGCCGGTACCTGGGTATTCGTCCCGGTTATGAAGGCGTTTAAAAATCATAAAAATAGTTTCGCTGTGCTCGCTCTCAAAGCCGATCCCGTTATCTTTTACCGAGAACTGCCAGGAGCGATTTTTTCTTTGAGCTGATATGTTTATTGCAGGTCTGCTGCCTGTTTTTTTGAATTTAATAGCATTTGCAATTAAATTTTGAAATAGGAGTCGCAGTTCCACTTTATAACCTCTTATTTTTGGCAAGGGGGTCGAGGTAATATTTACGCCTCCGGCTTCTTCAATAACAACAGCTAAGTCGGCCAGCACTCCATGTAGTATAGCATCACAATCAACCACCTCCATTTGCCTGTCTTTGCCAATTCTTGAGTAATCAAGCAACCCTTTGACTAATTCTTTCAGCCTGTTGGATGATTCAACGATATATTTTAAATAGAGGCTGGTTTGCTCATTAAGATTGCCGACAAGGTCATTTTTAAGGAGTTCAACCAAGCTTAGTAATGAGCGCAAAGGTTCCTGTAAATCGTGAGAAGTGATGTAGGCAAACTGGGCTAGTTCTTTATTTTGTTGAGCCAGGATGGCGTTTTTGGCAAGAAGCTCTTTTTTGCTTTTTTCAATTTTTTTTGTGCGTTTAACCACTTCCTTTTCAAGGGTCTCATTTAGTAGCTGAATTTCTTTTGATCGTTTGACAATCTCGACTTCCATTTCATGCACAGTGCTGTTTAAATTGCTTGTTAGCTCTTTTGTCTTCTTGTCCTCTTCTGTCAGGTTGATGTAGTCGGTTACATCCTCCACTTTGTTCACAATACAAATCAATTCATTTTTCTCGTTCAGAACAGGTTTATTCACAGGACACCAGTACCTTACTTCAAAGGTGCCATCTATCATTGGGATGTCGTATTTTATCACTCCCATATTATGTGGTTTCTTGTTTTTTAAGACAAATGAAAGAGATTTCTTCAAGGCTGAAGGGCCATCATTTTCAGGGTTATCAGGATTGGCTGGAAATACCTTAAATATGTTCTTTCCTATTATTTCCTCTTTCTTGGTCATTGTGGCAGCAGCATAGGAGTCCGTGAGGTCAATGATTATCAGCTCTTTGGATAAGATTAAGTTGAGGCCCGGAAGGGAGTCAAATAGAATTTTATAGTTAATTTGGGTCATTTTTACTGTAAGCGAATAAGATTTGATTCTTTGTGGAAGAAATCAGAATCTAACGATTTGCATCTTTTAAGATGATATCTAATGTTGAATTATGGCATGAAAGTATAATGAAAATAAACGGGAAAAAGAAACACGGCTTTGAATTCTTTAAATGAAGCAATGCATGTTTGGGAAACAACATTTTTAATCAATTGTTTCCACTGTCTTATTCACCTATATCACCTTGTTGTTCTGAAGATGAATATGGGCTAAGTTTTTGGAGTGAGTTGCCTGCAAAATAGCAGGAGTCGGGGGGGTAGAGGAAAAAGGATAATAAGGTAGTCTTATAGGTCTTCTGTGGAGAGACTGAAGCTATCTTTTTTGGAATCGAGCAAGCGCCCGGCCTCACATTTGAGCACCCGGCCCGGATATTTTTTCAGAAAGGCGTGGTTGTGAGTCGCCATCAGAATGGCCGTGCCGCTGTTGTTGATTTCCAGAAAGAGTTTGAAAATGCCATCAGAAACGTCCGGGTCAAGGTTACCCGTAGGCTCGTCGGCCAGCAGTATAGCAGGCTCGTTGATCAGCGCCCGGGCAATCACCACCCGCTGCTGTTCGCCACCCGAAAGCTGGTGAGGCATTTTGTTGCCTACTGAGCCCAGACCCACTTTCATCAGCACTTCCGACTCACGGGCCTTCATTTTGGACCGGTCAGTCCATCCGGTGGCCTTCATCACGAAGTTGAGGTTTTCGGAGACGGTTCTGTCGCTGAAAAGCTGAAAGTCCTGAAACACGATGCCTATTTTCCTGCGAAGGTAAGGTACTTTTGAACTTTTGATGTTTCGGATTGAGTGACTTGCCACTGTGGCGTCGCCAAGCCTTAAAGCAAGGTCGGCGTAGAGGGTTTTTAGCAAAGATGACTTTCCGCTTCCTGTTCTTCCAATCAGGTAAACAAACTCGCCTTTTTCAATCTCAAATGTAATGTCATTTAGCACCGTGCTGTTTTCCTGAAACACAGTAGCATTACTTATCGCAACAACGGGTTCAGAACTAAATGACATTTTCAGAGGCTTAGCTTTTGGAGCTTGCCAAAAGGCAGCTCAGTGATCAATTTTTGAAGTGCTTCTTCCTTCCCCTCCAATCCGTACTTTTCAATATTTTTCAAAGGCCTGTCAGCCCTGAAATAGGCAATAAGCACAAAATTATCATCCCTCAGCTGGATGTAGTCTGGAATTTTGGCCTTGCCTTTCACTTTGATAATATACATATCTTCAATGGTAGATGAAGATACAACTGCTGAGACACTCATTTGTTAGGAGTTGCCTTTTTTGTAGTCGGCCAGAAATTTCTCCAGACCGCTGTCAGTCAACGGGTGCTTCAGCAGCGCTGTTATAACATTCAGCGGGCAGGTAACCACGTCGGCGCCTATTTCAGCACATTTGATCAGGTGCATGGTGTGGCGAACCGATGCAGCCAGGATCTGCGTTTCAAAAGCATAGTTGGTGTAAATCTGCACCATTTGCTCAATCAGGTCAAGCCCGTCATGAGAGATGTCATCGAGTCTTCCGATGAAAGGAGACACATAGCTGGCTCCAGCCTTCGCCGCCAGAATAGCCTGGCCTGAGCTAAATACCAATGTGCAGTTGGTTCTGATGCCCTCAGCAGAGAAAGCTTTGATGGCTTTCACGCCGTCACGGATCATCGGCACTTTTACAACAATTTTATCATCAATTTTGGCAAGCTCTTTTCCTTCCTTCATCATGCCTTCGAAGTCGGTAGAGATAACTTCGGCACTTACGTTGTCATCCACAATCTTGCAAATGGCTTTGTAATGAGCCAGAATATTTTCTTTGCCTGTAATGCCTTCTTTGGCCATCAGGCTTGGGTTGGTGGTTACACCATCCAACACGCCCAGGTCGTTGGCTTCTTTAATCTCGCTAAGGTTCGCTGTATCGATGAAAAATTGCATAGTATGAGGGGGTTTTAAGAATGCTTACAAAGCTAGTTAATCTCTGCTAAATTGTAAGGAGGGAAATAAAAAATGGCAAACCGAATATCGCACCGCTACAACCGCTTACCCTTGCTTCCTTCCGGACCTGGGGGATTCAGCAGGAGCTGGTCGTACCGATTTGCCGCTGCAAAGTTATGGAATTATTAATGGTAAAATCAAATAGAAAACAAACTTTGATCGGATTGCCTTATTCCACCAGGCCTTTGAGGTACAGATTAAATTCGAGAGGGCTTCCTTCTTTGAATTCATCCGCCGCCAGGTCTTCGAAAATATCTTTGTCGAATACCCTTTTGGTTTTTTCTATCTGCCCATTGGCATGGACAATTAGTTCTGTGCCCCTAAAGCTCTCCGGATTGATCTGAACCAGTATTTTGAAGCCCTCAAGCTCCTTTTTATAATATTGATGAATGATGTCTTTCATACCTGGGGTAAAGGTATGAAATGGAAACTACAGATCGTCTATTCTTCTGTAACTGCTCTCTCTGCTAACCGACACATCGTAAAATGTGTCGTCGTCATCATCGTCTGTGTCTTCGCTGGTTACAACCACCGTCTTTTCGTATGTGTTGTCCCACAGGTCAGAGTATAAATCGTCGAGTTCTCTTTCTGCTTCCATATCCTGTTGTTTGGAAGCAAGGTATGGTTGGTGGTTTACAACTATCGAAATTATTTTTTAATCTTAAGTGAAATATTGGTAACAATGACCACACCTCAAGTGAAGGAACAGTTTGAGACAGAAAGACTGAAAATAAGAAAGATTGTGCCCACTGACACGCCCCACGTGTTCAATACTTATGCATCGGTTAAAAAATCGACCAGATACATATCGTGGCCTACTCACAAGTCCGTAGAAAAAGATACGCTGCCTTTTGTGGACTACGCCCTACAAGCTTGGAATGCAGGCACTGACTTCACTTACCTGATTTTCGACCTGAGTGGCACCCCTGTTGGCTCAATTGGCTTTATCAATGAAAAAGGCAGAGTGTCTTTTGGCTATATTCTTGGCCCGGCGTTTTGGGGCAAGGGCTTTATTGTGGAGGTGCTGAACGAAATGCTGCCGTGGTTTGCTGCCCAGGTTTGGGTGTACCGCCTGTGGGCCTGCTGCGATGTGGACAATACCGCCTCGAAGCGGGTGCTGGAAAAGGCTGGGCTTCAATTTGAAGGGCGAATTGCCGACTGGGCGATTTTTCCCAATCAAAAATTCAAGAGCAAAGACTGTTTCTTTTTTTACTATCCGTTAAAGAAGAGGTAGCTTTTGCAGCGAGGGCTGAGTAGCATCGGAAATATTCACTTTGTCGAGTAGTTCATCCTCCAAAGCTGATGCCCATGTTGTCAGGTACTTTACCACATCGTCTCTGTGGTTGTGGCGGAGGTTCCGATCCGTCAGGGGAAGCTTGCCAAGCACTTCCTGGTCAGAAAGCCTTTCCAGATGCACAAGATCTTCCCTGTCAAGTCCTGCGCTCAGCATTTCGCTAATGAGCAAGTCCATTGGCATGCCGCTGGTGGGACAGAAGTCGTTGATTTGATCCGACCAGTCGCCATGGCCTCTCATCGCATAGGCATGGATATCGGCCCTGGTCAGCTGAGTGATTTCCTGGGCCAGATTGCCGCAGTTGCAGCTTCCCATATGGCCCCACATATAGTCGTTGCCCTTTTTTAGTTTTTCGGCCGTCCGACGAATCGCCTGAATCAGGGCCGCATTTGCTTTAGCCATCCTACTCTTTTTTGATGGAAAATTTAATCATCTGCTCGATATTTTGCTAACTATGCGTGCACCTTATTTGTTTGCTTTCTCATGGCTTTCGGCCCATACCAGAGCCAAAAACCGGTGATTGTAAACACTAGGAGAGCGAGGCCAATGACTGTGGTGTATGTAAGCTTAAAAAGGCCTTTCTGCCATCCAAAAGCATCGTCGACAATAGAACCGTCGTGGATGTGCTCGATCAAATCTGATAATCTGGTTTCGGTATGCAGCACCTCCCCCGTGGTGCAGTCGATCTGAAGGCTTTGATAATGATCAGTAAACAAGATTTTCACTATCCCCTTGTCGGGCCGGATGTCAAGCCTGTCAATTGTAGGGGAAAGCGAGGCGTCTATGGAGTCGTGAAGGTATGTTTTGGCAATTGTCATTATTTCACTCATTGGTTTCCATTCCTGCTGGTTCGCTGACTGCCCGGTTCGGGTTTTGGCCAGGATCAAGTCGCCCGAATGTTTTTTCCACCCGAGCAGCAGGCCTGATATGGAAACAAAGAAGAAGAATACGAAGAGGAATGCGCCAGTTAGGCGATGCACCTTTCGGAAAACTCTCAACACTTTTGCTTGCGCCTTGCGGGATGCGTTGGCTTCGGAGTTGCTCATTTTAATTTCCTTGCTGTTTCTGCGAAACTATCCGTTACAGGAATTTATTCCCTTCCGGCTATGGAAATTGTGAAAGGAAGTTGCGGGTTCATGGCCGGAAACCGGTAATGGTAGAGGGCAATGGTACATTCGTCGTGAAGGAACCACTAAAATTTGCTAATATTGCACTTCAACTTAAATTTGCACCGCAAAACATAATTACAATGGGAAGAGGAGATAAAAAGACGAGAAAAGGAAAAATTACAATTGCTTCTCACGGCAATTCCAGGCCAGCTAAAGAGAAGAATGAGAAAACCAAAATCCAGAGCCCAAAGGAGTCATAAACTCTTTACAGGTTTTTGGTACGTATGAATGTCTCATGGGAAAGACAATAAATCTTGCCTTTGAGACATTTTAATTTAAAAGGAATCCAAATGAGGTTTTTTCGGATTTTGATCTTCATTGCGGCTTGCCTGTCCGGGGTTTCTGTATCGGGCCAGGAAATTGATGAAACGGCTACAGCGCCCACCGGCAGCAGTAAAGGAGGCGCATGGGGCTATTTTGGCTTGCGTGGGGGTGCGCATTTCAGTGAAGTGCTTTTCAGCGACACGTTCAGGCCTGTGATTATGCAAACTAGTTTTGTTTACGGTAAACAATATGGTGCCGTAGGAAAACTCTTTCTGGCGGAACATGCGGGCATTCAAATGGAAGTGAACTACATCGAGAAGGGCTACAAACAACTTCTCGACTCTGGTTTTTACACCACCAAAATGAATTATTTGGAGATCCCCTTGCTGATGAATGCCTATCTCGGAAAGCAAAAGACTCAATTTTTTGTGAACATGGGCCCCTATCTGGAGATATTCCTCAATCAGAAGGACGAACTGCAGGGCGTAGTAAAAGATGGTGAAGAGTTTTATCGGTTTGACCCGAATGTTGATCGAACCATTGGCTATGGGCTCAGAGCATCGGGAGGGCTCAACAGACTTTTCAGCTTCGGGCTGCTACAACTGGAGGGAGGCCTTGAGGTCACCATCAGCGATATGATTTTTTCAAACAGGCTCATTTCTACTATCCCCGACGGCTCCAAGCACCTGGTAGGCTTTGTGTCTTTGGCCTACATGATTCCCATGGGCAAAAAACCAGAAGCTCGAGGGAAATAATATCTTCGCTTTTTTCCAATTTATTCTGTTTGATTCAAACACACTTGCAAGTGTGCAAATAGTGCTGTTCTCTTTTCTGTTACGTGCTTGTTTCGAAGCAATGTGTCGAAGAGTGGCGACGCCTGGAAATGAAGAATCGCCTGACAAATGCCGCCGAAATCGTTTGTTTAATTAAGTCATTGTTAATATTGCTCGCATTTCTTTGCATTTCATCTAACGAAGTGATTAATTTTGTGCATAATTATTAAAGATATTATTACTCTATTAAGCATTACAAATTATGGCTACTTCAGCTAATGAGAAAATTGAGATGGCTTGCGTTGAGGCACGTGAGAAGCTCGCACAACTTGGGATTGAAGAGAAAATTCAAGCGGAGTTGGACTGGGTACTTGGAAGTTTCAGGAATGACCAAAACTCGTCTGGATTGTATGAGATAGGAGCAAAGGCTTTGAAGGCACTTGTGAAATATAAAAAAGACAAACCCAAAGCCGTTACTAAGAAAATGATTGACGAGCTTGAAAAGGCACTGAAAACGAAGTAATTTTTTTGGTACTACAACAGAGCTGTTTCAATAGGCAGTTGCGAATTTGGTAGTAGACCAAATGTCGATATATTGAGAGTGCGCCTTTCTTTCAATCAGGTTGGTCGGGTAACTACCTTTGAAACAGCTTTTTCTTCACTTCCCATCCCAAGATTTCACAAACCTTTAATCACAGTTCTGCTCCGTGCTGGATCATAATTGCTATTTTTGTTCCGTCAGCGATTTTAGGCGCACCCATGGTTCAATGAAAGGAAGGAAGATACTTTTTATACTACTGTTCTTAATGAGCGGGTCGGTGCCCCCCTTGTTCGGGAGACATTTTTACCAGGAACCGGCGAAACCATCTCACGATCACGTCTCGCTTGTCGACAGCATTAACCATCTTGCCGGCGTTTTCCTTAGAACGGAGCCTGATTCCGCTCAGGCATTAATCACCGAATCACTGGAAGTTTCCCGACAGTACGACTACACTGCAGGCGTTGCGAGGGCTTTATTTCTACAGGGTAACTATTACCAGAACAGAGGCCAGCTTGAGCTTGCCTACAGGACTTTTTACGAGTCGCTTCAACTTCATGAATCTGAGAAGGACAAAAAAAGCGTAGCGGAATGTTATAATAGCATCGGCGATGTTTTCAGAAGGCAAAAGAACTACAAGGAAGCAAGCAGAAACTATGATTTGTCCTTTGCTTTGGCCAACGAAATAGGAGATTCAGCACTAGTCTCGGAGAATATCAACAATTTTGGCGATGTTTTCAGAGATCAAAAAGACTACGATGCGGCTATTCTTCGGTACAATGAGGCACTCGAAATTGATCTGAAAATAAACAATGGATACGGCGTAACCGATGGCTATAATAACCTGGGCGATGTGTATCTCTACCTGGCAGACTACGACCAGGCCATATCGTACTACAATCGTGCCCTGAGGCTGGCAGAGTCAATGAATAATCAGCTGGAGGTGGCAGACAACCTCAATAAACTGGGCCGGGCTTATGCTGCAAAAGACGACCTGGAAACTGCTTTGTTTTACTCGAAGCTGGCAGCCACGGTAAGCGGCAGAATCAGGCTAACTGAGGAGCTTATGGAAGCCTACTACAGCCTGGCGGAGGTGTACCAACGGGTGGGCAGGTATGACAAGGCACTTGAGAGCCATATGCTGTATTCCAAGTTTCAGGACTCACTGCTTGACGTTAGGTCCGTTCGCAAAATATCGGAACTACAGTTTTTGTTTGAATCAGAGAAGAAGGACAGTGAAATTCTATTGAAAGAAGCAGAACTTGAAACACAGTCCGTTCAGCTCAAATGGCTGATTACGGCGGTTATACTGCTGATCATTTTGGCACTGGTGTTTTATCGAAACTACATTTCAAAGCAAAGGGTAAACAACAAGTTGATTGCTCAGCAGGAGGAAATCAAACGCCAGACCGAAAGACTGGAAGAAAAGAACCGACAGCTGAAAATTATCAATGAAGAAAAAAATGAAATCATTGGCATGGTAGCGCACGATTTGAGAGCACCGATCAACCAGGTCATGTCGGTGGTTAACCTTATGCACTACGAAAAGGAATCATTTTCCGACGATATGGTTTCCTATCTGAGCATTATGGAACGGGCTACTACGAGAATGAAATTCATGGTGAGCGAGATTCTTGATGCGGAAGCGATAGAAAACTCGACTTTCAATATGGATATTGAAAATGTCGACCTGTGCGAAATTATTGAGGAGGAGAAGAAGAATTACCGGTTATATGCCGACAAGAAAAAGTTAAAACTGACTACTGAACTGGTGGGAAACCCAGCTTGCGCCAGGGTTGATAAAAATATCTACCGGAATATAATAGAGAACCTACTTTCCAATGCGCTGAAGTACTCTCCAGAAGGAAAAGAGATCAAGTTGATTCTCCGGTTTGAGGCTGACAGGGTTGTCACTTCGGTGAAGGACGAAGGGCCTGGGTTGAGTGACGAAGATATGAAAAGGGTTTTCGGAAAATACCAGAGACTAAGTGCTCAGCCAACGGGAGGTGAGGAAAGCATCGGGCTTGGGTTGTCGCTGGTGAAAAAATTCACTGAAGCCATGAACGGAGAGGTGTGGTGTGAAAGCACAGAAGGAAATGGCGCCGAATTTTTTGTGTCATTTGAAAAAGTAACTTCCAATTCAAACAAATAAACATCAATGTATCTAGCTAAAAGAATTCTTATGCTGCTGTTAGTAATAGTGGCATCCTGCAATCCTCCAAAGGAGGTTTCTACTCAACCTGAGAAAAAGGCGGTGAAGAATGTGATCTTCATGGTAGGTGATGGCATGGGGCTTACACAAGCCACCGCAGGCTTGGTTGCCAATGATTTCAAGCTTAATCTTGAGAGGGTGCAATATGTTGGGTTAAGCAAAACTTTTTCCAGCGATGCATTGATAACCGACTCAGCGGCTGGCGCAACTGCTTTTTCCATTGGAGAGAAAAGCTACAACGGAGCCATTGGTGTTATGCCCGATTCAACTTCGAGAGAAACGATTCTGGAGACAGCCGGAGCTAAGGGACTTGCTACAGGTCTTGTTGTCGTATGCACCATTACCCATGCTACCCCGGGTTCCTTTTATGCTCATCAGCCATCGAGAAACATGCATGAGGAAATTGCTTCCGACATGATCGATTCGCCTCTCAACTATTTTGTTGGAGGGGGAAGAAAGTACTTCGCCACTCGCAAAGACAGCAGCAGCATATTGCCTGCTTTGGAGGAAAAAGGCTTCAGTTTTGTAGAAAGCCTGGAGGCATTCAAAAGTAGTGCATCGGAGAAAATTGGCTATTTCATAGCTGATGGGGAGCCTGCTCCCGTGGCAGAAGGCAGAGGGCCGATCTTGAGCGATGCGGTAGAAGCGATGCTTCCAAAATTAGCCAGCGACCCAGAGGGCTTCTTTTTGGTCGTAGAAGGTTCTCAGATTGACTGGGGTGGGCACTCCAACGACTCTGACTATATCACCTCTGAGATGATCGACTTTGACAACGCTATAGGCAAAGTGCTCGACTTCGCTGCTAAAGATGGTAATACGCTGGTGGTGATTACTGCTGACCATGAAACGGGCGGGTATTCGCTCACCGAATCAGAAGATCCGTGGAAGTTTGAGCCCAAGTTCACTACTGGGCATCACACCGCTACCATGGTTCCGGTGTATGCTTTCGGAGCCGGTTCGGAAGCGTTTGCTGGCATCTACCACAACACGGAAATTTACCACAAGATGATGAAGGCCTACGGCTGGAAATAGCTTGCCATGTGTTTTGAGCTTCTGGCACCTGCTCGCTGGAAGCTCAAAACATTTGGTTTAAAATTCTTACCTGATAATACTCACTTCGCCTTTCCAGGTCTTATCTTTTATCGAATTGGTAAGCGTATAAAAGTAGACGCCTGACGGCCAGTCTCCGCCAGCCCAGTCATTTTGATAGTCTTCGGTTTCAAAGGCCATGTCGCCATCTCTGCTCACTACCTTAAGAGACGATGAAGGCTTGATTCCTTTGATAAAAAACTGATCATTGAATCCGTCCCCGTTAGGTGTGAAAGCCGTGGGAATAATCAGTGGTTCCTCAATCAGGTCGAAATTATCTATAAGAATATTGCCATTGGTTGCACGATTGCCTTCAGGGGTTGCCACAAAAACCAGGTACCTCAAGTTGTCCATTTCAGGCCGGATTACTTCCTCAAAATGTATCCAATCTGTGTTATCAATTAATGGAGACTCCCATAAAAGTTCTTCCATAAGGCAACTTTCGGTTCCTCCGTAAATTGTCAGCTTTATTGGCCGATTGACCCATACGAAAGTGCTATTATCATCGTATCCCATGTCATCGGCATGAGCCAGGCTTACGCTGATCACGTAAGGAAAGCCCGCAATCATTGGGAGGTTGAGTCTGGTTTCCATGTCCTCCCGCACTTCGAACGGTTCGACAGGAAGGCTCCGGGTAACGATGCCCATATAGGTTTTGCCATCATCGGCTGGTAAAGTCACACCATAAGAAAAAGGTTGGGTGTCCGGTGTGCTTTCGGATGAACACGGGTACCAAAACGCCGGTGGTCTGTTGGGGCGGTTGGCTCCTTCGAATGATTTGTTGTTGACCAGCTGAGCCCAGCCAGAGTGTTGAAACATGTAAGCAAATAATAACAATACCAGGTTCTTCATTCAGTTAAATATGGCCTGTTGCTTTTTATTCAATGACAATGAAAATTTCTGGCTCTACACAATCACCTAAAGGTAAACAGAATTTGGGCTTATTTTGAAACTATCTTGGTCAAAGCTTCCACCAGCTTGTCGAGCTCTTTAATGGTGGTATACAAATGCGGAGCAATTCTGGCACCCTGTATGTCATCGTTGTCGATAGCCACAGTGAATATCTTGTATTCGGAATAAAGAGTATCTACCAGTTCATTCGGAGACATTCCTTCAACACCCAGATTGCAAATGGCGTAGGACTGGCCTTCTCCCAATGGCGTGTTAATTTTTATTTTGGGAAAGCTTTTTACCTTACTCACCCAGTAGTGTTTGAGGTAGTTCAGCCGGGATGCCTTCAGGCTACTGCCTATACTCTCGTGGAACCGGATGGCAGCAGCTATCGACAGTTGATTGGCGCATGGTTGCGTGCCAAAGTGCTCCAATTTCTTGATGTTATCTTCAGCAAAGTCAGTGTCGCCAAAAAGTGGCCATATTTTGCTTGCCTTCCCTTTTTTTACATAGAGCAGGCCGTTGCCCAAAGGAGCGCAGAGCCATTTGTGCAGGCTGCACGCAAAATAGTCACAGTCTAGATCCGAGATTTTGAACGGCACATGGGCAAATGCATGGGCTCCGTCTACGATCACTTCAATGCCCTTTTTGTGTGCCATGGCACAAATTTCCTTGACTGGCAGCACCTGGCCTGTCAGGTAGGTCATGAACGATACCAGTATCACTTTCGTCTTACTGGTAACAGCTTTCTCTATAAGCTGCACGATTTGCTCTTGCGAATCGGGAACCAACGGAAGTGGGACCACCTTTACCGGCGTGCCGAATCTCTTTTGTCGCTGATCCAAAGCCTGAATCATGCTTGGGTACTCTCGATTGGTGCGGAGAATCTCCTCGCCCTCTTTCAACGTTAGCCCCTGAATGATGATGTTAAGCGATTCAGTAGTGTTTCTGGTCATGATGAGTTCATCGGTGCCACAGCCGGCAAAGTCTGCGAGCTGCTGCCGCAAGGCGTCTCTTTCTTCAAACTGCTTCCGTCTCATGTAGAAGCTTGGTGACTCATTGATCATGCGCACATTGTCGATCTGGTCTTCCAGGGTCACATTGGCAGCGGGGCTAAAATACCCAGCCTCCAGGTTGATGAAATGCGGGTTCTGTACGTAGCATTGCTGCACCTGATACCAGAACGATTCATCGGTTATCAGCTCAGCGTCAGACTTATCAAGAGGCTTTTTCAATTGGGGCAGGCTCTTTTCGGTGCTTGTTAATGGAAGAAATGTGGCACCAAGTGCAGCTTCGCTTGTTTTTGTTAAGAATGATCGCCTGTCAATCATGGAAGTTTTTTTATTCAATAAAGCAAATTCTGCTGAGGGTAGCACGGTTGTTTAGGGGTATGTTATCAAAAGTTTGTCTTATAGTTACTTTCCAAGAAATACATAGGTTTCTTGTTTTCTGTATAAATACCACCCATGCATTAGCGGGTGGTATTTTTTATGCCCTATAGCTTCCGCAAAGAGGTATCTTTCTTACCTTATATAGTGTTATATTTCAAAATTCTTTTCCCGTTTGAACTCCAAAATTATGAATGTCAACAAGCTGCTTTTTACCGTGCTCCTGGCTTTTCTTTTTTCTCCGGCTTTTTCGCAGTCTTTTAATGGACGGAACCTTGCCGATCATATGCTGATCAAGATCATGGATAAGAGTCTTTACAAACAAGAATATCCTGTTGATGGCTCTCCTTACTTAAACCCAGAGTTTGTAGAAGGTGAGGTGTACACCAGCAAGGGAAACTATACCGAGGTGCCTTTGCGATACAATATTGATACAGATGTGATTGAATTCAGCCAGAACGAAGCGGTGTATGCACTTGATCCGGAGCCAAGGATAAAGAAGGTGGTGATAGGGGAAAATGTGTTTGTGGTCGACAAAGGAGAAATAGTGGGTAAAATGAATAATAGCTTTTATCTGCGGCTTGACAGCGGTAAGGCTCAGTTGCTGATGAAAAAAACAGTGTCGTTCAGAGAAGCTCAGGCAGCGCAGGCCATGCAGGCGGCCTCTACTCCAGCAAGGTACCAAAAGATGCCGGATCAGTATTTTTACAAAATAGGGGACGGCGGGGTAATGAAAATCGGCAGTATCAAGAAATTGATCGAAGAGTTTCCTGACAAACAGGAAGAGCTCAGTGCTTTCGCCAAAAAGGAAAAGATATCTCCTAAAAATGAGAAAGAGCTGGTCAGCTTTTTTCAGTATTACAATTCCCTATAACCCCGGTGCCAATCGGGGTAATCGCATGGCTTGAGCCGGTAAGTAAGTTTTAGTTTGCTTTCAATCATCATTTCCTTTGCAAACAGGAAATAAATAATTTCTATATCATTTGGTTTTAGGAATCAAATCTGCTTACATTAGATTTGGTTTTAGGAATATAATACGTAGACTATGAAGCTAGGAGCATTTGAAGAATTGGTATTACTGGCAGTAGGTTCGCTTGGCGAGGAGGCCTATGGGGTTACTGTAAAGGAAACACTTCAGCAGAAAATGGGTAAGAACCCCAGCATTGGTGCGCTACACTCCGCTCTTTACCGGTTGGAGGATAAAGGCTGTGTAACGTCTGAGGAGGGCGGTGCAACGACAGAACGGGGCGGGCGCCGGAAGAAATTTTATAAGCTGACGGCCTATGGCATTACCATGCTGGAAGAAGCCAATCAATTGCGAATGGAGTTTGCCCGTCAGGTGCCAGGGCTAAACTTAAGCACGGAGTAAGTCGTGCCCACAGCGACACATCAGATTTTATCGCTGTCAGTTCAGTGAGAAGCTGGCGGCACGATTTATAGAAAGAGCCATGTCAAATAGAAAAATACACCCTCCCCGCCTTGCCGACCGCTTCCTCCGGTGGTTCTGCTCCGACGAAGTGCTGGAAACACTCCAAGGGGACTTGTATGAGCTGTATGAAAAGCGGAGGGAGAAAAAGGGGGAGCTCCTTGCGGACATTTACTATGCGTTCGATGTGCTAAGTGCACTTCGGCCATTTGCACTTGAAAAGAAAAGGTCAAACTCAAATTATACAACGATGTTTCATCATTACATAACCATTTCGTGGCGGAACCTCCGGGTCAACCGCCTTTACTCATTGCTCAATATTTCCGGGCTGGCCGTTGGGTTGGCTTGTGGTATACTGATCCTTTTATGGATTTCGCATGAACTGAGTTACGATACTTTCCACAGAAACCAGGCAAATATCTACCAGTTGATGCGCCATGAGGTAATGAGCGGTGAATACTTCACAGGCGATGTTACCCCTGCACCATTGGGGCCGAGCCTGAAGAGTGGCATGCCCGAAGTACTTTATGCGACCCGGACGCTTGGGGCTGGCAAACAGCTGGTGAACGCAGGGCATGAAAACACCTATGAAGCGGTGCTTTATGCTGACCCTGATTTTTTTAATATTATGACCTTTCCGTCCATTACCGGGAATGCTATAGAAGCATTAAATTCTCCTGGGAGTGTGGTCATTACCGAGCGTACTGCTAAAAAGCTATTTGTGAATGCAGACCCAATAGGAAAGGCGATCACTGTTAATAATACCGACGAATTTTTGGTAGCAGCCGTTATTCGGGACATCCCAACCAATAGCTCAATCCGATTTGATATCGTTATTCCTTTCAGCACCTATGAACAAAACAGACATCTTACGTGGGACAATAATTCCTTCCAGACATGGATACTGCTTGCTCCGTCCACGGATTTGCTTGCTTTTAATGAAAAAATAGATGGCATGGTTGAAGAGCATTTGGACAACGAAGAGGTTCATTTGTTTGCTTTTCCCCTCGAACGCCTGCACCTCTACAACCACTTTGCCAACGGAAGACCCGATGGTGGCAAAATAGACTTCGTGTACCTGGTCGGTGCGCTTGGTGTGTTTATTTTGCTCCTTGCCTGTGTGAACTTTATGAACCTGGCCACGGCACGCTCTGAACGCCGGGCAAAGGAAGTGGGGATCAGGAAGGTGATAGGGGCACAGCGAAGAATCATTGTGGGGCAATTTTTGACCGAGGCGATGATGATCACTTTTTTTGGCCTTTTTCTCAGTGTTATTGCAGTCAAGCTTGTGCTACCCTCGTTTAATGAACTGACAGGAAAAGACCTTTCGATGTCGCTGGCCAACTGGCGACTTTGGTCATCAGTGTTGTTGCTCGGCTGGACTACAGGTATGGTGGCGGGAAGTTATCCGGCATTTTTCCTAAGTGGGTTTAAACCGGTGCAGGCTATAGCCGGTCTGGGTAATACAGTAAAAGGCGCTTCTATTTTTCGTCGTGTGCTTGTAACCTTTCAGTTTTTTGTCTCCATTTTCCTGATTATATCAACGATTGTCATTTACGTGCAGCTGGAGCACATCCAAGGCAGGCCTTTGGGTTATGATCAGGAGACCCTGATCGAACTGCCGATGCGTGGAGACATGGGCAAAGCATTTGAAGTTTTCAAGAATGACCTGCTTCAGTTGCAAGGAGTGACAGGCGTGTCGGCAGGTGGTGACAACCTGATCAAGGTAGGAGGGGGCGTCACCGGCTTTCAATGGCCTGGCAAAGGTCCCGACGAAGATTTCCCGGTCAATATTACCTCAGTGCATTACGACTGGATAAAGACGACAGGTCTGACGATGGCCGAGGGCAGGGACTTCAGCCCCGAATATGGCACCGATTCGCTGGCTTGTTTGATCAACGAAACTGCAGTGAGGCGCATGAGGTTGGAGCAGCCAGTGGGCACTCATCTGGGGGAGAAAAGTTATATTGTGGGAGTGGTGAAGGACTTTGTATTTAATGACCCCACAAGTGACCCGGAGCCCCTTGTTATTTACCTGGGCACAAACCAGATCAGGCACATTTTTATCCGCTTTGAGAACGACCATGACTGGCAGCAGAGACTTGGTCAGATAGAGCAAATATTCGAAGGTTATTTCCCTGCCTATCCCTTCGAGGTGCATTTTACCAAAGACGAGTATCAAAAGCGCTTTGAAGTGATACGATCAATGAGAGGAATAGCCATACTTTTCAGTGGATTAGCCATCTTTATCGCTTGTCTGGGTCTTATCGGCTTGTCCGCCTACGTTGCTGAACGTCGCAAAAAGGAAGTAGGTATTCGTAAGGTGCTGGGAGCCACCATTTCAAATATCAGCATTGCCCTTTCTTTGGACTTCCTAAAACCGGTGTTTTTATCCTTTCTCCTCGCAGCTCCCCTTGCAGGATGGCTATTAGACACCGGATTAGACAATATTGACTATAGGATAGAACTTTCGTGGTGGATATTTGCCCTGGCTGGCGGGGTGGCATTCACATTGGCCTGTCTAATGGTGAGCTATCACGCTATCAAAGCTTCAACCGCCAATCCTGTGGAATCGCTGAGAAGAGAATAGGCTACTACACTATTTTCGTTCCCGCCACGCAGGTATAACAGACATATGTTATACTTTATATAACATATCTCAATTCTTTCCGTATATTTGTTATACTATATATAACTAATGGCAAATGGAAAAAGAATACATTGGTGAACTGGAAGAGTTGGTGCTGCTCCTGATAGTGATGCTCAAAGAAGATGCTTATGGGCTGGCTATCAGAAAGGCTTTGAAGGAGCAAGCGAGCCGCACGGTAACCATCGGCGCAGTACATGGAACGGTAAACCGCCTGGAGAGCAAAGGCTTTATCGAATCGAGGCTTGGTGGGGCTACCGAAGAAAGAGGAGGCAGGCACAAAAGGATTTTCAGTCTTACAGCCTCTGGTAAAAAGGTGCTGGAAAGAAGCCGGGACGTGAAGGTCAACCTTTGGATGCAGATTCCCGAACTGGCCATCAACAAGCTAGGCTAATTTCGCATGGCTGCACACAAAAATAAACGGCCGCCTGCATCGGCAGACAAACTCCTTTCCTGGTTTGTTAAAGACGAGCTGCTGGACGAAATCCTCGGCGATCTCTATGAATACCACCAGGAGCTTGCTCACAAGCCTAGCTGGAAAAGGAGGCTTTTCTACTGGTTCCATGTGCTCAATTTTCTGCGCCCATGGGCATTGAAAGGAATATCAAGGACTAACTCAAATTATACAACCATGTTTAAACACTACTTCAAAATCTCCTGGAGAAACCTCCTTCGGAACAAAGGGTACTCTCTTATCAACATCGGAGGACTGGCGGCCGGGATGACGGTGGCCATCCTCATCGGTCTTTGGATCAACGATGAGCTTTCGTTCAATAAATACCACGAAAATTACGACACCATTGCCAAAATCTACAGGACCAGTAAATTGGACCAGTTCACTAATTCGGTGCAAGTACCAGGCCTTGCCCGGGTCCTAAAGTCGGAATATGGCGATTTCTTTGAGCATGTGGCGCTGGTAAGAGCCAGGGTCGAAGAAAGGGTGATCGCTTTTGGTGAGAAAAAGTTTTCGCAAAGCGGCTATTTCATGCAAGATGGAGGCCCGCAAATGCTCACCCTAAAAATGAAATATGGGAATCAGGGTGCCCTGAAGGAGATGAACTCCATTATGTTAACGTCCTCACTTGCTTCGAAGCTTTTCGGCGACACCGACCCCGTTGGAGAGATGGTGACTATGGATGCCACTACCAGCCTGCAGGTCACGGGTGTATACGAAGACCTTCCGAAAAACTCCGAATTCAACGAAGCGTCCTACCTGGCACCTGTTGAGCTCTATGTAAATGGTTGGACGACACTCAATGTGTGGGATAATTATTTTACCTACATCTACCTTCAGATCAAGCCGGGGCATTCATTTGAGGAAATATCGGCCACCATTGCCGAAGCCATGGTGCCTCACGTTGACGAGGAAACTGCTGAGGGAGATCCAAGGATTTTTCTTCAGCCCATGAGTAAGTGGCACCTTTACTCCGAATTTGAGAATGGCACGCCGGTGACCAGCCAGCGATTGAAGACCGTCTGGTACAATGGTATTATTGGTGGATTCGTGCTCCTGCTGGCCTGCATCAATTTCATGAATTTAAGCACCGCCAGGTCGGAAAAACGTGCCAAGGAAGTCGGTATACTCAAAGCACTTGGTTCGCATCGCAGTCAGCTGATACAGCAGTTTTTTGGAGAGTCTATGCTGGTAACATTGCTTGCTTTTATAGTCGCCATTTTCTTAGTGGTGTTGACACTGCCCTGGTTCAATGAGGTGGCAGCCAAGTCCATGGTACTCCCATGGGCAAGCCCTCTCTTCTGGCTGGCCGTTTTATCGATTGTCGGGATAACCGGAGTGCTGGCGGGCAGTTATCCGGCCCTTTTTCTTTCATCGCTTGATGCGGTAAAGGTACTTAAGGGTACGTTCAAAGCCGGACGCTTGGCATCGTTGCCACGGAAACTATTGGTGGTTATCCAATTTACAGTATCGATCAGCCTGATCATTGGCACGCTGGTAGTGTATCAGCAACTGGAATACGCCAAGAGTCGGCCCGTTGGCTACTCCCGGGATGGTTTGATCTCGCTGAGGAGCGCTTCGAAGGAGTTCAAAGGAAAGTACCTGGTGCTAAGAAATGAATTGAAGCAAACAGGCATGGTGGAGGAAATTGCCGAAGCCAACTATTCGGTGACAGACACCCGTGGCTGGAATGGTGGATTTGCCTGGCATGGAGAAAAATATGAGCAGACATTCAACACTATTTTTGTGACGTATGAGTACGGCAAAACCGTCGGTTTACAATTCGTTGACGGCAGAGATTTCTCGAGAGACATAGCTAGCGATAAAAGTGGTATCATCATCAATGAGTCAGCCGCTAAGCTATTTGCGCTGGAAAACCCTGTCGGCGAAGAGCTAACCTGGCAAGACAGGGGTTCATACACCATTCTCGGCGTAGTAAAAGACATGGTAAAGGGTTCTCCTTACGAACCCACCGATCCGTCGGTCATTTTCTTAGGGGAGTTTGATATGTCTTGGCTGTATATCCGCCTCAATCCTGCCGTAAGCACGCACGAAGCTCTCCCGAAAATTCAGGAAGTGTTTGCAAGACTCACCCCATCTACACCCTTCGACTACACATTTGCTGATGAAGCTTACGCTCTAAAGTTTGAGGAAGAAGAGCGAATAGGTAAACTGGGGTTTGTGTTTGCCGGTTTGGCCATTCTAATCAGTTGCCTGGGATTATTGGGGTTGTCGGCTTTTGTGGCCGAGCAGCGCATTAGGGAAATCGGCATTCGAAAGGTGCTGGGAGCATCGGTGGCTGGCTTATGGCAAATGCTGTCCAAAGACTTCATCGTGCTTGTTGTTATTTCTTGTGTTATCGCCATGCCGCTGGCCTGGTATTTTATGGATAGCTGGCTGGATAGCTTTGTGTATCGGTCCGCCATTAGCTGGTTGGTTTTTGCCATTACCGGTGCCATTGCCCTGCTGATCACAATGGCTACTGTAAGCTTTCAAGCTTTGAAGGCTGCGACTGCTAACCCGGTGAAGTCGTTGAGGACAGAGTAGGTGATTGTTTACCGAAGGCGAAAGTTTTGTATATTTAATTAACAAACTGATTTTGTGCCATGGCTACAGAAGTAATGAAGCGGTTGATTAATGTGGACGAGTACTACAAAATGGCTGAGGTGGGCATACTCAAGCCTGGTGATCGTGTGGAATTAATCAACGGAGAAATATATGAGATGAGTCCGATAGGAAGCAAACATGGAAGTGTTGTCAAAAAGCTGGCAATGATCTTGAACGAAATTTTAAAGGGTCAGGTAGTGATAGGAATCCAGGATCCTGTAAGACTTGATGAAAGCAACGAGCCAGAACCTGATATTTCCATTTTGAAATATAGAGCTGATTTTTATTCTCAGGCTCATCCCGGCCCGCTGGATCTGTTAGCCATCATTGAGGTGGCCGACTCTTCGCTACGTCATGACAGACAAGTTAAATTGCCACTCTATGCATTTTATGGAGTCCCAGAATATTGGATCATCGATATTACGACGAAGCAGATAACAGTACATCTTGGCCCTGTTGGAAACGGCTATTCAAGTCAAAGGAAATTCGGAATGGGAGACGAGATCAACCTGCTGGGCAAAACCATTGTAGTGAGCGATTTGCTCAAATTCTGACGATTCTCAAACCTTATTTTGCCACTACTCCTTCCCGGAAGTGATCCATAGCCTCAAATAGAGGCTATTATTTTTTTACACATATTTACTTAACAAAATTGAAACTAATATATTATCTTCACGTTTGTTAAGTAAATAAAATGGCAAATGAAGGAACAATCATTAGGCGAATTTGAAGAGCTGGTGCTGCTGATGGTAGCAGCCCTGCACGACGAAGCATACGGGGTCACTATCCTCGAAAACCTTGAAGAAAAGCAGAATAAGAAAGTCAACATAAGTGCGATTCACGTAACGCTGAAGCGACTGGAAGACAAAGGCTTTGTCATTTCCAGGTATGGTGGCATCACTGGTGAGCGAGGCGGTCGCAGAAAGAAGTTCTATGTGATTACGGCTCTGGGTAAAAAGACCTTGGATAGCCAATACTCGTTGCGTACGGCGTTGTACCAGCAAATTCCTAAAATCTCCTTTGGGTAATGAATGCGCAGCCTCCAAAATACCCCCTCCGCTTCCTCCGCTGGTTTTGCAGGGAAGACTACCTCGACGAGATAGAAGGAGACCTTATTGAGCTTTTTGAAAAACGGGCTGAGAAGTCACCAGAGAGAGCTAAAAGGAGGTTTGTTTGGGACGTGGTGAAGTCGTTCAGGTTAAGGAATATTAGATCTTTTAAAAGAAGTCAAAACTCAAATTATACGGCCATGTTAAAACACACCATTATTTTGTCTTTCCGCAGCTTCAGGAAGTACAAAACCACGTTTCTTATCAACCTTGCCGGGCTTACCTCAGGTTTGACCTGCGTGCTGCTCATTTATCTTTGGGTGAATCATGAGCTGAGTGTCGACAAGTTTTACAAACATGCCGATCGCCTTTATCAGGTTTTCGAAAACAGGGAGCAATCGTACGGAATATGGACGGCTGAAACCAACTCGGGGCCCATGGCTGCCGACATGCAGGCCGATTTTCCTGAGGTTGAATACGTGACTGGAGTGGCTTCAAGAGGCAAAGCCACGCTGACGGTAGGGGAGAAAAACATCAAGAGTGATTACATATATGCGGGAAAGGATTTTTTCAAAGTCTTTTCCGTCACGCTGCTGGAAGGTCAGGCTGATCATGTGCTGGCAGATAAAAGCTCCATCGTAATATCGGCCGATATGGCTGAAAGATTATTCGGCGACGCCAGCAACGTTGTCGGTAAAACTATTCGCTTCGAGCACGAACAGGATTTTGCGGTGTCTGGTGTTTTCGAAACAGCACCGCTCACCTCTTCATTTCAGCATCATATCATCATTTCTATTGATCTGATAAAAGACCAGTACGCAAGTGTCTGGAACTACAACAACACATTTGTGAAAACATACCTGCTCCTTAAGCCCGGAACTGACGCAGACGGACTCAATAAAAAGCTCGAAGGATATATTGCCAGCAAGGTCAACGGAGAAACCAACCGGACGGCATTTGTGGCACTGTATCCGGACTATTACCTGCATGGAAAGTATGAGAATGGACAGCTGGTGGGAGGGAGAATTACCTATGTAAAGCTGTTTTCCATCATCGCTGGGTTTATTCTCCTGATCGCCTGCATCAACTTCACCAATCTAAGTACCGCCAGGGCGTCACGAAGGATGAAAGAGGTGGGTATTAAAAAAGCTATGGGCTCGGGTCGTACGGCACTGATTTATCAGTACCTGGGCGAGTCAATTTTGGTTGCCATCATTTCTCTGATGCTTGCTTTGCTGACGGCCTATCTCCTTTTACCTCAGTTCAATGTCATCACGGGCAAACAAATGGTCATCGATTTTGACTTAAAAATGGTCGCCGGGGCATTGCTCATAGCCGTTGTTACAGGCTTTTTGGCTGGCAGCTACCCTGCCTTTTACCTGTCCGGATTCAATCCGTCGACGGTGCTGAAGGGGCAGCTGCATCGCTCGATTGGTGAACTATGGGCACGGAGGGGGTTGGTCATCTTTCAGTTTGCGATTGCCATAGTGCTCATCACCTCTGTGCTGGTGGTGTACAAACAAATGGACATGCTTCAATCAAAAGACCTGGGCTACAACAAAGACCAGGTGCTCATCTTCCCAAGGGAAGGAAAGCTTGAGAGTATTTCGGCGACGACTACCTTCCTGGCTGAAGTGAAAAACATACCCGGCGTTATCAATGGTTCCAGCACGGATCACGACATGACGGGCCATAACAGTGGAACTTCAGGGATTTACTGGGAAGGAAAAGATCCGAACGATAGGTCTGAGTTTGAAAACCTGCCCGTCAATTATGACCTGATGGAAACGCTTGGAATAGAGCTCAGAGAAGGCCGTACCTTCGACAGAGCTTTTGGTGCCGACAGCTCCAAAATTATTTTCAATGAAACCGCCATCCGCTACATGGGCCTTGAAAACCCCCTGGGAAAGACCATCAAGCTTTGGGGTGAAGACCGGCAGATAATTGGCGTGGTAAAAGACTTTCATTTCGAATCTCTTCACTCAGAAATAAAGCCGGTTTTCTTTATACTCACAGGCGAGGATGGTGAAAGCTTTATGGTCAAAATTACGGCAGGCAGAGAAAAGGAGGTAGTAGGCAGACTCGCCGAGCTTCACACCAGCTTCAACCCCGGTTTCCCATTTGAGCCCCGGTTCCTTGATCAGGACTATCAGGGGCAGTATCAAGCTGAGAAAAGGGTGAGCACTTTGTCGGGGTATTTCGCCAGCCTGGCCATCATCATTTCATGCATGGGGTTGTTTGGGCTTGCAGCGTTTGCTGCCGAGCGAAGGCTGAAGGAGATCGGGATCAGGAGAATATTGGGCTCCAGTATAGGACAGATTGTCTACATGCTCTCTGCCAGCTTTAGTAAGATGATTTTGGTGGCGATCGTTATCGCCATTCCTTTCAGCTACTACATAGCCAGCAGCTGGCTGGAGGGTTTCGCTTATCGGATTGACCTGGAGTGGTGGTATTTTGGCGTGTCGGGATTATTGGCGCTGGCTATTGCCTGGGCCATCGTGGGCTGGCAAACATTCAAAGTGGCGTCAGTAAATCCCACAAAATGTCTTCGGGATGAATAAGCCTTGGGTAAACCTAAGTTTTCAAAGCCGTGTTTTCACGGCTTTTTTGTTAGCGACTCTTGTATGTGCTTAGCCTATCTTGCACAAACTTGAACAGCGTTTGAACGGAAAAATGATCTTCATTTTCATTACTTGAGGAAAATAGGTTCAAACAAAACTCAAATGAAAATGAAGAATCAAAGAAACACGGCTAAAGCAAAATTCAGTTATTGGAAGGCGGCCTTAGCGGCATTGGTGATGCTCATATCGGCTGACCACTTGATGGCACAGTCAGCCAAATACACCCTGCTTGTGGACGTTGCTCACGGCCAGAAGTTCTACAACAATCCCAGTAAAATGAACGCTTCGGCCGGGAGCGATGGGCCCAGAGTGGAGTACCTTATCGGGGAGCTAAGCAAAAATGCCAGTAGTCTTGGTGCTCAGGTTGGATTTCTAAATGAAGCCATCACGCCTGCGCAATTGGCAAAATGTGACTTATTGTTCATTCATATTCCATCCAGCACTTACAGCGCCAACGAAGTGAGAGCCATTACCGAGTACGTTGCTAATGGAGGTTCGTTGTTCCTTGTGATGGAAGAGGACTACTGGTCAACACTGAAGCAAACCAATACCAATGATTTGATACGACCATTCGGAATCCAGTTTGGTGAAAATAGTGCCGACTCGTTGTCGGGCGGTTTTACCAAACCCACGGTGGTTATGAAAACCCCTTTGAAAATCACTTATCATGGTGGTAGGGTGGTTACAGGAGGTACGCCCTTTTGCTTCAACAGCCAGACCAAAGAGCCTTTTGGAGTTTTCACAACACTTAACAACGGTGGGAAAGTGATTGCGATGGGTGATGGCATGACACCGCTTTACATGACTAGCTGGAATGGCGTCACCGATTACCAGTGCAGCGAATTCATGGGTGCAGTGCTTGGGTGGTTGTTGGAGTGATGAGCCTCAAAAACAATATGGCACAGGTTTCATTGTCTTTGGGCAGTGGACCTGCTTCTTCGATTTCTCAGATGCTGTTCTATTTGTTTTTCGGAAGGACGTGAGTCAAAGCACTTCAATTTTTTCAAAGAAGCGCTAATGCGCACTTTCTTTCTGTCAAACACGCTTAAAGGGTCTAAATGTTTCATGCGAAAAGGAACTTTAAGATCCAGTTTTGTAGCAAATTAGTTTGCTTCAGGATTTTCACAGTCGCTAGGCATGCGACAAGATAAACTCTGCGTCAATTTTTAATTTGTCGTGAATAGCCTTTAAAAAAGCCACATCAGGCTCACGTTTACCAGAAAGAATTTGAGAAAGTTTAGGAGCAGCAATTCCCAATGCTTTCGCCAGCTTGGCTTGCGTTAATTTCTGTTCAACCATTTTTAATTCTACTGCTTCCCGCAAATTACCTGGCCGGATAGGCATTATTTCCATCACCTTGTCTTCATAAGTTTCAGCCAGTTTTGAAAGGGTGTTTAATAAATCGCTCTCTTCTTTTGCTAGTTTATGAAATCCCCCCTTTTCTGTGGCTTCCTTCAAGAGCTCCTCAATGGTTTTCATCACCATCTGGTATTCTTTCTCAGTCCTTATTTTGGTTATCATTTTGAAGCCGCTAAATTTTAGTACAATCAATTTTGTCGTAATTGGTGTGCGTGCCAACATAACGGATATAAATAGTTCTTATATCAAAGAATATCATGGCAACCAGTCTGTATTTGTTCCCCTTAATATTGAACACATACCTGTCATTGCCCACATAATCGACCGAATTAAATGTGGTCTTTATGTCTTGAAGCGTAGCCCAATCGGCTTTTCTGGTTTTAGCCCACCAATCGTTAAGCGGTTCAATAGCATCGGCGTGGCTTTTACCAAATTCCTGCAATATTGTTTTCGCTATAACAACCACGTTGATCGATTAATTTCAATAGTATAAATAATATTTCATTTTTTGAAATATTATTGAAATTACTCCAGGCCAGTATTTTTTTCTCCTTTTCTGCAACCTTTCGTTTTTTCTCAGGTACCTTAGACAAAGGTGAAACTAATACCATGCCGCAGAGCCAAAACCAGATCGACACAAAGCTGACTCCTCCAAAATGGATGACGAGGTTTTTTACCTGGTACTGCAATGATCACCTGTCTGACGCTGTGTTGGGCGACCTGCTCGAATTGTACGAAAGGAGGCACGCACAGCTGGGCAGGCACAGGGCCAACTGGTTTTTCTTCTGGAATGTGCTTCAGTTTATCCAGCCGTTTGCCGTGAAACGAAACTCAAAGAAAAGGTCAAATCAAATAAATAGTTACACCATGCTAAAACACTTCTTCAAGGTTTCCTGGAGAAACCTTTTCAGAAACAAGGGTTACTCCTTCATCAACATCGCTGGCTTGTCGGCAGGCATGGTAGTAGCCATGCTCATTGGGTTGTGGATATGGGACGAATTCTCGTTTGATACAAATTTTGACAACCGCTCCAGGCTGGCCGAGGTAATGGCGCATCAGTCAGCCGGAGACATCTCCTACACTGGAACGACTGTGGCGATGGCGCCTGGTATTGCACTTAAAGAGCAGTATGGCGACAATTTCGACGGTGTGTCGCTGGCATCGAAGAATGGTGACCATGTACTTAGCTATGGAGACAAATTGATGTCCGGAAAGGGCATGTGGGTACAAAAGGATTTTCCGGAAATGTTTACCGTGGAGATGCTGCAGGGCAGTCGGGGCGTTTTAGTGGATCCATCAACCCTGCTAATTTCATCGTCGCTGGCGAGGGCTGTGTTTGGCGACGCCGATCCTATGGGCAAAACCATCCTGCTCGATGCTACCACCAACTTTGCGGTCGGGGGTGTGTATGAGGACTTTCCCCACAACTCAACACTTTACGACACCAGGCTTCTGCTGCCATGGGAAAGCAAACAGAACTGGATGAATTCAGCAGATGTGTTATCGAGCTGGACGAATCACTGTGGCGTGGCTTATGTGCTTTTAACCGAGCAGGCAGACATTTCTCAAATCAATGAACAAATCAGAGAGTTGCCTCAACCCTTCATCACCGGATGGAAAGAGAAGTTGCTGATTTATCCGCTTACAAAGTTGCATCTCTATAACGAGTTTATCGATGGCCAGGGTGCCGGAGGCCGAATCCAATATGTTTGGCTGGTAGGCATCATTGGGGTTTTCGTGCTGCTTTTAGCTTGTATCAACTTTATGAACTTGTCCACCGCCCGCAGCGAAAAGCGTGCGAAGGAAGTAGGCATTCGCAAAGCCATTGGCTCAGTACGCACGCAGTTGATCCTGCAATTCCTCAGTGAGTCGCTCACTATTACCCTTCTTGCCTTCGTGTTGGCGATGATCGTTACACAGTTTGCCTTACCCTTTTTTAATGACCTGGCCGATAAGCAAGTGGCTATTCCGTGGAGCAATGCAATATTCTGGCTTGTGTCGCTAAGCTTTGTTGTTTTCACTGGAGTAGTGTCAGGCAGCTATCCGGCTTTTTATCTTTCCAGTTTTCAGCCAGTGAAAGTGCTAAAAGGAGTGATGAGGGGAGGAAGGTTCGCCTCACTTCCCCGAAAGGTGCTGGTTGTCATTCAGTTTACAGTGTCTGTTGGCCTCATAGTAGGCACCATCATTGTCTTCCAACAGATCCAATACGCCAAAAACAGACCCGTTGGATACAGCCGCAATGCGCTTGTATCAGTTCAAATGAATACAACCGACAAGCCGGGATTGTTTGCTGCACTAAAAAACGAGCTGCTCCAGACGGGTGCTGTCGAACAGGTGGCCAGGTCATCGCAGTCTCCGGCCCACTTCAATAACAACAACAGTTTGGACTGGAGAGGGAAAAATGTGGAGTCAGAAATATTCTTCCGAAATGTGAATGTTTCGCCGGATTTCGGCAAAACCATTGGCTGGAGCATCGTGGAGGGCAGAGACTTTTCCAACGAGCTGGCCTCCGACTCCTCTGCCGCTTTGTTGAACGAGGAATCTGTCAAGATCATGGGATTCGAAAACCCCGTAGGTGAAGTGATTAAGTTTTGGGACAAGAACTATACAGTAATCGGCGTGGTGAAGGACATGCTCACGCAATCACCGTATGACCCCATGCAGCCGGCGGTCTTTCTGGGAGATGGCTGGCAGGGCTTGATCACCATGCGACTGAATCCAAATCTTCCCATTAGAGAAGCATTGACAGCCATCGAGCCTGTGTTCAAACAATACAACCCCACGGCTCCGTTCGAAGCGCAGTTTGTGGACGAAGAATTCAATAAAAAGTTCGCTGACGAGGAGCGGGTGGGTAGTTTGGCAGCATTCTTTGCTATCCTTGCCATCTTCATCTCCTGCCTCGGGCTGTTCGGGCTGGCGTCCTACGTGGCTGAGCAGCGTTCCAAAGAGATCAGCATTCGCAAAGTGCTGGGCGCTTCGGTAGCTATGCTGTGGAAAATGCTTTCCAGAGACTTTGTGATTCTCGTCACCATCTCTTGTTTCATTGCTATGCCATTAGCCTACTATTTCATGAGTGGCTGGCTTCAAAATTACGAGTATCATACATCAATAGCCTGGTACATTTTCGCTCTATCGGCGCTGGGGGCTTTTGCAGTCACCTTGCTCACAGTAAGTTTTCAGGCAATAAGGGCGGCGGTGGCTAACCCGGTGAAGTCTTTACGGGCGGAATGAAGGCAAAGACAGCACTTTTATCAATTATCGGGAAATAAATTTCATAATGCCTGAAACCTTTTAGTTCCATGCAGGTACTTTAGGCAAAGGTGAAACAAATAAACGCATGAAGGGAACATACCTGGGTGAATTCGAAGAGCTTGTGTTGCTGACGGTCGGTATTCTGTACGACGATGCCTACGGTTTGGCCATTGTAGATGAGCTCGAAAAGCAAACAGGCCGCAATGTCATGATCAGCTCGGCGCACAAGGCTTTAGTGAGGCTGGAAGACAAAGGCTACCTGAAGTCGAAAATGGGCGGAGCTACTGAAAGCCGTGGTGGCAGGGAAAAAAGGCTTTACGAGCTGACCCATGCCGGTGCTAAAGTATTGGAGCAATCCAAAGAACTGCGCAACGCTATGTGGAATCAGGTGCCAAAAGTGGTTTGGGAAGGAAACAACCTATGAAGTCCCCGATGCCCCAGAATGCAGGGCCGCCCAAATGGGCCATCCGCCTCTTTCGCAGGTTCTGCAACGACCACCTGTGCGATGCGGTTTTGGGCGATATGCTGGAGCTCTACGACCGGCGGTTCATCAAGGTAGGCAAGCGGAAAGCCGATTGGCTGTTCGTTTGGAATGTTGTTCAGTTTCTCCAGCCATTTGCCTTGAAAAAAACAAAGAAGTCACAAAACTCAAATAACGCAGCCATGTTCAAAAGTTACCTGAAAGTCGCCTGGAGAAGTATGGCCAGGCAAAAAATGTTCACTTCGATTAAAATCGGAGGATTTGCGCTCGGTATTGCCGCTTGCATTCTCATCACGCTGTTTATAAAGCAGGAGCTTAGCTACGACAAGTTCTATAAAGATGGCGGAAACATCTATAGGGTGTACAATGAATTTAAACAAGATGGAGAAACCAATAAATGGACGTCTTTTCCAGCCCCTACTGCAGGTATCTTCAAAGCAGAATTTCCGGAAGTTGAAAAATCAGGGAGGTTGATTCCATACGCTGGTTGGTTCAATGCGGGCAGCAACTTGTTTCGGACTGAAGACCAGCGACAAAACACCTACGAGGAAGGTTTCGTATACGCCGATCAGGCTCTGCTTGACATTCTTCAAGTACCGATGGTGTATGGCCAAACAGAAAATGCGTTGGCTGACCCGTATTCGATAGTGATCTCCAAAACGGTTGCTGATAAATACTTCCCTAACGACGACCCGGTGGGAAAAGTAGTTTTCTTAAACGATGACCAAAACAAGCCCTACAAGATTGGTGGGGTTATGCAGGACTTTCCTGACAACACCCACCTTCAGTTTGATTTTCTCATCACGTTAACTGGCGTCGAATTTTGGGGTGGAGAACAAACAAGCTGGTGCTGCTGGAACTACAATATTTACTTTGAACTGCAGCCTGGCACTGATCCAAAAGAGCTGGAAGCCAAGCTGCTATCTGTTCGGGACACACACTATGTAGGTCACCTTGAAAAAGAAGGGAATCAGTCAGTAGACGAGGTGCGCAAAAATCACTTCTTCAAGCTACAACCAGTGGCCGATATTTATCTCTACTCCGACGGTATACATGCCATGGTGGAGCAAGGCGATATTCGGTTTGTTTGGCTTTTTGGAGGTGTCGCATTTTTTGTTCTTCTGCTGGCGTGCATCAACTTCATCAATCTTTCCACCGCCAAATCGGCTAACCGAGCCAAGGAAGTGGGAATGAGAAAGGTAGTAGGATCAGTGAGAGCTCACCTTGTTAGGCAGTTTCTTACTGAGTCGGTTCTCTATAGTGTGGTGTCGTTTGTGGTAGGCATTTTGCTGGCCTGGATAAGTATGCCATTCTTTAATGAGCTGGCTGATAAATCACTGAAAATGCCCTGGCTTGAGTGGTGGTTTATCCCAACCCTCGGAGGGGCGGCAACGCTTGTTGGTGTACTTGCCGGCCTTTATCCTGCCTTTTACCTGTCAGGGTTCAAACCGATAGACGTTTTGAAGGGCAGCCTAAGCAGAGGAAGCAAAAGCTCAAGAATGCGAAGTGTGATGGTGATATTTCAGTTCACGACATCCGTTGTGTTGATCATAGGCACCTTCATTATTTACCGCCAAATGCAGTATATCCTCAACAAAAAGATTGGCTTCAACAAAGAGCAGGTTGTGTTGATTCAGGGTGCAAACACACTTGGCGACAAGATAAAAACACTGAAGGCCGAATTGGCCACCCTTTCGGGCGTTCAAAATGCAGCAATAAGCGGCTACCTTCCTATCTCTGGCACCAAACGTGATGGTAACCCTTTTTGGAGAGAAGGCAAGTCCAAAGAAGACAAAGCCGTTGGTGCACAGCGATGGTATGTGGACAGTGACTATATAGGCACCCTCGGAATGCACCTGGTGGATGGTAGAAACTTTGTGCAGGGCATGGCCTCCGACTCCTCTTCAATTATTGTCAACCAGGCTTTTGTGAAAGAGTTTGGTTTTGAAAACCCAGTAGGAGAGAGAATACAAAACTGGAAGCCTTATACTATCATTGGTGTGGTGGAAGATTTTCACTTCGAATCACTAAAGGGGAAAATCGAACCCCTTACAATGGTATATGGAGAATGGGGCGATGTTGTTTCGGTGAAAGTCAGCTCGCCAGAAATGAAGGAAGTCCTTGCTTCGATCAAAGAAGTTTGGGACGACTTTGCTCCCAACCAACCCATGAGGTATTCGTTTCTCGACGAAAGCTACGCCAGGATGTACGAAGACGTGCAAACAATGGGCCGGGTCTTTACCACTTTTGCTGTGCTCGCCATCATTGTTGCCTGTCTCGGGCTCTTTGCCCTGTCGGCCTACATGGTAGAGCAGCGAGGCAAAGAGATCAGCATACGCATTGTGCTGGGAGCCTCTGGCCGGGTCATCTTTAACCTGCTTACACTCAATTTCATCAAGCTAGTCCTAATCTCTCTTTTGCTGGCCATGCCGCTGGGCTGGTACCTGATGAAAAGCTGGCTGGACGACTACACCTACCGCACCGATATCACCTGGGAAGTCTTCGCCATTTCTGGACTGATGGCATTGGGTATTGCGGTGCTAACTATCAGCTTTGAGTCGATCAAGGCATCAAGAATGAACCCTATCAAGAGTCTGAGGTCAGAATAGCATGAATGATAAACTAATAAATGGGTAAGGAAAAGGCTCCGGAAATTCTGGGGCTTTTTTTGTGCTGAAATGTCTCAGGTTGATTATCAGGAAAGGAAGATATTTTTTGGCCATCAGACAGTTTGTTTTCGAATAAGTGATAATTAACGTACTTTACTCATAAATAAAGTCATTATGGATCGTAGTGAATTCAAAAGGGAACTCGAACGGCACAAAAATCAAATAGATGCCAGCATCAAGTTTTTGCAACAGGGCTTTGAAGATTTGAATAAACGCAACTATGAGTTTTACGAATTCATTGAGTCTAACTACTACGATTTGGAGGAAAGACTCTCCGCTCTTGAAAGAAAAGTAAAGGAAATTTCCTGAAGAGAACATTTCATTAATCAATAATATTTCTGTTGTAAACATAAGCCTTGAGTTTTCTCAGGGCTTTTTTTCGTAAAGGCATGGGTCTGGCTTGAGCAGCTTTGAACAGTATTGTAACGCTCTTGCAGAAACTTGAACAGCACTTGAATGGCGAAAGGGATATCGCAACTACTACTTGCATCGCAAAAAACACGAAAATCAAAAGCGATGAAAAAATTACTCTTTACCCTTTCTCTGTTCCTGTTATTAAAAGTGAGCGGCTCTGTGGCTCAGACCATTTATGTCAATCCTGATAGCGGCAGTGACATGGCTGACGGCTCAGAAGGCACACCATATGCCACACTCGAAAAGGCAGTGGCGGTAGCTAATGAACTTACAGGCAGTGGCTCCATCACTATCAAGCTTTTTCCAGGTTTGTACTCCCTTAAGGATAAGGTGGCCATCCACCCCTTGCGGATGCTCAACGACACCACACGGTTCACGGTAGAAGCGGTGGTGCTGCCTGACGACGAAGACTGGCTCCCGACAAAAATGCCGGCGATACAGTCAATATCCGGCAATAATTCAAAGACGCAGTTTGTTCATTCCACAGGTCTGCTGGTGGCAACAAGCCATGTCACCATTCGTGGCTTGAAGTTTCTGGGAAGCGCCCACCCTGATGTGACTTACTATTACCCCATTTCAAAAGAGGATGAGTCTTTAGGTGATATGGAAGTGTCACAATGTTATTTTGTATCTGAAGTGCACAGCTCGCAGATTCAGGGCGCTATTTGGGCCCAGGGACCGAAAACGCAGGTCGATCACTGTGTGTTCTACAACTGTCGCAATGCCATTCTGCTTTTCCGTTCGGTTGAAGACTTCTCAGTGACGAATAGTATCATTTACGGGGCCAATGAAAGTGCAGTATGGATGGGGCCTGTTGAAAATTTTACTTTTAAAAACAATGTAATTGCAGGCGGCAATTATGTTTGGGTTCGGCCCGGTGACTCCAGCCCGGCTTATAAGTTCACCGATTGTGTCATGGTAGATAACCAACACTATATGGGCTACTACGGCAGCAATGGGCTGGTAGAAACAACCAACAATAAAAATTTCGTGGAAACCAATGTGGTGAAAAAGGGGAAGGTGGAACTTGTTATCCGGAAGGAGCCAGCCTATCCAATCAACTACCTGCACCTTACACCTGGGTCTGTTGGATATGAACTGAATGCCGGGATTTTCAAATCGCCCAAACAACCCAACCCAGTCAAGAAAAAAGGAATGTAATGGTCAGTACTTCAAAATATCGTTGAGAGTTTTAACTGATTCCTGAACAGTAGATTGATCAATCTCTCCGAGTTTTTCAATAAGTCGGTCTTTTGAAATCGATCTGATATGAAAGATCAGCATTTCTGAGATCGACTTTAATCCATTTTTGTCATCGGGTACTAATATCGGGTTTCCTTTGTAGCTTTTGACTTTTGAGGTGAGGGGAATCACAATAGCGATTGGAAGATGAGTATTTAGTAGATTACCGCTTATTATTACTACCGGACGGTAGCCTGCCTGTTCACTCCCTTTCACGGGATCCAGATTGGCATTCCAGATTTCACCTTGTCTCATTTCTCCAGTTCTCTTAAGTAGTCAGCCATTCCTTCTTCGGCAATAGAGAGTATCTCATCGTCTGTTGCTGCCTGTTTGTACGACTTGATGTATTCTGCTTTTTCAAGATGTTCGAGGTACAACCTAAGTGCATTCTCAATCAGTCGGTTCTTCGGCTGTGACAGTGCTTTGGCCTTTTCCGCTAGTATTTTTAACAGTTCATCTGGAAGTGTACTGGTGAATGTTGCCATCTTAACTATCTTTTATATTTCTATTATACAAATATAAAACATAAATACAAACAAGGGAATGACCAGCCATTCAATATTTTACATACAAACAATGAATATATTAAAATCATTTTACATACATTTAATGAACAAATGAAATATTGACAGATGAAGGGTACCAACTTAGGAGAATTTGAAGAACTCGTTTTGCTCACGATAGCGGCCCTGATGGAGGAGGCTTATAGTGTGGCAGTGTGCGATGAGCTCACAAAGCATACTGGTAGAGAAGTGAAACTTGGCGTGGTGCACGCCGTGCTCAACAGGTTGGAAGAAAAGGGCTATGTAAAGAGCGGCTTGGGCGAAGCTACCAACGTTCGTGGTGGCAGAAGAAAACGCTTCTACACAATTACCAGTGGCGGCAAGGCTACTTTGCTTAAAGCCAGGGAGCAACGTGACCAGCTTTGGAGCATGATCCCAGACGTTGTATTTAAAGGGATTTAATGAAAAATATTCTGCCTCCCCGCTGGGCCTCAAAGCTGCTGGAATGGTACTGCAAGCCTTCGCTTTACGAAGACCTCCAGGGTGATCTGTTTGAGTACTTCGAAAGGAATGTGGAGAAAAAAGGAATGTTGCGGGCCAAACTCATCTACATCGTCGATGTACTTAAATTTTTCAGAACCTACACAGTTCAAAAACCTCAAATATTTAAGGGAATGAATCAGTTTATCCTACTATCCAATTATTTCAAAACATCGGTGCGGAGCATGGCCCGAAGCAAGCTCTTCACTACCATCAACGTTGTGGGGCTGGCCATTAGCATGTCGGTAGGCTTGCTACTGATTGCTTTGCTGTACGACATTCAAAAAATAGACGATTTCCACACAAACAAGGACCGGATTTACAGAGTCATTTCGAAAAGACAGGTCAGCAATGGCGGCGTGAGTAATTTTGCCACGGCCTCCGTATTGGCAGCAGAAAGAGTGAGACAAGAGGTGCCAGGCGTGGAAAAAGTGGTAGTGCTCAACGGTGGCCTGACAGGAGACCTGAGCCTCGACGAGCGGGCGATTAGCGTTGCCGGTTTTTTTGCCTCGGAGGAATTTTTTGACATTTTCTCTTTTGATCTGAAACGGGGTAATCCAGGCGCAGTTTTGGCGGCTCCTAATACGGTGGTACTCACTGAAAGCACGGCAAAAAAGCTATTCGGAGATGCCGAGGCAGTGGGCAAGACGATTTTCTTCGAAAATGCAGGCAGAGGGAATGCAGTTGCCGATAAATCGGAGTATCTCGTAACAGGCATCGTACAGGATGTCCCACAGAATTCTCACCTGCGGTTTAATCTGCTAGTTTCTTATGCCACCCTTGAAAAGCCAGGGTCCGATGCCAGCAAGCAGGACTGGCTGAAGGAAATGATGTCCGACAACGTTTATGTGCTGCTCGACCAGAACAACAGCCGGGAAGTGTTGGATCGCAATCTTGAGCGCATAAGCAGCGAGGAAAATGCGGCCTTTAAAAACGCCGGCACCACTGTTATTGCGAGTGCTCAGGCTTTCAACGACATTGTTCCCGGGCCGCACCTGATCAACTGGCGGGGGCCTAAGCTGGATGCAAATACAGTCAACATACTCATAGTCCTGGTGGTTGTGATCATGGTGTCTGCCTGCTTCAACTATACCAACCTGTCCATTGCCAGGTCGCTTACCAGGGCCAAAGAAGTAGGTATACGCAAAGTGGTGGGTGCAGGGAAAGCGCACATAGCCGGTCAGTTTATTGTTGAAGCTATAGTGATCTCGTTGTTATCGCTCTGTTTAGCCATCCTTTTATTTTTCCCGATACGGAACGAATTTTTGCAGCTGAATGAATTTGCCAGTGGCATGGTTTCGCTCAGTCCGTCGCCAGCTTTGTTTTTACTTTTTGGTGTCTTCGCAATTGCGATAGGCATTTTGGCGGGAGTGGTACCTGCCGTTTCGTTTTCAAAAATTAAGTCGCTGCACATGAGCGGCCGACTGTCGAACCGGCCGATGAAGGGACTTGGTCTTCGCAGAACCCTCATCGTTTTGCAATATGCTTTTTCCCTGGCGTTCATTACAGTGGCCACTCTTGCCTATAAGCAGTTTCACTACTCGGTCAACTTCGATTTGGCTTATGATACAAAAAATGTATTGAACATAGATCTGCAGAAAAATAACCCGGACGTAGTTATTGAACGACTTCGCCAACTCAATGAGGTCGAAGCTGTTGCCCAATCATTTTCGGTCATGAGTACTGGCTATTATTGGTATACGCAGGTCAGGTACCTGGGCGATTCCGCCTACTTCAATTTCAATTCAATTGATGAGAACTATATACCCCTCCTTGACCACAAGCTACTGGCCGGAAGCAACTTTCACCACATGGCAGGGGACGTAAAGTCAGCCGGAGTTATTGTCAATGAAAAGTTTATCGAACGATTGGGTATTGGAAGTCCCGAAGAGGCAATCGGTAAGGTTGTATATTTCAACGGTGTAAAAGAGTCAGTTTTAGGTGTTGTGGAAGACTTTCACTACGGCATGTTGGACAGCCCTGTGGAGCCCTTTGTGTTTCGCTATACACCGCAAAACTACAAAGTAGTGCATGTGAAGTTGAGAGACGGAGCGTTGCTGGCTGCAATGGACGAAATTTCAAGAACGTGGGATGAGCTTGATCCAAGTCACCGTTTAAAGGCAGAATTCTATGACCAGCATATAGAAGCAGCCTATCAGGAATATCTGACGATGGTGAAAGTGGTGGGATTTTTGGCCATCATTTCCTTGTCAATAGCCTCGTTGGGTTTGCTGGGGATGGTGGTTTTTACCACAGAATCCAGAATGAAGGAAATCAGCATCCGCAAGGTGTTGGGCGCAACCGAAGGCAGCTTGCTGTACTTGCTGAGCCGTGGATTTGTTACGCTGCTGTTGATTGCCGGCTTGTTGGCTGTCCCTGTCACCACCTGGGTTTTTGAAAAAAAGGTACTCTCTAATGTAATTTACAAGGCACCGGTGGGCCCACTAGAGCTTCTCTCAGGAGTAGCTTTTGTGCTGGTGCTGGCGCTCATTGCGATAGGTACACAAACGATAAAAGCCGCCCGAACTAACCCATCGCAAATCCTTCGAAATGAATAAGCGCAGGCCGATATCGTCACCTGTCCCCCGTAACGACGGACCGCCTCGCTGGGCCAGCCGCCTGCTCGAATGGTACTGCAAGCCTTCACTTTTCGAAGACCTGCAGGGCGACCTGTTGGAATACTTCGAAAGGAATATGGAGAAAAGAGGAGTGGCCCGTGCCAGGCTCATTTACATCATCGACGTCTTCAAATTCTTAAGACCTTATACAGTTCGGAAACCTCAAATTTTAAAAGGGATGAATCAGTTTATTTTATTCGCCAACTATTTCAAGGCTTCCCTTCGGACAATGTCCAGAAGCAAGCTCTTCACTGCGCTCAATGTGGCCGGACTGGCCATCAGCATGTCGGTTGGGTTGCTGCTGATTGCGCTGCTTCACGACATCTATCAAGTCGACGACTTTCATACAAAAAAAGACAGGATCTACCGGATTATTTCCGAACGGCAAGACAACGATTTAGAAGTAACCCATTTCGCTTCTTCTTCCTGGCTGGCATCGAATAGAGTAAAAACAGAGGTGCCGGGTGTAGAAGAGGTAGTGGTATTACATGCCGACCTTGGCGGAGACGTCACATGGAATGATAAGACCGTTGACCTTCATGGATTTTGGGCGTCTCCAGCATTTTTTGAGGTGTTCTCTTTTGAGCTCTTAAAAGGGAATCCTCATACCGTTTTGGATGAGCCCAATGCTGTTGTGATTACTGAGGAGTCAGCTACGAGGTTATTTGGAGAGGTCGACCCAATTGGAAAGTCCATTGCGATTAATAACGACGGTCCTTATAAGGATGTCGAGGGAAACATTGAGGGTGTCGTGACAGGTGTTGTGAAAGACGTACCAACCAACTCTCATATCCAGTTTGATTTGCTGCTTTCATACAATAATTACCTGCCAGTGATGAAAGCAAGAGGAGGACGTGACTCATGGTTGGCGATGGCCAACGATTTTGTGTATGTGCTGCTGGATGAAAGTAACAACAGGGCAGTTCTCGATAATAACCTCGCAAGGATCAGCGGCGAAGAAAATGAAGCCTTCAAGGAAGATAATATTTTCATTGAAGCGACAGCGCAACCATTTACCAACATCATTCCAGGCCCTCATCTCATCAACTGGCGAGGCCCGGTGCTTGAGGCGAAGAATGTTTGGAGTTTAGTCGGACTTGTGCTCGTTGTCATGGTATCTGCCTGTTTCAATTATACCAACCTGTCTATAGCCAGATCTCTCAGCCGGGCCAAAGAAGTGGGCGTTCGCAAAGTTATAGGAGCGGGGAGAAGCCAAATTGCCAGTCAGTTTGTTGTTGAGTCGATAGTGATTTCCTTGGTGTCATTGTGCTTCGCTATTGCCCTTTTTTGGCCGATCCGCCACCAGTTTTTGCAACTTGATGAGTTCGCCAGTGGGCTGGTCAGTCTCAATCCCTCACCTATTTTGTTTGCTCTTTTTGGGGTCTTCGCTGTGGGCGTCGGCGTACTGGCCGGCATTGTGCCTGCCCTTTCGTTTTCAAAATTAAAACCAGTCGGCCTGGCTGGTGCATTAAAAGGAGCTGGAATGAAAGGGCTTACTATTCGCCGCCTCCTCATTATTTTTCAATATGCCTTTTCTATCGCTTTTATCACACTGGCAGCGCTGGCTTACCAGCAATTTCAATATGCTGTCAATTTTGACCTGGGATACAAAACAGACAATGTGATCAATGTTGATCTGCAGGGCCACAGCCCTTCCGTCCTTGCTGAACGGTTTTCCCAAATACCAAGGGTAATTGCTGTAGCGCAGTCGGCCAGTATTACCAGCACTCAAGCAGCCTGGTTTACGAAGGCAAAATATGGATCTCCTCCCGATTCCGTTTCACTGACCTTTAATGCGATCGACGAAAACTACATCCCACTCCTGGGGCACCAGCTTATGGCTGGAGAAAATTTCCATCATCTGGCCCGGGACGCAGAATCGCAAAGCGTCATTGTAAACGAGCAGTTTGTGAAACGCTTTCAGATGGGGTCGCCTGAAGAAGCTATAGGAGAGATGGTAGACTTTTATGGAAAAAAAGAAGCCATTGTAGGCGTGGTGAAAGATTTTCACTACGGTACCCTCGAAAGCGAAGTTGGTCCCTATGCCTTTCGCTATGTACCAAGATTTTTCAACACTGTCAACCTGAAGATTGAGGGGAGTGATGTGCTGGGTACAATGGAGGAGCTTGAAGATGCCTGGAAAGAGGTGGATCCTATACACCCGTTCCAGGCGGAGTTTTATGATAAGAGCATTGAAAAAGTATACAGGGAGTACCTTACCATGGTGAAGGTGGTAGGTTATCTGGCCATTCTTTCCATTTCGATTGCCTTGCTGGGCTTATTAGGCATGGTGGTATTCACGACAGAAAGCCGTTTGAAGGAGATCGGCATCAGAAAAGTGTTGGGGGCAAGTGAGCAGAGTCTGGTTTACTTGCTGGGCAAGGGGTTTGTTATTTTGCTGCTGTTGGCGGCACTGTCGGCGATACCTGGCACTGTCTATTTATTCAAAGATGTAGTGCTCCGGGAAGTCATTTACAAAGCGCCGCTGGGTTGGTTTGAGCTTCTGGGAGGGGCATTGTTTGTTCTGGCGGTTGCCCTGCTCGCCATAGGAATCCAAACTTTGAAAGCCGCCCGTACCAATCCGGCTAATATTCTCAGAAGTGAATAATAAGAAAAACATATCGCCTAACCCCCCAGCCTGGGCCAGCCGCCTGCTCGAATGGTACTGCAAGCCTTCGCTTTTTGAAGACTTGCAGGGCGACCTGCTGGAGTACTTCGAAAGGAATGTGGAGAAAAGAGGAGTGGCGTATGCCAGGCTCATTTACATCATCGACGTGTTCAAATTCTTCAGGCTTTATACGGTACAAAAACCTCAAATTTTAAAAAGGATGAATCAGTTTTACATTTTTGGCAACTACGTCAAAACGTCGGTGCGGAGCATGGCCCGCAACCGGTTGTTTACCACTATCAATGTGGTGGGGCTGGCAGTCAGTATGTCTGTCGGATTGTTAATCATTGCGTTCGTGTCGGATCTGTTTTCTTATGATAATTTCCACGAAAACAAGGATCGAACCTACAGGCTTATAGCTAAAGACCTACGCTCGAACGGGTCTGTGATGGAGTTGGCAACGACATCTGTGAAGGCAGGGGTTAATATCCGGGAGGAAGTGCCTGAGATAGAAAATCTCACCATCATGAGGAGGGGCTTTGACAGAGACGTGCAGGTAGCGGACAAAGTGATCCAGGTGGGCGGCTTTTGGGCCGACGAGTCATTTATGGATGTGTTTTCATTCAAGCTTTTGAAAGGGAATCCGGGCACTGCGCTGAAGGAGGTAAATTCCCTCGTTCTCACTGAAACGACCGCAAGAAAACTATTTGATGATACGGACGTCGTGGGGCGAATCGTGAAACTTGACACCGCCAGTTATCAGGTGACAGGGGTGTTGGAAGACATCCCGAAGCTTTCGCATATCAGGTTTGAGGCACTGGCTTCATTTGCTACGGTGGCTGCCGAAGAGCCGGACATGGATGGCGGCTTCTACAATTGGGAGAACATCTACATGAGCCATACATACATGACCGTTAAAGAAGGAAGCGATTTGGCGGCGATACAAGAAAAGCTTGATAAGATAAGCGAGACTGAGAATGCGGCGCTGGAAGGTAGAACAATCGATCTTTTCCTCCAGCCAATCGATGAAATCGCTGTTGGGCATCACTACACCAACGAAACAGGATCAACCATGAATATCATAGCGCTCTGGATACTGATCGGACTTGGTGCTGTGGTAATTATCTCCGCTTGTTTTAATTACACCAATTTGTCTATTGCGAGAGCCCTCCGCCGATCGAAGGAAGTAGGTATCCGGAAGGTGGTGGGAGCCTCGAAAGGCCAGGTTGTGGCCCAATTCCTGACCGAATCGGTTTTGATTTCGCTACTGGCCTTAGTGATTTCTTTCGGCCTTTTTCTGGTGCTCAAAAGGCAGTTTCTTTCTCTTCATAGCTTTCTATCGAATTTGGTATCGCTCGATCTCTCTTTTAATGTCGTTCTTGCATTTGCGGCATTTGCTATCGTTACGGGAATTGTGGCTGGCTTGCTACCAGCCATTTTCTTTGCAAAAATCCGGTCACTGGCCGTATTGAAGGGAGCGTCTGCCATCCTTTCGTCGAAGAGGCTTGGTTTGCGAAGAGGCCTTATTGTGGTTCAGTATGTCTTTTCACTCATTTTTATTACCACCACGGTTATCGGGTATGTCCAATACAAGGGAATGCTATCGTACGACCTCGGGTTTTCAACAAGCAATATCGTCAACATCAGGTTGCAAAATAATAAGCCTGAAATAGTGGAGGCCCGCATGGCAGCGCTGCCGGAAGTCGAGCAAATATCGAAATCCGCTATGGTCACCTCGCTTGGTTCGACCTGGGGCACTCAGGCCAAATACCAGGAAGATTCCGGTTTTGTGTGGCAAAACGGAATCAACGAGCAATACCTGCCATTGCATCGGCACACGCTGCTGGCAGGGAGAAACTTTGAAGCGAAGGCCCAAAGTGCTGCGGAAACGGAGGTCATTGTTAATGAAAAGCTGTTGGCTCGCTTTAATATCGCTCAGGATAACGTAGCCGAAGCGGTGGGTGAAGTGCTGACCATCGAAGGCAAGAGGCTTGCTATTATTGGCGTGGTCAAGGATTTTCACTACGAGACGCTGGAGGATCCTATTGAGCCGACAGTGCTGCGGTATGAATCCCAACCAGGTGGATATTTGAATGTTAAGGTGAACACAACCGACCTGTCGGCGACAATAGCTTCGCTGGAATTGGCCTGGGAAGAAATAGATCCGGTTCACCCAATGGATGCGAAGTTTTACGATGAACAGATTGAACAAGCCTACAGCCAGTTTTCAGTGATGCTCAAGGTGATTGGGTTCCTGGCGTTTCTGGCAGTTTGCATCGCTTCGATGGGCTTGTTTGGCATGGTTGTATTCGCTACTGAAACCCGCCTGAAGGAAATAAGCATTCGAAAAGTGCTGGGAGCTGGCGAAGGCAGCCTTATTTACCTGCTCGGGCGTGGTTTTTTGTGGCTTCTTGGCATTGCAACGGCCATTGCTCTGCCTGTCACCTATTTGTTTTTTGACCAGGTAGTGCTGGCCCAATTTGCTTTTCATGCCCCTATCGGGTTCACCGAACTTTTTGGTGGAGTGGCTGTCGTGCTGGTGATAGCCTTTCTTATGATAGTTAGCCAGACGATGAAGGCTGCCGGCACTAATCCCGCCCAAATTCTCCGGAATGAGTAAACGTTCCCACATATCACCCCATATCGACAGACCACCCCGCTGGGCCACCCGGTTCCTCGAGTGGTACTGCAAGCCTTCGCTATATGAAGACCTACAGGGAGACCTGCTGGAGTACTTCGAAAGGAATGTGGAGACAAAGGGGGTGGCAAAGGCGAAGCTCATTTACATCATCGACGTCCTCAAATTCTTCAGACTATACACAGTGCAAAAACCTCAAATATTTAAAGGAATGAATCAGTTTATTTTACTATCCAATTACTTCAAAACCTCGGTCCGTAGCATGGCCAGGAATAAGCTTTTCAGCACCATCAATGTGGTGGGACTGGCCATCAGTATGTCAGTCGGGCTGCTCATGATTGCCTTCCTCACCGACATTTACTCATTCGACACTTTCCATGAAAAGTACGATCGCATTTACCGGGTGGGTAACACATACCAGCGACTGGAGGAGGACGAAAGCAAATTCGCCTCCACCTCTATTCAGGCAGCCAATCGTATCAAAAGTGAAGTGCCGGGTATTGAGGAGATGGTGCTGATAACGAGAAACTTCCGTGGAGACGCAGCTTACAACAGTAAAGTCATTGCGATAGAGGGGCTTTATGCGCAGGAATCTTTCTTTTCTGTGTTTTCCTTTAAGCTGAAACAAGGTGATGCAGCCACCGTGCTTAAAGAACCGTATTCCGTAGTACTGGATGAGACCACGGCAAAAAAGCTTTTCGATGACAAAGACCCGGTTGGAGAGCTGATCAAGCTCAACGACAAGGATAGCTACACTGTTACCGGAGTGATGGAGGATATGCCTGGAAATTCACATTTGAGGGCACCGGTAGTGGCGTCTTACTCTACTTATGAAATTAAAGAAAAGGAAAACGAAGAGTCGACCAGGCTCACTCGCTGGAACAACATGTGGTCTAACTACATTTACATTGTTGTCAGACCTGATCAGGACATGGAGGCTTTGCAGGCCAGTCTGAATCAGATTAGTGAAGATGAGAATAAAGTTGACGAGCACACGACTATCAACATGTGGCTACAACCTCTGGCTGCTATCGTGCCGGGAGAAGATCTAAGCAACCAGATCGGACCCAGCTTGGAATTGAAAATTGTTTGGATCATCGTAGCGCTCTCTTTCGTGGTGCTCGTTTCAGCTTGTTTCAACTATACCAATTTGTCCATTGCCCGCTCGCTCAGGAGGTCAAAAGAAGTGGGTATTCGAAAAACTGTCGGCGCCTCTGCAGGAAATGTCTTCACTCAGTTTATCCTGGAGGCGGTAGTCATCTCTGGCTTGTCTCTGCTTTTCGCTTTTGTGCTGTATTATCTTATTCTCCGGCCGAGGTTTTTGGAACTGGGGGAGGAAATCGGGGAGATGGTCACACTACATCCTTCAGCGTTGACATTCTTATATTTTGGCTTGCTGGCAGTCATCGCAGGTCTTTTTGCAGGGTTCTTCCCGTCGCTTTTCCTGTCACGGATCAGCGTGCACAAAGTACTAAAGGATGTTTCGTCCCTGAAACTATTCGGCAACATCGCTTTTCGTAAGGTGCTGATTGTTTTTCAGTACACGCTGTCTCTTGCTTTTATTATAGGTGCTACCATGGCCTACAAGCAATACGACTTCGCAGTCAACTTCGACCTTGGCTACGAGACGGAAAATATTCTTAATATCGATTTGCTGGGAAATGATGTCGAGAAAGTAAGAACCGCTTTGTCTGAAATTCCAGAAATCACCGCCATGTCGGCGTCAACGCTTGTCACAAGTGTGGGGAGCTATTGGGGCACTAAGGCCAAATACAACGACCCGCTGGACTCCACCAATATACATTACAATGGCATTGACGAAAACTACATTCCTATTCACGGGTTGGAGATCATTGCAGGCCGAAATTTCATTCCGCAGTCGGATAGTTCGGCGGAGAGCCAGATCATCGTGAATGAAAAGCTTCTTAAGCGATTCAATATTGGAGAGCCATTGGATGCCATTGGGGAGACGCTGAAGGTGGATGACAAGGACGTTAAGATAGTGGGTGTGGTAAAGGATTTTCACTACGGTAAAATAGATTCCCCTATAAAGGAATTTGCTTATCGTTATCATGCAGACCAGTACTACGTCATTAATGCTTTGATATCATCGGCCGACATTCCTGGCACAATGGAGAAAATTGAAAGTAAATGGGATGAACTGGACGCCATCCATCCTTTCGAGGCGGAGTTTTACGACGACAGGATTCAGAAGTCGTACGATGAGTACCTGATCATGGTGAAGATTATCGGGTTTCTTGCATTTTTGGCCATTTCCATCGCCTCACTGGGCTTACTAGGAATGGTGGTGTTTACGACAGAAACCAGGCTGAAAGAAATAAGTATCCGTAAAGTGCTGGGCGCAACAGAGCGAAACCTTGTGTTGCTGCTGGGCAAAGGATTCATAACACTCCTTATTGTAGCTACTGCCATCGCAGTGCCTGCTACCTGGTATTTTTTCAATCAAATAGTGTTTAACGACCTGGCCTACAAAGCGACCTTTGGCTTTCTGGAACTGTTTGGAGGTGTTCTGGTGGTTTTTGGCATTGCTGCGCTCGCTGTGGGCTCTCAAACTGTGAGAGCTGCCCGGACGAACCCGGCGGACACACTGCGGAACGAGTAGCGCCCATGTGATTAGATCTTAACACCAGGGGGACTAAAAATCCCCCTGTTTACGGTAGAGGGTCAGGCAACTCTAAGCTGTTACCAAGCGTAAGTAAGGTCATACTCCAACCGTATTTTATGGCCGTGATCGATTTGCTTGATATAGCTGCTTTCCAGTTAGCCTAATTTTTATTGTATGTGGTCAAACACTATGACAACCATTCCTACCAAGATTTGTATCGTTGAAGATAACTTTGTTATCAAAGAAGGCTACAAGATTCTGATCGACAGTATTTCTAAATACCATGTCGTGAATACATATACTTCTTGTGAAGAGGCCCTGGATAATATCGAAAGCGACGCACCAGATGTAGTATTGATGGACCTGGAACTGCCGGGCATGAGCGGCATTGAAGGCATTGGGCGCATTAAGAAGAAGCTTCCGAAGGCCAATATAATAGTGGTTTCGCTGCATACGGACAAAGAATCAGTTTTCCAGTCGTTCAATGCAGGTGCAGCTGGCTTCATGGCAAAGGCTGTTAGCTACAGCGATCTTCTTGACGGTATTGACGAAGTGCTACAGGGAGGCGCCCCTCTTTCCAAAGAAATATCACGCATGGTTATCGAATCTTTTCAACGCAACACAGACTCGCCGCTTTCCAGGAGAGAAACAGAGGTGCTGGAGAAACTGGCAGAGGGAAAGAGCTATTCCCAGATCGCTGATGAATTATTTGTTCACAGAGAAACCATCAAGACGCACATCAAAAATATCTACATAAAGCTGGGCGTAAAATCAAAAGCCAACGCCATTGAGATTGGCCGCCACAACAAGTACATCTAAGTTTCAACCTGAATATACAATTGGAAAAAAGCCTCATTAGAGGCTTTTTTCATTTCCAGCTTGCTCAATTCACCCTGCAAAGGAATTTCCCCTTGTACACATGCTTTCTCAAGCGGCCTTTCATTATAGTATTTTCAATGAAACATGCTTTCTGTTGGAATTATTGAGCGCCCCACATTTTAAAATCCCACAAATAGGGGGAATTAATCCCGCAACACTTCGCTGACATTTGAGATTGGATACTTCCGCTAAGGTAGCGGACTCTTTCCGGCAGCGAAAACCAAGGACAGCGAGGCGACATGCATAACCTGTGTGTATCGAATGGCTTGATAGCCACAATCATTTTTAACTACAATCCAATTATTTTCTTATGAGAAAAATTCTACTGATTACAATTTTGTTTACTACGACAGCATTAACCCATGTTTGGGCGCAGGACCGAACCGTATCCGGTAAGGTAGTCTCAGCCGAAGACGGCACAGAGCTACCTGGTGTGAACGTGGTGCTGAAAGGCACCGCAACTGGTACCGTCACTGATATTGACGGTAATTATAAAATCACCGTTCCTTCATCGGGAGGGACATTGGTTTTTTCATTTATTGGTCTTTTGTCCCAGGAAACTGAAATCGGCTCCCGTTCCGTCATCGACGCTAGCATGGAGTCCGACGTGAAACAACTCTCTGAGGTGGTTGTGACAGCAGTTGGTATTGAGCGGGAGAAGAAAGCACTTGGCTATGCTGTAACGGAGCTGAAAAGCGACCAGATAGCTCAAAAATCTGAGCCCGATGCTTTGAGAGCCTTGCAGGGTAAAATACCCGGCGTCAACATCATTGGCGCAGGTGGTGCGGCTGGCCAGGGTTCTAACATCACCATCAGGGGAGCCTCTTCTCTGCTGGGAAACAACCAACCGCTTTGGGTAGTGGATGGTGTGCCTTTTGACAACACCACCTATGCCACTGGCTCATTTACCAGCCAAACCACTACGTCCAACCGTTCCTTTGATCTTGACCCCAACACCATCGAGTCAATGACAGTGTTGAAGGGTGCTGCAGCTGCGGCGCTCTATGGCTCAAGGGCTGCGAATGGTGTGATTGTAGTAACAACTAAAGCTGGTAAGAAAGGAACCCGTAAGGGAATGGAAATCAGTGTAAACACTTCCTATTCCACTGAGAAAGTATCCAATTTGCCTGATTATCAGACCCAGTATACGCAGGGCAATAACTTCCTTTATGTTGATGGTAACTTTGGCACGTGGGGTGCTCCCTTCGATTTGAATTCGCCTGCATGGCAAGTGAGAGAGAATGCCACGCTAATCAAAAGCATAGACCCTGCTACTGGGCGTCCCTGGGTAGCTCACCCCTACGACCGGTACAACAACCCTAATAATACACCTTACTTCCCTGAGTTCTCCAGCGATTCAGTTCTTCTGGGTACTTACAATACTCCTAAGGATTTTTTCCAGACAGGTGGAGTGCTTGAAACTGCCGTGAATATTTCAGGAGGCAATGACAAGGCCAATTTCGTGGCCGGCCTTTCCAGAATGAACAATCAGGGAATTGTGATTAACAACGAAGTGACCAGAACCAGCATGAACTTTGGTGGCAACACCACGCTGGACAATGGCATTTTCATTGGCGGTAGCATGACCTACGTAAACACGGATCTTACCTCGCCTCCGTCAACAGGTTTGTTCTCGGGCGGGCCATCTGTAACACAGCGTTTGCTTTTCACTCCACCAAACGTCAATGTAAAAGGGCTGCCCTATCAGGATGCCAATGGCAATCAGGCTTTCTACCGTCCTGACAACGACAACCCTTACTTTTTGGCCTACCATGCGCCACATACCAGCGATGTGGACAGGTACTTCGGAAATTTCAATATCGGCTACGACGTTTTCGAGTGGTTGAACGTGACGTACAAAGTTGGTTTTAACGGCTTTACAGACCGCAAACTAGAGGTGCTTCCAAGAAGCAATACAGCATTTCCCACAGGCCGGATCATCAAAGATGACCTGAGAAGGATGGAGCTGGATGGTAACTTGCTTGTGACTGTTTCAAGAGATTTGTCTGAACACATAGGGCTAAAGGCCATCGTTGGTCACAACGCTAACCTTCGTACCGTGGATCGCCAGGCATTTCAGGGAGTGGGCATCATCGTTGATGGTATCAACGACCTCGACAACACGCAAAGCGTGACGCCTTTTGGAGGGAATAAATCTGAAAGAGCCTACCAGGCCTTCCTTGCTGACCTTTCTTTCTCGTACAAGGACTATCTTTTCCTTAACCTAACAGGTCGGAATGATTTGACCTCGGCACTGCCTAAAGACAAGAGAAGCTATTTCTACGGAGGCGCAAGCTCATCTTTTATTTTCACCGATGCCTTGAATATTTCTAACGACATCCTGAATAGTGGAAAAATCAGGGTAGGTGTTGCCAAGGTGGGTAGTGACCCATCGCCATACCTCACACAGTCAGTGTTGTTCAATACCAACCCATCCGGGCCAGGCTTTGGTAACAATATTGCCTTTGTTGATTTTCCTTTCATTGGAACCAACGGACAAACTGTTTCCGGCGGTTTGGGCAATGGGCTGTTAACGCCTGAATTTACTACTGAATATGAAATCGGTACCGATCTGAGGTTGTTCAAAAACAAGGTCGGAATAGACTTTACTTATTATAACCGAAACACTACTGACCAGATAGTGGCGATTACTGTGCCGTCTACTTCCGGCTTCAACAGTGCCGTGTCTAATATCGGTAAAGTGAGTAACAAGGGAATCGAAGTTGGCCTGGACCTTACGCCAGTATCGCTGGCCAATGGGTTCAACTGGAATATTTTTGCTTCGTTTACCCGCAACCGCAATGTGGTTGAAGAGCTGACAGAAGGCCTGGATGAAGTGTTTATCAATGGCTTCGGCAATAGCGTAAGGGTTGTTCATGCTGTAGGCTTGCCATACGGTCAGATCAAAGGCTCCGTGGCTGCCAGGTCCGAAGACGGCCAGCTATTGGTTGACCCTGCCACCGGGAAGCTTATTCAATCGTCTGAAGAGCAAATCATCGGAGATCCTAACCCTAATTACATTCTGGGTGTGACCAACAGCTTTACCTATAAAGGGGTAACACTTAATGTACTTTTCGATTATCGTGATGGTGGCGATATGTGGTCTGGAACCTACAATCAGGTGTATGGCCGTGGTTTAACCACAGGTACCGTGCCAGAGGGCCCAAGAGGTCGTGAAGTAACGGTTGTCATCCCCGGCGTGGTTGGTGATCCAAACACACAAAGTGCAAAGCTGGATGACAATGGAAATACCATTCCTAACACAACTTCGCTGACTGTCAACGACTGGTACTTTATCAACACATTCGGAAGTTCAGGGCCGGAAGAGTTCTCTGTGTTTGACGCAAGCACCATCCGCTTGAGGGAGATTTCTCTTGGCTATTCGTTGCCAAAGAACCTCCTGAGCAAGACACCTTTTGGTTCTGCTAACATCTCATTATCAGGCAGGAATTTATGGTTCAAAGCGCTCAATTTCCCTGATGATCTCAATTTTGACCCAGAGACAAACTCCCTGGGAACGGGTAATGTGGAAGGCTTGAGTGCATTCCAGAGCGGTAATGCCCAGGGCATTGACCTGGGAATTATCCCAACCACAAGGAGATATGGTGTTAACCTAAGATTCACTTTTTAATTGAAGAGAATATGAAGATTTTAAATAATAAACTTTCAAAGGTAGTGATAGTGATGCTGGCGATATTTAGCATGTCGTGTGGCTCAGACTTCCTTGATGTAAACACTGACCCAAATAACCCGTCTGAAGCCTCATTGAACCTGCTTTTACCAGCAGCGCAGGTGTCGGCTGGTTTTTGGACGACCAGGAACGTGCAGGAAAATGCATCTGCATTTATTCAGCACTATACAAGGCTGAACCAGAGCACCTATAATATCACCGGTGCCAACTTCTCCAACGACTTTAATTCGATGTTTGATCAGGCGCTTAAAGACTTGCAGACAATTGTTAAGCAGGGAGAAGAAGCAGGGTTCAAAGGATACTCTGGTATTGCTAAAGTAATGAAAGCTTACCTGTACATGGTGCTGGTGGATACCTGGGGCGATGTGCCTTACACTGAGGCACTGCAAGGTGAGGAGGTATTGTTTCCGCATTATGAAGACGATGCTGCCGTCTACGACCACATCATTGATTTGGTTGATGTTGCGAAGGCTGACCTGAAGGAAGCCATTGAGAACAGCGAGTCGCCAGTTTCAAGTGATTTGATTTACGGCGGCAACTACAGCAAGTGGGTGAAAGCGGCCAACACACTTAAACTCCGTTTGCTGCTCAATATTCGTTTGGTCGATGCCGCCAGATCGAAAGCAGGCATTGAAACGCTGATAACCGAGAACAATTTTATATCGACCAATGCTGACGATTTTCAGTTCACGTTTGGGTCGTCTGTGTCTCCCATGAACCAGCACCCCATTTATCAGCAGGAGTACATCCCTGGCAGCAAAACTCAGTACATGAACAATTACTTCATGTACCATCTGATTGCTAAAAATGACCCCCGCCTGCCATTCTACATTTTCAGACAGGGAGAAGACGCTGACCTGGATTTCCAGACCCAGCCATGTTCTCAAAGGAGCGATTGTGTGTATGGATGGCTTGGAGGACAAGAGCCTTCAAATGGCCTCCCTGCATTGGGTGCTGCGGCCGACGGTTATATTGGCAGAGATCATGGAGATCCGTCAGGTATCCCTGGTGACAACACTATCAGAGCAACTTTTGGCGTGTATCCGATAGGCGGTTCCTATGATGTTGGCCCCTCTGGGGGGGAGCGCAGGTTCGACAGGGGGCACGGCACGGGTGCTGGTATTATGCCCTGGCTGACTAATTTCCATGTATCATTTATGCTGGCAGAAGCGGCCATTACGCTGGGTACACCAGGCGATCCTTTGGCACTTACACTAAAAGGCATCAAGGACTCCTTCAGCAAAGTGGAGGCTTTTGGCCTGGCAATTGATCCTAACAATGCGGTAGCAATGGATCAGGCTGATGTTGATGACTACCTTGATGCCATTTCAGATAGCTATGCAGCTGCCGGAAACAACAGCCAAAGACTGAACATCGTGATGACGGAAAAATTCTATGCCAGCTATGGCAATGGGTTTGAGTCGTACACTGATTACCGTCGCACAGGCATGCCAAACGATCAGCCGTCGTCTCTTGCGCCGAGCGGCCCATTCCCTTTGAGGCTTCCATACCCTCCGGGAGAGCTTTCTTCTAATCCAAACGCCCCCAATCCGGTGCCTTTGGTAAGTGAGCCAATTTTCTGGGATGCTAACTAACCATTAAAGAGAAAGAACATGAAGAAAATAAGCATATTAACTGTAGTATTTGCCTGGCTCATTCTATTGAACGGTTGTCAGGACGAGGACTGGAATCCAGCACCGGATATCAACGACAATATTGGGGCGGTGACGAAAATTTCGGTGAACCCAAGTAAAAACTTCTTCAATGCCCTGAATCCTTTGGCGTCAGAGGAGGTGGAGTTTACCATTGATGTGGACGGCTTTGACGTAACAGAGGTGTCGAGTGTGGATATCATGCTAACGTTTACCGAAAAGGATGGTACCTACAATGAACTGGAGGATGTGTACGTGGATAAAGTGTATGATGCAGTGAAGGTCGGTGAGGTTACTTCCTTTCCATCTACATTCAGCCTGACTGCTGCTGCTGCTGCGGAGTCACTGGGCGTTGACATTGATTTTTTTAAGGTAGGCGATGGTTTTAACCTCACTTTTCCAATCCACTCTACCGACGGAAGAACTTTCACAGTGGCGCTTAACAGCGATTTGTGCCAGCAGCCTGCCCAGCCATCCTTCGGGGGCTGTAATGTGCGCTGGTCGATTGCCTGTGCGTCCGATCTTGGTGGAAGCTATGACTTTTCTACAACTGTGATCGCAGCTGGTCCTGGTGGGGCAGCTGGCAATTGCAGCAACCCGGTTACCGGCACAGGTACCCTAACAGCGCTTGGTGGTGGTAGGTATGCCGTCTCCGATGCTACATTTGGTCAGTACGACTGTGCCTGGGACGATACACCGGCGGTTGGTGTACGGTTGGTGGATGTGTGCAACAAGATTAGCCTTACTGGCTCCGATCAGTATGGCCTTATTTACACCTTCGTTATTAAAAACAACGATGGCACTGCCTTAACGATAGACTGGTCCAATGATTACGGAGACGCAGGCACCACTGTTTTGACACGGACAGATAGCAAAACATGGCCATTGCAACTTTCTAATTGAGGTTATTGATGAAGAATAAAAAAGAGGCGAAAGCCTCTTTTTTATTCTTTCTTTACAAATTCAAAGTCCATGGCTTGGCCATCCCCGGATATCTGAACCTCAAGCCTGTCTCCCTCTATCGTGTAGCTAATCTTCTTTGGAAAATCGTGTGTCGGGTTTTCGCAAACAAAGCCCTGCTTGCTAACCTGGGTGAATTGAAATAGCACAGGCGCTTTATTCTCTGGCACGTCGGCTATGTAGTAGATGCTTCCATTTTCAACTACAATGCTCAGTTTTTCCAAAAAGGTAGTGTCCTCTCCCTGCATAGAAACCCCGAACCCTATCCACTTTGTTTTGCTGTCCTTTTCCCACCTTTCATGAGCGCTTTTTCCTGGCTTTACATTTCTGCGCTCCCAGGTGCCTTCCAGCCACGAGAGCTTTTTAAAATTTTTGGCAGAAGCGGCGTTTGCCGACTGTGCATATGACAACGAGGCTGTCAATAGGAGCAGAGTAATGGTCAGGATTGACTTCATAGTTTTTTATTCAACATCAGCTAATCGAAAGCATTTTGTATTGTAAAAAGCCGACACCTATTTGTGAAGGAAGAAATTGGCCATGTTTTCTTCGTTGAAAAGGTAGCCTGTGGGTTCTTCCCCGGTAAATGCTTTGAAGTTCCTGATAAAATGAGACTGGTCGAAATGGCCGGAATCTAGTGGCAGTTGCACCCACGCCGGGTCTCGCTTCTCGTATATCATGAATCAATAAAGCTACCTGGTTTAAATATAACGCAGTGGCAGCTTTATTAGACCATCATTGTTGATTTATGATTGTCGGAAGTGATTAGAAATCAACCACCGCAAATTCTTCAATTTTTTTCCTCTTCCTCGGCGCCAGCTCTCTCTGCTGCAGGTCTTCAGGCAGACTCTCATGGCTGTCCCGATAGCCAACGGCAATCATTACTACTGGTTGCAGATTTTCACGGAGGTTGAATGATTCTCTGGCCATCGTTCTGTCAAATCCACCCATTTGATGGAGCGAAAGTCCGAGGTGAGTTGCTTCAATACTTAAGTTGCCAACCGCCAAACCCAGGTCATACAGAGCGGAATGATTTGGGGTGCCATTGCTGTACGTAGTGCGTGCCATCACCAGCAGCAACACGGGGGCATCTGGCGCCCAGGGTTGGTTACCCGGGGCAAGTGTCTTCGCCAGCGTGTCATGGCTTTTCGTACCTTTTTGTGCCGCCAGTACCTCCCAGGGCTGTTCGTTCATGGCAGAGGGCGCCCAACGCATGGCTTCAAGAAGTTGGTTGACGGCGCTACGGCTCACCTTTTTTGGTGAGAAGGATCTTGGACTCCACCTTTCTTTAATGAGCGGATGTATATCGAAGTCGGTGGGGGTTTCCTTTTGTATTAATGTGGATGTCATGGAGGTATCAATATTTAATGTATATACATATAAATACGATAATCCCCATGAAAGTTCCACAATGCTCAAAAATAGCCGGTAGGGTGAGAATTCCCTGCAATCACAACCTTAGTGTAGGTTGCTATTGCACTTACAGTCACCTGGTTTACGGCAAGTCTTCAGTTTCCACAAGCTTTTTTAACTTATAGACAGTCAATGGTTTAGATATAAAATCGGTTACGAATGACAGCTCTTTAATCTTCTCAATTTCATCTCTCAGAATCGTGGAGCTTACCACATATAAGCAGGTGTGGTGAGTTTGATGAAGATTTAATCTTTGATAGTCAGAAAGGAATTGCCAGCCGTTATACTGTGGCATATTCAAATCCAGCATAATATGCGTTGGATAGCTCTGTGCGTTCGAATCCAGGGAGGATAGATAGGCTAACCCTTCAACGGCACTTTCAAAACTTCTGATTTTGAAATCGCCGGAAATCTCTTCAATCATTTTTTTACAAATGAAATTATTGATCGGGTCATCATCAATAACTATTAGCTCCTTCATATCCGTAAGCTCCATTATCATAGAAGTAATGCTGTTTTACTTTCAGTAAATATAAAAAAAATAACATTAAATAAAACATTGCATGAAATCGTAACGAAGCTTTATTGACGGATTACAAAAAAATAGGTTAACAAAATCAACTGTAGACTCACTAAATAACTGTAAAAAATAACTTTTTAATAGAATTCACCAGAGGGCCACCTTTATTTGTACTTTAAAATCATTTTTTAAAGAGCCATTTATCTCTTGCAAACCTGACCCCGTGCTTTTGGTATTCATGTAGGAAAATTTCGCCCAGCGCCCCCATATGGTAACCTTATCGCCGATTTTGTACTGAGCGAGCAGGTAAGTTCTGATGCCTTTGCCCGTATATGCAGGAATAGAAAAGGCATAAAGCACATCTTTTTCATACACATATTGCCGATTGCTATAGTCGTCGGTGTCGAACAAGGCAATGCGTGAGCTGAACCTCCATTTTGGTAGCGTAAGGTTCAAATCCTGGATGATCGCAAATCCTGTGCTCACCACTTCTTCCTTTTCGTACCTGCTTAGCTGTAGCCGGGATTTGAAGCTTAGCAGATTGCCTGTGTCATGATCCAGATTGAGAATTATGTTTCCTTTTTTGGTTTCAACCGGCACCTGTAAATTATCCGCAAGTATTTCGCCATTTTCGGCTTTGGTCTGTTGCCTTAGTTGTACATAAAATTTCGTCAACTTGCTGAAGCTGTAAGTGGACATGGCCAGGTATTCGTTCCCATCCGAAGGAGCGTCGGTATTGTATCGCAGCCAGGGAAAGCTAAACTTGTCATAATAGGCAGTGAACAACAGCTTTGATGTGGCTCGCCATTTGATGCCCCAATAGATGCCTTTTTCGTTCACATTTCTCGAAGCCTCTCCAAAGGATCTTGCATAAAAGCTGTGGAAGTCCCGCTGGTAGTTTCTCGCCACCATGCTGGCACCAAGACTGTTGGTGATGCTCACCATAAGGCCGCCAATAGCCCCCCAACCCCCTGAACTGGACCTGGCTGCCTCACCGAAAAATTGGGTGTTTTGCCATAGCTTGGAGAAATACAAACTGCTGATATGATTTGCTCTGCCAGAAAACTCGAACTGGTTGTACAGTGCCGGAGTTTTTTGAATCGGCGTGCTGAATTGGGTGTACAACGTGTTAAGGCCAAATTGAAAAGTGCCGCTTTTGTATTGCAGGTTGCCTCCCACGTCATGCTCCACCACCTGACCTTTGCCATTTATTTCCGATTCGGTTCGATGGAAGCCCGTGTTGAGAATGGAAGAGATGTAGGCTTCAGGGCCGTCGGTGATGGTGTCTGTTCGCACGGTGCCGTCTTGCCGGAGTCGGGAGGCAATGGCGGTGAGTTCCCATTTGCCCAACGGATAGGTAGCGGCAGCCCCTCTGAAAAAGCCTGTTTCCAGCACGGAGGTGTAAGGTAGCAAACCAGTAGAGTTTCTTTTGACTGTCAGGAGTGTTTCGCCACCTTTGCCGGCGGCAAACCCTGCCCCAAACACCAGTCCCTGTCCCATTTGAAGCTGGTAGTCACCAATGTTGATGGCTTTGAAATTGCCCTGGTTTTTCACTTGCCCGTGAAATGAATAGAAATCGGCACCGTAAGCATGTCTCGACTGGTTCCAGAGCAACTCCTCGCCTGCGTCTTTCTCCGCTGTGAAACCAAAGCTAAAATCGTTGGGGTGGCTCACCCGAAAGCGGGCGTAGTGTTTGTAGGGACTTCCAGCGTACCTGCTACTCAGGTCGCCATTGGCGGCTGTATCCGCCTGGCTGTACCCTTTGGCCGTTTCAAGCGTTCTTTCGGTTCGCAGTAGCAGGTAGTTGTTCTTTTCATCTGCCACCCGTTGAAAAAGTGGTTTTCCTTGTTTGCTGCCTGTTCCCGAAACGGTAACGAAGGGCCTGATGTTTCTGATGGTCGCCAGATCAAAATTAGGTACTGCCTGTAGCTCATAAACGGAAAGAAGTGGCCCGTTGAGCTTCCGGTAGTTGAGCAGGCTTTCTATTTGAATAGGGCTTAAAATGTAAAAAGATGAGAGCTCTTCGAAAGTGGCAAGATTGATGTCTATCGGGCTGGTGTAGAGCTGGAACAAAGACTCGTACAAGTCGTCGTAGTTGACGTCTTCGTCTTGTATAGCAAAGAGCTCTTGCACAAAAGCATATAGATCTATGTCCTCAGCAGGTGGCTCAGGTGGCTGCTGCTGTGCATGTAGCTGTAAGCAGCACAAGAGACAAAGGGCAATACCAGTGAGGCTATTTTTTATCGGCGAAAGCATAAATCACTGACATTTGGTGCAATTCTCCCAGTCTTGCATCATTCCTGAAGGCATAGTCTATTTGAAATTTACCGGGCTTAAACCCAAGGCCGAAGCAGGAAATAAACGGGCCGGTGCTGAAGCCGGTTCTAAGCGCAAGCTGGGGAATGATGAAATATTCCATTCCCGCTCTCGCTATCGGCTTGTGATTAATGTCTTTGGATACTTCCATATTGACCATGAATGCCGTAATGGGTCGGTACGAAACCCCAAGCTTCATCACAGTAGGCACCCTTTCACCGGTTCCCGGTACGAGCTTTGATTGGGTGAGGTTGTAAATATGTGCCCCCAGGTGCCATTGTTTGTTAATCGCCGCTATGCCACCCAGGTCAACTACCAGCACGCCCCTGGTGCCAATCGTGGGGATATTGTACTGCACATAGCTCACGCCTCCACCAAGGCTCACAAACCCAATTTTATTGGCCACTTTTAAACTTACAAGCTGTTCTGTGTAGAGTTTGCCACCAAACCGATAGAAACCTACGCCGGTGGTGAACTTTCCGAAAGGAATGGAAGCGCCTGCGCCCATCACTTGAAAGTCTTCTATTCGATAGCGATTTTCATAACTTGCAAAAACGCCCGGTGAGTTTGCCTGAGCCAGCCCGGCGGGGTTGTTGAAAAGACTGAACTGATCGGTGAGTGTAGAAGAGGTGGTTCCCACGGCGGCGCTTCGGGCGCCCAGAGAGTAATCGCCGGCCTGACCAACTGCCCTAAGTGTGATAAAAACGATACATACAGAGAGTGAAAGCTTTTGAACCATTGTATTAATCTAGCCAAAGCTCTCTCTTTTGCAAAATTATGTGGAGGTTAAAACAAGATTGGCGTGCCTAAATCATTGAAGTTAAATGTTCTAATAGGGTTCTCTATCTTTAGTTTCTCACTGTTTGCGCAGCCTGTAGTGGAGAAATACCCCACTGGAAGCATTAAAAGTGAGGGAATATTAGACGAGAATCGTAAGCAAGGAGAGTGGGTGTTTTACTATCCTTCGGGAACGAAGAGTGCTACTGTTCATTACAGCGTCGGCCAGCTTGACGGCTTGGCTATGTACTATTATCCCGGTGAAACCATCATGGCCAAAGAAACATGGGAAGGCGGATTGCTCACTGATTCAGCCTTCTATTATCATGAAAACGGGCAGCTTGAGAAGAAGGGAGTCTATGAGGACGGTTTGTACAAAGGGCAATGGGTTTTCATGAACGACCGAGGTGTTCTGATTCGTAAAGGCACTTATGAAAATGGGCTACCAAATCACACCTGGGTGTCTTATTACGATGACGGCACTATTTGGCAGGAAGGAGCTTATACCGATGGGCTGGAAAACGGCTTATGGAGGTTTTATAGAAAAGATGGTTCTTTAGAGTATGAGGGCCATTATGAAAATGGAGCACGTGTGGGGGAGTGGTTTTTGGTCAATAAAAGAGGGAAGAGAAAGCTTGTGGTTTTTGAGGAGGGTAATTGAGGATTTGCCTGCGAAAGCTTCTTACAATTCTGCCTTGAAGTTGAGGAAGAAGTGAAAGTCTCCCTGGCTATTATAGGAGTATTCCGTTCGTACTACAAAGTCGTAGAAAGAAACCAGGTCGAGGCCTGTGCCGACGCCATAAAGCAGCTTGTTGCTCAAGCGGGTGTTGAGTTCGTAGTTGGGGTAGTTTTGCACGTAGCCCAGGTCAAAAAACACCTTTGCATATAGGGCAAGCGGCAGCTTCTGAAACTGAGGAATCAGCATGATTCTGCTGATGTCTTTCGTAGTTTTGAAAATCTCTTTCTTGAAAGTGTTCTTACTCAGCACGTACCTCGGCCCTTCTACCACGTTGAGCTCAAAGCCCCGCACATAGTTTCTGCCGAAGCCCAGACTTTGGTTCACTGAGTAGGGCTGGCTTGACGGCCCTGAAACTAAGCCGGTAAGGCCTGCGGCAAAGTAGAAACCCTTGCCCATATCCCAGAATTTGGCATAGAGCAGTTTTCCACTCCAAAGGTTAATATCTGACTTATTGCTGAGACCATCCTTTTCGCCAATGAAGGATACATAGTAGCCCTTTAACGGATAATTTCGGAAGTCTCTCCTGTCTCTTAGAAATTGATATTTCAGATGAACGAACTGTTGTTGCCCCTTATTGATGCCGAAGTAATTTGGGTTTAGTTGCCGTATTGTGTCGGCTGCTTCCAATTTTTGATATCCAACAGTGAAGTAGTGAAAGTTGTAGAAGGCATTTCTGTAACTGTACTGGAGGTAGGTATTGAACCGGTTTTGTATCAAGTCTTCCGACCGGATAAAAGTGGGGATGTGGTTATCCGTTTGGTAGGCTACGTTCTTAGACTCGTTGTAGGAGGCGCCGGTTGTAAAACCATGACGCTGCCGTTTGTCGAAATAGGGGATGCTGTAGGTGATGTCAAATTGCCTCGTAAATCCGAACTGAGCTATTAGCCGCAGCCGGTCGTTCATGCCCCGCAGGTTGTACTGGTCAACCCTTACGCCATAGTTGACCCGGCTAAGATCCCGCTCCCGGTTTGTCCACCAGTCGTTAAAATTACGGTCGGCTAGTTGAAAGATAGGGGCGGGGAAGAAGTACCAGCGTTCTTCCACTTTCACCAGCACGCTTCCTATTCCGGGGGCGGTTTCAAGCAGGGTCACTTCCACGGTATTAAACAGCCGGGTGTTAAAAATCTTTTGTTTGTCCAGCTCCAGGGTGGTGGCCAGGGTCGTTGAATCGTAGATGCCATTCTCCTCGATACTGAGCTCCCTGGTAATGACAGACTTGCGGGTTCTTTTGTGGCCGATAATATATATTTTCTCGACCTTGATGAAACGCTGTGGAATGGTGTCTACAGCAACTGCCTTATTTTTTTTGCCTGAATCCTGGGCAGCCGAAGGCAGGCAGCCGAAAAGTGTCAGCGCAAAAAAGCAGGCAATTGCAAATGCATTGATTTTCAGCTGCATTATTGGTTCATCCTTTCCTATATTCCTTTTCTGTGGCAGCTTCATTTCACGGACAGACCCAAATTTTCCTTTATTTGTTGTACTTCTGGTTCTTTAGTTGCGGAAATTAAATAAAGAAACCTCAAACTTAGTTACTCTGCCAAACAAGTCCTCATTAATGCCGATATTTAAGGTGAAAAGGAAGTGTTTCAGCCTGGGGAATATTTTGGCCGGACTGATTGTTGTATAGGAAATCTAAGACATGGGAGGCAGGACTTTTTTTCGAAAGCTGGGTATTTGGTTGGCTGTTTTGCCCATCAAGTTTTATCAGTATAGCATTTCGCCACTGTTTCCATCGGCCTGCCGCTATGCGCCTACGTGCAGTGAGTATGCCAAGGAGGCCATTACCAAACATGGCCCCTTCAAAGGTGGTTGGCTGGCCGCCAGGCGAATCGGAAGGTGTCACCCCTGGGGAGGAAGTGGATACGACCCGGTGCCATAGTCGAACTTTGGGGCTAAGGAGTTGTGAGAACCAAACTGGCTCTGGCACCTAACGTCAGAACGTCGTCCGATATTTTCACTTTACCCCGGACAAATGCTTCTCTATATCCAACAGGTATTGTGATCGATGTTTTTTTCGCAGACAAGTTGTGATAAACCAACGCATGCATTTCCCCCAGCCTTCTGCTAAACGCCAGGATATTGCCTCCGGCAAGTGGCAGACTCTCAATAGCCCCCAATGAAAAAAGGGCTGTTTTCTTGAGTGCAATAAGCTGTTTGTAAAGACTGTACATAGAGTTGCTGTCAGTCATTTGTTGTGTTGCAGGAACAACTGTTTCGTCAGTAGAGTATCGGGGTGTTATCCAGCGGGTTCGGTAGGTGTCTCTTTCTATTTCATCCCACAGCATTGGCTCTCTGATGTGTTCATCCGGCTTGATGCCCAGCATACCCAGCTCCTCGCCGTAGTATATGAATGGAATGCCGGGAAGCGTGAAAAGGATGCAGGCTGCCAGTTTGATCTTGTCTGCCTTTCCACCCAGGGCAGAAGCGGTTCTGTTCTGGTCATGGTTGCTGAGAAAGCTAGCTTCCGCAAAGTGTTCGTTGTGAGCTTTGAACCACGGCGCAGATTCATTTATGATATCCACCAGTCGCTGGCCTTCACTTATTTTGTAGGAGTTACCGACTACCGCTGCTGCTTTTTGTTGCCGCTTGTCTACCGATTCGAGGATGCTTTGTGCCAGGTCAAAGTTGAACAGCGATGAAAATCCTGCGGCGTAAGGTGAGGCACTTCTGGCATCGGACCATACCTCCCCAATAAGATAGGCGTCGGGCTTCACCGACTGCATTTGTGCTCTGAATGCTTTCCAAAAGGCATGTGTATCGGCCGCTCTGTCGTCTGGGAAGATGTGCTTGGCAGCGTCCATTCTGAAACCGTCAACGCCAACTTCCGATAGCCAGAATTTGCCGATGGCATACACCTCGTTCCTCACAGCCGGGTTGTCGTGGTTCAGGTCGGGCATGTCGCTATTGAAAAACCCATAGTAATATTGCGCAGTTGACTCTTTCGTGCCGACTCGGTGCCATTGCCGGATGTTGTCCGAATCTGCTGAGGTTTCCTTCTTCTCTATTTGCTCTGCCACGTGCTCCTTGTCTGCCCAGATGTAGTAATCACGGTACTTTGCGTGTATGCCTGTGCGGGCATTCAGGAACCATGGGTGCTGAGAAGAGGTGTGGTTGATGACAAAATCAATGATCACCTTTATGCCACGAGCGTGGGCATGGTGGACGAAGTTTTTAAAGCCGTCGAGTGTGCCGTAATCGGGATGGACCGAATAGTAGTTGGTCACATCATATTTATGGTAGCTGGGCGAAGGGCAAATGGGCATGAGCCAGACAGCAGTGATGCCAAGCTCTTGCAAGTAGTCCAGTTTGGCAGTCATCCCATTGATGTCGCCAATGCCATCGCCATTGGAGTCAGCGAAGGACTGAACAAAAATCTCGTAGAAGATTGCTTGGGTGTAGGACATATTTGACTGTACGACTATTTATTCAACTCTCGATCCAGATAAGCCTTGTAAATGTCCTCAGTGGAAATGGTTTTATCGACGTTCAACTTTTTCAGCCCATTAGCCACTTTCTTATCACCCGCCCAAAGGAATGCGTTTAGGTTGAAGCTCAAGGCCAGGAATATTGTGTCGTCAGGATCAATGGCAGTCAATAGGCTTTCAGCTTTTAAGAGGCATTCTTTTGGGATGGATTCATCATCAACTACATTAATCTTTGAGAGAATGATGCTCTTGGCCTCCAGATATTCTAAATCTGAATACTTTGATATTTTGAGGATCTTTTGTTGATGTTCCTCTAGCTCTTCCAGTAACGACTCCGGGGAATAAAATGTGAAGTAATCTTTTGACTTAATTAGAAGTTCGCCAATTCTGCTTTTTGGGTTTAAAAGGCCACTAAAAACGATGTTGGTGTCTACAACAACTTTCATTCACCCAGCAACTTCGCACTCTGTTTGGCCCACCTGCCTTTCTTTACATCCTTATTTAGTTTTTTAATATCATGTTCGGACGCTTTTGAGGTGGCGGTAATTTCCTTGAACCTTAAAAAGTTAACCATTTCCTCAAGGTCTTTAGTATCCAGAGTAGCAGGAAGCCTGATTATTACTTCATCTTTGGTTCTTTCGATTATCATAAGAGAAATGGTTTATGAAAGAACCATAAATCTAATAAGAATAGTTCTAATTCTTAAAACGACCGATGCGAAAGCGCTTTACCAGTTACACAGCACTCCAAAACCGCAGTTCATCAATTAGTTTCTTGCTGGGGTGTAACTAGCTTCGTGGGAGCTAACCAAGCGCCTCCAGCTCCTCCTCAAACCCACCTGATAAAATAGGAAACCGGCACCAGGTGCGGGGGTCTACATTGAAATCGTCGAGGTGGAAGGCAGGGGCGATGCGCTCTCTTTTCCACTGGTTGCGGCTCCACAGCCTGAAGAAACGCTTGATATGCTGTTTCAGCAACTCGTCTGATTCCAGCTTCAGCGTTTTCACAATTTCGAAAACCTCCAGTGGCGACTTCCGGTTGCGGATTCCTTCCCGTTCAATGGCGACCAGCACATGATAAGGCATCAGATCTGTTTCGTCGCTCTGGTGCTGCTCTTTAGGGCGAAGTTCGGCAGTTGGCGTAAGGCTGTTCACTCTTCTCAAGCCATCGTAGCCGAGTTCTTTTTGCGCCCATTTGAGCCATTGTTTTACAAACTCCTTGTCAACTGCAGCAATAGGTGCCAGGCTACCGCTGGTGTCGCCGTCCATGGTAGCATAGCCCACATCGCCTTCACTACGGTTGCTGGTGGTGAGTAGCAGCGCATTGGCAATATTGGCCAGCATCCAAATAATGGGCGAGCGGGCTCTCGCCTGAATGTTCTGTAAAGCAATGTCGTCCGTTTCCCAGGTGAGCGGTCGACCCAGGGCTTTTTCCACCTTTTCTCTGTAGCCTCTTACCTCATCGTCGATCTGCCATTGGAAGAAAGTGGCTCCTATGCTTTCGGCCAGCTCTTTGGCGGAGTCGAAAGTATCGTCGGAGCTATTCACCGTGCCCTGGTAAGCGGTTTGCAAAATGCTGTGCACAATCGCTTTGTTGTCATTTGGCAATGAGGATGCCAACCCCAGCTTGGTTTTAAAGGCATCAAACCCCAGTTCTTCTGTGCCACGTCTCACCATTTCGGCCACAAGTACAGCACAGGTAGAAGAATCGGCGCCACCTGAAAGTGACAACACAAAACCCTTGCTACGGCTCTTTCGCATATAGTCGAACAGAGCAAGCGCCGCCGCCTTGGGGAACTCTTCATTTTGATTCGCTATTGGCTTGATCGGCTGGCGTTCCGACTGCTCAGGGTTGCTGAAGTTGACCTCGCAGGTCTGCAGCTTCCAGCTGACAAACGAAAGTCGCTGCCCGTACGAGAGCAGGTTTCCATTTTGAGCCAGAATCACATCGCCGTCATAAACCATGCGTCCAGCCTCATTTCCGAGCAGGTTGCAGTAGAGGTATGCCACGTTGAATTTCCTCGAGCTTTCAATGACAAGATTTTGCCTGAAACTAGCTTTACCAAAGGCAAAGTGACTGGCGCTGGGGTTGAGAATGAGCTCCACGCCTTTTTCCATATGATGGCAGGCTGGTCGCACGTCATGCCAGGCGTCTTCGCAGATCTCAAACCCCAGGTGCACGTCTTTGAGGTGAAAGGTTAGCTCACCGATGGGGTAGGTCTTTCCTCCGGCTTCAATGGCATCGGTGGTAGAAGGTGGCCATGGTGTGAACCACCGGGGCTCATAATGTACGCCTTCATTGGCCAGGGTTTGCTTGGCGTAGAAGCCCTGTATTTGACCGTCGACTACATAGCTGGTGCAATTGTATACTTTGTTCTGGTGGCGCACAGGCAAGCCAAGTGCTACCGCTAATCCGCCACACTCGGGGGCTATTTCGAGCAAGATCTCCATAGCCCTGGCCGGGAGCCATTCGCTCAGAAACAAATCTTCGCAGCCATAGCCGGTGATGCACAGCTCAGGCAGGCAAAGTAGCTCTACGCCTTCCCTTTTCGCTTGAGCGATACAGGCCAGGATATTGGCTTTGTTGTTTTTCCAGTCTAAAGGGATTTGGTTGACGGTAGCGCCACCCAGCTTGAGTGTTTTCATTCGTTCATTCAAAACCAGATAAGGTATGTTTGGTGCGGGACGGCCATCACTCTACGAAAATGTCATGTTGAGCTTGTCGAAACATAGCTTCAGTAATTTAAACGGTCTTCGACAGGCTCAGACTTACATTTGTTTTCGCTTGATCGCTGCCCTCCCTCATCCATCAAACACATCCTTAAAAACAAGCCGAAGTTATGGCAGGTTTAGCATTTCACAAGTTTTTTGGGCGGCATCTTGTTCTGCTTTTTTCTTGCTCAACCCAAACCCTTTGCCGAAGGGTTCTTCATCCACCATTACAAGTGCTTCAAACTTGCGGGGAAAACTGTCCTGATTGAGTTCGGTAATTTCGAACCGAATGTCCCTGTTTTCCTTTTGGGCCCATTCTATGACCTTGCTTTTATAGTTGGGGTTGTTCCGAACGATGTGTTGGATGTCGAAGTGGTTTTTCATCAGTTTGTTCATCACAAACTTGCGGCAGAACCGGTAGCCTCTGTCGAGGTACACAGCACCAATGAGTGCCTCCAGGGTGTCGCCATATATGGATTTATGACCCACACCGTTACGCCCTCCCCCTTCGTACTCTATTATCTCGCCAATGCCCAGTTTTCTTGCAAGGTCATTGAGGCTCTCCCGGTTCACAATGCGTGACCTGATCTCTGTGAGAAAGCCTTCGTCTTTAAAAGGATATTTATTAAAGAGATACTCTGCCACGATCATGCCGAGCACGGCATCCCCCAGGTATTCCAGCCTTTCGTTCGATTCTTTGAAACCGTTATTATTTTCTTTGGCAGCAGAGCTGTGGATGACTGACAGCCGATACACGTGGATGTTGATAGGAGCGTGTCCTACAATGGTTTTAACGGCCCTGCTTAATGAGCGCTCCTTTTCTGTGTAAATGGTGAAGAATGACTTGAGACGCCTGACCAGATTCAGCACTATCCCTCGTATTTACGGAAGATGATGGAGGTGTTGTGGCCGCCAAAACCAAAAGTATTGCTTAGTGCGATGTCGATTTTGCGTGCCTGTGCTTTGTTGAATGTGAAATTCAGCTTGCTGTCCAGCTCTTCGTCGTCAGTGAAGTGGTTAATGGTAGGAGGAACCAGTTGATGTTGAATGGCCATGATTGAGGCCACTGCTTCAATAGCTCCTGCGGCCCCCAGCAAGTGCCCTGTCATGGACTTGGTGGAGCTGATATTGATATTGTAGGCATGAGATCCGAACACTTCTCTTATCGCCAGCGTTTCGCCTTTGTCGCCGAGAGGTGTTGAGGTGCCATGAACGTTGATATAATCTACGTCGGTAGTTTTGATGCCGGCATCTTTTAGGGCATTGATCATCACATTTTTCGCTCCCAAACCTTCAGGATGAGGAGCAGTGATGTGGTAAGCATCGGACGACATACCGCCGCCGATGAATTCCGCATAGATCTTGGCACCACGAGCTTTCGCATGCTCAAGCTCTTCAAGAATGATGCATGCTCCTCCTTCACCCAATACAAAGCCATCTCTGTCTTTGTCGAACGGTCGGGACGCTGTGGAAGGGTCGTCGTTGCGCTCAGAAAGCGCCTTAAGGGCGTTGAATCCACCCACACCCGCTTCACACACCGTGGCCTCTGAGCCTCCGGAAACAATCACGTCGGCATGGCCTAGTTTAATATAATTGAGCGAGTCGATAAGGGCGTTGGTAGCAGAGGCACAAGCAGAAACTGTTACGAAATTGGGCCCTCTAAAACCATAAGTGATGGAAATGTAGCCGGCAGCTATGTCGGCGATCATTTTGGGGATAAAGAATGGGTTGAATCTGGGTGTTCCATCGCCACGTGAAAAATCAGTGACTTCGTCCTGAAAGGTTTTGAGGCCACCTATGCCGGCACCCCAAATCACTCCAACCCTGTCTTTGTCTACTTTTTCCAGGTCAAGACCTGAATGTTTGATGGCCTCTTCACTCACTATAAGTGCATACTGAGTGAAGGGGTCCATCTTTCTTGCATCCTTTCTATCAAAATGATTGAGAGGATCATAGTTTTTTACCTCACAGGCGAACTTAGTTCTGAATTTTTCAGCATCAAACCGGGTAATAGGGGCCGCACCACTCACTCCATTGGAAAGACCTTTCCAATATTCTTCGAGGTTATTGCCGATGGGGGTAAGCGCTCCAAGACCTGTAACTACTACTCTTCTGCCATTCATAAAAGGGTGTCCGCCGGGTTGAGATTTATTTTGCGTTTTCTTCGAGATATGTAATTGCTTGTCCTACAGTGGTGATATTTTCGGCTTGATCATCAGGAATAGAAATATTGAACTCCTTTTCGAACTCCATGATAAGTTCTACTGTGTCAAGAGAATCAGCACCTAAGTCGTTGGTGAAGCTTGCCTCAGGAGTAACTTCAGACTCTTCTACCCCAAGCTTATCCACGATGATAGCCTTAACTTTTTGTGCAATTTCAGACATTTTTTTAATGTTTAGTTAGTAAAAAACACTGCAAAGAAATAGATATTCCCCAATAATGTCAAACAAATTCGTTCAATCTTAATTTTAGCTAAAGATAGCAAAAAACGGTTTGGGAAGGGCTTTTTGGGGCTGATAATGAATGGGTTATCTGGACTTAAAAGCGAGAGTGCAAGCCGAAGAGAAACATCACTTTAATAGCCTGAAGGTGCCTTAAAGCAACACTTTACCGAACGGGAGAATCGTTAAAGGTTGCAGGGTGGTGTCTCTTGTTGCTTCCTTTGCCTGGCATGCCTGCAGGTAGTTTCGAGCTGGGAAGTATGCCATTGATTACCTTCAGGGAATAAAAAAGATTTGACAACCGGTGTTTTTTCGACGTTGAATTTGCCCTTTTTGCCTTTACAGCTACCACAATAACGCTAACTTTGTGCTGGTAAAACGCTCCGCCGCCTGTCACATAATAGTTAAATGTGTGCTATGCTCACAGGCTTGGCTGAAGAGGTGATGCTGTAAAAAAATGACCAAAGATTTCGGGAGCCACAGGTGAAGAGCAAAAAGTTACATATTGAGTACAACTATGACTTCACGCTGCTTGGCCTGGCCACTTCAGCCAGGGAGTACAAGCTTGCCTGGCATATCAATAGTGCACTCGGCGTGAGGCTGGTAAAACAGCAGGAACTCAGTGTGGAATTTCTCAATGATCGTGAAATCACCATTTCCCACTTTTTATTTAAAACGGAATACAGTACTTTTCGGCTCCTTAAGAATAAGAGCCTGGCAGGTGCCGGAAAATCCGGCTTTTTACTAGCTGAGCTGGCTCACTTCGATTATCTCATAATGATTAATGACGACGGCGGATTTTTTGATCCTGATGGTACCCTTGCGGCTCTGAAAAGCATACCCGTGGTAGAGTACCTGGCCTCAATTAATATCAATAAACTGAAAGAAAAGGAAAATCTTATATTTGAATAACACTCATGGAAAGCTCACCAATTTTTAATAAGACGAAAATCATAGCCACCGTAGGGCCTGCCTCTAACAGTAAGGAAATGCTGAAGAGCCTTATCCAAACGGGGGTAGATGTTTTCCGCCTCAACTTTTCCCATGGTTCGCATGAAGACCACCTTAAGGTCATTAAGCTGGTAAGAGAACTCAACGAGGAAATGGGCACGCACGTGGCGTTGCTACAGGATCTTCAGGGGCCGAAGATTCGTACCCGTGACATGGAGAATGGGGGAGTGGAAATTGTGCCAGGTCAGGAAATCATTATCACCACAAGAAAGCTGGTAGGCAACGCTCAGATTATCAGTACGACCTATACAGGTATTTGCAACGATGTGAGCATTGGAGATGCCATTCTCATCGACGACGGTAACCTTGAACTGAAAGTGTTGGCCACCTCCAGCGACGAGGTAAAGTGCCAGGTAGTATATGGTGGAATTTTGAAGTCGAAAAAAGGTATCAACTTACCGAACACCCCTGTATCCGCCCCGTCGCTGACTGAAAAGGACGAGGAGGATTTGTATTTTGGTTTGGAGCATGAGGTAGATTGGATAGCGCTTTCATTCGTTCGAAAAGCTGAGGATGTGCTTGACCTGAAAGAAAAGATTAGAAGAAAGGGAGGCACGTCGAGGATCATCGCCAAGATTGAAAAGCCTGAAGCACTCAAAAATATTGATGCCATTATCGAAGCGGCGGACGGCCTGATGGTGGCTCGTGGCGACCTCGGCGTGGAGATTCCTATGGAAGACGTACCGTTAGCCCAGAAGATGATGGTGAGCAAGTGCAACAAGGCGGCAAAGCCCGTGATTATTGCCACGCAAATGATGGAAAGCATGATCGAAAACCCAAGGCCTACCAGGGCCGAAGCGAACGACGTGGCCAATGCAGTGATGGACGGAGCCGACACGGTGATGCTAAGTGCTGAATCAGCGTCGGGCAAGTTTCCGGTGCAGTCGGTAAAGAGCATGGTGCGAATCATCACCTCCATTGAGCAGGGCACCGATGTGATGTTCAATAAGTTTTCAGAAAGCAACGACGACTCCGCCACCTTGATCAACGACAAGCTGGTAAGAGCTGCTGCCCGCCTGAGTGCTAACATCGACGCTAAAGCTATTTTGGGAATGACGAAATCGGGGTATACTGGTTTCAGACTATCGTCGCACAGGCCAAAGGCGAATATTTTTATCTTCACTGACGACCGTAAGATATTGAACACCATGAACCTCGTGTGGGGTATCCGTGGGTTTTATTACAACCAAAGGGTAGGAGCTGAAGAGACCTTGAAGCACCTGGAAGACATTCTTATAGACAAGGGCTTCCTGCACAAAGGCGACACCGTGGTGTACACAGGCTCACAGCCGCACCACTGGGAAAACCGCACCAACATGATGAAGGTGGATGTAATCGAGTAATATTGATTGTTAATAGATGATGTGAGAGCCACCGGAGAGATTCGGTGGCTTTTTTTGCCCCCTTGTCTGCGGCTATTCTGCTCATTTCGAGCGGACTGCCAGAGATAGTACGCTTCGCCTCTGTCCTCCTTTCAGTCATGGTGTGTTTGACTTGGCGTGCTCTTCCATCTGTCATGGTAATTTCTGAGATGACCAGCGAGTAAACAAGATTCGAATTCTTATTTTAGCTCCATCAAAAACTCAATACCATGTTAAAAAGCTTACTCTTTTGCGGCCTTGCTGCTGTTTCGCTGACGCTAAACGCCCAAACCACCGATGTCCCGTACTATCAAATACCAGCCTACCCCGCTTCCTATGGCCCTGGCACCGTGGCCGCTCGTATGGTCGACGGCCTGGGCTTTCGCTACTACTGGGCTACCGAAGGGCTGCGCCCCGAAGACCTTGCCTGGAGCCCCGGCGACGAGGCTCGTAGCAGTATGGCTACTGTCAAGCATATTCATGGCCTCAGTCAGGTAATTGTGAATGCCACCCGCAAGCAACCCAATGTGGGTGGCGATCCTGCGCCGGAAACCTTCGAGGCCCTGCGTAAGGCTACGCTGCTCAATATACAAGAGGCCAGCCAAAAGCTACTCACCGCCAGCGCCGCTGATCTGGAGAGCTTCCAGATGATATTCGGTAGTGGCGACAAAGCGCAGGTGTATCCGTTTTGGAACGTGATCAACGGCCCTATTGCCGATGCCTTGTGGCACGTAGGTCAGGTGGTTACTTTCCGCCGCTCGTCAGGCAACCCTCTGCCCAAAGGGGTAGGCGTGCTGGAAGGGAAGAAGTTTGACTAAAGAGGTTACGCTCTACTCCCCTGCAGATGTAACCTCTTTAGTTTTTGACCTATCGTCTTGGAAGACTAAAGAGGTTACTACTTTCTTTGGGGCAGAGTAACCTCTTTAACTTGATGCTATTTACCAAAGAGGTTACTCTCTACTCCCCTGCAGATGTAACCTCTTTAGTTTTTAACCTATTGTCTTGGAAGATTAAAGAGGTTACTACTTTCTTCTTGGCTAGAGTAACCTCTTTAATTTGAAGCAGATTAACCTTTTTACTCTGACACCCCCAACCCCAGCTGCACAATAGGTTTCGCCGCTTTGTGGTGTTCTTCGTCCAGCTCGTCTACTATTTCTATGTCGGCAATGCGGTGGATTTTGGTTTCCTCACCCAGTAGGCAGGTCACCAGATGGTTGACAGCAGCATAAAGCGTATTGTCGTCGAGATGTGGGCAGTTGCCCGCCTCTATGAGCAGTGTGTGCTGCCTGCCACTCGCCGGTATCAGCACATAGTGCCATGGATTGGCATCCACGGGCTTTTGGTTCATTTCCTCGTCGTACACTGTGAAGGCAAAGTCTTGCTTCTTTGGCTGATGGGCCGGGTAAAACTCCCAGTCGGCGAGCTCGGGCGCCTGCTCCACAATGGCTTTGGTTTGCTCCAGCAGGTCGGGGACGCCATTGGGCGAGATGGTCAGGCTCCAGGGACGGTGCATGCCCTTCTCAATATCCCAGGTGAAGGTGCCAATGGCCAGGATGTGCTGATCAAGAGAGCTGACAACATATTCCCGATCGGGGTGGGAGGGGTCGAGCAGCACAGTGCGGATGCGGCCAAGGTTGTCTTCAAACCAGGACCAGAAAGCGAAGATGTTGTTGTTGGAGGACATGGGCGAAGGGTCGAAGATCTGAGTATTTGAAGAATTGAGGATACGAAAGTACGGATTTGGAGGTTACGGATTTAGGGTATTTGAAATTTCTGATTAGAAATTCCTTTAAGCCTTTCGGGCGTCTGACGATTGCCGACGCAGAAAGCCATCGCTATCGTACCGACGCCTACTCCGGCCTGCTACCGACTCTGGACTTCTTCGGTCTCCCGTCTTCCAACTTCCGTCTCCCATCTTCTGAGCCTATGGCGCAAGAGGGCTACTGCTGCTGCTGAATCTGTTGGTACCTTTGGAAAGAATTAACATCCGGAGTTGACGTTGCTTTGGCGATCTCCTCTAAAGCCAAATCCTGGTTTACTTTTGGTCCTCCCTCATATTCGACCGACACTGCTACTTCAAGGGTATGGTCAGCTGCACCTTTATAGGTGCCTTTTACTGGTGAGCAATCCACGAAACTGCGGCCTATAGCCAGACGCACATGCAGGTCGTTGACAAGGCAGTTGTTGGTCGGGTCTATGCCCACCCAGCCATGGTCGGGGATGTAGGCTTCCACCCAGGCATGGGTAGCGCCCTCGCCCCGCATGCCATTTTTATTTGGACACACATAGCCACTCACGTAGCGGGCCGGAATAAAGAGTTGGCGCAACATCACAAGCAGCATGTGCGCAAAATCCTGGCAAACACCCGACTTCAGTTTCCAAATCTCATCGAGGGTAGTTTCCACAGTGGTTACTCCTTTGATATAGGCGAAGTGGTTAAACACATACTCGCTAAGGTTAAGTGCGGCCTGAAGGGGCGTGGCGTTTTGTTTCTTGATAGACTCAATCAGTGTCATTACTTCAGGAATCGCCTGGAAGTTTTCCTGCCTGAGAAAATCGATGTAAGGCACCTGGTTGGATATGTTGTAAAGGTGCTTCCACTGCTCATCGGCGGGGCTTTCGTCGGCAACTTCCGGCGCTTTCTTTGTCTCAACCTCCAGAATCGAGTCGATCAGAAGCTGAAAGTGAGGGTCGGCAAATGCAAAAGAGCCCACATTGTTGCCGTAATAATCTTTGTGCACATATACGTCCGGGTTACCGGTAATGATCACCTGCTGCTGTAGCACTTCCTGATGATCGTCCTGGATGGGATAGAGCATGATCTCGTTGGCACTGTTTGTCGCCGAGGTGGTGTAGGTGTATTTGGTCAGGTGGCGGATGTTGAACTTGGGCATAAAGGAATTACTAATTTGAAATTCGGATTTGATAATTACAGATTGGAAGTTACGAATTTGGTAGGAAAGACGAGTTGAGTATTTGAGGAATCGAATATTTGAGAGCCCTGAGGCAGGAGTCTGGGCCAAGAATCGGTTTCTTAACCACCTAGGGCATCTGACGACCCCCACGCTATGGGCCTGCTGGTCGTGCCGACGCCTTTTTGTTCCGGTTCCGCAGATTGTCGGGAAGGCTTTCTACTGTCTTACGTCTTCTCCCTGCCGTCTTCAGTCTCCTGTCTTCTGTCTCCTGTCTCCTCCCTTCCGTCTCCCTCTAACTATACGCAAAACAATACTGGTTCAACTTGCTGCTGATGTCCGACAAGTCCTTTTTGATATCTGCCAGGTATGTATGCAGCCCCATTTCCTCGATATCGTTGAGCGTAGAGTAGCGAACCTTGCTGCGCAGTTTACCTATTTCGAAATTGAGCTCATCGAAGCTTGCTTTGTCAAGGTAGGCACTGAGCTGCTCGAAGTTGCGGTGGAGGTGATCCAGCGAGTAGATGACAGACCTTGGAAAATGTGTATTCAGAACAATTTGATGAACCACATTGCGAGCCTCAAACCCTGACTGATAATTTTTTAGGTAAAGCTTATAACCCGACACCGACATCAGCAGGTACTTCCAGTAGAGCGTGTCGTATGCTTGCATGTCTTCTGCAGACATGCTGCCAAGCTTCACATCAAGAATATCGATAGACTGCAGCGCCCTTTCCAAAAACTTGCCCAGCGACATGAAACAGTAACCGCTGCCTCTCGACATGGTAATGTCCACAGTGCCATAATACACCAGGCATTGCTTCACCATCACGTCAATCACCGAAATAGCGTCACCCTGTGCCAGGCTGTTGATGTGACGTTCGTCCCTGATAAGGTGGTAGAAGTCGTTGAGGCATTGCCACACTTCTATAGTGACATTGTCCTGCACAGACCGGGCATTCTCCCGGGCGTGGATCACTATGTTTTGTACCGAGTTATCATTCTCTTTGTCAAGAATCATGTAACGCAGCACCTCGCTGCTTTCATTGTCTAGTTCAATAATGGCGGGGCCATCCAGATAAGTAAATACCTTCAGCACCGGCTGCCAGCTAAAGTCGCTCAGGTTGTCCTGCGACGAATTGTAATTCACCTTGAGCATGCGAAGGATGCCGTCGGAACGCTCCATGTAACGTGCCATCCAGAAAAGTGAGTCTGCTACTCTGCTAAGCATATATTTGTCTTCTAAAGTCGTTTACCAATTTTACTATTAAGCCAATACCCAGGTGTCTTTGCTGCCACCACCCTGCGAGGAGTTCACCACCATGGAACCCTCTTTTAAAGCCACTCTGGTGAGGCCTCCTGGCACAATTTCGATGCCATCAGGGCCGTACAATGCAAACGGGCGTAAATCTACCCGCCTGGGCGTTAACTTGCCATTGATGTAGCATGGAGATGTGGACAGACTAATGATAGGCTGAGAGATAAACTGTCTTGGGTCTTTCAAAACCGCTTTTTTATAGTCTTCAATTTCCTTTTCTGTAGCGGAATTACCCATCAACATATCGTAGCCACCTGAACCATTGGTCTTTTTGATTACCATAGAGGTGATGTTGTTGAAAACATGCTCCAGCTGTTCAGGATCTGCGCAGTGATAGGTCGGTACGTTGCTGAGAATGGGCTCCTCGTTAAGGTAGTACTTGATCATGTCAGGCACAAAGGTGTAAATGGCTTTGTCGTCGGCTACGCCGTTGCCTACTGCGTTCACAATGGCCACATTACCTTTTCTGTAGGCCGACATAATGCCCGCCACACCCAGCACACTTTCCTTGTTGAAAACAAGTGGGTCAAGAAAATCATCATCCACCCTGCGGTAAATAACGTCTACCTGCTGCAGGCCATAGGTTGTTTTCATGAACACTTTATGGTTTTCTACCACAAGGTCACGCCCCTCCACCAACTCAATGCCCATGAGGCGGGCCAGTGTCGTATGCTCAAAGTAGGCAGAGTTGAACATGCCGGGTGTAAGCAATACTACTGTGGGGTTAGCCACCTGCCTGGGTGAGAGCGACTTGAGGTTTTTATGTAGCAATGTGGGATACTGCGTCACTGACCTCACAGCGTTGCGGCGCAGCACATCCGGGAAGATCCGCTTGGTAATCTCCCTGTTTTCGATCATGTACGACACGCCGGACGGTGTGCGCAAATTATCTTCCAGCACGTAGAAAGTACCGTCGCCGCCACGGATAATGTCAATGCCTGATATATGGACATAGATATCGTGTGGCACTTTCAGTCCATGCATTTCACGAATAAAATGTGGACAGGAATAAATAATGTCGGTGGGCACTATACCGTCCTTCAGAATGAACTGATGAGAATAGATGTCTTTCAGGAACAGGTTGAGTGCTTTGAGCCGCTGCCTGATGCCCCTCTCTACAAAATCCCACTCGTCAGCCGTGATGATCCTTGGGATGATGTCGAAAGGAAAGATCTTTTCTATGCCTTCGCCGCTGGAATACACCGTGAAAGTGATGCCCTGGCTCATAAAGAGACGCTTGGATAGCTCCTCCTTCATGGTGAGGTCTTCGGGACTGTTGCTCTTAAGAAAATTGAAAATTCCCTGATAGGCTGTTCTTACCTCCTTGCCCTGGTACATTTCATCAAAAGTACCCTCACCGATGAGGTAAGACTCGAAAATGTTGGTGTGTTGCATGAAGCCTTTGCTTAATTTTAGTCGATACCTTTCTTTAAAACATTTGTGAAGCAGCCATTGTTCGGGTCAATCCCTTCTATTGACTTTGCAATGAATCACCCGGCAATAATACTTCCCGACCAGAAGGCATGAAGGAAGGCTTGCCTGAGTCTGCAGGTCAACCCGTTTCGGGTGCTCGCAAATGGGCTTTATATAATCAATCAGGGTGTGTGTTAAATATCTCGCAATAAATTATGACTTCATTTGAATTAAATCTAATGAATATCAAAATTTATTAGAAAAGAGTCCGGATTGTGATTGTCTTTCCAATAAAAGGAGGCCGTTGAGAGCGATTTGATATGCCAGCAACGGCAATCTCCCTTAATATAGTCAATAGTTAAGATTAATAAAAAAGAATGATGGTAGTGTTAGGTTGTAAGATCACCACTCTTAAGCCCGGCGAAACTGGTGAGGATTTACTCCGTCTCTGGTTTTCTGCTTTTACCTATAGGTAATTTAGACCGGTTCAAAACTCAGGATATTGTTGGGTACTTTCTTGTTCTATTTACAGTGGAATGGCTATATTGAAAGCTTTTCCCGGAAAGGAAATACTGTTACTTAAACTACATTGATACCATGCAGGATCAGAATAGCACCCATCAATACGATGCCATTGTTGTGGGGTCGGGCATAAGCGGCGGCTGGGCCGCCAAAGAGCTTTGTGAAAAAGGATTGAAAACGCTGGTGCTCGAAAGGGGGCGGTCGGTGAAGCATGGTGAATACCCAACGGCCCACCTTGATCCGTGGGACATGCCCAATAATGGCGCACTCACCTATGAAGAGCAGCAGGAGCGGCCCGTACAAAGCCGCACCGGATGGATAGGACAGGATACCAAGCACTTTTTTGTCAACGATAAGGAGAACCCTTATGACGAGGTGAAGCGCTTTGACTGGATCCGAAGCTACCAGACTGGTGGCCGTTCGCTTACCTGGGGCAGGCAAACATATCGCCTGAGTGATCTCGACTTTGAAGCCAACGCCAAAGAAGGTATTGGAGTGGATTGGCCCATTCGGTACAAAGACCTTTCGCCCTGGTATGACTACGTTGAAAAGTATGTGGGCATCAGTGGAGAAGCCATGGGCTTGCCACACTTACCCGACGGACAGTTCTTGCCAGGGATGGAGCTCAACTGCGTGGAGCAACACACAAAAGAGCAAATAGAAAAGAACTTTAAGCACCGCTACCTTACCATTGGCAGGGTCACTAACCTGACCCAGCAGCACAATGGCCGGGGGCCTTGTCAGTACCGCAATAGGTGCTCACGTGGCTGCCCTTTTGCGGGCTACTTTAGTAGTGTGTCTTCTACCCTGCCAGATGCTGAAAAAACCGGTAACCTCACGCTGGTGTCTAATGCAATTGTCCATTCAGTTATTTATGATGATAAAACCGGCAAAGCCAGCGGTGTGCAGGTGATTGATGCCGAAACCAAGGCAACGACAGAATACTTCGCAAAGATTGTTTTCCTGAACGCTTCGGCCATGGGGTCAACCTTCATCCTGATGAACTCTATCAGCGAACGGTTCCCAACAGGCCTGGGAAATGACTCCGATCAGCTGGGCCGCAATTTGATGGATCACCACTACCGGGTAGGCGCCATTGGCGACTTTGACGGGTTTGCTGATAAGTACTATGAAGGCCGCAGACCCAACGGCATTTACATTCCTCGCTTCAGGAATATCAATGAAGAAACCAAAAGGACAGACTATGTGAGAGGCTTTGGCTACCAGGGGGGTGCCGAAAGGGCGGGGGCAGGCCGGGGAGGTAGTGTGCCTGGTTTTGGAGCTGATTTCAAGGATGGACTGATGGAGCCAGGGCCATGGCAAATGGCGTTGGTGGGCTTCGGTGAATGCCTGCCTCATCAGGACAACCGCATGTGGCTCAATTTTGATAAAAAGGATCCGTACGGTTTACCCACCCTCACAGTCGACGCTGAGTTCAGGGAAAATGAAATGGCCATGAGGAAGGACATGGCTTATGCCGCTGCGGAGATGCTCGAAGCCAGTGGTTACAAAAAGGTGGAGACCTATGATTCGCCAGCAGCCATAGGGTTGGGCATACATGAGATGGGCACCGCCAGGATGGGCACCGACCCCAAAACCTCGGTGCTGAATAAATGGAACCAGGTGCATGGAGCGCCCAACGTATTTGTGACGGACGGGGCGGCTATGACCTCATCGGCGTGTCAGAATCCCTCGCTTACTTATATGGCCCTCACGGCCAGGGCTGCCAACTATGCTGCCGAACAACTAAAGAAGAAAAACCTCTAAGCCATGGATAGAAGAGAAGTAATCAAAAGAATGGCCCTTAGCATGGGGTATACCCTTTCAGCACCAGCCATTGTGTCAATTCTCAACAGTTGCGAAAGTGCGCCCGAGTTGGGGTGGCAGCCTTTGGTATTCACTCCCTCGCAGGCCGTAGCACTGGAGGAACTGACCGAGGCTATTCTTCCTAAAACCACTACCCCTGGTGCCAAAGACATGAAGGTAGCGCAGACGATGGATGCCTTTATTTCGGTAGTGTTTTCTCCGGCAAACGCAGAGCAGTTCAAAACCGACCTCGACACCTTCCTGAAAGAATGTGAAAGTACCCAGGGCAAAGCGTTTGAAAAATGCAGTGCTGAAGAAAAGGCGGCTTTTCTCAGCAAGTATGACACTCCTGAGTCCTACGGAATATCTGTGTGGGGCACCGACATGGCCAAAAAGCCGGTTAACTCGATTTTCAAGAAAGTGAAGGCAATGACGGTTTCCAGCTATTTCAACACCGAGGAGCTGGGAGAGCGCATATTGCGGTACGAATCGATTCCCGGGAGGTACAATAGCTGCGTGCCCTACGAGAAGGGTACAAAGGTGTGGTCGTTGTAGTTGTGTGAAGATAGTTCACTCAAGACCCTGGACTTTTTCCGGCGTACGAGTATAGCTCCTCACAGGCTCTGACAGAAATCCAATAGCTTGTGAAGACCAGCTTCGCTTTTGAAGTCGATAGACTCCGCCTTGATAAAATCACGGATGGTATTTTTGTGGCGGGGGAGTATCCGGTAGATGTATTTTCCGCTGGCTGGGAATACTCTATGGTTGCGGTCGATTAAGAAGAATGCCACCTTCTTTTCCACAATGATGTTGCTCCGTGCAAACTGATCTTCCAACACTCTGTCGGTGTCGTTTCCTACTCTCCTTAGTACGATGTTGGTTGTGGAGGGATCTACAAAATTGGAGTATCCATCAAAGGTGCCCTCATCGACCGGAATTAAATGAACGAAGTCTTTTCTGGCAAGCTTTGGGAATAGTGAGTCGTTCTGTACTTCTACAAGGCCATATTTATAGTCGTTAAGAATGACCGTATCTCCAAAGTCATATTTTTGAACCAGATAGTCGTTTTTCAAAAAAGTGGTATCTTTTTTTACGCTGATCAACACCATTTTTTGATATAGCAGACTGTAATTGGCCATCGCCAGGGAGCTTTTGCCATCCACATAGAAAATGGAGCATTTACGGAAAGCTGGAAACAGATACAGCTCGTCGAATGGTACTATGCTTTCCACTTTGACACCTGCGGGGACACGGTAGGGCCAATTCGACTGGCCCACGATCTCTCCTTGAAAAAGAAAAAATAGCGATGTAACTATCAAAGCCTTCATATCAGGTCGTTTTTCCAAGTACCTGTGAAACTCACGCATTTAACAACTCAACGGCTGTTTGGGTTGGTGGCAGGAGCTTTTATCAAGGTATGAATTTAGGCAGAGGAGTTCAAGATAGTCGGCTTGTATTAATGTGCAGTGCCTGCCTGTTGACAATTAGCGATCAATATTGTGGGCCTGACAGACGCATTCGGCAGCAGCAAAGCAATCCTTTGGAATAATGCTAAGTGGAGGTTTTGGAGGCGAACCCAGTGCACTAGTCAGTTTTTGGAGTTATTTATGTTACTGAAGGGAGTCCTCCTCCTCGAAGAGGTTTCCGGTTTTGTTAACGATTTCATGAATAATAACATCGAGTTGCTCGATGGTTTGCTGCATGTTCTGAAAAACTTGTCGGTTTTCTTCAAGCGAGTTTTGATCCCAGTCAATCAGCATCATGAGCCCTTTAATAGAGGCAACTGGCCCCCGTACCTTGTGCGATTGTATCCAGGCTATTTCTTTCAACGCTTCATTTTGGCGCTTAAGCCGTTCCTCAGTTTCCTTAAATGCGGTAACGTCCTTTGCAGTGACCAAAATGCTGGTGTCGAGGTCATCACTCCCCGAAAGGAGCGAAAAGGAGACTGCGTGTGTAACCGCAACGTTACCCGATGTGAGGAAATTTAGTTCCAAATTCACCGAGATGTTATTTTCCTTCAAATCTTTTTCAATCCGATCCAGGCTGTTCTGATAGTTGGGGCCGAGTAGCTTGCTGAATGGCTGGTCAACAAGCTGGTCTTTCGTATATCCAAGAGAGCTTAATACCTGGTGATTGGCTGTCTCAATAGTGAAGTCTTTCTTTAAAATGATCAACAGGTCGATAACGCCCCTGTAGATGTTTTGGAGGTAGTTTCTGGATACTGTAGATGCCTTAATTTCTTCTCCCAGCATGTTGATGCCGCCTATGAGGCCATCAAGCTCGTTGTTTTCGGCTGAGCGCTGAAGTCGGAAGTTGTAATTGCCGTTGGCAATTTCGAATATCATGGACTGGATTTCTTCAATCCGATTGTAGATTTCTGCTGGTAAGGTTGATTTAAGTGACATGCTCTAAGGTAAAATATGTCCAATAAATTGGACATAAACAGGTTAGGTTAATAGTGGTTCTACTTATAAGGTTATTGAATGCTAACGTATATTATGCAATTTCTTTTCATATTTCAACTTTTGAAGCCAAATTGTACAGGAGATGCAACTAAATGACGGAATCGGCTCAGTTATTTAAATTATATTTTTCGAAGAATTAGTTGTTTGATTCTTTGGCGGGGTTGCTGTGTGACCTGAGTAAGAAATGGCTGATAAAAGCTACCGAAAGGCGCATCTATCGGATGGGTTATCGCCATATTTGCTTTCTTTTTGAAATATCTGTTTGGTGAATTGATAAAATCTAAATTTTAGAAAATGAAAAGGTTAGGTATTCTATCAGTCTTTTTGCTGCTTCTCTGGTCGTGTGGCACGCCGAAAATAGCTAAGGTTGAAAGGCAATGGTACAAGGGAAATTTACACACCCATAGCTATTGGAGTGATGGTGACGAATTTCCTGAAATGATCATGGGCTGGTACAAGGACCACGGCTATGACTTTATCGGACTTTCTGACCACAATACATTGGCCGCTGGTGAAAAGTGGAAACTTGTACCGAAGGGAGGGGTGTATAAAGATGCTTTTTACACTTATCTTAAAAAATATGGGGAGGACTGGGTAGAGTATAAGGAGGACACAGGCCGGGTAAGTGTGAAGCTGAAAACTTTTCAGGAATACGTGCCACTTTTTGCAGAAAAGGACAAATTCCTCATCATACAGTCAGAGGAAATTACGAACAGTTTCGAGGGGAAACCTCTGCACCTGAACGTTACCAATGTTAAAAAGTTGATTGGGGAACAGGAAGGGAGTAGTGTGTCGGATGTGCTGCAAAAAAGCATTGACGCAGTAACGGCACAACGACGGGCCACGGGTCAACCAATGATCATTCACATCAACCATCCCAATTTCTATTTTGCTATTACGGTCGACGACATGATCTCGCTTAACGGTGAGAGATTCTTCGAGGTGTTCAATGGCCACCCCATGGTTAATAACTACGGCGATTCCACCCATATTGGCATGGAGGAGATGTGGGACCGCATCAATATTGCCTACCTGGCCGCCGGTAAGCCCCTGATGTATGGCGTGGCAACCGACGACAGCCACAATTACCATATGTTTGGCGATGCCTATAGCAACAGCGGCCGGGGCTGGGTGATGGTGCAAGCCGACTCGCTCCGACCTGCGTCTTTGATTGAGGCCATGGAGGCAGGCGACTTTTATGGGTCGACCGGGGTGACGTTGAGCAGGATTAGCCGGGAGGGGAACAAACTCAGAGTGGAGGTGGCAGCGGAAGAGGGTGTTGCTTATACCATACAATTCATTGGGGTGAAGAAAGGCGAGGAGATGTCTTCGGTGTTGATGGAGAAAAAAGGAATAGCCGATGAATTTGCGCTAACCGAAGATATTGTGTTTGTCAGGGCTAAAGTAGTATCCGACAAGTATAAAGAAAATCCTTTCAAAGAGGGTGATTTTGAGGCAGCCTGGACGCAGCCGATGGTTTATCAGTAAGACTGGCCCTTTTGAACTTCCTGCTCTTTGATCTATCTTTCAAAGGATTAAAATCAATAGCATCGGATGGCTTTTCGGTTTACACTATTTCTGCTGGCATGTATTGGCATAGCTGGTCAGCTGCTGGGGCAAGAATCATGGACAAAACGTCTACCCGGAATCGGGACTTTTTCATCGCCCAGAGTAGCTGACCTCAATGGAGATGGCATCAAGGATATTATTCTCGGAGCAGGCAGGGAGGAATTCAAAGCCTGCGATTCGGCCGTTTTTGCGATGGACGGGCGAACCGGCGACATGCTTTGGAATGTGTCGGCTATTGATCAGGTGTTTGGCTCGGCCAGCCTGAAAGACATCACGGGCGATGGTGTGATGGATGTGTTCATCAATGGGAGGTCAGCGGAGTTGCAGGCTGTAAATGGTAAAACTGGTGAAGTGATCTGGCATTTCAACGACCCCGACCTGGCCAAAGAGCGGAAGCAAAAGCAGTGGTTCAACTTTTACAACCCACAGTTTGTGCCAGATCAAAACGGAGATGGTGTGGAGGATATATTGATTTCCAACGGCGGAGATGTGATGGCAGAGCCCTACGACCCAAACAGACCAGCGGGGCATTTGGTAGTGCTCAACACGCTCACTGGCGAAGTGCTGGGAAAGGCTAGAATGCCCGACGGCAAGGAAATATACATGTCGGTGGCTACTTTGCCGATCGACGGAAGCCAGGACAGGGAAATTATTTTTGGAACAGGGGGCGAAACCATTGGGGGTAACTTGTGGCTGGGTACCCTCTCACAGGTGATGAAAGGTGATTTAGCTGACGCCATCAAATTGGATAGCAGTGCAAACAAGGGGTTTATTGCTCCGGCGGCCTGGGTGGATGTGAATGACGACGGTAGGCCAGATATTGTTGCCAATGCTGTGGATGGAAGATTTCTGGCATTCGACGGAAAAACGCATCAGAAGATCTGGCAGGTGCAAATGGACAATAGCGAAGCTTATAGCTCGATTTCCGTTGGGTATTTTAATGCCGATAAGACCCCCGACTTTTTCATGTCTTTTGCTCAGGGCTCCTGGCCCAATCTTGACTGGACCAAGCAATTCATGGTGAATGGCGCAAATGGAGCGGTTGAGTTTCTGGACTCCCTTGGGCTTTACCAAACTACCACGCCTGTAATTGCCGATTTTACCCTCGATGGTGTTGACGATGCTCTCGTTATAGTCAACTATCAGGCAGAAAGCCTGGAGAATGGTTTGATGAAGAAGTACTTCTACAATATGCTGGCGGTGATTGATTTCACGACGGGTGAAGTCATTGATCTCGATGTTCATACCGACGGACACAATCTTTCGTCAACCCCCTGGGTGGGCGATCTGGATGGCGATGGCAATATTGACATTGTTTACTGCCATGCTACAAACACGGAACACACCTACACCTTCGATGGGATGGAAGTTATCCGACTGACTACCACACTGCCTGTTAACAAGGAGATTAAATGGGGTGCCTATATGGGCAGCGGGTATGACGGCGTGTTTAAAAAGTGATGCAATTATCAGTTTAGCGAGTCCCACCATCTTTCCATCGGGAAGTCTGGCTGGCCTACTATCAGTCTTTCACCAATTTTTGGCGTGGCGATAGGCATCCCCAATACAGCAGCCTCTTTTGTTACCCGGTCGATAGGATCTTTCCATGCATGAAGCGCCAGCACAAATGCCCCCCAGTGGATGGGCATCATAACTTTTGCATTTAAGTCAACAGCACCCTGGGCAGTTTCTTCAGGCAGCATGTGAATATTGTGCCAGCGCAGGTCGTACTGTCCGCACTCCATAAGAGCCGCATCAAACGGGCCGTATTTTTGACCAATTTCTTTAAAATGTGGGCCATAGCCGCTATCGCCACTGAAGTAGATGTTGGCGTATGTTCCTTTGATTACCCATGAGCCCCACAGGGTTGAAAAACGATTGGTAATGCCCCTGCCGGAGAAATGCCTTGCCGGTGTGCAGACAATTTGAAGGTTCTCGTGTGTTGTCTCCTCCCACCAATTCATCTCGTGTATTTTGTCTTCGGCTACCCCCCAGGCGACCAGATGAGCACCAACACCCAACGGTACGTAAAAGTCTTTTACTTTGTCTTTTAATCGCATCACCGATTCGTAATCGAGGTGGTCGTAGTGGTCATGGGAAAAGAAGACAGCATCGATAGCCGGAAGCTGTTCGATTTCTATGGGTAGCCCCTCGGTAAACCGATGCGAGCCCAACCATGAAACAGGGGAAGGGCTGTCGCCGAACATCGGGTCGAGCAATATGTTTTTGCCTTCCATTTCTAAAAGAAAAGCTGAGTGACCAAACCAGGTGAGTCTGGTAAGCGTGTCGGGTCGGTTCACGATGCTGAGGGAGTCGACTTTGAGCACTGGTAGCAAGTTTTCCGGTGCAAGGTTAGGCACGCCAACAACGTAGTCCCGTAGCAGGGTTTTGATGGTCGGCCAGTCCATTGCCATGGAAGTGGGGGTGTTGTTAACGAACAAACCCTTTTCAAAATGCCCCGACTTTTCGTAAGAAGCGACTTGGGCCTCCGTTGGAGAGCCGCCAAACTGGGGGCTAAGGCTGGTGAAAAGGAAGCCCCCAACAAACACCAGCAAAAGAATAGCAGCCAGCGTCAGGCCTGTGTATTTCAGTATTGAAAGGAAACGTCGCATGTAGTTCATAAAAAAGCCTGATTGACGTGGCTCAATCAGGCTTCAAATTAACTCAATCCCTCAAGAGATTGTTCCCTAAGTGTATTTATTCATATCTCAACGCCTTCACAGGATCGGACTTGGCCGTGGCCATAGTTTTGTAACCAACAGTAAGCACGGCGATGACCAAAACCAGCAGTCCTGCTACGATAAACACCAGCGGTGTGATGGCGATCCGGTAGGCAAAGTTGTCGAGCCAGTTGTTCATAATGAACCAGGTAGCTGGCCATGCTATAATGTTAGCAATCAAAACCAGGTAGACGAATTCTTTGGAAAGCAGCATCACAATGTGCCCAACATCGGCTCCAATGGCTTTTCTGATGCCAATCTCTTTTGTTTTTTGTAGTGCATTGAAAGAAGACAAACCAAAAAGCCCCAGGCAGGCAATCACAATGGCAAATCCGGCAAACAATGTAAACACTCTGCTAAATTTCTTTTCGGGGTTGTACTGCCGGTTGAAGAAATCGTCGAGAAAGAAGTAATCGAACGGATTGCCTGGGAAATGTGTCGAATAGCTGGCTTCCACTTTATTGAATAGCTTAGTAAGATCAGAAACTCCATTTTTGTCCAGCTTGATAGTAAAAAAATTGCTTCTCCCGGTCACCAAAGGAAAAAGAAGCGGTGTAACCTTCGTTTTAGCCGACATTTGGTTATAATTCTCTACAATGCCAATGATCGTTTTGTCGCCTCTACCCCAACTTAGTTTTTGGTTAATGGCTTCTTCTGCCGACTGGAAGCCTAAGTATTTGGCACCTGCTTCATTGAGAATAAGCGATCCGGTATCGGTGCCAAATGTTCTGTCATAGTTGCGCCCAGCGACAAGCTTGATATCGTAGGCCGGGAAGTAATCATAGTCCACTCCGGCGATATAGATTGTTTTGCTGGCTTCATTTGGTTCTTCTGCTCTTTTGATCCCGTTGGCCCAGAAAATTTCATCTCCCGGCACATTAGTACCCGAGGCTATGGCGGTGATTTCCGGGTTCTGCAATAGCTCATTTCTAAACGTCTGCATGGTTGAACCATAAAGCGAATCAGCTGTAAATACACCCGGCCCTTTCACAACGAGGGTTTCGGTCATGTCGAAACCAAGGTCGAGATTGCGGACGTAGCTTAGCTGCTGATACACAATAAGAGTTCCTGCAATCAGACATACCGAAGAAGCAAACTGGAATATGACCAGGGCTTTTCTAAGAAGTATACCACCTTTTTTGCCGGTCATCTTGCCCTTCAGCACAGTAGATGGCTGGTAGGATGACAAAACAAATGCAGGGTACAGTCCGGAGAGAAACGAACCGATGAAAACCACCAAAGCTGCAACCAACCAAAAACTTGCACTGAGTAAGAACGAAAGTCCGAGGCTTGAATCGGTAAGAGCGTTGAACTGATTGATGCCAAGTGTTACTATTGCCAGGCCCACAGTAAAGGCGAGCAAGTTCATAACAAAAGATTCGGTGATAAATTGCCCGATCAATTGCGCCTTGAATGCCCCCATGACTTTTCTTACACCGACTTCCTTGGCACGTTCAACCGACCTGGCTGTGCTAAGATTGATGTAGTTGATCCAGGCGATCACCAGGATAAAGGCAGCTATAATGGTGAGGAAAAAAACAGCTTCTCCATCGCCAGCTTCATCTGGCTCCGATTCTTGCAAAAGATTGGAATATAGATGTATGTCCGTAATAGGTTGCAAAGGAAACTCCTGTCTGTAATTGTATTTTTCTTCCTCCTCATGTCTTTCCTCATACAGAATTTCCGCAAACTTCTTATTGAAGGCTGTAGGATCAGTTCCATCTCGCAAAAGAACATAACTATTGAAGTCGTACCACCCCCAGGCCGTTTCTGACTGGTTATCAGTTTGGTTATTGAGCGTTTGGTAGGAGATAAGGAAGTCAAATTTGATATGCGAATTGTTGGGCACATCTTTGGCCACCGCAGTCACAGCCATGCTGTACTGGCCGTCTGCACGGATCATTTTCCCGATAGGATCTTCGTTTCCAAAGTATTTTTTGGCGGCCGTTTCGGAAATTACTACTGTATTTGGTTCCGTCAGACAGGTTTCTACATCTCCCTTGATGAGAGGGAAGGTGAAGATTTTGAGGAAAGCCGGGTCGGCTATATGAATTCTGTCTTCCCGGAAGTTGATGTTATTGTAAGATACCACCATTGAGAGCGGGTAGGCTCTTGCGAAGTCGACCACCTCCGGCATTTTCTCTTTCATGAAAGGACCTACTCTGGGAACCGCAGCTGCGCATTCGAACTGTAGCTCCCCTTCCCGGTAAAAGTTGTATTGGATCCTATAGAGGTTTTCGAAATTGGCATTGAATCTATCGTAGCTTTTTTCGAAAGCCACGTATTGCATAATGAATATGCAGGCAGCCATGCCTAGTGCCAAGCCCAGCACATTCAGTGCGGTGTATACTTTGTTCTTGGAAATGGTGCGTAGCGTAATCTTGATGTAATTTCGAATCATAGCGCCTGAGTTATTTTGAGTTTTGTAGTGTTGCGTCCGCTTGAGGTCATAGTTGCGTGCTGAGAGTACAGCATCTTTTATGTAATGGGCCGAAGCACTCCACCTGCCTTTCGTTGCTATTCGTTCTTCGTACAACTCAAGGAGGTCGCCGTGGATCTCCTCAAACAGTTCCTCACTGTAGATATTTCTCAGTAGGAAAGTGCCTAGGCCGGGTGGCTGATTTGAGGGCTTTTGAGCTGGCTCCATGGCTGAAAACCGAACAAGTTAAATATTGGTAAATGACAACTGAGGTATATTCGACCAAATCTGCTCTTTTGTTTCTTTTGCTTCTTTCAGAATGGCGTAACCTGCTGAAGTGACTTTAAATAAGCGCTTCTTTTTTCCCCCTCTTTTGGATGTAGCGCCGCCGAATTCGGAGGTAAGAAAACCCTTGTCCTCAAGCCTGTAAAGCGAAGAATGTACTGCACTTATGTTGACTACCCTGCTGGCAGATTTTTCCAACTCTTCCCGAACAGCCACCGCATAGGCTTCTTCGCTAAGCGACGCCACCATGAGTAACACAAGCTCTTCAAGTTCACCAAGGTTGTTACCTTTCATTTTTTAAGTTTTGTGATTGATTATCCTCACAAACGTAAACAAAATGAATTTGTTTTCCTCAGTTTTGTAAATTATATAACAATAGAAATATATGGTGAGTTTTTCGGAGGTGTGGATGGCTAAAGAAGCTGCTACCGGGCATTCTGCCAACGGGCTGGCATCTCCGTTACTGCTTTAATGCATTAAGCTTTGTCAGGCGAAGCACAGTGTGCCTCAAGCAAAAAAAAGGCAGAAATATGGGTTGAACTATCAACCGAGAATTTTGGCTAAGTCGGGCTCTTTTACTGGCTTCACAATAAAATCACTTACTTCCTCGTAGGTTTTGGCCCTTTCCAGGTCTGCTTCATCAATCGACGAGCTTACCATGTAAATGGTGATCTTCTTTTTTATCAGGGGCTTAATTTTTACAAACTCGTCAAGAAACTGCCAACCATCCATCACTGGCATGTTAATATCGAGTAGTATAACATCAGGCAATTCGTCACTGGATGTGATCAGCGGCTTCATGTATTTAATGGCCTCTGCGCCATTCTTAAACACTAATAAATTTTTACTGTACTTATGAAAATCAATCAGCTTTCTAAGGCCAAACACATATATCTGATCGTCATCGATAATGCAAGCTAAGTCTACCATGCTCATGTTAAATAAATTTTAAATGTCGTGCCCACCCCTACTTCACTTTCTACTTCAATTCTCCCACCCATGCTTTCCACCTGATTCTTTGTAATAAAAAGTCCAATCCCCTTCGCATCGGCATTGCCATGAAATGTCTTATACATCCCAAATAGTCGTTCCCCATGAAGTGCGAGGTCTATTCCCATGCCATTGTCGGCAATTTGCAAAATTTTTGAATTATTTGTGGTAATAAAGTTGACATTAACCACTGGATTTCTGTCAGGGTGCCTGTACTTAATCGCATTGCTCAGGAAGTTGAGCAAGATGCTTTCCAGGTAAGCTGCGTTGTAAGTAACTGTCAGGTCGTCGCCAATGTTTAAATTTATTTTGGCTTTTTTCTCCTTAATGTCCCCCGATAGTATGTGCATTGTTTTAACGAAGTACTCCTTTAGTTTTAGCTCCTCTGTTTGAGTGTTAATGTCCACCTGAATTTTTACTACCTCGTTCAAATTGGTTATTGTCTCGCTCAGTGATCCGGATATTTGTGCCAGGTGTTGAATAAGTTCTTCTTTCTCCTCCGGTGTTGAAGTCATGTTGATGAGGTTGATCATCATCTCTAGATTGCCCGAATGCGAGCGGAGGTTGTGTGAAACTATGTGGGCAAAGTTGAGCAGCCGCTTGTTCTGCTCGCTGATAACATCAAACGAGTGCCTGACTTGGGCCTCTTTTTCCTTGCGCCAGGTGATGTCCGAATGGGTGCCGATGACTCGCAAAGGCTGGCCCTTTTGGTTGAATTCTGTAATTTTACCCCGATCAAGCACCCAAACATAGTGGCCATTTTGGTGCTGCACACGATGCTCGTTGATATAAATTTCGCTTTCGCCCCTCAAATGCCTCTGCATTTCTTCAAAGTATGCCTCCTTGTCCTCAGGGTGTACCCGATTATCCCAGGTTTCTGATTTGTTTGGAACGTCTTTGGGGTTGATCCCCAGCATGGCGAGCGACCTTTTGGAATAGAATACTTCTCCGGTTGCCAGGTTCCAATCCCACACGCCTTCGTTGGCCCCTTCGAGGGCGAAATGCCAGCGCTGTTCACTTTCTTGCAGCGCCCGTTCGGCAAGTTTCCTGTCTGTGATATTGTAGCTAATCCCTATCAGGCCAACTATTTCTCCTCTATCATTTTGCATGGGAATCTTGGACGACAGAAACCAATTCGTACTGCCATCATGCCGGGTGTTAATCGTCTCTTTGCTCAGAATTGGTTTGCCTGTATTGAATACTTCAAGATCTTCTTCTCTTGATACTTTGGCCGACTCTTCCGGGTAGAGGTCGAAGTCGGTTTTGCCAATCACCTCTGATTCATTTTTGAAGCCCGAATATTCCATTTCCAGCCTATTGACAAGTGTTTTCCTCGACTCCAAATCTTTGATATAGATATTGACGGGGATATTGTCAATTAAAGATTTCAGTAACTTTCTTTCCTCTTTGAGGGCTGCTTCTGATGCCTTCCGGTCAGAGATATTCTTGATTTGGGAGATAAAGTGGCTAGGGTTCCCATCAATATCCTTAATTAAAGATACATTTAAAAGGACCCATATTGTTTGTCCATCTTTATGGAAATACCTTTTTTCCATTTGGTAGGAGGGTATTTCTCCGGAAATGGTTTGTGCCATTAGCTCTAGATCACTGTTAAGGTCATCGGGGTGAGTAAGTTCCTGAAAAGTAACCTTTGTTAGTTCTTCATCCGTGTAACCCAGCATCTTGCACAAACTGCTGTTTACCTTCAACCATTTGCCATCAAGCGACACCAACGCCATTCCAATGGCCGAATACTGGAACGCACCTCTGAATTGTTCTTCGCTTACCTTTAGGTTGAGCTCAGCCTTTTTTATTTGGTCTATATCTTGAAAAACGCCAAAGAGCCTGCGGCAAGTGCCGCCGCTAAACTCTGCCTGGCCTACAGCCCTGGTCCATACGAGCGATCCATCGGCTGCAACGAGTTCCACTTCTAAGTCGTATGGAGTGCCGTCTAATATTGCATTCTGAACTGCGGCTTCTATCCTCTGCCTGCTTTCGCCTTCTTTGAAGAATTGGATAGCTCCGTCGAGCTTTGGCACATAGTCCTTGTCAACCTTGTGTATTTTCTTTGTTATTCTGTCCCAATACACGGAGTTGTTCACTAAATCCACCTCCCACGCTCCAATATTGGCAGTTTCGCTTGCCTGGTTAAGAACAGACTCAAGGTGCCTTTTCTCTTCTTCTTTTTCCTTCAGTGACGTGATGTCGCCGGTATACATGATAAGACCGCCAACAACTCCCTCAACTTTGTACCATGGCCGCACGTCCCAGGCGAGCCATTGCACCGACCCGTCGGCTCTGTTGAATGGTGCCTCATCTACTTTGTTAATGGCTCCACGAAGACATTCGGCATGGATTTTTTTCCAGTCGTCGCCTATTTCAGGAAAAATGTCATAGTGAGAAACTCCAATAATTTCTTTGTTCTTGATTCCGTAATCTTCTTTCCATTTTTCGGAGGCAGCCAGGTACCTCATTTCGGTATCGAACATGGCTATTGCCGAGGGGGCTTGGGCAACAAACACCCTGTTTCGGCGGTCGCTTTCCTCTAGGCTGATTTCAACAAGTTTTTGTTCAGTGATGTCCCAATGCGTGCCGGCAATCCGAAGAGGAGTTTGTTGGCTGTCATAATGAACCACTCCATTGACTTTAATGTACCTCGTCGCTCCATCGGGAAGAATGATTCGATGTTCAAAACCGATAGGTAACCGATTTTTGACAGCAAGCTCAAAAGCTTTGCTGGTGCGAGCCTGATCTTCAGGGTGCGTTCTTTTACTTAGAGAATCAGGAGACAAAGGCTCGTAAGGGTCAAAACCCCAGATTTTTCGCAGCGCATCGTTTACGTCCAGAAAGTTATCCTTAAGATCAATTGTCCACAGGCCTACCTTCCCACTGCTGGTAGCTAGTTGTAATCGCTCATTGAGCAATGTCAGCTCTTCTGTGCGTTTATTAATTCTTTCCTCCAGCGACTCATTCAGGTCGGTTAGTTGGCTTTCTGCTTCTTGCCGCTCACTGTCAACTTTATTGAGGGTGTAGGCCACCCGGAGAATAAGCGACAAGGAAACCAAAAGGAAGGAAACTGTAAGTAATAGGATGCCAAATTCTACAGAAATAAGCGAGTATCGGTCGGTCAGTATTCTTATGAAGCCAAGCAGGAGGATTAACAGGCTGAATTGAGGAAATAATCTTCGAGCCAGCCAGCTTCCCATTCCGTCGCCTCTGAAAAAGTTAATCAGACCCAGGTGAGGCTGTCTGATGCTGGCGGCAAAAGAAAGCGCCATGAAACATACAGAGGTATGGAGGGCCATGCTACTGAAAAATGACAACCTGCTATTTACCGGGAGGTTGTAGAAAAAAGCGACCAGTGAGATAGATGCTAATATGGTCACAACGTGAAGAAGATATTGCGCAACCTCAAGTAGCTTTCCCCGGATGCTGGCAAATATAAGTAGTGATGCGGCCATAAGGGCAAAACATGTGGCAGTCGCCGCCGACATGCGCCCGGGGTAAGATGAGTTGGAGGCTCTTGATATTTGATCAGTAAAAAAGAACTCATCAATCCCCATCGAATAGTTAAATGTATATTCAGAAAGAGTGAGAAGCGCAATAACCAGGGTAATCGCAGAAAAAAGCTGAGACGGAATCCTGATTTTTTCTGGTGAAGTGGGTAGGAACATTAATGCCAGTCCTGTGAGCAGAAAGGCTATGGCTGTGTTGAACTTCATGGTGGGGAGGCCCGGCAGTATTGTCAACAAACTTTCAGCACCAGTGATCCACCCGGCAATCACAAGAATAGCAACAAGATTAGTTGCCAAACTTGTGTAAGTAACAAATAAACTATCCTTGCTTGTTCTCATTTTATCTTTTGCTGGTTTGCCTATCAACAGGCGTCAAGAAGTAATTCCGCTAAAATAGACCCTCTTAATGTATAAGACTTTACTTTAATTAGGAAAATAACATGTAAAAATATGACGGAAGGAGGGATTTCGGCCTGCTTCCGGATTGGTCAGGTATTGTCAATATGAAATTCTATGTCGTAATCCGAACGCTATCTTATTCGTGGTCAGCGGAGAACGGAATTTGGTAACAATCACCTGATGCTTGCTGGTATCAGGTTTCCTTGAAAATATAAATAGTACTATTCTTAAACACTGAGACAATTTTTTTAAGGCAGCGCAGAACGCCCCGATCTAGGTTTTCTGATTTATCGAAACTTCTTGTTCTTCTCTAGTTCGTGGTGATTACCACACTCAATCGATTTACAATATGACAGTTTGATGATTCTGCTCCTCCAAACCCATTTCTAACCGCTGACCATTTTTTACTATCGCAGTGTAATCGAAGGTGTGTATTTTACAACTTATTTAACAATCAGCTCCTTTTGTTTGAAGGGACGCAAGAAAATTTTCTTATTACTACAAAAGCGATAATACTTTGAGACGCAGAGACTTTGTACAGATAGCAGGTTTAGGAATGGCAGGGGCTGCTTTGTCGATTCCAATGATAGGGAATGCGGTGCCGGTACAGCGCTTTTTGGAGTCGCCACTGGATGTGGCCCAAAAGAAGCAGCTTGCTGACGTGGCACTGAATGCGGCAAAGGCGAACGGAGCTACCTACGCCGACGTGAGGATAGGCAGGTACCTTAACCAATATGTGTTTACCAGAGAAACGAGGGTGCAAAATATTGTCAACACCGAATCCTTCGGCGTAGGCATCAGGGTAATTGCCAATGGCACCTGGGGTTTTGCGTCTACCAACGAGGTCAACCCGGCTGGCATTCAAAAAGCTACTATGCAGGCGGTGTCCATTGCCAAAGCCAATTCAAAATTTCAGACTGACCCTGTGAAGCTTGCTCCTGTTCAGTCATACGGGGAAGTAAGCTGGAAAAGCCCTATTGAAAAGAGCGCTTTTGAAGTGCCTGTATCCGAAAAAGTTGATTTACTCCTGGCTGCCAATGCCGCTGCTATGGACGCTGGTGCCAGCTTCGTCAACTCTAACCTGTTCATGGTGAATGAGCAGAAGTACTTTGCTTCTACGGAAGGGTCATATATCGACCAGGATGTTCACAGGATATGGCCGACATTCAATGTGAATGCGGTGAACCGGGCTGAGGGCAAATTCAAATCCCGCTCTGCCATGAGTGCGCCAATGGGCATGGGATGGGAGTACATGCTTCCCAAGGAATCGGACAAGCTGGAGGGCCCTGGTGGCATGAAGCTGTACAAGAACAGCTACGATATAGTAGAGGATGCCAAAACGGCGGCGCTTCAGGCGAAAGAGATGCTTGACGCCAAGTCGGTGGATCCGGGTAAATATACTATGGTGCTGGAGCCTAATCACCTGGGTTTAACCATCCACGAATCTGTGGGGCATCCGCTGGAATTGGATAGAGTGCTGGGTTACGAAGCCAACTACGCCGGCACAAGCTTCGCTACATTGGATAAATGGAAGTCAGGCGATTTCAACTACGGCAGCAAAGAGGTGAATATTTTTGCTGACAAGCTGCAGCCCGGCTCGCTGGGTGCGGTGGGTTACGATGATGAAGGAGTGAAGACTAAGCGTTGGGATTTGATCAAAGACGGTATTCTGGTGAACTATGAAGCCATTCGTGATCAGGTGCACATTCTCGGTCAGAATGAGTCGCATGGCTGCTGCTATGCACAAACCTGGCAGGACGTGCAGTTCCAGCGGATGCCCAACGTTTCATTGGCGCCGGGCAAAGAGAAGTACTCTTCGGCTGATATGATCAAAGACGTAGAAAAAGGCATTTACATTGCAGGCAGAGGCTCGTATTCTATCGATCAGCAGCGCTACAACTTCCAGTTTGGCGGGACTGTGTTTTATGAAATCAAGAACGGCGAAATAGTGGGTATGCTTAATGACGTAGCCTACCAAAGCAACACCCAGGAATTCTGGAATAGCTGTGTGAAAATATGCGATGAGAACGATTATAGAATGTTCGGCTCTTTCTTTGATGGCAAAGGTCAGCCTTCGCAAGTGAGCGCCGTGTCGCACGGGAGCTCCACCACAAGGTTTGATGGAGTGAATGTGATTAACACTGGAAGGACTATTTAGTAGCCTTTGAACAAGCAAGGAACTCAAACTAAAATAAAACAAGGACTAACTTAATTAACCCATGAGGAGAAGAGATTTTGTTCAACTGGCGGGTTTGGGAGCTGGGGCAATGATGCTGCCTGTTTCCGCTTTCGCCAAATCGGTAGACCCCAGCCGACTGCTGGAGCCTGCCTTGGATGTAATCCAGAAGAAAAGACTGGCTGACGTGGCACTCAATGCGTCCCGCTCTGCCGGTGCAAGTTATACGGATGTTCGCATAGGCCGTTACCTTAATCAGTTTGTTATCACCCGTGAAGACAAGGTGCAGAACATGGTCAACACCGAGTCGTTCGGTACAGGCATCCGTGTGATTGCTAACGGTACCTGGGGTTTTGCTTCGACCAACGACGTGACCGAGGAGGGAATTGCTAAAGCCGCAAGGCAGGCCGTGGCCATCGCCAAAGCGAATTCCAAATTCCAGACATCGCCGGTAGAACTGGTACCTGTGAAAGGATATGGAGAGGTGAGTTACAAAACTCCGATCAAGAAGAACGGATTTGAAGTAACGATAAAAGACAAAGCCGACCTCCTGCTGAATGCCAACGCAAGAGCAATAGAGAACGGAGCAAGCTACATTAACAACATTCTGTTTCTGGTGAATGAGCAAAAGTATTTTGCTTCATCTGAAGGATCATACATCGATCAGGATGTGCACAGAACCTGGCCTTTCTTTACGGTGACTGCTATCGATAAAGATTCAGGGCAGTTCAAGCAGCGTGGCTCTTTCAGTGCTCCAGTGGGCATGGGCTACGAGTACCTCGACGGCCGAGCTGAAGACAAGATCATTGGCCCCGCTGGAGTAACCCTTTACAATAAGTCGTACGACATGGTGGAAGACGCTACCATGGCGGCGCAGCAAGTGAAGGAGATACTCTCAGCTAAATCGGTGGAGCCGGGCAAATATGATTTGGCCCTGGAGCCTTCCCATTTGTGGTTGACTATTCATGAGTCGGTGGGGCACCCGCTCGAACTGGACAGGGTGCTGGGCTACGAAGCCAACTACGCAGGCACCAGCTTCGCTACTTTGGACAAATGGGAGACCAAGAAGTTCAACTATGGTAGCAAGCAAGTCAATTTTGTGGCTGACAAAACGCAGGTAGGTTCACTAGGTGCTGTCGGCTGGGACGATGAAGGTGTGAAAACAAAAGAGTGGGACCTGGTGAAAGACGGTACACTGGTGAACTACCAGGCCATCAGAGACCAGGCCAAGATCATAGGAGAAACTGAGTCGCATGGCTGCTGCTATGCTGATAGCTGGAGCAGCGTTCAATTCCAGCGCATGGCCAATGTGTCATTGAAAGCTGGTAAAGAGCAACTTACGCCCGAGCAGCTTATCGGGGGTATTGATAAAGGCGTTTACATTGTAAAAGACGGCTCATTCTCCATCGACCAGCAGCGTTACAACTTCCAGTTTGGAGGGCAGCTGTTCTTCGAAATAAAAAACGGAAAAATAGCTGGTATGCTGAAAGACGTGGCTTACCAGTCGAATACCCAGGAGTTTTGGAATTCCTGTGTGCAGGTTTGCGATAGCAGAGACTACCGACTCAATGGCTCCTTCTTTGACGGAAAAGGCCAGCCGGGACAATCCAGTGCTGTGTCGCATGGCAGTGCCACCACAAGGTTCAACGGTATCAATGTGATCAATACTGCGAGAAGCATTTAACCTATTAACTAACTCGAAATCAGAATTCAAAATGGCAATATTTTCAAAAGACGAAGCAAGGGCGATCCTGGAGAAGGTGATGAAATTCTCGAAGGCAGACGCTTGCGAGGCTAACCTCAACGGCTCCAATGGGGGCAATATCCGCTATGCAAGGAACACCGTTTCTACTGCTGGGGAAAACAGCGATGTGACGCTGGTAGTGCAATCGAACTTCGGTAAGAAGTCGGGCACCGCAACTGTGAATGAATTCGACGATGCGTCGCTCGAAAAAGTAGTGAGAAGATCGGAAGAACTGGCGCAGCTGGCACCAGAAAACCCCGAGTTTATGGGGCCTCTTGAGCAACAGACCTATGGTGAATCAAAAACTTACGCCGAAGCAACAGCTAAAATCACCCCAGAGTACCGGGCACAGGCAGCTGCCAATAGCATCAATCCTGCGGCAGCTAAGGATGTAACCGCAGCTGGTTTCCTGGAAGATAGCTACGGTTTTGCATCCATGATGAACACCAAAGGCCTTTTTGCCTACAACAGGTCTACTAACGTCAACTTTACGGTGACCATGCGTACCAACGACGGACTGGGCTCAGGCTGGGCCACCAGAGACTACAACGATGTAAGCAAACTTGATACAGCAGAAGCATCGAAAATTGCGATTGAGAAAGCTGTGAAATCAAGCACTGCCAAGGCCATTGAGCCTGGTAAATATACAGTGATTCTTGAGCCTGCTGCGGCTTCTGACCTCTTGCAGAATATGCTTTTCAGCATGGGGGCACGCCAGGCAGACGAAGGAAGGAGCTTTCTCGCTAAAAAAGGTGGGGGAACGAAGCTGGGAGAAAAGATAGTTGATGAGAGAGTGAACATCTATACCGATCCATTCAACACTGAAGTGCCTGCTTCTCCCTGGACACAGGACGGCCAGGCCAGAAAGAAAATGGACATCCTTAAGAACGGCGTGGTAAGCAACATGTTCTACGACCGATACTGGGCTGAGAAACAAGGTGTGGCACCAGTGCCATTCCCCGGCAATGCCATCATGGAAGGTGGCACAGCCAGTCTTGAGGACATGATCAAGGATACAAAAAAGGGCATTTTGGTGACTCGCTTCTGGTATATCAGAACGGTGGATCCTCAAACGCTGCTTTATACAGGCCTTACCCGTGATGGTACCTTCTATATCGAAAACGGCAAGATCGCCTATCCTGTCAAGAATTTCCGTTTCAACGAGAGCCCTGTGATCATGCTGAACAATCTGGAGACGCTGGGCAAGCAGGTGCGGACAGATGGTAACCTGATTCCTTACATGAAAATCAGGGACTTTACCTTCTCCAGTTTATCTGACGCTGTTTAAAACTCCGAAGGGAACGTCTTCCCGGCACCTTGGTGTTGTCGGGAAGACGTTTAGTTGTAAACAGGTATGAGCAGAAAGCGTTTTGAGGAGTTTTTCTTTACACGGCTTCAGTATGAATCAGGTGACTGGGATGTAGATCAGCGAATGCCGTCCAATTTGCTCAATTCTCTGGTGGAGTATACCACATTGCCGGTGAATACCAGAGAGAACATTGTTTCGCTGAGCTCTGACGAGATTTTCAACAGTCCTTTTTGTTACCTGAGCGGCCACAAGCTGGTTGAGTTTACCGCTACCGAACGGGAGAACTTCAAAAAGTATGTTGAGAATGGAGGTTTTGTCTTTGTGGACGACTGCAACCATGATATCGACGGTCTGTTTGCCAAATCATTTGAAACGCAAATGGAGAAGCTATTTGGGCCAGGTCAGCTAAAGAAAATTCCTAATAACCACCCTATCTATTCTTCCTTTTTCGAATTCGATGGTCCACCCACCACCTCGCAGGAGCTCAATGGCTGGGGCGACGATATTGTACATGATTATTTGAAAGCCATAGAAGTGGATGGAAGGATAGGTGTGCTCTACAGCAACAAAGATTACGGATGTGAGTGGGACTATGACTTCCGCAACAAACGGTTCTATAAAATCGACAACACCAGGTTTAGTATTAATATAGTGATGTACGCCATGATGGCCTGACCTTTTAGCTGGTTGGGTTCGAGACAATGATAGCATGAATGCAGAATTAAAAGAGATAGAAAAAACGGCTGAAAAGCTGGTAGCCAGCCTGGGTGACCTGAAGAAGGAGATTGGGAAGGTGATAGTGGGGCAGGGAGAAACAATCGACCAGCTGCTGATCACATTTTTGGCAGGAGGCCATGGCCTGCTCGAAGGCGTGCCGGGCTTAGCAAAGACGTTGATGATCAGAACGCTGTCAGAAGCAATCGACCTTAAGTTCAGGCGGATTCAGTTCACTCCCGATTTGATGCCGACCGATATCATTGGCACAGAAATACTGGAGGAAGACCATACCACAGGCAAAAGGATATTCAAGTTCAATAAAGGGCCCATTTTCGCCAATATCATTCTGGCAGATGAAATCAACCGAACGTCGCCTAAAACGCAGTCGGCATTGCTTGAAGCCATGCAGGAGTTTGAGGTGACCTATGCCGGAACAACCTATCCGCTGGAGAGGCCCTTCTTTATTTTGGCTACGCAAAACCCGATTGAGCAGGCCGGTACATTTCCACTGCCGGAAGCCCAGCTTGACCGCTTTCTTTTGTACATCCGTATAGGTTATCCCACAGCGGAGGAAGAGCGCAATATTTTGGAAAGCACCACTGGCAAGAAGAAAGAAGCGGTGAAAAGTGTCATCAAAGGCGAGGAGATTCTGGAAGCACAGAAGCTGGTGAGGGAGGTGCATATCAGCAAAGACCTTATTGGCTTTGTGAGCAGGGTGGTGCGAGCTACCAGGGCTGGCGAAAGTGAGGTGAGCTTTGTGAACGAATGGGTGCGCTGGGGCGCCGGGCCAAGAGCGGGACAGGCAATGATCTTAACGGCGAAGGCAAGGGCTTTGCTCAAAGGCCGGTTTGCCGTGACCATGGAAGACATCAAAAGCGTAGCGTTTCCTGTTCTTCGCCATCGAATCCTTATGAACTTCAAGGCAGAAGCCGACGGCGTTACTTCTGACCGAGTAACAGCCGAGCTTTTAGACAAGATCAAACTTCCAGCTGGAGTTTAGGCAACTACCAGGGCATTATCTGTCCTTCAAAGGCAAACTAAAAAGGCTTCTATTGTGAACCCACAGATTCGCCAGTTACTCACACCAGAGATCCTCTCCACCGTTAACGGGTTGGAGCTGGTAGCCCGTGTGATTGTGGAAGGCTACATGAGTGGAGGCAACCCGAGTCAGTCTGTAGGGGCCGGGCAAGAGTTTAGCCAGTACAGAAGCTATGAACCCGGCGACGACCTCCGACAGCTCGACTGGAAGATGTTTGCCCGGTCAGAGCGTTATTACATCAAGCAGTCGGAGATCGAAACCAATATCACCGTCAAGTTTATGCTGGACGCCAGCCGGTCGATGGAGCATGCTGAGGGCGGCGTCAGTAAAATACAAATGGCCAAAGTGCTGATCGCATCGCTGGCTTTTCTGGCGAGAAAGCAGAGCGATACGTTTGGCCTGTTTTCTGTGAACGATTTGCATATTACCGCCGTGCAACCACGGTTTGACCAACAACAATACATTCGCTTTTTGAATGAGTTAATCAAAATAAAAGCTGAAAGCACCTGGAAGAAGGGTAACGGGCTCGAGCATATTTACAGTCATCAAGGCAAGGAGATGATCCTGTTTTTCACCGATATGTATGACAGCGAAGGGGATCTGCACGATTTTATTCGAAAGCTCAAAACACCCCGCAATGAAGTTATTGTCTTTCATTTGATGGGAAGGGAAGAATTGGAATTGAACTATAGTACCCAGCTTACCTTCGAAGACCTGGAAACAGGCGAACGGCTAAAAGTAGACTCGCCTGCTCAGCAAAGCGTTTATCGCAAGAAGATGGGTGAGTGGATAGATGCCACGAGGGACTGGATGTTGCAAAAGCAGGTGATCTACCAGCCGACCTACCTTGATGACCCGGCACCTGAGGTGCTTCGGACTTTTCTGAAGGCTCGTAAATCGATGATAAGATGATGCAGCTGGCGAATCCGATGTGGCTTTGGGGATTGCTTGGGCTTGCCGTGCCACTCGCTATTCATTTGCTGAGTAGGAAAGAAGGCAAGGTGATAAAAGTGGGTAGCCTACGACACCTGGCTGATTCCACCACCAGACAATTCCAAAGCGTCAAGCTCAATGAGCTTTTGCTGCTGGCATTGAGAAGTGTGCTTATACTCACAGTAGTGGCTTTGCTTGCTGGATTGCTTTTGCGGTCTTCGGCAAGCCTTCCAAAATGGGTGGTGGTGGATAGAGGAGCAGAGCAACACAATGAGATCGGCCGGATAATAGACAGCCTGACGAACAATGACTATGAACTGAGGTACCTGGAACAATGGTTCCCTCTGCCAAAAGACACGATATCAGAAGAGCAAACGCCGAACCATTGGTTTTTGGCCGAGCAGCTTGGGGAAGCAAAGATTAGCGAAGCTGTTGTTTTCACAAGGGCTTACATGTATGGCTTTAAAGGTAAAAGGCCTCCAAAACCCGATCATATCATGTGGTTTGATGTGCCATTCAAGCCTGTAAGCCTACCTGTAGTTTCTGTTGTTGAAGGCGATAGTATTTGGGAAGTTTCGGAGCAACCTGATGAAGAGTTCACGGAATTTACCACGAGGAGCGCAGACGCAAAGGGTTCAATTACCGTAGAGATACCGATAGAAAAGGTAGTTATCGTATCAGACGAAGAACACAGTTATGACGCAAAAGTACTCGAAACGGCGCTGCTGGTTTTGAATGATTTGCCTGGTTTCAGGATGGATATTCAATCGGAAAGTGCTACGTTTTTTAGTGCCAACGAAGAAGCCGTAGTTTTTTGGCTGGCGTCAGCAGCTGCGCCTGCCCTGGAAAACGATTTTGTTTTCATGGAGGAAGCTACTTCCGACGATCTTTTGGTACAGCTATCGCCAAGGCAATGGCAACTCACCAAACGGCTCAATAAAAGGGTGGTGTTAGAAGATCGGTTGATAGTTGAATTGTCTAAGTTTTTCGACACTGAACTGCCTTTAATGGCTGAGAGCGACCGTCGGACGATGCCGGAAGCCTGGCGTTGGAGCAAGGTAGTGCCTGCGGAAGTTGACGTTGATAACAAAACTACAAACTACGCTGACATTAATCAGTGGCTGGTGGTACTGCTGGTTTTGACGCTTGTAATTGAACGCCTTGTGGCATGGAGGAGAGGCCAATGAAGCAGATGAAAAACCATCAACTCATAGCGTTACAGCAGAGATACTTAATGCTCCGGCTGCTAGAAGTACTGTGTCTCTCTGCTGGCGTTGGACTGATTTTGATGGTGGTGGGTAAAGTGGCCGGGCTCAACCCAATTGATGCGCTGGTACTTGCCGGAACCGTTGGCTTACTTGTGCTCCTTCAGCGAATCTACAAGCTAGGCTTACATCAGCTAAACCCTGCACGACTGGCGTCTTTTATTAATCGGCAATATCCAGATCTGGACTGGAGTGCTGACCTTTTGGCGACTGATCAGCCTTTGTCGGGTCTACAGCAGCTACAACGAGAGAGGGCTTTGGTGAAGGTTATGGAGTTGAGCAAGCTGCGCTTTCCTCACCAGTTATGGGTGGCGAGCGTGGTTTTATTAGCAGGAATTTTACTTATCATTTTCTTCCCGGGAATTCCGGTCGGTGTTGGTTCTGGTCAAACTGCTGCGGAAAATTCCGCTACTACAGCCTCTGCTGAAAGTGCTTTTCAGCCGGTTGTGCTGGAAAGTATTGAAGGCACGATTAACGCCCCAGCTTATACAGGTCTGAGAACCGTTTCATTTACTGATCCCAACATTAAAGCTGTCGAAGGCAGTGTTGTCAGTTGGGAATTGGACTTTTCGTTAGCGCCACAGCAAGCACTGATCATCTTCTCGGGCTCCGATACTTTGGCTTTAAAAAAAAGGCAGTCGATGCTCAGTGGTTCGGCCAAAGTCTTTAACACGGGATTTTATCAGGTTGCCTGGCAGCAAGATGGTGAATGGAAGGCCTCTGACTTTTATAAACTTGAAGTGGTGGCGGATTTGCCTCCCCAACTGGCGATTAGGGATTTGCCCCAGTTTCAGCAATTTGAGTGGAGTGATGTTCAGAAAATAAATGTCAGGACAGATTTATCAGATGATTTTGGCTTGAAGGACGCCTACCTGATCGCTACAGTGGCCAAGGGAAGCGGGGAGTCGGTCAAGTTTAGGGAAGAGAAGTTGTTTTTTGAAAAGCCACAGACCATCTCAGGCAGAAAGGTTTTGGCAGAACGAGTCATCGACTTGAAGAAAATGGGCCTGGAACCTGGCGATGAGCTCTATTTCTATGTGGAGGCCTGGGACAACAAGGCACCCAAACAGCAAACCGAAAGAACAGAGACCTACTTTCTGCAGCTAAAGGACACGGCCTCCTACATCGTCTCCAACGACGGCGGCCTGGGGGTCGATCTGATGCCTGAGTACTTCCGCAGCCAGCGCCAAATTATCATCGATTCCGAAAAGCTTGTAGCGGAAAGGAACAAGATAAACAAAGAAGTCTTCGATAATACCAGCAACGGTTTGGGGCATGATCAAAAGGTGCTTAGACTCAGGTACGGACAATTCCTTGGAGAAGAGTTTGAGTCGGGCATCACCGAAACTGAGGCGCATGAACCCGAAGAAGCGGCCGCTCCTACCAACACGGACGAAGCGATGAAGCAGTTCGGGCATGCCCATGACACCGAAAATGAGCATAATCTAGTGCCGCAAACGGCTCATGAACATGCGGGGGGAGAAGAAGAGGAAAACCCTTTGGAGGCATTTGCTCACATGCATGACAGCGAGGAGGAAGCCACCTTCTACATCCAATCCGTCAAAACGAAGCTCAGAGCAGCTTTGTCGATGATGTGGGACGCTGAGCTGCACCTTCGGATGAACAATCCGGAGCAATCTCTTCCTTATCAGTACAAGATTCTAAAGCTGTTAAAAGAAATTAGCAACGACTCCCGCATTTACGTACACCGCACGGGGTTCGACCCGCCTCCAATCAAAGAAGAAAAGCGGCTGACAGGTGATTTGGCAGAAATCAATCCTGCCAGGAGAAGATATGTGTTGGAGCCCAACAGGTCGTTTCCGAATTCCAGAAAGGCATTGGTTCTGTTGGAAAAGTACATGCTACAGCCTGCCCTTGCTTTAACTGCTGAAGAAAAAGAAGTTCTACAGTTGGCTGGCAATGAAATGGCGCAGCAGGCGATTGAGTTTCCCGGGAGATACCTTGAAAGCATGAGTTTGCTAAAGGCTTTGATAGATGATGATTTTGTGCAAAATAAAATTGCGCTGTTGAAGATTAGGAAGGCGTTGTGGGAAATAGTACCTGAACAACCTGCCACACCGGCTTTGCATCCAACTGCTGCCAGTGCCATCGATCAGCAGTTCTTAAAAAGAATGGAGGCCAATGAGTAGCTGGATCCTGTCATTTGAGCCTTTGCTGAATATCCATTTGACCTTATGGGGCCTTATTTTGCTCTTTGCCATTATCGCTGTGGTAGAGTGGCGGAGGAGAATGGGCCGGAAGCTACTCCGGCTCTTAGCACTGCTGCTGGCCTTTATTGGCTTGGCTGGCATACTGCTAAGACCTCATTATCAAACCGAGAGTGTTCTGTCGGACATCATGCTGCTTACCCAGGGATACAATGTGGAAGAGGTGGATAGCCTCCTTCAATCGAATCCGGGGTTGAGCATTTATAAGGCGCCGGGCGCAGCTGACTTTAAAGCAGCTGCTGAGCTTAAGTCATTTAATGAGCTGGCAGGAATCAAAGAAAGAATTCGCTATGTGGTGGGGAACGGACTCCCGGACTACGTCTTTGACGATGCGGCTCCCTTTCGATTTGTCTATTTTCCGTCATCGTCTCCCGAGGGTATTCAGGCAATCAATGTGCCCGAGAAGGTGAGTACGAACAGGAGAAGTGCTGTCAGCGGAATTGCGAGCCAGGTAGCGCCAGGCAGCATGATCAGGTGGAGCGGCCCTGAGGGGAAGATCGACTCGCTACGCCTTTCTTCAAGCACGAAGGAATTTTCCTTTGGCTTCATACCTAAACTAGCTGGTAAGTTTGTCTACGAACTGGAGTTGCTGGACAGTGCAGGCTCCTCAATCGCCACTTACAAAGTTCCGGTGCAGGTAGCCGAAGAAAGAAAGTTGAAAATGGTTTTTGTTAGCCAATTCCCAACTTTTGAATCGAGGTATTTGAAAAACCTGATGGCAGAGCAAGGACATTCCCTGGCGTTGAGGTATCAGCTGTCGAAGGACAAATTTCGCTACGAGTTTGCCAATCAAGCTGAGGTGCCGTTCAGGAGATTAACAACGACTCTTTTAGACGATGCCGATCTGCTATGGATAGACGAAGCGTCGTTGGATGCTTTGAGCAGGGAGGAGACAAATGTCCTGAACGCTGCCGTAGATCAGGGGTTGGGTGTTTTTATTGCAGTCAATCAGCAGTCTGCTAGCAGGAATGCCAGGCGTTGGATGCCTCTTCAGTTGACTCGCTATGATGCGGATACTTTGTCGGTTGCTGTTGACTTGGGCAGGAAAGTTAGCTTGAGTGGGGTAGCGCTTGCGATTGACAAGTCGCCGGAAGTGATCCCGGTTTGGCAGGATGGAAGTGGTAGGTTGCTCGCCGCTTATGCTTATCAGGGTTTGGGGAAAATAGGGACCGCTCTGTGGCAAGACACTTACAGGTTGGTTTTGAAAGGACAGGAGCTCACTTATGCGGCTCTGTGGACGGAAGTGATTGAGTCGCTGGCCAGGAAGGCAGCTGTGTGCTGCCACATTCAGGTGGAGACCAAAGAACCATATTTTATAGATGAACCCGTTCGATTTAGCGTTATAAGTTCCCTTGAAGAGCCGCCGCTGGTGAGGTACAAAGGTGAAACAGTTCCATTGATAGAAAGCTGGCAGCTGCACAATGTTTGGAGCGGCACCATTTGGCCGGACGCAGCTGGGTGGGATTCACTTTTTATGGAAGCTACCGGGCAATCAAAGCATTTTTTCGTGCATGAACAGTCAGACTGGCAATCTGTAGCTGTTACTCAGCAAATAGCCAATACTGCGTTGCATGGCGGTACGGAGCCCGGAATCTCCAGGGAATATATTCAGGCCATCAAAAAGCCGATCTCTGCAGTTATTTTCTATTTGTTGCTGTTGGTAGGGTTTGGGGGATTGTGGTTGGCTCCGAAGGTTTGATTTCGTGGGGACGTACTCACACCACCACCCTCGGTATATCCTTATCCAGCCTCGTTAACAGTTCATAGTTCAGCTGGTCACTCAAATTTCCAAAATGGGAAACGGAAATCGACAGATCTCCATCGTTGCCTATCAGGGTCACCGTGTCGCCGATTTTTACTTCAGCATGGGTGATCTCCACCAAAAACATATTCATATTGACTACGCCCACCACACTCAGGCGGTGGCCATTGATCAGCACACGTCCCTGGTTGCTGAGACCACGACTAAAGCCATAGCTGTAGCCAACGGGTATGCTTGCTACTCTCATGTCGTATTCCGCAAGAAAGGAAGTGCCATAGCCAATAAACTCGCCCATTTTCACATGTTTTATATCCATTACATGGCTTTTCCAGGAGATCACCCGCTTGAGTGGATCTTCTGCCAGCTTATTCTCTCTCATATAACTCACCTGCGTTTCCAGGCTTGGCCAAAGGCCATACTGTAAAATTCCCACCCTCACCATGCCAAGGTTGTTCTCCGGATACATGATTACCCCCGCACTACAGGAGGTATGAAGCACCTTTGGATGCACCCCTTTGGCTTTGAAGAACGTGACGCCTTCGTTAAACATGTCTTTCTGGCTCAGGATGCGCTTGTAGTTGGATACACTTTCCGCACCAGCCAGGTGAGTGCACATGCCTACGACCTCGATGCAGTCTTCAAATTCATTGATAAGGCTGGCCATCTCTTCCCATTCGTCCGGGTTAATGCCAGTGCGGTTCATGCCCGTTTCCAACTCAAGATGAATGCGGGCTTTTTTCTTCATTAGCCGGGCTTGCTTACAGAGGGCGTTCAATCTGATTTTATTGAACACAAAGCATTCCACATCATTTTCAATCATCCACGGCATGTGGTCATCCAGAATGTCACCCATGATTAGAATGGTCGACGACTCCGTGCTAAAACTGGCAACATCCAGTGCTTCGAACGAGCCGAACACAGAAAAATGACGAATACCCAGTCTTTCCAACTCAGGCACCATGTGTTTGATGCCATGTCCATAGGCATTTCCTTTTAGCACTGAAGAAATTGTCACATCGGGGCCTACTAATTTTCTGAGAAAATCAATGTTGTTTTCTAATGCCAACCGGCTGAGCTCAATGGAAGAGCTGGAATTTGGGAACATGCCTTTTTTGATTTGGCTAGCCAAAAAAAATAGCCAGCCTTTGGATAAATGAATAATGTCTGCAATATGCCGCCTGACAATGCGTAAGGCAAGTAAAACCCGGACTAATGGGTTTTGTATCGAAACTAAATTACTACCGTGTCAAATGCAGCATATGTTTATCTTTGCCGCATGACCCGTCAAGAACTATTTACCAACATAAAGAAGAAGCGTTCTTTTTTGTGTGTTGGGCTGGATACTGATATCACCAAGATTCCCTCGCACCTTCATAAGGAGCAGGATCCCGTCTTTGAGTTCAATAAGCAAATCATTGATGCGACAGCTGACGTGACTGTGGCTTACAAGCCCAATATTGCCTTTTATGAAGCCTTGGGGCCAAAAGGCTGGGAGTCGCTGCAAAAAACGCTGGACTATATCCCCAACGATATTTTCACAATAGCTGATGCCAAAAGAGGCGACATTGGCAACACATCTGCTTTGTACGCCAGAGCATTCTTTGAGGCCATGAGCTTCGATAGCATTACCGTGGCTCCCTATATGGGACGAGACTCAGTAAAGCCCTTTCTACAGTTCGACGGTAAATGGGTGATTCTGCTCGGGCTCACCAGCAACGAAGGCTTTGCAGACTTCCAGAATGAGCCAATGGCCGATGGTAAGAAGCTCTTTGAAAAGGTAATTACCACCAGCCAGCAGTGGGGGAGTGCCGACAATATGATGTATGTAGTGGGCGCCACCAGAGGCGAAATGTTCAAAGAAGTGAGAGCCCTCGCTCCGGAGCATTTTCTGCTGGTGCCGGGTATTGGTGCGCAGGGAGGCGATTTGGAAGCCACCTGTAAGTATGGGATGAACAGCCAATGCGGACTGCTGGTTAACTCAGCAAGAGGCATTATTTACGCAGGCAGTGGGCCTGATTTTGCCGAAAAAGCTAAGCTAGCTGCCACGGATCTTCAGCAACAAATGGATGAAATGTTGGAGAAGTATTTATAAATTGGATGACTGTGAAACTTTAGACAGCCCAATCTATTTACTTTTTCAATGACAAGATGTTTCCTGAAGAGTTCCTCCATTTTATCTGGCAATTTCAATACTTCGATAGCTCAAACCTTCAAACCACCGACGGGCAAACCATCTTGATTAGTAAGCAGGGGTTTCTCAACACCGACGCCGGGCCAGATTTCAAGGAGGCCAGGATGAGAATTGGGGACATGGAGTGGAACGGGCAGGTAGAGATACATCTCAAAAGCAGCGATTGGCACAGCCACAAACACCAGTTTGACAAGGCATATGATAGTGTTATCCTTCACATCGTGTGGGAGGCAGATCGTGAGATTCTGAGAACCGATGGCACCTATATTCCACAGTTGGAGCTCAAAGACAGGGTGTCGCTTCAATTGCTCACCAGATACCAGGGCCTGATTCAGCAACGAGTTGAGGTGCCTTGCCAAACGCAAATCAAAAACATCGATGCACTAAAAAGGCAGTCGATGATTGATCGGGTGCTCGTGGAGCGCCTGCAGAGAAAGACAAAGGATGTTGAGATACTCTTGAAAAAGTACGGTGGCGATTGGGATGCCACTGCGGTTCATTTCCTCATCCGGTATTTTGGCTTCAAAAAAAACGAGGAAGGCTTTCAGCAATTGAGCAAGCGGGTCTCCTACAAGGTGATGAAGAAGCTGGCTTTCGACAAGAAGGACCTGGAAGCCTACCTGCTGGGGCTGGCTGGGCTGCTTGATGTCAACTCAAGCGACTTTTATTCGAAAGCCCTCAAAGAGCGATTCGACTATATCAACCATAAGTTTCAGCTTATAGCCACGTCGTTGCCTCCTATTCCCTGGAAGTTTATGCGCATGCGGCCAGCCAACTTTCCAACGATCAGGCTGGCACAGCTAGCGGCTATCATCCATCAGTCACCCCGACTCTTTGCAGTGTTTGTTGAGTCAGATCTGGCAAGGCTCAGAGACGTTTTTAAATCAAAGGTGTCCGACTATTGGTCAACGCATTTTCAATTTGCTAAGGACGAGCCCGGAGTGGAGAAAGCGAAAACAAGCAGGCCAAGTGCTTTTGTGGGCATCAAGAGCATAGACATCTTGCTCATCAACTGTGTGGTGCCATTGTTATTCGCCTATGCAAAGGAGCAGGGGAGTGCTGAGCTAGAGGAAAAGGCATTGCTGCTGCTTAACCAGCTGCAGTTCGAGGAAAACACCATTACCAGAAAGCTTTCTTTCCTGCCTGTCGAAAAGCCCACGGCCTATGAATCTCAAGCATTTCTTGAACTTTATCAGCACTACTGCCAGCCCAGAAGATGCCTTTCATGTCAAATAGGCACTCACCTTATCAGGCAAAACCACTAGTATGATCGTCGGTTCTTTTCTCCTTGTGATCATCGGCTGGGCCTGTCTGCAATTTGCCAGGCCAGTTTTTGGAACCAGGGCCACTCTGATCCTTATGTCGGTTAAAGTAGCCGCCGGCATGATTGCGATGGTTTACTATTTGCATATCCGACATGAAGGTGATCTTTTTTATTATGATGAAAAGGCTTCTGAATACCTCACGGATATTCAGGCGGGCTGCCCGATTTGGGATTTTCTGGCGCAGGAAGCCGATCCGGCTGCTAAGGCAACTCCCCAAAACCGCACTTTTTTCTTTGTGAAGATCATTGTGGTTTTATACATGGTGCTCGGTAGTAGTATTTGGCTCAGTAGTGTATTTCTTACTTTCATCAGCTTTTTGTCAGTTGTTTACCTGGTCAAAAGAGTACACCTGACAGGTGTTGATGTCCGGTGGCCGGTAATTCTCATTTTCTTCCTTTGGCCAAGCATAGCGATATGGGGCAGTGGGGTTTCAAAAGAAACGCTCATGCTGGCTGGGATCAGCATATTGTTTGGTGCAGTTGTGCCTTTTTTTAGTGGAAATCGTTCCAACTTGCTTTTGCATACCGCTTTGCTGGTGTTGGCCATGGTGGTGCTGGCAAAGCTGCGTATTTTCGTTTTGCTCAGCCTGCTTCCATTCTTGTTTGGCACCATACTTTTCAAGATTCTTCAAAGGTATATGCAAAAGCCTGCATTGCGCTGGGCACTTGGCATTGCTGGCGTCATCTTAATTGTATCGCTTGTCGTTACTTTTAGCTACTCCGACACAAGTTTCAATCCTGGGTATGTGGTGAAGGCATTCACCGACAACCATGCGGCGATTGTGGCTCAGTCGATGCCGGAGCATGTTGTTTTGGGCCTGGGTACGTTGTGGCAGTGGCCACAGATTGTGTTGCAGGCTATGTTGGGTGCTGTCGCAGGGATGTTTGGCCCATTTCTCTGGGAGGTCAATGCTACTTCGGAAATTCTTCTTCTGCTTGAGCCGGTGTTGCTGCTGACGCTCTTTTTTACGAATTCGGGGCTTCGCAAAAGACTTCCGGTCTTTATTTGGATGCCGTTGTTGGCTTACATCCTCTTCACCTCCAGCATGATCACACTCTCAACGCCTAACTACGGCTCTCTTTCGAGGTATCGACTGGCTTTTTACCCCATGCTTATTTTTCTTGCTTCTTTCCAACACCCCTGGCTGTCAAAAATTAGTAAATTGAAGCTTTTGGAAGGCAACTCAGGTGTTTGATGATAAGGCCAATAGCCCTACCTTTGCACTCTCAAAACTCAAAGCAACTAACAGATAAAAATGATCAACCCGGTAATCATATTCGGAACAGGCCCCATGGGGCACCATGCGATGGAGATTTTCGAAAGCAATGGCGTGACGATATATGGGTTTTTGGAGGAGGATGCTTCCAGGCATGGCACAGAGCTCAATAGTATCTCTATTCTGGGCAGACCTGACGATGACGGTTTTCTGAAGTTGATTGGGAAGAAATGTGACGCTTTTGTGGCCAGCGACGACAACGCCTACAGAAAGTCGATGGTGAAAATGCTCAACGATAAACGGCATGTGCAGCCAGTGAATGCTGTGCACAAAAGAGCTGTGTTGGGTGTGTCTGTCTCCCTTGGTCATGGCAACATGATCAATTCAGGTGCTATTGTGGAAGGTGGTGCAACCATTGGGCAACACTGTGTGATTCATTCAAACGCTGTGATTGGGTCTATGGCTAAACTGGGCGACTATGTACAGATAGGTATTGGCAGCATCATCAATTCCAATGTGGAGATAGCCGATGAGGCGTTTATCGGAAGTGGGGTAACAATAGTAGCTGGAGTGAAGATTGGTAAGAAAGCCAGGATTGGTGCTGGTTCGGTTGTTATCGCCAGTGTGAAAGACGGAGAAACAGTATTTGGAAATCCGGCGCAAGCCGTTAAATAAGTTAAAGTCAACAGCTAAAAGCTAAGAGCCAATAGCAAAAAGTAACACCTTGTTGAAGCAAGGCAGAGTTATAAAAATGAAAAATTACAGTATACTTCTTTATTACTGCTATGCCAGGATCGAGGATCCGGAGGCATTCAGAGAGCAGCACCACCTTTACTGCATCGAAAACAACCTGAAGGGGCGAATTATCATCGCCCACGAAGGGATCAACGGAACCATTAGCGGGGGCAGAGAGGATTGTCAGCGCTACATGGACGATCTGAAAGCCGACCCCAGATTCGCACACACTGACTTCAAAGTGGATCACAACGATGCCAATGCATTTGCAAAGCTGCATGTGCGTGTAAAGCCGGAGATTGTTCACTCAAGCCTCAGCCATATAGACCCCAACCAGCGCACTGGCACCTATGTGGAGCCTGCTGAGTTCAAGGAAATCTTGAAGAATAAAACAGATGATGTTGTCATTTTGGATGTCAGGTCCAACTATGAGCACTCCCTGGGCAAGTTCAAAGATGCCATCACGCTTGATATCGAAAACTTCCGTGACTTCCCTGAAAAGGTGGAAGAACTGAAGGCTTTGAAAGATAAAAAGATCGTCACCTATTGCACTGGCGGTATTAAGTGTGAAAAGGCCAGCGCCTTTTTGCTGGAGCAAGGTTTTGAGAATGTGTACCAACTCCATGGCGGCATTATCAAGTATGGCATGGAGGAAGCTACGCAGGGCGAGGACTTCGAAGGCAAGTGTTACGTGTTTGATAACCGTGTGGCAGTTGAGGTGAATAAGGTCAATCCGAAGGTAGTGTCTACCTGCTACGTTTGTGGCACTCATAGCGACCGCATGGTGAACTGCGCCAATGCAGAATGCAATCGCCATGTGCCAATTTGCGAGAAGTGCGGATGGGAGATGGAGGGGGCTTGTTCCGAAGCATGTAAGTCTCATCCCGACAAAAGGCCTTACGATGGTACTGGCTACTACCAGAAGGAAATGAATGGTTATAATCCTTACAGAGGGCTGTACAGGAAAAAAGAAGAACCGCAAGGTGCAACCAGTAAGCTCTGATGGCAAGAATCCCCGAATCAGAGCTTATTCTTAATCCTGATGGTAGTGTTTACCATCTCAGCCTGAAGCCTGAGCACATTGCTGATACAATCATTGCCGTGGGAGATCCCGGCAGGGTGCATCAGGTAAGTCAGTACTTCGACTCCATAGAGTTTGAAATGAACAAGCGGGAGTTCATTACACACACTGGCTATCTCAATAAAAAGAGAGTGACTGTTATCAGCTCTGGCATTGGCACCGACAACGTAGAGATACTGTTGACCGAGCTGGACGCCCTTGTTAATATTGACCTGACTAAACGGGAGCCAAAGAAGAAACTCAAGAGCCTTAACATCATTCGTATAGGAACTTCCGGCGCTATGCAGGAAGATATCAAATTGGGAAGTTATGTTGTTTCGGAAAATGCTATTGGCTTCGACACACTTGGCTTTTTTTATCCTTACCCCCAGTCGGCCAGGGAAGCAATGATTGCAGGTAAGCTGAAAGAGGCTATCTCGTTGGAGTTCATGCCATACATTATCAGCGGATCCGAAAAATTGATGGAGAAATACGCCTTTGACATGGTCAAGGGAAATACGGTTACAGCGCCCGGGTTTTATGCACCGCAGGGGCGGGCATTTCGCCTGCCCATCAAACACCCTAACCTGGTGGATCAGCTGATGTACTTTCACGAGGATAATTTTTGGATCACCAATTTTGAAATGGAAACCGCCGGCTATTATGGACTTTCCCGCATGATGGGACATAACATGATCAGCCTGAATGCCATTGTCGTAAACCGGGCAAAAGGCACCTTCTCAAAGAACCCCCTGAAAGTTGTGGATGGTTTGATAAAAAAAGTTCTATCCAGAATATAGCCCCAGGTCGGCTAAAAGCTCACTTTTAAAAATATTTTCAATACTGGTGAAACATTTAGAAGCTTAATTGTGTATATACATGTATGTACATACATTTACATCATCAAATAACTAAAAACTTATGTTAAGCACAATTTTCACATCATTAGTACTTCTTGTCAGCAATCCTTCTGCTGATGACACAAAAGCTGTTTACAAGGTAAGCACAGTAGAAAGCAAGGTAGTCTGGACGGGCGAAAAGCTGGCCGGTACTCACACTGGCACCATCAACCTTTCTCAGGGCGACCTTCAGTTCGACGGTGATAAGCTAACAGGTGGCTCATTTACCATCGACATGAATTCAATTGTTGACACGGACCTTGAGGGTGAGTACAAAGGTAAGCTGGAAGGACATCTTAAGTCTGACGACTTCTTTGGAGTAGCCACTTACCCCACTGCAACTTTCAAGATCACCAGTGTGAAGTCAACCGGAAAAAACAAGTACGACGTATCTGGCGACATCACTATCAAAGGCACCACAGAGAAAATCACTTTTCCGGCCGAACTGGTTGTTAACGGGAGCAAAGTAACCGCTACTTCTAAAATCACGGTTGACAGATCAAAATTTAATGTGAAGTATGGCTCTAAGAGCTTCTTTGCAGAAATTGGCGACAAAGTGATTTACGATGAATTTGTACTGGACGTAACGCTTGTTGCGGCCAAGTAAGTAAACCCAGTAAATAAGTAACTAAGCCGATTCGGGAAACTGGATCGGCTTTTTTTGTTTTGGCACGCACTTTGTATTCGGTAAATTACTTTTTAGAAAACGGATTATTTAATCGACAAATAGAATGACCATGAAGAATTTTTTAATCTCGGCCTTCCTCCTGATTTCCGGGGCAGCCAGCGCTCAACAAATTGTAACAGATTTCGAGTCGCAGAAGAAGAGTATCGTAAAAATGGAGTTTTTCTCTCCGTTAACAGGCAACACCACTTTTGGGTATGAAAGGTATATCAAAGACTGGGTGTCGTGGGAAGCCAAAGTGGGTATTATCGGCTTGGGCCTCGATCCCAACGAAATTGATCCTAGTGGCGTGCTTTTCAGAGTGGGCCCAAAGTTTAAGCTCAATCCTGATTTCGTATCCGACGGCATGAAAGGATCACACTTACTAAGTGGAAAATACATCAGGCCAGAGATAGCCATGAGCTTTTTTACACAAGACAATATTGTGTATGATGAATTCAGTGGCAACGAGTCCAGAAACAGAGAGGATTACTCTGCTGTGGCCATTTTGTTGAACTATGGCCGCCAATATGTGCTGGCAGATATCATGAGCCTCGACTACCATGTCGGTCTGGGCTATGGGTTCAACAGTGGTGGTGAGGGAAGGTACAGCTACAGCCATGCTGCCGGCGGACGAGACTTTCCGGTGGCAGTCTCTGCCGGATTCACTATTGGTGTACTTTTGAAGTAAGACATAAGGCCTGGAAATATTGTAGCCGTCTGGTGAGTCACACTTACCGGGCGGCTATTTCTTTTTCTTACCGAGATTCCAGATGGTTTCAGCTTTTTTCCCCAATAGCCAGAAAGCCACGGCAAGGATCATGAAAAAGACGGCTTTGTGCAGCGTGTCCCACCCGTACTCCACATAACGGGAAAGCAGGTTGATGAGCAAAAAAACAATGCCAAAATCACGGCTAAGAAAATCATCGTTCTTTAGCCCATAAATGATGGCACCGACGCTAACAGCCGCCATGAGCACGGCCCACCCCCACAGCTCTACCTGGCTAACCTGGCTCCAGATATTGAAGTCAGTATGGTTGCCAAAAATGGATAGAAACCAAAGAGAGGTGAATAGCTGAAACAGGCCAAATCCGTAGGTAATAGGTTGAAACAAAGAAATTTTGGTATGGCCAATCAAAAAGGAGCCTCCAACGATAAGGAAGCTGAATACCGTATACCGGAGCGGGTAGTTCATGCCCCAGAACAGACCCTCCCAATTGGTTACATAACCGGTTTCGGTGCCAAACCACGCACCAAAGGCTATCAGAAAGAAAAGCCAGATAACCTGCGAACGCAAACTGTAGGCTACCACGGCATACACGGCCGTAAGCAGAAGTATAAGCAGGGAAAAATGCCCCGACCCTGTATCAAACTGCAAGCCGAGGAAGGTGGCGGAGACAGCTGTGCTAATAACGCCCAGGATAAAAAGCGCTTCGTTGCTGTAAATCTGATCTGGCTTCTTCACCTTGCGTCGGTAGCCAAAGGCATACAATGCAAAAGCAAGAACAGCAAAAAGGAGACTTTTCACCCAGTGAGGGGCATCAATTAAATCCTCTATGAATTTGAGAATCCATTCGTCGGCGAGCAAAAGAAAAACACTGACAATGATGGAGCCAATAGCGAACAGGAAGGCGTAGAAGGCCAGCTTTTGCCAGTCGAAACCAACGGGCTGCACATCGTTAGCGAGCTTGTCAGAAGTTTTTTCATCGATAAGGCCGGAATCTTTCCAATGAGCAATAGCCTTTTTGATTATTTCAGCCTCTTTCTTGCCAGTTTGCAGCATGCTTTATGCGTTTAGCTCTGAGAGCTCAAGCCACCGGAGCTCTTTTTCTTCCAGCAAGGTATCAATTTCTTCTATTTTTGATGCCCATTCGGTAAGCTCCTCGTGTGACCCATTTCCACTGTTTAACTGGAGGATGAATCCTTTCTTCTTTTCTTCTAACTCCTTCAACTCGGCTTCAATGCCTTCCAGTTCTCTTTTCTCCTTATAAGAAAGCGCTTTTTTTTCGGTTGGCTTGGCTACCTCTTTCTGTTTTTCTTTAGGAGCAGGTTTTTCCAGCTTGGCCGCTTTCTCTGCCTGCTGCTCACGGAAGTCGGTGTAGTTGCCAGGGAAGTCGTGGATCACTCCACCGCCTTCAAACACAAACAAGTGGTCGGTGGTGCGGTCGAGGAAGTACCGGTCGTGAGACACCACCATCAGGCAACCAGGAAAACCTTCCAGGAAGTCTTCCAACACATTCAGCGTTGTGATGTCCAGGTCATTGGTAGGTTCATCGAGTATTAAGAAGTTCGGATTTTTGGCAAGGATGAGCAGGAGCTGCAGCCTTCTTTTTTCACCACCACTTAATTTTCCAATGATTTGATATTGCTTTTCAGGAGGAAACAGAAACCTTGTAAGCAATTGCGATGCAGTAATAATGGAACCGTCGGGCCCGGGATGCACTTCGGCCACTTCTTTTACAGCCTCAATTACTTTCTGGCTGTCGTTGAAAGTGAAATCTTCCTGGGTATAGTACCCAAACATGGTATTGACACCCTTGTCGGTGGTGCCAGCATTTGGAAGCTGCTTACCGGTAAGGATATTAAGAAAAGTTGTTTTACCAGCACCGTTTTTACCGACGATGCCAATCCTGTCGTTTTTCTTGAAGGTGTAGTTGAACTTGTTGAGGATGGTGAGATCGTCATAGGCATGCGACACATCCTTTAGCTCCATAATCTTTCCACCCAGTCGGCGGCCTTCTGCGTGAAGCTCCACCTTGTCCTGTCCAAGTTTTTTCGATGCAGTTTCTTTAATGCCTTCAAAAGCTTCCACTCTGTACTTAGCCTTTGTGCCCCTGGCTCTGGGTTGCTTTCTGATCCAGTCAAGCTCCTTTTTCATGAGGTTGCGTGCCTTGTCGACCACGGTCGATTCCAGGGCCTGCCGTTCTGATTTCTTTTCCAGAAAGTAGGCATAGTTGCCCTGGTAGCGGTTCATCTGTCCGCCGTCCAGCTCGAATATCAAATTGCAGACATTGTCGAGGAAGTAACGGTCGTGAGTGATGAGCAGGAGGGTAGTGTTTTCTGTAGCAAGGTGCTTTTCGAGCCATTCCACTGTCGCCAAATCCAGGTGGTTGGTAGGTTCGTCGAGCAGCAGTACATCAGGCTGTTCGATCAGTATTTTGGCCAGTGCCACTCGCTTTTTTTGGCCGCCCGACAGGGTACCCATCAGTATATCTACATCGAGTAGGCCCATTTGGCCTATTACCTGGCGCACAAAAGCCTCAAAATCCCAGGCCTGCAATTCATCCATTTTCTCAAGCACACCTTCGGGGAAATCTTTGCCGTGATGTTCCGCCTGGTACATGGCCTCTTCGTAATCACGAATGGCTCGAATCATGGGGGAATTGGCTTCGAAGAGAGTGTCTAAAATGGAGGTTTGTGGATCAAACTCAGGCTGCTGGGGCAGGTAGGATACCTTGAAGTCTTTGCGGGTAGATACTTTACCGCCGTCCGGCGCTTCCCATCCGGCAATGGTCTTAAGAAGCGTAGACTTACCGCAGCCATTTACTCCAATGATGGCAGCTTTTTCTCCCTGGCTAAGGCCAAAGGTGAGGTTGGTAAATAGAGGCTTGTCGGTGAATGACTTAGCTAAATTTTCAACGGAAATAATATTCATTGACCCTGCAGCAGTTAATTGAAATTTGATTCAGGCTGCAAAAGTACCAGTTGCAAACCACGATTAACTAATAACAGTCAACAAATAACTTTCGTGCTAGCTCTTCATTTTCTTAAAAGCCGCCTCTGCAGCGGCTCGTAGTTCACCAATAGCTTTTTCAAGATGCTCCCTTACTTCGATCCATTTGGGCTCATTCTTAGCTTTGAACGACTCAAACTCTTCCTCCAGCTTTTCTTTCTGGCCCTTGAGTTCAGCTATTTTTTCTTCGATTTCGTCAGTCAAGCCATCCTTTTTCTTTTTGCCTTCTACAATAAGCTGGTCAATTTTTTTACCAAGCTCGGAAAGCAGCGACTCTACTTTGCCTTGTTCTTCTTGCGACATATCGAAAGGATTTAGATTTATAATGGAAGGTAGAAGGATCGGATGATTTATGCAATGACTTTTACCCCTTTGCGCACGACCTTCAGTTTTACTTTGTTCACTTTGGCCCTTGCTTCGCCATCGATGTGGAGGTAGATGCCTTTTTTTGATTCAATAGTCGCCTTCTTCACCGCATACTCTTTTTGAAGTCTTGATTGATGGATCGACTTGCTGAAAAGCTGCCAAACCAGAAACGGTACGTCTAACCATTGAAATTTCTTTAACACGACGATGTTGACTTTGCCATCGTCGAGTTCTGCTTTGGGGGCAATAAAGGCATTGTTGCCAAACTGTGTGCTGTTAGCAAAGCTGACCATCATCGCCTTTTCTTTAAAAGTTTTGCCTTTGAAGGAGATTTTGATCGGACGATCTTTTGACTTGCCGAACTCTTGCAGCGTCACTTTTGCGTATGATTTTAGTCCTCTAACCTTCAGGTTCTTGAACTTGTGCGCCACTTTGGCATCGAAGCCAATACCCGCCACATTGACGAAGCTATCATCATTGATTTTTACGTAATCAATGGCTTTTACTTTTCCTTTATTCAGGTGTTGGAAAGCTCCTTCGATGTTCATGGGGATGTTGAGTGTTCTTGCGAGCCCATTGCCAGAGCCAGAAGGAACCACGCCAAACCATTTCTTGCTGTCCAGCACACCTTTGAAAACCTCGTTCACGGTACCGTCCCCCCCCACTGCGATAAAGCCATCAAATTCTGCAATTCTTTTCTGAATTGTTTCGGTGCCGTCACCAGCATGTCTGGTTACATGCATTTCGTAGTCGAACCTCTCGTGATCCAACCACTTACTAATGAGGGCTTCTTCAAACTTGTGGGTGCGGGTGCCAGCGGTGGGATTGACGATGAAAAGGATTTTCTTTTTCCTGGGCATTTTACTCTTTGAAAAGTGGCACAAAGGTAAACCTTTCGCCATCAAAAAGTCCCTGGTCACTTAACTTTAACATAGGGATAACAAGCAGTGCCATAAAGGATAATGTCATGAAAGGCGCTGACAAAGTGGAGCCCAACTCTTTGGCCATCAGGTCAATCTCCTGGTATTTATTTCCAACAGTGTAGCCGTCTTCTTTTGCCATCAATCCAGCGACGGGTAATGGTAGTACCTTTTGCTTTCCCTTTCCGATAGCAGCTATTCCGCCTTTGTTCTCAACTAACAGGTTGACTGTTTCGCAAATGGCTTCGTTGGAAACGCCGATGGCCAGAATATTGTGCGAGTCGTGCCCGACGGTGGAGGCAATGGCGCCTTCTTTCAGCCCAAAGTTGCGGATGTAGGCGATAGCAGGCGGCTGATCGCTGTAGCGGTTGATGACCGCAAATTTCAACACATCATGTTCGATGGATGTTTGTGAATCCGAATCCAGTAGGCTTGCATCAAACCAGCTTTCTCTGGTGATGAGCTGGCCGTCGAGAGCATCGATAACTCTTACTTGCGAACCACCCATTTTGAGGTAGAAGTCACTTGGTTTCTTGGGCTGGCAATTGAACTGGTTGATGGGCGAGCAAGGCTTGGTGCCGAAAAGGGCCCTCCCATATTCGGCTACTTTTTGCCCATCGGTCCATGTCTCCAAAACGTTAAAGGTTTCAATGCTGCCTATCACAATAAAATCGGCGGGGTCGCCCTTTTGCAGCAGACCAACATTCAATCCGTAATGCCTGACGGGGTTGATGCATGCTACCTGCAACACATCGAAAAGGTCGTGCCCTTTTTTTAACGCTCGCACGACTAGTTGATTGATATGGCCTTCGATGAGGTTATCAGGATGTTTATCGTCGGAGCAGAACATAAGCTGACTGGCATGGTCTTTCATCAAAGGAATTAGTGCCTCAAAGTTCTTGGCGGCGCTGCCCTCTCTGATGAGGATTTTCATGCTGTGCTTTAGTTTGTCCAGGGCTTCCTCCATAGTGAAGCACTCATGGTCGGTGCTGATGCCTGCCGAGATGTAGGTAGCAGCTTGCTCTCCTTTGAGTCCGGGCGCATGCCCATCCACAGGCTTGCCATGCTTTTGTGCTACTTTGATTTTGTCCATCACCAGCGCATCCCTGTGCAGCACCCCCGGCCAGTTCATCATCTCAGAGAGGTATTTGATCTCAGGTTTAGAAAGCAGATAATCAATATCCTCAGCGGTGATGATGGCTCCTGCTGTTTCGAACGGAGTAGCAGGTACGCAGGAGGGAGCGCCGAAGTTGAACTTTAGCGGAACAGTTTTAGCATTTTCAATCATGAACTCAACGCCGGCTACACCCAGCACATTGCCAATCTCGTGCGGATCCGACACAGTGGCGACGGTACCGTGGGTAACCGCCAGCTTCGCAAATTCAGACGGCACCAGCATCGAGCTTTCTATGTGCACATGTGCATCGACAAAGCCGGGGAGGATGAAGCGTTGAGGAGCATCGGCCGTTTCTTCAATACTTTTGATGACGCCAGCTTCTATGGTGAGTCTGCAGGAGTATATGCGTTTTTGAAAGATGTCAATAATCTTGCCTTCGATAGTTTGCATGATTAGCTTCTTTTTAATTGTAAATATAGGGTAACTGCCGACATCAATTATGCCAATCGGACTGACTTTTGCCTCAAAGTAAACAGTTCAGAAAGTTGATGATCGTGGTATTCGAAGAATAAAACATGTCACGACTTTTTTGGTTTGACTGAGTTGATATTTTCAGAAGCCCTCTGAGCATCCGTTTCATTAAATGAGTATCTTTAAAGTAAAATCTCTTGTTATGGACACTATTGAGTTAAATACTAAATCGCTTGTGTCGCCACAAGACATAGTTCAGACACTATATGATAGAAAGCTAAAAGCTGGCGATCATATTATTATTTTGACTAATGAGGAGGAGCTTGCATTTATTTCAGTAGTAAACGTAGTGTTCTTAGCCATCCAAAAAGTGATGGGCCTCAACGTTGATAAATTTGGTGAAAAAGTGATCGCCGATATTTTTGATTCTACTAAAGACCGTGAGACGTTGGAGCAAGATATTGAAGAGAGGTACGGAATTAGCATTGAAGTGAAGCAAACAAGCGATGTTTTGAGGGAAGATTGGGCTAACCTAGCGTCTGAAAGTCTTGAAAGGGCATATGGGACAGAGGAACCTGATTATTCTGATATGCTGCTAATGGAACCCAATCCATTATATAGAAATCGCACGAAAGAGTGAAGCAGGGAGATGTTGTAATAGCTTCCCTGCAACAATCCGACGGGAAAATTAAACTTAGGCCAGTTTTAGTACTTAAAAGTATGCCACAGCATCATGACCTATTGGTTTGTGGCATAAGCTCACAACTATGGAACTTCGTTGAAGGCTTTGATGAGAAAATAGACGATTCTCATCCCGATTTTACAATCAGTGGGCTCAGCCGGTCCAGCATTGTGAGAATAGGTTATCTGGCAACATTAGACATAAGAGACATCAAAGGCACTATGGGTCATCTTAGTGCTAAAACAGTCAATTTGATTATCTCCAGGCTAGTGAAATACTTGAAAAAGAGATGATGTATTTTATTCATTTAACAAAGCTGTCGTTCGCTAGCCCTCAATATCTCAACACCACCGAAGGATCCACTGGCCACCTCCCAAATGATTTACCGTAAACGGCCACACCACCTTCGCCCTCTGTTCTTATTTCTACTGTTATTTTTCCGGTCGTGGCGGCGTCTTTTAGCATTCTCTTTGAAACTGGTACCTTAGTCAGGTAGCCATAAGAGCCAGCCTCTCTCAGTTTTTTGTCTTGTAGCTGGTGGTGCCAGCTCAAGATGCCTTTGTGATCCGCTGGGTCGTCGGCGAGGGTCGTCGTTTGCACCTTGGTGCCGTTTACCCAAATGGAGACGGTAGATGGAAACATCGTTTCGTCAGTCATAGGGTAGGAGTTGGGGTTGGCGCTCGGCTCAGCTCTGGCACCCAGCATATAGTCTTTACCCGCCTCGAATTTTTCCTTGTCCTTGGCGAAAAGCTCCTTGGCAGATATTTCTACCAGAAAGTAAGCTTCTTTTGCTTTTGCTGTCTCTGTACCGTTTAGGTCAAAAGTGTATTCGAAGCTGCCTTTGCCAGCGCCGTTCACCTTTAGCCCATCCAGTACATTCCACTGTTTTTTACTCCAGTCAGCTTTGGTGAAAGAAGCCGGAGCAACACTGATCACCTCGGTTTTTGCCAACTTGTCGGTTCCGGTTACTTCGAAAGCTGTAAAATTGCGGTGCACCACTTTGCCACTCATGTCTTCCAGTCTCAATTTGAGGATAGACAAGCCAGCTGTTGAAGGCATTGTCACTTCTATTGGGGCAGGTGTCGATTGAATATATGGCTTGTAGTCCACCAATTGGCTGCCTTGTTTGAAAGTTGATGTTTCGCCGAGGTAGTTGGTGTGGGTCAGCTCGTACACGATTTTTAGCTGGCTCCCCATTTCCTGGGCGCTCATGGACGATATGTAGAGCGGCACGCTGACTGTTGCTCCGCCCTTTACTGTTTTGCTGATTTCATTTCCGGTAGAAAGATAAACCAGGGAATGAAAGTCGTTGGTGGTCATTCCTTCAACAATCTCACCTAACCCTGTTTTCTTTTCCGTCCTGTCGAAACGCCAGTAGCCGTTCCACTCGTTGATCACATCATGGTGCTCGGTATACAGCCAGCCCGACATGAAGGGGTATTTGCGGAAGGTGTTCATCATGCGGTGGTAGTCCCATGTCCAGTCCACGTCGCCGGTGCTGCCATCGTAGCCCCACACGTTACCACATTCTGAGTTGATATTGGGCTGATTGCCTTGCTTGAACCCGTCTTCAAAATCATAGGTGCTGCCTGGGTAGGTATTTTTCTCCAGATTGGCCATAAAAGCCTCCCATTCCCATCCGGGAAGATAGCTGTGCCAGGAGTTGATATCCGTTTCTGTATGGCCTGCGCCGCAGCAGATGGAGTTGTCTTCTACCAACCGACTTCCATCCAGCGACTTGGTCAGGTAATACATGGAGGCCACCCAGTTTTGTGTTCTAGGCAAGTATTTGTTTTCCTTTTTGCCATCGACTTCTACGGCCGTTCTCAACCCCCATGTTTCGTTGAAAACTATCCATGAAAAAATCGCTGGGTGGTTGTAGTCTCTCTTGATCATTTCCCGAAGGGTATACTCGGCTTCGGCTTGCATTTTTTCCTCCGGCTCTCCCCAGCTGTTAGGCAAATCGGCCATGACCAGCAGGCCCAGTTTATCTGCCCAATACAGTTTGCGGGGTACTTCGGCTTTGATATGAACCCGGATACCATTCAGTCCGATGGATTTACTTCGCTCGATTTCTTCCCGCATAAACTGATCGGAAGGGAACGTGTAAAAACCGTCGGGGTGATAAGATTGATCTAACGTGAGTTGAACGTAGATGGGGTTGTTGTTCAAGGCGATGTAGGGATAGTCAGTGCCCGGAAGGTTCACTACAGAAATCTTGCGCATACCGAAGTAGGTGCTCACTTTGTCATCTCCTAGCGTTGCTTCGGCGGTATAAAGGAAGGGATCCTCAAGGCTCCAAAGGTGAGCGTTTGGAATATTGATACTGAAACGTACTTTGTTTTTTCCTTTGGTAATAGTTGCATCCTGCGAGATCGGGGTTGGTGCCCCTTTAATTACCACGTTTACTTTGATGTCTTCTGTTGCGTCATCTGGTAAATAGGCCGTTACGTCAACTTTGTTGTTGTCGATATCGGGGGTGAAATGAACGGCTTCCAGGTAGTTATTTCCTCTGGCCTCCAGATAAACGGTTTGCCATAGACCTCTGGCATTGCCGTAACCTTGCTTGCCATACAAAGTAAAATCTCTGCGAATGTCGTCTACCCGGATAACGAGCTTTTGAACTTCCCCGTAGTTGACATAAGGTGTTAGGTCAAACGAAAAAGGAGTGTAGCCGCCCTGATGACTACCCAACTTTTGCCCATCTAGCCAAACAGTGGTTTCCCAGTCGGAGGCGCCTATGGTCACGAAAGTTTTTTTACCCTTCCAGCTTGGGTCAACGGTGATCTCTCTTTTGTACCAGGCGATGTCCGCTTCGTCCTTTACACCAGAAAGGGTGGAGCCCCATGGAAATGGAACAAGGATGGTTTTGTCGAAACTGGTATTGCCTGTGCTCCAGCTCTTCGTGAGGCCTTCATCGTCAGCATCAAATTTAAATTCCCAAACACCGTTGAGGTTTTTCCAATCGGCTCTTTCAAAGTCAGGCCTGGGATGCTCCGGCAGCGGAATCATCTGCGAAAAAGCAAAGAATGAAAAGAGTGTGCCGAGGCAGGTAAATAATAAGGATTTCATAACTGAGTAGGTAAAGTGTTCAACCCTAAAACTATGTTTTAAGGCGTCCTTTTACAAATGAAAATTGGAGAGCGGTTCAATGTATTTAGAGCAGCGCTGCAAGAAGCTGCAAGCAACCAAACGAAATTAGTTTTTCAGGCCTTGAAAAAAGGCATACTCTGAATATAGTTAAGTATTTGTATTGAAAATTATTTATAATAGCTGTTAATAATTTAATTATTATTTATATAGTAAAGGAAAAATTACTTTTGTATCGAACTATAGCAATGGACAACACGGATTTAAGAATACTGGATGAGCTGGCTGCCAATTCACGAATAACCGGGGCGGAGATAGCCAGGAAGATTCACTTGTCGCTGCCGGCTGTGACGGAGCGCCTTAGGAAGCTGGATAAGTCGGGGGTGATCGAACAGTATACGATCAGGTTCAGTAGAGAGCGGTTGGGCCTCAAGTTGCTTGCCTTTGTGCAGGTATGGCTGGAGCATGCTGGGGCCTCCAAAGCTAAGGAGTACCTTGTGAGCCTGCCACAGGTTCTGGAGTGCCATCACATTGCTGGCGATTATGACTTATTGTTAAAGGTGTTGGTGAAAGACACAGGTGAGCTGGAGGAGCTACTTTCTAACCGAATCAAAGGGAGCCCGGCCGTGACGAGAACAAGCACAACCATTGTGATGAGTACTTATAAAGAAGACATCAACATCAGATCAAAATAGAAGATGACTTACAGTGAAGCAGAACAATTAGTCAAAGGGTTTGAAGAAGGTACCTGGCCTTCATCGGAGTGGACGCACTTTGCTCATTTTGTGATGGCGTTGTGGTATACTTACCACCATCCGATAGCGGAAGCAAGAAAGCTGATCAAGGAAGGCATCAAAAAATACAACGAAGCCGTTGGAGGCAAAAACACCGAAAACTCCGGCTATCATGAAACCATCACTGAGCTGTATATTCAAATTGTAATAGGCTATCAGTTGAGTTTTACCGGTGAGTATGACTTCGATGCTTTGTTGTCGAACCTGGAAGCACAGCCCTTCATTCAAAAGGAATTTCCTTTCAGTTTTTACTCTAAAGAATTGCTGATGAGCAAAGAGGCTAGGGCAGGATGGGTGGAACCTGATGTAAGACCCATAACCTTATTTGACACCGAAGGCAAAATGCTGAACGCTGCCTCCTAAAGCAAAGCCCCAACAGAAACGATCTTCTGCTGGGGCCTTTTAGAAATAAAACTTAAAGAAGGTTTACTTCAAATTCGCCAGAAACTCTACCACATCTCTAATTTCCCGCTTCGTCATGATGCCGCCCATAGGAGGCATGCTGGATGGGGAGTTTTTGCGTTCGCTAATTCTTGCCGTGGGAATGTGAAGTGGTTCAGCTTCTGAAGTTTTCAGCACCAGTTCTTTGTCGGTTTCTTCCATCAAAATGCCAGACACTTTTTGTCCGTCTTTAAGCGTAAGTGAAACAGAACCAAACCCTGGTGCCAGTCTCGCACTGGGCTCGATCAGGGCCTGGAGTATTTGCTCTCTTGTGAGTTGGCTGCCTATTCCTCCAAGCTGTGGGCCAACGGTCGTTCCCTCCCCCCGAATCACATGGCAGCGGGTACACTGTGCGGCAGGGTGGGTGTAGAAGGTTCTGCCACCCAGGCGAGCATCGCCACCATAAAGCGTTTCCTGAAAGGCGGCAACGGTATTCGTATCGTCAGACTTGAGTGGGACAAGCTTGGAGGCCAGCGCCGCTGAACCATTTGCCTCGGATGCCTCGATGAGATCAAGCGTCAGGCTCTTGTCCAGTTTCTTGTTGGTAAGCTGATCGATAAGCCCTGACAAGATAGCCTCACTTTTTTCAGCTGGCATCTTGCCCAATACTGTCAACATTTCCTGTTGTTCTTTTAAAGAACCTTTGGCGAAAATAGGAGTGACAATGCCAGGTAGATTTTCAGCGGAAATCTCCATTCCACTCAAAAGGCTAAGAGCGGTAGTTCTTACCTCGCCTTCTTTGTCGTTCATGCCTTTCTTCACGAGTCCTTCCATGTCACTATAGCTAAGCTTGCCCAGGCTGGTGAGCATTGCCGCCCTTACTTCGGGAAGTGGGTGGTTTGTCATCATCGTGGCTAGCTGGTCATTAAAGTCAGGTACTTGTAATTCTGCCAGCATATTGGCAGCCGCAATCACGACAGCGCTATTGGAGCTCTGAAGAAACTTAGCAGTATTCGCTTTTGCTTTTGCCTGAGCAAGTGCAGCGTCTCTTTTGATTTCACCACGGTAGCGGCCATCTACTCTGTCCATCACCGATGGGTTAGCCCAGGTGCCCAGCGTGGCAAGTGCTTCTGCTTTTAGTTCCGGCGCCACGCCATCTCTGAGTGCAAAGGCAATGACCATATCAAGCTCTTTATCTCCACCCACTCTCAAAGCCGCATTGATAGCCCTTCTAAGCAAAGGCTCTGAGGTGAATCTGGTTTCAGTAAGTACGCTTGCCAAAGCTGGCAAAGCTGGTTCTATCGACCAATCATCGTTGATGGCTCGTGCTGCTTCTGTTACGATATACTCATCCTGATCTTTGAGAAAGGCAGTTACCTTTTCGCTACCAAGTCTTCTCAATACCAATACAGCAGCAATGCGCAAAGACCTGCTTGAGCTGCTTGCCAACGCCACCACTGGCTCTTGCTTGCCTATCCGGCTTAGAGCGAGTACGCCTGCATGTCTGATATAAATATCCTCATCGTTGTTGGCCTCAATCATTTTGATAAGGTCGGGAATCGCCTGTTCGTACTTGATTCTGCCCAGCGCCTCAGCGGCATAGAACCTCGCTCTTGGATAGTCATTGCTCAAAAGTTTCACAAGCTGCGGGGCGGCTTCAGTATACTTCACATCTCCAAGCATTTTTGCAGCCTGAGCCACGATTTCAGGGTCGCTATCAGCAAGTAACCCAACAATAGGCGCTGCATGGTCGAGGCGTTGTCTTCCCAGTTGACCAAGCCCCCAAATACCATGAACTCTGGCAAGTTGGTTGTCGGTTTGGTCGATAGCCTTTTTAAATATTTGTGCGCCTTTTTTACCACGGTTCACGAGCTCAAACTGTGCCTTTTGGCGAATGCGCATATCGGCATGAGAAAGCAAGCTGTACAACTTGTCCTCACTTTGACTTTCGTAATCCAGCACCATCAGCTCTTTGGTTTCTTTACGGGCGGCTGCCAGGTCATTCTTGTCGCTGGTTACATCTATTTTCCAAACTCTGCCATAGTTCTTTGTATCCCAGCCATTGATCCAGTCGGCGGCATAGAGCGCACCATCAGGGCCAAAGCGGATACCAGTAGGCAGGATGCCCAAAGCCAGTTTCTTCTCCTGCTCCAGCTCGAAGGTGGCTCCTTTAGGCTTCAGGGTAAACGACCAGATAGGGGATCTGCTTGGGTTGCCAACAAACTCCACAAGGAAGAAATGGTTTTTCCAGGCTGAGCCAAGTGCCGTACCGGGGTTATACACCATTCCAGTTGGTCCATTGTGATAGTTCATGATAGGGGGGATGATATAAGCAGCCTGACCTTCCCAGCGTGGCTGGAAGAGTTTTTCATCCATCCATACATGGTACTTATTGTTGCGGGGGTCGGTGTATTTTCCATACTGCCAGTTGGCTCTCCAGCCAGCGTCGTGTCCCTCTACTATGTGAACAAGCCTTTCACTTTCACCACGGTGGTCACCGTCGTTGTCAGAGCTGATGATGTTGCCATAGGCATCGAAAACAAATTCATGCGTGTTGCGAAGTCCGGCAGCAAATACCTCAAAGTTGCTCCCGTCAGGATCCGACCTTACAATCACACCCTGGTTAGGATATTTGTATGTGCTTCCGTCTTTGGCGGTCAAGTTGGCGCCAATATCCCCAATGCCCCAGTAAATACGGCCATCGGGCCCTTCAATGGCACCCGACATTCCGTGCCCACCGAAGCCGATATGCACAGCAAATCCTGTCGCAATCGACTCTTTTTTATCGAGTACTTCATCGCCATTCGTGTCTTGAAGCCTCCACATATCTGGGCCAACGCCCACAAAAACATCGTTTTTCCTCACCAGTAGTGCTCCGGCTACGTCGGTTATTTCGTCATGAAAATCGCTGAGAATCCGCTTGGATACATCGGCAATGCCGTCACCATTTTCGTCGGTAATTTTCCATACTTCTTCTTCTTCCACAGCAAGGTCTTTCCAGTCATGGACGCCGTCATTGTTCAGGTCGGGCAGGTATTCATTTCTGGCACTGTTTTCTGGTGCGAATTCCTTATGTAAAAAGGCCCGGCGTTCCTCTGCGGTTTGCAAGGCGATAGAGCGGGTCATCCAGTCCTGGTGGCCACGAATATCGAACTCAGAGTGCTTCTGACGATTGGTTCGGGTCAGGTACACATTGCCCTCATCATCTATCGACATGGCAATGGGGTCAGGTGCCAGGGAGTCGGACGCCCAAAGGCTCATGGTAATGCCATCGTACAGCTCAAGGGAAGTATTCTCACGTACTTCTTTGGCCCGATTATAAGCGGTAGCCTGGTCTTCTTTTATCGTTAGAGGAGTTTCTTTAGGCAGCTCTTCGGTACAGCCGATGAGTAGCAAGGTCAGAAAAAAAGCAGGCCACAACCTGCGGGTGTTCAGTAGGAATGTCATATTAAACTGGAGTATATATTTGAAAGTATAAGTTTATATTATTTTAGACGAGGAAGCCAGTAGTTTGCCTTAAACGGCAGGAAAATTTCCCAGCGGCGTCAGATAACTTCCTTTTTTTGGCTGGGAGTGACCGAATACCGTTCAGCCTGACAATCAGGGTAGATACATAATTTTTGTATTGACTTTTGTGAACCTGTCCCATAAAAAGGAGATATTAAGCTACGCATTTAAATGGAGCGCTTAAACTACCTGCTTTGAACATTCAATATTTTACAGAAGATCCTCTGTTTATTTTAGCTATCGGAATCCTTGTTGTTTTCATCAGCATCATAGGATTCAGGCTCCATGCGTTTCTGGCGCTGCTCCTTGGTGCCTTTGTCGTGGCGCTCATCACTCCCGAATCAGCAGTTCTTCTTTATCAAATGGGCAAAGGTGCCTCCGAGGCTTCTGCTCAAAGGCTAGCCACCCAAGGTGAAGGGATTCGCATCGCTACTGAATTCGGGAATACCTGTGGTAAAATTGGGATACTGATCGCTATGGCTTCCATCATTGGTAAGACCATGCTGGAAAGCGGGGCTGCTGAAAAAATTGTGCGGTCTACCCTGAAAGTCACGGGCGACAAATATGCACCCATGACATTTCTGGGAAGTAGTTTTTTTATTGGTATTCCTGTGTTCTTTGATACCGTTTTTTACCTCATGGTGCCGCTGGCTAAAGCCATGGCCATGCGGGTTGGTAAAAATTACGGATTGCTGATCTTGTGCATTGCTGCTGGAGCCGCCATGGCCAACTCATTAGTTCCGCCAACACCGGGCCCACTATTTTTAGTCACCGAAATGAACATACCCATCGGCATGATGATGATGGGAGGCTTCCTTGTTGGGCTGGTGACCATCAGCGCCGGCTACCTTTATGCCGTCTGGGCCAATCGCAAGTGGCCAATTCCCCTGCGGAATGCGGTGGATGCTCCGCTGGATGAGATCAAGACACTGTCTGAGAAAGACGAGCGGGAGCTTCCTGCGCTGTGGTTTTCCTTGTTGCCGATATTTATTCCTATTGTGTTGATAAGCGTAAATGCCCTGATCGGCTCTTTTGCTGAGGTGAGTGAAACATCATCGTTCACTGGGGTGCTGGACTTTGTCGGAGAAAAAAATGTTGCTTTGTCCCTTGGAGCTCTTTCTTCCATTTGGCTGCTGGCTGTGCAGAAAAAAGGGGACAAAAAAGGACTAACTGCCTCAGTTCAAACCGCCTTGATGAGTGCTGGCGTGATCATCCTAATTACCTCAGCTGGTGGCGCTTTTGGGGGAATGTTGCAGCAAACCGGCATCAGTCTGCGACTAGCCGAGCTCACCAAAGACTACCAAATGGCGTTGATACCATTGGCCTTTTTTATAACGGCGATTGTTAGAACCGCTCAGGGGTCGGCGACAGTAGCGATGATTACTGCCTCGGGAATACTGGCAGGTATGGCAAACACAGGCACGCTGGAATACCACCAACTCTACCTGGGGCTGGCCATTGCCTGCGGCTCGAAACTTATTCCCTGGATGAATGACAGTGGCTTCTGGATTGTGTGTAAAATGAGCAACCTTACCGAGCAGGAAGCACTCAAAACTTTTTCTCCCTTGCTTACGATCATGGGGCTGGTCGGGTTAATCGTCATTCTTATTGCTGCCAGTATTTTTCCCCTTATCTAATTGATATATCAGAAACGTCGAAGAATATGACACCGAATATTAACCGAAGAAAGGCCATGTCTTCCCTTGTCAAATCCTCTCTTGGAGCTACGGCCGTGGCTGGATCGTTGGGTTCAATGATGGCTGGGTGTGAGGCAACAGACAGCAAGGCCGAAGCTAATCCGCCGCTGAAAACCAAACCAATGAGAATGCATGTCGGCTGCCAGCACGGAGGCACGGGGAAAGAAAACCTTGAGTACCTGGCCCGGCACGGCGTGTATCACCTGGATGGAGGCTCTCCGAAATTGATTGAAGGAGTTGGCTGGGATTTGGATGACTCTGTGGCTAAAAAGGAAGCCTGCGAAAAATACGGGATCAGTCTCGACGCCTATCATCTGCCGCTATCCTCAGCTGGTATCGACAAGATTTCAACGCCTAATATCATGCTTGGGAAAAGTCCCGAAAGAGATCGTGAGATAGAAATGATCCAGCAAATGATTTCGGTGGCGGGAAAAACGGGTGTTCGCACCCTCAACTACAACACAATTATCCTGGAGATACTCAGAACGGGAAGAACAGTTGATCCCACCCGGGGCAATGCCTCTTACAGCACATGGAATTACGAAGAGGCCCTGCAGCAAGACAAACCAAAAACTGTTGCAGGAGATGTTTCCATTGATACCATGTATGAGCGGATTACCTACTTCCTCGACCGGGTGCTGCCAGTGGCCGAGGAATACAATGTGCGCCTGGCTAACCACATCGCCGACCCACCAGCGCCCGTGGGGTTCAGAGGGATAACAAGATGGAACAGCCCCGATGTGTTTGAAGGGATCAAGAAATTTGCGCAACTATACGACAGCCCCTCACACGGCTTTAATCTCTGCCTGGGCTCCACAGCTGAGGGCTTAAAAGATCCAAGAACGGAAATTTTACCCATCATTCGCTGGGTGGGGGAGAGGAAACAGATATTCAATATTCACCTGCGAAACATCAAAGGAGGGTGGAATAATTTTCAGGAAGTATACCCCGACAACGGGGATATGAATTTTGCTGAGATCATCCGGGAATTGAGAAATGTGGACTATGACGGTATGGTGATGCCGGATCACATTCCGCACCACGACGACCCCGCCAGTGGCTTGCAAGGGCACGCCTTTGCATTTGGCTACATCAAAGCATTGATAGACGTTATCGGCAGTGAAGTGTAAAATTCAAGTAATTTGCTCTACCCCTGGCCAAATAACCAATAACTAGTCACTTAATTACCCCTATGAAAGGCCCCATCATCCAAGACATCATCATCACCCCCATCGCCACAGTCGATCCACCGCTACTTAACGCCGCCGGGCTGCACGCTCCTTATGCGCTCAGAACGATAGTGGAGATTGTTACCGACGATAACATTATTGGCATCAGCGAGATTCCCGGCACCACCGATACTAACGAGGCGCTTGAGAAAGCAAGAGAGCTTATCGTTGGGAAGGATGCCTTTCAACTCAACCAGATAAGAGACGCCATAGAAAGCCATTTTGATGAGGAAACCACCTCAGAACGGGGCGACGCTCCCTGGGACCAGCGCAAGATCGTTCATGTTTTCAGCGCTATTGAAGTGGCGTGCCTCGATATTCAGGGCAAGGTGCTTGGTAGGCCAGTTGTTGATCTTTTGGGTGGAAAAAGAAGAGAAAGGGTGCCTTTTGCAGCCTACCTTTTTTATAAATATGAAGGAGCTGGCGGTGAACTGGCGTTTGGTACTGACCCCAACGCTACAGGTTGGGATGCTGCCCGGCAGGCCGAGGCAGTTACCCCGCAGGGCATCGTTGAGCAGGCCGTCGCCATGGTTAAGGAATTCCGAAATAAGTCAATCAAACTAAAGGGAGGTGCTTTTCCGCCTGTGGAAGAAGTGGCGGCTATGTTGGCGCTTTACGATCACTTTGGCCCGGATGTGCCCCTGCGCCTTGATCCCAACGCCATTTGGAAGCTCGAGACGGCCATCGAATATGGTAAAAAGATGGAGGGTATTCTGGAGTATTTCGAAGACCCAGTGAGAGGACAGGAGAATATGGCCAAAGCCCGAAAGGCGTTGAAAATGCCACTGGCTACCAATATGTGCACGACTAGCTTTGGGGACATTCCTGGCAGCATTGTTCTTGGTTCTGAAGATATTATACTCAGCGACCATCATTTTTGGGGAGGGCTGCGCAGCTCCATGGAGCTGGCTAAACTTTGCCAGACATTCGGGCGCAAATTGTCGATGCACTCCAATAGCCATTTAGGTATTTCGCTGGCAGCCATGGTGCATCTGGGCGCTGCATTGCCGGAGATTCCTTACGCATTGGATACCCACTATCCGTGGCAGTCGGAGGAGGTAATTGCAGGCGGGCGAATGAAGTTCGAAGAGGGAGCTGTGCTGGTGCCAACTGGCCCCGGACTTGGGGTGGAAATAGACCAGGAGGCGCTGAAAAAGCTACACGAAAACTATTTGAAATGTGGCATCACCAAACGTGACGACCTGGTGGAGATGAGAAAGGTGATTCCTGACTGGGAATTTAAGAAGGTGAGGTGGTAGACACCATTTATTCCTTCATCACCTCTGCCGAGAAGCTCTCTGCCCAGTTAACGAGCAAGTCCCTTTGCTCTTTGGACAATTGTGCATCGCCATGCATGATCGTGTACGATTCCAGTGGCATTTTTCCCTCGCCCACCTCTTCAGTAAGGTCTTTGAGTATTCTCACTTTCTTACTCTTTCTGAGGCCCGCCCATTCCGAAAAATTAACTTCTTCTCTACCATGATTGATATGGTCGAAAACGAACCAGGAAACTGGCGTGATATAAGAATACCAAGGGTACCGGGTCTCATTGGAATGACAGTCGTAGCAGGCCGCTCTTAACAAACCGCTCACTTCCGACGAAATCTGAGAAGTCGCAATCAGGTCATCTGGATTGTCGGATGCTACATCAGGTGGAGCACCTCTGAAAAACTGGAGTCCTACAACGAGGACTCCAATGCCTAAGACTATTTTCTTGATCAACGTTTATTCTAATTTAGCTAGCGCAGCTTCGGCCCATTTGTGCAACTTGGCTGACTCTTCCTCTGTCAGTTTCATATTAGGGTACTTCTCCACCATTTTCGCAGGAGGCATTTCTCCTTTGTCGAGCACTTCTAAAATTTCATCGAGCTTTGCCATGGCATCGGCACCACTTAGGGTTTGTAGTTTTTCCCATTGCATTTTCTCTTTGGCTTTGTCGCTTTTTCCGGATGGAGAATGACATCCCAAACATTTTGCTTCAATCACCGACATGGCTTCAAGAGTGAATGCCACTGTTTTACCAGCGTCGGCTTCGGGCACCAGCAGAATTTTTGTAGGTTCTTTTTCCTGAGCCATTCCTGAAGCTGCGAACAGCAGGAGAGCTCCGGCAAGTAGAGTAAATTTTTTCATAGCATGCAGTTTTTCACTCTAATATATTAAATATCGGTATGTATGGACGTCCATACATAAAAAAATTGTAGCTGCTCTTCTTTGCACTTTGATTTGAAGCTCCACTCTGCTATTGCCACCTCATTTTAGCACTTATTACGTGGGATGACGTTTTCAGCCTGACGGCTACACCTTCCACTTAGCATCGTCCTCTTCACATTCTTTTAGTCTTCGCTTGGTCATCTCACCGATAAGGGCAAAGGGTAGCTCTTTGTTGTGTGGGAATTGTACCGACCCTTCAGCTGTTTTGTAAGGCTTCAGTTCGTTGGTGAAAGCAGCGACCACAGACGGCGTGGGGTAGAACCCGATGTGGTTTTTGAAGGCAGCCCAGGTCACCAGAATCCTCCTGGTGGTATATGCTGGCATACGCCATTTGATGCCTTGCTCGGCGGCAGGAGCTACGGCAACAATGCAATCGTGCAGTTGGAAAAGCCGTTCCCGAAGTGTCTCGGGCGCATTAGAAATGTACTCGTCGATGTTTTGTGCTTTAGGTGGTGCCATAGGCGTTGGTTTTGTTAACCACAAACGAAAGATAATAAATTGGACTTCAATGGTTTTATTTTTGGAAACTGAAAGTAAATCGGGTCAGTTGGGTATTACCGGGAATTTAATATTGATTTCTATTTTTTTATTGAGAGATTTAAGAGCGTTATTTTATTTCTAACCATTTCAATACAGCTAATCTTATGTCAACTATTCATGTTACGTTGGTGATCGACACTGACGCTCTGCCGTCAGATCCATCTCAATCACCAGCGGCTGCCTGCCTGCTTTACGACTCATGCCTTGATGGCGACACCGGGTCGAGTACCGATTTTACCGTGCATGCAAATCCAGGTGACACCGTCATTTTTCATATTTCTTCGAAAAACAACACTTCAGCAGTAGCGATCAGCTCATTTGCTTACCTGGGGGGAGCTGCTGGTGTATTCAAGTCTCTTCCTTCAAGCCCAAATTGGGCAGGTATCGTTGGAGATCAGCCGGGAAAATCAGAGAGTTACACCATCGGCTTTAAGGCGAATGGAAATACCTATACCCTGGATCCGGATATTAAGGTGAATTCCTGAAAAATGTGGAAACGGTTTGCAAGTTGGAGGGCCTGCTTATGTGCTGCGGGTCTCCACCTCTTTTTTTGTGCTAACACTTCTGCCCAGGATCAACACGAAGCAGATAGCCTTATTCAGGTGCTTGAAACCAGCACAGTACCCGACTCGGCCAAATTCGAAATTTTGCGACGCATTGCCTTCCAATCGACCAGGCCAGGCGAGATGCTTGAGTATGCGGAGCAGCTGATTGAGCTTGCCACAAAGCACTCCAGCTACGTTTGGTTGCATAGAGGGCATTTACAAAAGGGTAATGCGCTGAAGTTTCAGGGCGACTTTGATTTGGCTATTGCCGAGTATTTCAAAAGTGTCGAAATGGCCCAGAAGGGTAATTACCAGACTGGTATAGGTGGGGCTTTTTTGTCTATTGCGGGTGTTTATGGTGATATGGGCGACCATGTAAAAGGAATCAAATACAAAAGGAAAGCTGTTGGCATACTTAGAGATTCCGGCGACTCGCTTACCCTGGCGGCTGCCTTGCTCAATACGGGCTATGAATACTACCGGATAGCCAACTACGACAGTGCGCTGTTCTTCTTCGACGAGTCTGGTCAGATTTATGAACGAAAGAATTTTCTGGTAGGGAAGGCTTACAATCTGGGCAATTCCGGGCTTGTTTATGCCAGGACAGGTGCTGCTGAAAAGGCTGAGCAGTACCTGGCTGAAGCCATTCAAATACTGATAGGGCTGAGTGATTCATATGCCATTACGGAGTTTCAAACGGAAATGGCGGACATTTATCTTCAAAAGAAGGACTTCAAAAGTGCAGAGAAATTGTTGCAAGAAGCCCTGCAGTATGCTGAAGCTGACGGTCTTCAGGAAAGAGTTCGTGATGCAAGCCTCAGGCTTTCGGATCTCTACCGTGAGATGAGTGACCACGAAAAGGCCTATACTTATTTGCATCAATACATCACCTACCGGGATAGCATAAAAAACGAAGATGTGATTCAGGAAATGGCCGATCTTCGGACCGAGTTTGAGGTAGGGCAGAAGCAAATTGAGGTGGATCTATTGCAAGCTCAGGCCCGAAACCAGCGGATCATTCTGATAGCTATTGCCATTGTGCTGGTGCTGGTTGTTATTCTGGTATACGTACTGTTCAGGTTGTACAAGCTTCGGAACCGGGCCATTAAAATATCAAGGGAAAGAAGGAGAATTATTGCCTCTCAGCGGGATCGCCTTGAAGAGCTGAATAATACGAAAGACAAATTCTTCTCGATTATTTCGCACGACATCCGGGGGCCCGTTGGTAATTTTCATGGCTTTGTGCGACTCATTGAGCTTAGCCTCGAAAGTGGCGACACCAGCGACCTTGTTGAGATCAGCCAAATGCTTGATAAGTCTGCTATCGAGTTATCCGCCCTGCTCGATAACCTGCTGCACTGGGCCATGAGCCAGCAAGGGAAATTTCCCAATAAGCCCGAAGAGCTTGATCTTACCCGACTATGTCAGGAGAATTTGAGCATGATCGAAAACATGGCTGTCTCCAAGCAAATCACCCTCACCAGCGACTTACCTGGCGCCGTCAATGTGTTAGCTGACAAAAACAGCGTGTCTACCATCATCAGAAACCTGCTCAACAATGCATTGAAGTTTACCAAAAAAGGAGGCACGGTGGGGCTATCACTGGGCTTAGAAGGGAAGGAGAGCGTTATTGCTGTTTCGGACTCCGGCATTGGCATCCCGGCTGAGAAAATGGAGACGCTTTTTGGCTTTGACGCAGGCCGCAGCCATTGGGGAACTGGCGGCGAAAAAGGAGTGGGCCTTGGCCTCAACCTTGTCAAAGAGTTTGTAGACATGAACAAAGGCCGCATTGAAGTGGAAAGCGAGGAGGGAGTGGGCACTACGTTTAGGGTGTATTTGCCTTTGGCTGGGGCATCCGAATAGGTGCAGGCAAGTGTGATTGGCGTACCCTGTCGCAAGTTTAGCGAGAGCGTAACCCTCCATCCCGCAAGGATCTTCCCCGGCCGGGCAGGCTTGTGGGTTCTTAATTTCGGTGTCTCGCCGCTTGGGCAATGATACAAGTGGCGCAAGTTCCTATGATATGAGTGGCATACTTTCGATGATATAACGATGAGTCGTTTAGCCCAGTTTTGTCAACTCTGTTTCCTTATTTTTAATCTGTTTAGGAAGATCCAGGTTTCTCCGCCACACCCAGTTTTCAATCTTTGCTTTTAGTAAATGAATAAAGTCATTGAAATTCGCAATTGTCCCAAAAGCGATGAAGTTCATGGCGAATAGTATGATTATCGAAAATTCATAGAAATTCAGAAAATCCTCCAGGGTTTGCGCCCTCAGTAATACACTTTCGAAGTATATCGATATACTGGTTACTATCACTAGAGCGATCCTAACAAAAAAATAGACTATTCTAAATCGTCGATCTAATCGTTCTTTGAGGAGTGTTAGTTTATCGATTTCCTCCTTCAAAGCTACATTCTTTTTAAGAGCCTCTTCTTTAGAGTCAGTAAATTCCGGAGGAAGAATGTCCTTGGTGGAGGCGTCAAACATCCCAAGAGATCCCACAAAAATTAGTATGACTAAAACGACCCCAAAGACAATTAGAACCCAGCCCCACCAAGGTATGGATTCTTCCTTACGTGTTTTTTTTGCCCTTCGTCTGGGTTTTGGTGGAGGCATAGAGGTCTATTAGTAATAAATGGACGGCAGCTTATAGATCATCAATATCTTTCTCAATCAACCTGAATCTATCTTTTACATCTTCTCCAGTATAGTAATCAAGAAGATCTTTTTTTGTCAGGATACCGTCCTCTAAGAATTTCTGAAGGTATTGTTGATTGAACTCCATTAATAGCATTGATTTTTCCAGCTGTTTTAAGATATTCTTGTTGTTGTCAATATTGCTTTGGACAAGTGACCTTATCGCAGTTATCTCGTTAATATCTTTAATTATTCGATTGACAAGCATTGCCAGTAGGTCTTTGTCGAGGTCCACCTCTCTTGAATTGAGAGCGATGTCTCTTGCGAGCATATAGGCGATACCAAGATTAGAATAGTCTCCTTTTTGCGAGTCAACAATGGCGACTAGTCCAACTCCAGGTATGTAGCCAACGTTGTCGAAAGACTTCAATACCGAGTTGTCTACTAAAGAAATATCGAATACTATCAAGCTCACCTTCGCTTCACGGTTCGCCTGCGCTTCGATTAGCTGACTCCATGTGGTGTCTATTTTTCTCGTAAACAACTCCTTGCTTTCAATGTCTCCTAGGCGAATGCTTTTGTCGAATTTGCACTCAATGGCAATTTTTAACTCGGCGTTGCCGTCAAGTTCACATATGATGTCACCCGTTTTATTTTTTGAAAGGCTGCCGGCGGTATTGCCTGTGAGCAAAGCTCTGTCTCTGAGTTTTCTGGTGGCGAAAAACTGATTAAGGAATTCCGCAATATCCTCTTCGGCCATCGCTCCCTTTATAGTAGACTTGTAGAACAGTTCTTTTTTCATCTCAAAGATCATTTTGAGACTTTCAAGTTCTGTTCCTAGCTCATTGCTGGTTTTAGAAAGAAACGCCGAAATACGATCTTCCATTAAAGCCAGCACTCCGATATAAATAGCACGAATAAGCTTTTCATCCCGCTGGGATGCGGGGAGCTTATTAAAATAGGTGAACACAATCTCGTTGTCTAGTTCAAAAGAGGAGATTTCTACTCTTTTACGTTGTTGGTCTAAAGAAACTGCCATCAGCCTACTTTTTGATAAGAGTATTGACCTTTGATATTTCTATGCAAATATGAGCCAACAGATGCTGCATCTCTAAGAGACTGATATTCGAGTAGACCTACGCCGGAATAATCATAAATCGAACCATTAAGAAACCAAATTCTCAATGTCTCGGAATCGTCGTCATATCCCACCGCTTCTATGTTTGATGATGATACATATTCCTTTTCTATTTCCATGATTATTAATTATTGGGTTATTACTTATTTGAACTTTCTGTTTCGCCATCTCAGAATAAGATCTTCGTATTCTTTTGAGTCGGGCTTGTCAAGTATCCATTGCTCTGAAATCAAGGGGTCACTACTTTTTGGTGCATAGGCAATTTTATCAAACCTAACACGAGAGGGTATTTTTACCGACTCTCCCATAATCAGTCCTTCCCCTGTCCTTAAACTTGGCAGTAACGAAACTAGGTCATTAAGGTCGTCAGGCATAACACTGCCCACATGCCCTCGATCTTTTGAGTTTGTCATCCTCAACGCAATCAAAGAACCTAACTGACTTAAAACAGTTTCATCCAATTCAGAGGGTCTCTGTGTAATTAACAATAGCCCAACTCCATACTTTCTTCCCTCTTTTGCTATCGTCTGCACTATTCTGGACGAAATAGAGTTCTCTCCCGCCTTCAGGTAGCTATGAGCTTCTTCTAAAGCTAGCAAAATTGGCTGCTTCCTTCCACCTACATTTAACTCTTGGCCCCAAAAGAGCGAGTCATAAATAATTTTGATTATCGTACCTGAAATAGAAGACATGATTTCGGAAGGAACTCCCGATAAATCAAGGATTGTTATGGGCTTATCATGATTTAGCCACTCAGCAAGAAGCAGGTGGAGATCTTTTGTGGCTTTCCCGGTTAGATTAGGCTTGTAGGCACCTGGGTTGAAAAGGAAATTGTATCTGTCATCCATTAGCCGATTTCTAATTCCATTTAGGTATGACAAAATACCCATGGCACCCTTATTAATATTCGGATTACCCCCACCTGGTGCAGGTGGGTGGTGTTTGCTTGGTTTCAGGTTACTTGGATCGCCATTTTCAATTCGATCCACTAATTTCAACTCAAAATCAGAGCCTACTTTTTCCTTGTTGAAAACCTGTTTTTCAAAATCATCCAATTCAAACCAAAGTTTGTTCAGGCTGAATGGAATTGGACTATCAGCGCTAATTGATTGTTCTAAGGGTTTTTTATCCAGTAATTTAGCTGCCTCGACTTTTCTTTCATATACCATTGCTCGGATTGATTCCAATGCAGACTCTTTTAATGCGCCGGGGAATATGGAAAAGAGTTCGTTGAATGGAAGAGCCCAAAAGGGAATGCTTAGCTCATTCTCATCGTTTTTGGTGTCTGCGCCGATTCTGTAGACCTTACTATAAGTCCTTAGTGTCTCATTGTATTCTCCGTGAGGATCTATCAACAAAATGCGAGATGACTTGAATTTTTTATTTGAGGCGATTGCTTCTAGGATTATGGAGACGGTATTTGATTTTCCGCTTCCGGTGCTTCCGACAATCGCACAATGTCTTGATGTGAATTTATCTAAGTCAATGTGAGCCGGCAAGCTTTCCGAGGCACTTATTTGTCCGACAGTCAGGGAGCTGTCCTTGTTAATTTGACTGTAAATGATTTTTAGATCGTCAATTGTAACTAAATGAACCTCGTCTTCAGGTGTAGGATATTGTATGACTCCCCTCTCAAACCTATCTCTAATTCTTTCTCCCACCAACACAACCGTAATCCAACGTGAGCTCATCAGATTGTCACTTGCGGAAGAAATTCCAATTAGTTTTTCGGGTATCGCTTCTGCTCCGGCTTGAGTGACAATTCCATAAAGGTTGGCATAGCCTAACGGAATTCTAACAAAAGAACCGATTTGGCCAACTCTGTATACTACGCCATCGATAATTGGTATGGACGATTTAATATCGTCAGATAATTTGATCGATAGGCGACTGCCATTAACACTTTTTACATGACCTATAGTAGTGTAGGTTTGACTACTCATATTTTACCTCCATTGGGTATGACAATTCAATCAAGAATCTCACAAACTCTCCGAAATCGACAAGTTTCAACTCTCCAGTTGGTAGTTCAATTTCATCTCCTATGCCGGTTGCTGATTCTGGCTCTGGGCCATCTCTATCAAAGAACTGATCAATAAACTCAAAATCGTGTTTAGCAGGCTCTCGTTTTAACTTCCAAGCGCCAAAAATACCTCCGATTAAGGCAGATTTATTTCCGCAGATGACAAATTGATTCGAATTCATGCCAACTTTCACTGAAATAGAATCTTCGTTCAATTCTTTATCAAATACTAGTGCAATAACTGTTGTTGACCGAGATTGAGCTAAGGCATTTATTATTGTGTCATTAATGTGTTCGTCACCAAAGGAATAGCCACAAATAAACAGCACGCCATCATCTTTCTTTAAAAAAGATGAAAGTCGCTCAATGTAGCTGGAATAAGGTTGTTTCCTTGAGTCATCATACTTTAGCAAGGATGGGTAAATAACTATTCGGTCATCACTGATTTCTCTAGACCTAATTATCCTCTTTTCGTCTTCATCATACCCCCAGCCAAGTGAGCCATGAAGTTTCCAAAGTCTTGTCCACTTGGGAATCATTTGGTCATTTTCTACACTGATTGGGTCAAAGAAAGGGTTATAACCACCCACAAATCCGTCAAAATATGGTAAACTCTGAGATTCATACCCAATTTCGAAGAGATAGTCATAGTTTGTAGTAAAGACCTCGATGGCATTTTTTCTCGAGGCATACTTTATCCACCTTGCGAAATTCGAATGGAGACGAGCGGATTCCTTGATGTTGATTTTCGGATTCTTATGCACCTCGACCAACGACTTAATTTTTTGTTGAAAAAGAGATCTCAATTCTTTTAAACCATTTTTATCCAGACCACAGAGTGTGTCGCTTGCCACGACTTTTATTTTTTGATCAATTGACGAGATGATATTTTCCAGCATAAAAGCAAAGGCTCGCTTCTTTTCGTCTTTTTCATTCTCCTCCAGTTCTGCCTTAATGCTTTCCAATGCTTTTTTAAATTTCGTGTCTTTAATACTTTGCAGAATTTCGTCGGTCATCACTCGTACGCCAGGAATTAGCGGCTTGACTTTGTTTCTTGCGTCCTTAAGATGCTGCCCATCTTCATCGGTAAGAGGTGCTGCCATCGAACTGCCAGCGCCGAAAAGGAAACCTATCCTTATTGTATTGTTTATGAGTATTTGCTGGATACCTCGAATGAATTCTCTCGGGTCATGTGATTTTTCCATATTATCTATTATTTACCCAACACAATTTTGATTCAGAACAAAAACTTCCAAACCAATATACACTATCTATGAATAATCAAGGTAATAGTGTATTAAAATGTACTTATTCAGTGCAATATTAACTTTCACCCAATTTTTATATGCTTTAAATGCTTTTAAAATTGAGTGGATAGCCAGCTTGATGGCCTTGATTTTGATGTTAAGCTTCATTGAATTGAAGTGTAGTCAGTTCTGTTCTATATTTACCCCAATGACTCCCCAACCCGAATCCCCCAAATCCTTCATCATCTACCGTTCGTCAGCCGGGTCGGGCAAAACGTATACGCTGGCCCGGGAGTACATCTTGCTGGCCTTGCAGTTTCCCGGCTACTTCCGCCACATCCTGGCAGTGACCTTCACCAACAAGGCCACGGCCGAAATGAAGTCCCGCATCATTCAAAACCTCGACATGCTGCGCAAAGGGGAGGGCAAAGGACTGAGGGCTGAGATCAGGGATACGCTGGGGATCACCGACCAGCAGCTGAGCAAAAAGGCCGACGACAGCCTCACCGCCATCCTCCACGACTACAGCCACTTCAATGTCAGCACCATCGACAAGTTCTTCCAGCGGGTGCTGCGGGCCTTTGCCCGGGAGGTGGGCATTCAGGGCGGCGTTACCCTGGAACTGGACCAGGAAAAGGTGCTGGACGAAATCATCGACCGCATGCTGCTGGAGGTAGGTGACAACCCCCAGCTCACCCGCTGGCTCACGCAGTTTGCGGAAGACAAACTACAGCAGGGCAAGTCGTGGGACATCCGCAAAGACATCCGCAGCCTGGGTAGGGAGCTTTTTAAGGAACGCTTCAAGGTAGTCGCTCCTATGCTGGCCGAAGTAGCCAAAGACGACAACCGGGTGCAGCTGTTCATGAAAGGCATGCAGGAGCTGACGGCCGTTTTTGAAAACACGGTGAAGGGCTTCATTGCCAAATTTGATAAAGTACTGGAGGAGCACGGGCTTACCGTCGCAGATTTCAGCCGTGGAGGAAGCGGCCCGGCTGGCCTGTTTACCAAGTTTGCCAAAAACGAATACGAAATCTCCGATACCCGCCGGGGCGCCACCGACAACCTCGATGCATGGATCACCAAAACCAGCAAGATCAGGCCCCAGCTGGAGCAGGCGCTGGAAGGAGGTATTCTGGCCGCTTACAATGGCATGATCGACTACCACGACCGTAATATCCTGGCCTACAACAGCGCCATCCAGGTCATGCGCTACCTGTACACGCTGGGCATCATTTCCGACCTCAGCCGCAACCTGGGGGACTACCGGGATGAAGAAGAGGTGATGCTGATTTCCGATGCGCCCGACTTTCTTAACCGCATTATCGGCGACAACGAAACGCCCTATATCTACGAAAAGGCAGGCACGTTTTACCGACACTACCTCATCGATGAGTTTCAGGACACGTCCGGCTTTCAGTGGCGCAACTTCCGGCCTTTGGTAGAAAACAGCCTGGCGCAAGGCTACAAAAACCTGGTGGTAGGCGATGTGAAACAGTCCATCTACCGCTGGCGGGGTGGCGACTCCCAGCTACTGCTTGATCAGGTGGCCAATGATATTGGCGACGTATACACCCAAGCCGAGCAGCTCCAAAACAACTGGCGCAGCTACGCCAACATCATCAACTTCAACAATAAACTCTTTGACCTGGCTCCGAACTTCCTGGCTGATATGCTGTTGGAAGGTGCTTCATCTATTCCTGACGACACCATGAAAGCGAGAGTCGGGAAGGAGCTGGAACGCTTCCGGCTGTCGTACCACGAGGCGGCGCAGGGGCAGGGCAACGAAAACAAAATAGGTGGACTGATAAAGCTTCAGTGGTTTGAAAGCGACAGTCCGGACGATGACGAGGAGGCTTCGGAAGAAACTGGGAGCTGGGACGAAAAAGCCATTCAGCAAGCGATTACCACTATCGAAGACCTGCAACCAAAATATGCGTTGCGGGACATTTGCATCCTGGTGAGGCGGGCAGAAGAAGGTAGGAAAATGGCGAAGGCGCTACTAGAGAAAAAGGAAACGGCCACAGGTAAAAAGCGCTACGATGTCATTTCGCCAGAGTCACTTTACCTCGGTGCTTCCCCGGTCGTGCGGTTGCTGTTGTCTGCTTTCAGCCATTTGTACAACCCCAAAAACAACCTGGCCCTGGCACAGCTGGTGTACGAATACCATCATTTTCTTACCAAAAAATCTGTGCCCGGGTTGTCGGAGCTATTCATTTGGGCGGGCAACCAAGAAAAGCAGGCAGAGTTTGAGCAATTGCTGCCAGCGGATTTTATTGAAGAACTGCCTGCCTTGCTGAAGGTGCCGTTGCTAGAGCTGACCGAGCGCTTGATCGGGTTGTTTGGCCTGACGGAATACCCAAGAGAGTTTCCTTATCTCCAGGGCTTTCAGGATGCCCTGCTGGAGTACAGTAAAAACAACCGGGGTGATGTGGGCTCATTCCTACAGTGGTGGGCCGATACAGGCTCCCGTCGCAGCGTGCAGGTGCCTGAAGAGCAGGACGCCATCCGCATCATGACCATTCACAAAGCCAAAGGCCTGGAGTTCAAGGCTGTGCTGGTGCCATTCTGCAGCTGGGACTTTGACCACAAGCTGGAAGAGGTGCTGTGGTGCGAAGCCCCGGCTATTCCGCCCTTCGACCGGCTGCCTTATTATCCGGTGCGCTACTCCAGCAAGCTGACGGCCACGTATTTTGCCGAGGCTTACTACGAAGAAAAAAAACAAATCTATCTCGACAATATTAACCTGCTCTACGTGGCCCTCACCCGGCCAGAGGAAGCGCTTTACATTTATGCGCCTTTGCCCAAGTTCAATAAATCGGGAGGTTTCAGCATCAATAAAGTATCGGATTTACTCTATAAGCTCTTTCTTGATGAGAGCACCGGGGACTTCGCTATCACACCTGCGCCGGAAATAGATGCAGCTAGCTACTCAGTGCAAATAGGCGGACTACCTTTGTACGACGACGAGCAAATAGGAGACAGGCAACCGACAGTTGGCTTAAAAAACTACCTTTCCACCAATTGGCGCAACCGGCTTAGCATCCGCTTGCAAGGTGGCACGCTTGACGAAGGTGTCAGGGAGAAAAGCCTGATTTCTACCCAACGAGGCACGGTATATCACCGACTACTTTCTCATATCAAGCACCAGGACGATCTCCTGAAAGTATTGACTGACCTGCTGCCATTGGAGCCAATGGACAAGGAAGAGCAAGCATCCATCCGGGAACAACTTGAAAAGCTGTTCGACCTGCCTGAAATGAAAGGCTGGTATGGCGGAGAGTGGGAAGTGCGGACTGAAAGTCCTGTACTGCCCATGAGCGGCGACATCAGGCGCTTCGATAGGGTATTACTGAAAGCGGAAGAGGCGGTGCTGATAGAATTTAAGACCGGGATGCCTTCCAATAACCATGTCCGGCAGGCGACGGAATACGTGAGTTTGCTCTCTGGTATGGGTTATGCTAAGGTGACTGGCTTCCTGGTGTATATCGACGAACTAAAAATCAATCAGGTAGCATGAGCCAGCAGCGAACATTTCTGGAAGAGATTGCCGATGCACTCATCGCCGAAGGAGGCGAAGACCTGGGCAAGGTAAAGCTGATTTTCCCCAACCGCCGGGCGGGCCTGTTCCTGCGCAGGGCGTTGGCACGAAAGATCAAGAACCCCGTGTGGGCGCCGGAAATATACAGCCTTGAGGACTTCCTGTTTCAATACACCGACGTCCAAATTGCCGATAAGCTGACACTGGTGTACGAGATGTACAGCGCTTACCGAAAGGTTAACCCTGAAGCGGAATCGCTGGAGAAGTTCTTTTTCTGGGGCGAAGTGCTGGTGGGAGACTTTGAGGATATTGACCAATACCTTGTGGAGCCAGACCATCTCTTTCAAAGTATTCAGACCCAGAAGGAGCTCGACGATGCTTTTGCCTACCTGGGCGATGAAGAGCGGCTGGTGATTCAGTCGTTCTGGAAGAGTTTCATGCCTCAGGCCAAAGGAGACCAGCTTCATTTTTTGAAAACATGGAAGCTGCTCGTACCTATCTACCAGGATTACCGCAAGCGGCTTGCTGACAGGAAGCTTGCCTACAAGGGCATGGTATATCGAAGCATCGCCGAAGCCTGCAATGCCGATACTTTCGATCCTGATCAAGGCGATTCGCAGTTTTGGTTTGCTGGCTTCAATGCACTGACTTCTGCCGAGGAGGCTGTGCTGAAGTACTTTGTGAGAGAAACCAACGCCCGCATTTTCTGGGACATGGACGACTATTACGTTCGGTCGGAGCAGCAGGAGTCGGGCCAGTTTTTCAGGCAGTACAAAGAAGATACGTTGCTGGGCAAAACCTTCCCGGCAGAAATCCCTGCCAACTTCGAAAAGCCGAAGGACATCGATGCTGTTGGCGTGTCGCTGGAGATAGGGCAAGCCAAATACGTGGGCGAACGATTAGAAGAGCTGGCAAAAGATCCGTCCTGGGTACCTGAAGAAACGGTCGTTGTCATGCCTATGGAGCATTTCCTGTTTCCGGTGCTCAATTCTCTGCCGGAAGGCGTGAAGCAAGTGAACATCACCATGGGATATCCGCTGAAGGATACACCACTTTTTGGGTTGCTGGATGCGGTGCTCGACCTACGCAAGAACACGAGGACAAAGAGAGATGGCGACAAAGCCTTCGAAGCCTATTCCTACAGGGATGTCCTGGCGATTTTGAGACATCCTTATGTTTTCTCCACGGTTACGAAAGAAGCAAGCAGCCTCATTTATACCATCGAAAAAGACAATATCATCTCACTTGATAAAGCTGATTTTGCTGATGCCGGAAGTTTTATCAAGACGTTGTTCTATTCGGAAGCGTCGCCGCTTGACCATTTGCTTGCACTACTGAATCTCTTATACGATTCGCTTCAGGAGAACCAGCCGGAACAGGGTGGTCTCGAACAGACTAATCTGGAACAAGAGTATATCATCAAGTTCCATGAACAGCTAATGCGGTTGAAAACGCTGCTTGTCGGCAACGAGGCTCCTGACGTGACTCTTTTCCAAAAGCTGTTCCGAAAGGTGGCGCAGTCGGTGCGGATTCCTTTCAGCGGCGAACCACTCAAAGGACTGCAGGTGATGGGTGTGCTCGAAACCAGGAACCTCGACTTCAAACAGGTCTTCGTGCTGGGTATGAACGAAGGCTATTGGCCAGCCGAGGCTGCTACGCAGTCTTTTGTGCCTTACAACCTCAGGAAAGGCTTTGGGCTGCCCACCTTTGATCAGCAGGATGCCTTCTACAGCTACCTGTTTTATCGCCTGCTGCAAAGGGCCGAAAAGGTTACCTTCCTGCACAACACCAGCAATGAAACCAACCTGAAAGGAGAGCAGAGCCGCCTGCTGTACCAGCTCAAATATGAGACTGTGCATGGTGCAAGCATTCAATATAAATCGTTAAGCAGCGACGTCGCCATCAGCGTACCTCAACCGATTCTGATACGAAAGACGAATGAGGTACTGGCAAGGCTTGGTGAGTTTTTGGTGACTGACGATGAATCCGCTGCTCACCAAAGATTGTCGCCATCCGCCCTCAATACCTACCTCGACTGTCGTTTGCGCTTTTACTTCCGCCACGTGGCCAGGCTCTATGAACCGGAAGAGGTACAGGCCGAGATTGATCCGGCCGTTTTCGGCAACATCCTTCACCATGCCCTGGAGTTTCTGTATGCCGATTTCATAAAAAAGAAAGGCTCCAGGCAAATTGATAAAGCCGATTTTGATAGCATAAGAAAAGGTGTTCCTGAAGCATTGCAAAAGGCCTTTGAAATGCACTACAGCCTGGGCACTGGCAAGCAGTTCAAAGCTGAGGGGCGAAACCTCATTGCACAGTCGATCGCCAAAAAGCTGACGATGGAGATACTGAAGAACGACGAAAGCTATGCACCATTCGAAATTCTTGGCCTGGAGCTGGACGAGCTACCGCTTGATTTTCAGCTAACGGGCGGGCGCAAAGTAAAACTGAAAGGTATCATCGACAGGGTCGACAGCAAAGAGGGCCTGGTGCGGGTGATGGACTATAAAAGCGGCGCAGACAACAAGGTTTTTTATGGGATAGAAACGCTCTTCGACCGGGAACACCCGAAACGAAACAAAGCTGCCATGCAGACCTTCTATTACGGCATGCTTTATCTCGATAAAAACGCCGTTGCCGAAGACATCAAAGTGCTGGCAGGGCTGTACAATAGCAGGGAGCTTTTCAACGACAATTTCCAGGTGGAGCTTGAGCTAAAGGCGGAAGGGTCGAGAGGGAAGGGTACACTGGTACAGGACATCAGGCCTTTTATGCCCGAATTTGTGGGTGGACTAAAAACGTTGCTTGAAGAAATATTTGACGAGGAAACACCCTTCGATCAGACCGATGATCTGAAGAAGTGCAAAAATTGCCCCTACAACTCCATTTGCCATAGAGATTGACTCAACAACAAAAAAAAAGCCCTCTCCAGAGGAGAGAGCTTTTTGCAACTAATACTAATCAACCTAACCTTTATCTTTAGATGCCATTGGCAATGACATTGAGTGTCAATTGAACGCCGGCCTGTATCTCAACATTGTTGAGCAGGTCCACATTAGTTTCGCTTTCGGCATCGATCAATCCGTTAAGTTCCATCTCGCCTGCTTCATTCTCTTCATATGAAGCAAAGTGAAACTCATACTCCCCCTCTTCAAGAAAGTAGAAACTAAAAGATTTTGTCAGGGCTCCATGTATTTCAGAAGAAGCAACTGCTTTTTTGAATTGGATGCTGGCGTCTTCATCAGCTTCCTGGCTTTCGTTAAAGCTACCTTTTTTGTAGGCATAAACGATCACCTTTTCGTCGGCAGCAATTTGCCCGTCATAATTTCCTTTCACGCTACCACTATTGTCTTCATCGGCAAACCTCAGGTACCCATCAAGGTCAGACTTGCTAACAAAGCTAAAACTTGAAGCACTACCAGCATCAGACTCTCTAATGAACTTTCTCAAGTCAAAATCAAGCACGACCGTAGATTTTGCATCAGCCATTACTCGGCTAGTACCTTTGAATGTATATTCGCTTTTTTCACCAGCACTACTTGCAAGTTTGTGTTTCGTTCCGTCGGACATTTCTACGTAGGAACCAGGCATATCTCCATCTTCGTCCATTTCAGAATCAATCTCTAGCGTGATGTTTTGATACGACTTTGCCGTAAACCTGTCTGTGGCAAGCACTTCAGTCTTTCCATTCTGCAGGGCCATTATGTCGATGGTCTTTGGGCCTTCAAACCCTTCTACCACCTGGCCATCTACTTTTACATTTGTTACAGTCACAAATACGGCTTCTATGCCATCATTGTCGGCCGGAGCATCAGTTACTTGTATCTCCATGCTACCTTCACCCAGGTTTTCATCTCCCTCCTTATTACAGCTTGTAAATGCTAAAACACTTAACGAAAGAAGGCCGGTGGCCCACATTGACATAACTGAATTTTTTCTTTTCCACATAGCTTTTAATTTTTGGTTCATGCCCTTACCAACGTAGCTAAGGTAGAGTTGTTGTGGAAAAGTATAAAATAATATAAAAATAGTTATATTTTATCAATGAATCACTTGATTATATCTGTATCTAAGTGTCTAATTTATAGGTTCTTATATTTTTTTGAATCGATTTGGAACCTGACGATTACTTTTTATGACTTTAGAAGAAGAAATGGAACCCAAACTTGATAAATAAAAAAAGTCCTCCCCAATGGGGAAGACTTTTTATGACAACTAATACTAATCAACCTAACCTTAACTTTTATACTCCATAGCTGGGACGTTCACATGAGTGAACAAATGGATTCATATATGCTGTTTAACAGTTAGTCTCTTTTTGATTGTCTACCTATTTCCAATTTCAGTGACAACCTATACAACTCTAACGAGTCTGAATCATTTATGTTATACGAAAAGTATAAAAAAAAATTAAATTATTTATATTTATAGATAAAAATTTTCTTTGGCCGGACGAGCGGATGCATAGCTGTTACAAAAGGACAAAAAGCTATTTAGAGGTTTATTGGCGGCTAACGCCAAAAGCCGTGACAAGCCAGCCAGAAATAAAGAATAGGCCACCAAAGGGAGTAATAATGCCCAGATACGCAAGGCTGGGGGCCAGGCACAACGTATAAAGAGAGCCACTGAAGAGAAGGATGCCAGCCAGAAAAGAATTGGCAGACCAACTGAGGTACTTGTTGTTGAAGCGCAATTGGAGCAAGCCAACCACCAGCAAAGCGAATGTGTGATAAAAATGATACCGAACGGCAGATTCAAAGGTGTCGAACCGGCCAATTTCCAACAAATGTGCTTTGAGGGAGTGAGCGCCGAAGGCTCCGATGCCTACAGCAAGTGCGCCGAAGACGGAAGCTACGATAAGGGTTCTTTTGGCGTTTTTGTTGACTGAATCTGACATGATTGATCTGCTGCTGCGTGGTGTTGAGACAAACTATGACTTAGGCTGAATAATTCCTTTGACCAAAAATGGCACTTCCCACACGCACCATCGTGCTGCCCTCTTCAATGGCAAGCTGGTAATCTCCACTCATGCCCATGGATAATTCAGCCATAATGACTCTTGTGTGGTTAACTGTCGATTTCAATTCTCCGAAAAGTGCCTTTAAATGGCGGAACTCTTTTTTAACCTGCTCCTCACTTTCCGTATTGGTAGCCATGCCCATCAGGCCCACAATACGAACGTTAGGCAGGCCGTCCAATACCTCTGGGCTTAGCAGCTGTCTCGCTTCATCATCCGACAGCCCAAACTTAGTTTCTTCCTCCGCAATGTGCACCTGTAGCAAACAGTCTATCACCCGATTGGTTTTTTTCGCTTCCTTGTCGATGGTTCTTAATAGCTTTTCGCTGTCCACGCTGTGAATTAGGTGGACAAATGGGGCAATGTATTTTACTTTATTAGTCTGCAGATGCCCAATTAAATGCCAGTGTATGTCTTTTGGCATCTCTTCATGCTTTTCTACCATTTCCTGCACCTTATTTTCACCAAACTCTCGCTGTCCTGCTTCGTAAGCCTTCATAATGAGGCTTACGGGCTTTGTTTTGCTTACCGCAATCAACTTAGCTTTGTTTTGATCGATGGTGCTTAAAAAAGTTTGAAGATTTCTGCCAATATCAATATCCATTTTTTAGCGATTTTCGTAATCCAAAATTAATCAAGGGAGTTACTGATTCCATGTTTTGTTGTGTAACTTTCTAATTAAATTCAATTGCTGGCGGTTTATGGAGATAATAGGAAAGCTATTAAAGAAGGGAATTAGACTGAGGGAAAGTTTGGAACAGGACTACTCGTTTCCGGCCGACCTTCAGAAGATGGAGCTAAGGAAATTATTGATACAGGCCCGAGGCACAGAATTTGGTCAGGCCTATCATTTCAATGAGCTTTTGACCAGCTTCAAGCACAAACACAGCGATCACTTTTACGACGAGTTTAAAAGAAACATTCCTGTTCATAATTATAGCAGCATGTATGCCAACTGGTGGCACAAGCTGATGCAGGGAAAGCCGGATGTGTGCTGGCCGGGAAAGGTAAAGTACTTTGCGCTTAGCTCGGGCACTTCGGAGTCGGCCTCGAAGCACATTCCTGTCACTAAGGACATGATCAAGTCTATCCAGAGAACCAGCATCAGACAAATCCTTACTCTTTCCAAGTACAATGTGTCCGACGAAGTGTTTTCGGCCGGTATATTGATGCTGGGCGGCAGCACGCAACTTCAGCGAAATGGATCTTATTTTGAGGGCGACTTGAGCGGCATCACCGCCGGGCAAATTCCTTTCTGGTTTCAGCATTTTTATAAGCCGGGTAAGCGGATTGCTAAGACGAGGGACTGGAACGAAAAAATTGAAGAGATCACTTTAAAGGCAAAGGATTGGGACATAGGCATTATTTCAGGAGTGCCGGCTTGGCTTCAAATTCTTATGGAAAGGATCATTGACCATTACAAAGTCAAAACCATCCACGATATCTGGCCGAACCTGACCATTTTTGTTCATGGTGGCGTTTCGATGGATCCCTATCGAAAAAGCTTTGAAAAATTACTGGCCAAGCCCCTCATTTACATGGAAACCTATCTGGCTTCCGAGGGTTTCTTTGGCTTCCAGTACATCCCTTTCTCAAAATCGATGCGATTGGTGCTGAACAATGGCATCTTCTATGAATTCATTCCTTTCAACGAAACCAACTTCACAGCCGAGGGAGAAATGGTCGATAACCCGCAAACCTATAAAATCGACGAAGTAGAGGAAGGGAAAGAGTATGCATTGCTCATTTCTACCAATTCGGGCTCCTGGCGATACCTGATTGGCGACACGATCAAGTTTGTGTCAAAAGACGACTGTGAGATCATGATCACGGGCCGAACCAAGCATTTCCTCAGCCTCTGCGGCGAGCATTTGTCGATGGACAATATGAACAAAGCTGTGGAGCTGGTGTCGGATGAGCTGAATATCCGGGTGAAGGAGTTTACAGTCACCGGCGAAAAGTACGGGTCGCTTTTTGCTCATCGGTGGTACATAGGCATTGAAGACGAAACCGACCCAAAGCTGTTCAAAGAAAAGTTGGATGCCAGACTGAAGGAGATCAACGATGACTACAAAGTGGAGCGCACTGCTGCCCTGAAAGAGATTTTTGTGGAGCTGATTCCATCGCAACTCTTCTACAAATGGATGAAAGCGCAGGGTAAAGAGGGCGGTCAAAACAAATTTCCACGTGTATTGAAAAAGGAAAAGCTGGAAAGCTGGAAGGCCTTTTTGGTGGAGGAGAATGTGGAATTAAAGGGTGGTTGAAAAAAAAGTTACCCGCCAAATACAACCTTTGGGCTTTCCTGATGTTAACCAGGCATGAAACCATTAGCCTGCTTCCTTTTGATTTTTTTATTTCACACGGTTATTGGCCAGCAGCCCGACGGCGCACTGGAAGCGGTTGCTTCGTGGCAGGCGTTGGATAGTAATAGAGTTAAAATTACCACCACCGGTATGTGTATTCTCGGTGGTTGGGCGCTCGGCAATCTTACCGTAAACCCCATATTGCAAGCCAAAGCTGAAGGCTCCCAAAAGTACTTCTATCAAATGAATTCAATTTGGAATGTTGTTAACCTTGGTCTGGCTGGTGCTTCTTTGTGGCAAAGCATGAGAGGAAATGCCGGTGCCGCCGACTGGCAAGCAGCTTATAGCGAGCAACATTCAGTTGAGAGAATATTTCTGGTCAATACGGCCCTGGATGTGGCCTATATGGCTGGTGGGCTTTATATGATAGAGAGATCAAAAAATGCATTGAAGCAGTCCGATAGACTGAATGGCTTCGGCAAGGGAGTGCTTCTTCAGGGTGGTTTTTTGTTTGTTTTTGATTTGAGCATGTACCTGGTTCAACATAGTGCCCAAAAAGATTGGGCCCGAATTCTACAAAATGTAAACCTCGGGCCCGAAGGAATTGGGATGATTATTCCGCTGAGGTAATCATGGGAATTCTTACCTCAGCTTTGCTCTTCAGTGTCCTTCCGCTCATCATCCCACCTTGTATCACACCAATTCTTCCAGCGGTTCTTGTACTTTTCTCTTTCCTCTTCTGACATATTTTTCCAGCGGTGTTTCCAGTAGTCGCTCCTGTTATGGCTTTGTTTGTGCCCCTTACCGCCATGAAATCCACCAAAGAGAATTTTTGACAGGATAGTAATGGCTATTGCTTGCCAGAATGTGATGGTGCTAATGCCAAACAGAGCTGGAAGGGTATAGTTCCAAAGCGTCATGACAACAAAGCCAAACACGAACACGAAAAGCGGCACAAGCACGATGATCAGGCCTATCTTCTTCGCCCAGTGTTTACCACGGTTGAACTTATTTTCAGTATACATAACTATGTTATTTTAATTCATTAATTCATTGTAAAGCGGCAGTAGCTTTTTTCTAAGGTGCTGCACTGCGTATCGTTTCCTTGATATCAAAGTTTTGATGTTCTCTCCTGTCAGGTCTGACATTTCCTGGAAAGTCATATCTTCTATTTCGTTCCAGATAAAGACTTGCTGCTGATTGACAGGAAGCTCCTCAAGCGCTGCGAAAAGCTCTTTTCTGAAAATTTCCTTCAGGTTTTCAAGCTCAGGCACATCTTCCTCCGATGGCAAAAGGTCTCTCAGCATGTAATCGCCGTCGCCATCATCTTCGAAGGCCTGATCATCCAGAAGATCAACCTTCTTCTTTCGGTAGTTGTCGGTAATCTTGTTTCTGGCTACCCGGAATAGCCAGGCATTTACCTGCTCTATCGACTCCACATCAACCAGGTTACTGAATTGATACCACACCTCCTGCGTGATATCTTCAGCCTCTTCCAGCGTTCGAACCCTCGATCTGATGAAACCAAACAGACGTTTCCCGTATTGCTTTAACGCTTCAGCAATGTTTTGAGATCTTCTTTCGGTCATTGTGAGTGAAACAGGTTCGTTCATCAAATAAGCAGACGAACGCAGGTTTGATTTTACTTTAAAGGTTCTAAAAAAACTTGAGAAATCTATCGTACCCATGCAACCTAACCCAACTGGTGTTCATCTACCATTCAATAAAAACTCAAAAAACGGACTATGAAAAAGACTACGATTTCATCACTGGTTGTGCTGGTTCTTTCGGCACAATGCGCCTTTTCTCAGGGCTTTGGCATCCCCTCAAAGAACGGCGGCATCGGATTTGGCAACCTTCCAAGCTTCACGGGTATCCGATTTAATTTTAAGGACAGCAACCTGGAGAAGGTAAACGGGATCAATATTACAGCCTGGGCACCCAAAGACGAAGAACTTCATACTGGTGACGTGAATGGCATCTCTGTTGGCGTCCCTTTGGCATTGGGCTCTGAAAACAGGAGCGGGATAAGCCTGGGGATATTTGGTGTTGGCGCAAGGAGAAACGTGTCAGGAATCAACATTGCAGGCATTGGCGTTGGAGCTGGCAACAAGTTATCGGGAATTAATATCGGCGGTGTAGGCTTAGGTGCCGGTGGCGACGTTACCGGGTTCAACCTTGGCCTTGTCGGTGTCGGCGCTGGCGGCGACATCAAAGGCATTAATATTGGAGGCGTTGGCATGGGAGCTTCTGGCAACGCTGTCGGCTTTAACTTCGGTGGTATCGGCGTAGGCGCTGGCGAAAGCCTGAAGGGAATTAACCTTGCCCTGGTAGGACTGGGTGCTTCTGAAAATGCCATTGGCCTTAATGTAGCAGGAATTGGTATGGGAGCCGGCCAGAAAATGACAGGAGTCAACTTGGCGCTAGTAGGAATTGGCGCCGGAGAGTCACTTACCGGTATTAACTTTGCTGGTGTAGGCATGGGCTCGAAGAAAATCAGAGGCATCAATGTAGCACTGGCCATCGGCGGTCAGCAGGTGTCAGGCATCACAGTTGCCCCGATTTTCCTGAAGGTTGAAAATGGATCCGACAGCTCATTGAATGGGATTTCCATCAGTGCCGTTAATGCTGTGAAGGGTACTCAAAATGGCTTGAGTATTGGTATAATCAACACCACCCACCGCCTTCGCGGCATGCAAATAGGTCTCATCAATATTGTAAAGGACAATCCGAAAGGGCTACGAGTGTTGCCAATTATAAATGCCCATTTTGGAGGGGGGAAAGGTGATAGAATTGATCAGGACGAATAGCACTCATCCCAAAGCTAAAGGCCTTAGTCCCTCAGTATATTGCTCATAAAGCTGCTTTTGAGCAGCAGCCAAAGCAATAAAAACGCAATGGCCCATTTCAGGTACACCGTGTAAAAATCGGTCGTATCCTTGAATTGGGTCGTTTTTATTTCAGCCTTTTCAAACTCATTAATCTCCTGGAATACTCTTTCCAATGCGTCGTTGTCGATCGCTCTGTAGAACTTACCTTCACCAATTCGGGCAATTTCCCGCAGCGTAGTTTCGTCGAGTGTATTCTCCACAAAGCGGGTTCTTCCAAAGAAGTCGGTACCGAAAGGCACACGGCCTTCCTTTCCAATAGCAATGGTGTAAATCTTAATATCATAGGCCCTGGCAAGCTCTGCGGCAGTGATGGGGTCAATATTGCCAGCGGTATTATCACCGTCGCTCAATAGGATAAGCACCTTCGATTTGGAATCGGACTCACGCATGCGGTTGGTGCCTACTGCCAGAGCGCTGCCAATGGCGGTTCCCCGGCTTTCAATTAAGTCGAACGTTACAGTGTTGATGTTTGCGTTAAGCAGGTCGTAATCGGTGGTGAGCGGCGACATAGAAAATGCATCACCGGAAAATACCACAAGACCGATCCTGTCCTGAAACCGGCCTGTAATGAAATCCCGTGCCACCTGCTTGGCTGCTTCCAGCCTGTTGGGCTCAAAATCCTGAATTTGCATGGATTCTGAAATATCAATCACCAGCATGATATCGATGCCTTCCGTCCATTGCTCCACTTTTTCATTCGTCTTCTGCGGCCTCGCCAGAGCAATGATGAGCAGCAAAAACGTAAAAAACAGTACCAAACCGGGTAAGAACCTCAGCACGCTAAGCGGATCAGACCTTAGGTCGGTTTTGGTAAGGGCAATATCTAATTTTTGTTGCCTCTTAAATGTCAGTAGCCATTTTAAGAGGAAAAGTAAGGGCACGGCAGGTAGCAGATAAAGCACAACCGGAAAGGCCCAGTCAAAATTCTGAAATGTTGAGGGCGCAAACCATTTCAAAAAGAACCACGGAGTTTCCTCTGCCATTTTTATAGCTGCCTCATCCATGTTTCACCTCCTCTACCTTCTTTTTGTATTTATCCAGACAAATGTCCTCTAATACCTCGAATTGCTTGAACAATTCTTTGTCGTTTATTCGGCCGTAAATGCTTCTGTCGATACTTTTCAATGCCGTCTGAAGCTTTGCATTCTCTTCGCCTTTCAGTATTTCTTTTGTGGTCAGTTTGGTGTAGGGAATCTTTTCAAGCGATTCCAGATACGTCTTCCACAGTATAAGAGCTATTTCGGCGTCCCTGATACCGCTTTCGTTGCGAACGGCTCTCAATTGCTCAGTATAGCTATTGGAGAACTTCTCATATTTCTTGCGCATCCGGTACAGGGTGATCTTTTTCCTCACCGTTTTTCCAAAAACAAGGAAAAGAGTGATAGCAATGATGAGAAAGAGAATCCCACCAATAACGAGGTATGGATAGTTGAAAGCGAAATCCAGCGGACTGTAGCCCACTGTTTCTTTTAATTTGGCATCCTGTGGAATTTCGTCCAGCAAGCCATCAATAAACAGTGAATCGATGTTAGACATCACCTTGAGGCTGTCTTTTTCTCTTAAGCGAAACACCGGTAGCTGAAGGCTTTGGTAGGGCTCCAGCTCAAAAGTGGAAAGCTCATAAATGACGCTATCCACCACTGAACCATCTCTCAGTTTGGAAGGAAAAAACGTTTGTTTGTTGAATTCGAACGGGGTGAAACGATGCGTAGAATCGGGAAAAAGCACTTTGATGCTGCCGGGATACTCGGCCACAAGCACATAGCTGGCAGGGCTACCCAGCTTCACGCTGTCTTCCAGAAAATATCCCTTAACATTCACCGACTGGCTATGCAATGCGCCCCAACTGAGCAGCCATGCAGCCATGAAACAAACCGTTGTTTTACCCACTTTTCCTGACTTTATTTCTCACTCTAAACAAACGGATCAATTTTGGCACGTATTCTTCTTCGGTACTTATAGAAAGGTAGTTGGCCTGATTCTTCTTGCACAACTTCTCAAGATCATACTGATTTCCCTGATAGATGGTTTCCACTTTTTTACGAAAGGCAGGGGCGGAAGTGTTTACCCAGATCGTTTTTTTGCTTTCCTTGTCATACAATGGCACTATACCCAATCTTGGGAAATGTGTTTCTCTCCTGTCGCTCAGGTGGATCACCACCAGGTCGTGTTTTTTTGCTAAAGCCTTAATGCCCTGTTGATAGTCATCGTCTACAAAATCGGAAATCATAATGATCACGCTTTTGCGATGGATCATGTTCATGGCGCTTCTTATGCCCAGGTTTAGATTAGTACCTGTTGACGATGGTTTCAGATTAAACAAGCTATCTATAATTTGATAGGCGTGTCTCAGCCCTTTGGCCGGCTTGATGTATTTTTCTTTCTTGTCAGAATAGCACAGCACACCAACCTGGCTGCCCTCCTTAATGGCTGAAAGCGCCAAAAGCCCACAGAGCTCTTTTCCAATATCTATTTTCTGCTGCCCGTCGGCTCCAATTTCCTGCGAGGCACTTACGTCAAGAATGAAGAAGACCGTCTGCTCCTTTTCCTCCTTGAACGTTTTCACAAAGGTACCGTGCCCTTTGGCGGTCACATTCCAGTCTATGGTTCTGATATCATCTCCGTACTGGTATTGACGCACGTCGTCAAACTCCAGACCGGAGCCTTTAAAGATCGAATGAAAATCTCCCTGCATTTGTGAGGTGATTGCCTTCCTGATCTCAATCTCATATCTTCGCAGCTTCTTGAGGAAATCCTTCATTACTCTTGGTTTGGGGTTTAAAGTTAGAATTTATTTAGCTAAATTTTGTCGGTGAAAAATGTTTTTTGGAGCCTTGGTGGCCTTTTCTTGATATCTCTCTTTGGATGTAGCAACAAAGAAGAAATTCCTGCTGGTATCGTTGAGCCTCAACGAATGATCAGCATCCTTACCGATATACATCAGCTGGAAACGGAGGTAGCCTCACTAAAGTTAACCTACGACTCCTCTACAGCTCTTTACAAGCAGCAGCAGCAACTTTTGTTTGATAAGCACAACGTGTCGGATTCGGTTTATACACATAGCTTTGAGTATTACCTTGAGCATGTGGAAATGCTGGATAAAATTTATGCGGCTGTAGTGGATAGTCTCTCAGTGAGACGCAACATGGGTTCTCGAAAAGAGCCTGAAGAATCAGGGGAGTCGCTATGAGGGTTTTTCCTGATACCTTCGAGGCCAAAACCGGCTTCGATAAAATCCGTGAAATGGTGGCCGCCAAATGCCTTAGCAGCCTCGGCACAAGGCATGTGGAGAAGATGAAGCCTTCAGACGACTTGAAGTACCTGAAAAGGCTTTTGATTCAAACTGAGGAGCTTAGACGGTTATTTGCGGCAGGTAACAGACTGCCCGACGCCAACTACATTGATCCGGCGGAACAGCTTGCCAAAATGAAGGTTAGCGGTACTTACCTGGAGGAAGAAGAAGCCTACGACCTTAAACGGTCACTCAGCACCATTATTCAACTTCAGTCTGTGCTGACAAAACATGCCGAAGAGTGCCCGACGCTGCACGGGTTATCAGGGATGGTAGATCTTCCCACCGATATTATTAAATGGTTTGAGGCTATTATTGATGACACAGGAAAGCTGAGAGCCAACGCCTCCAAAGAGCTTATGCAAATAAGGGCCTCAATGGTCAGCGAGCATTCCTCGCTGAGGAGGGTAATGGATCACATAAGCAAAGACGCACAAAAACAGGGGTGGTCGCCCGACGATGGTTCCATTGCCGTAAGGGGCGGGCGTTTGGTTATTCCGGTACTGGCAGAACACAAGCGCAAGCTGAAAGGATTTATTCATGATGAGTCGGCAACAGGACAAACTGTGTTTATGGAGCCGGCCGAGGCCCTGGAGATCAACAACCGTATAAGGGAGCTGGAGCTGGAAGAAAGAAGGGAAATCATCCGAATTCTTAGAAATTTCACTGATCAATTAAGGCCTCATATTCCTGCGCTGGAAAAAGCTTACCATTTTCTTGGTGCGATTGACTTTATACGGGCGAAGGCTTTGCTTGCCATCGAAATCAATGGCTTGCTGCCTGTCATAGACGAAAATCCGGTCATTGTTTGGCACAAGGCGGTTCATCCTCTTCTTTATCTTTTGCACAAAAAGGCCCAAAAGCCTATTGTTCCTCTGGATATTGAGCTTGATGCAGAAAGGCGCATTCTGATTATTTCGGGGCCAAATGCCGGCGGCAAGTCGGTGTGCCTGAAAACCGTCGTCTTATTGCAATACATGCTACAGTGCGGTCTCTTGGTACCCGTTAGAGACGACTCGGTCATGGGGGTTTTCAATAAGATCTTCATCGATATGGGCGATGAACAGTCGCTGGAAAATGACCTAAGTACCTACAGTTCTCACCTCACTTCTATGCGTTTTTTCCTCGAAAATGCAGGAGGGAAGACATTGTTTCTGATTGATGAGTTTGGCGCTGGCACCGAGCCGCAGTTTGGTGGAGCTATTGCGGAGGGCGTGCTGGAGCAATTGTACAAAAAGCAATCCTTTGGAGTGATTACTACGCATTATGGCAATCTGAAGAGTATGGCTGAGAAGAATGCAGGCATCATCAACGGGGCTATGAGATACGATGTAAATCAGTTGAAGCCTTTGTATGAACTGGAAGTGGGACGACCAGGGAGCTCTTTCGCCTTGGAAATGGCCGCAAATATTGGGCTGTCAAATGCGGTGATCGAAAGGGCGAAAGGCCTTGTTGGGCATTCGCAGGTGAAGTTTGAAACGCTCATCAACGAGTTGGAAGCCGCTAAAAATGATTTTCAAACCAGGTACGAGAGTGTTAACCGAAAGGACACTGAGCTTGAAAAAATACTCAAAGACTACCAGGACCTGAAAGCTCATTTGGATGCAGAAAAGAGCAAGATTATTAAGGAAGCCAAGCAGGAAGCCAAGCGAATTGTACTCGACGCCAATAAAGCGGTAGAAAATACTATCAGGGAGATAAAAGAAAACAAGGCCGAAAAGGAAAAGACAAAAGAAGTGCGCCAAAAGCTCACAGATATACAAGTTTCGCTGACTGAGGAAGTGGAGGAGAAAAAGCCTGTATGGACAACTGTGGCTGGCGAGATAAAAGTAGGCGACAAGGTCAGGATGGCCGGGCAGGAGTCGGCTGGTGAAGTGGTCTCCATTCGGGGAAAGAAAGCAGAAGTGCTCATGGGAGAGCTAAAATCTCACATTGCACTCAACCGTCTTGAAAAAGTAAAATCGTCGTCCCAGGGGAAAAAGAGCTTGAAGCGGGAGAGCGTAGGTGGCGTCTTTAAGGGGATCGACATGAACCAAAGAAGGGCCGACTTTTCCCCCAATCTTGACCTCAGAGGAAAGAGAGCCGACGAAGCTATTCAGTTAGTTGACGATTTTATAGATAGTTCAGTGCTTTTCAGCATGCACGAGGTGAGGATCGTACATGGCAAGGGCGACGGCATTCTCAGAGAAGTGATCAGGCGCTACCTGAGTGGCAATAAGTTCATTGAGCGGATGGCCGACGAACATGTGGAGAGAGGCGGTAGTGGGGTCACAGTCATCAGCTTCAGACAATAAAAAAAGGCCCGTCCAGGGCCTTTGTATTAGTTGTATCTGAGATCGATATTAGTTAGGGAATTCAAACACCCAGGTACCGGCTACACCTTGCATACGGCCTGCACCAGTATCTTCGATAGTGAATGTCAGACTAAGCTTGGTAGACGTTACCGAAGCAGCCATAGTGACACCATCGCTTCTCACAATTTTGCTAATGTCTTTCTCTCCGGCTGTTGCGCCGTCACCAAATGACCAGGTACCGCTTGCTGGCCAAACTACGTCAACGTTGGGTACCTCTGAGGCTGCTGGTCTACCAGTAGCTGTGTAGCTGCCGCTACTGCCAGAACCAGTAAATTTCAGTCCGAAGCCGTCCCATTCAGTGGCTGCTACGCCATCTTGCTTAACTGCTCCGGCCGCTACTGACCACTCTGTACCTCCATTGAGGAGTAATGCGAGACGCTCGGCTACGGGATCCGGCTCTGTTGTTCCCGGGTCGTCCTTGCCTCCGCAACTGATAAAAATAATCAATGCGAAAATTGTTGTTGCTGTGAATAGATTAGATAGTTTGTTCATGTGGATTTAGTTATAACTAAAAATTAACCTTTTTCAAAAATAGCAGAAATTGAAAATTATACCTAATTACGCTTTAAAAAATTCAAATAGGAATAATCCAATGTTTCACTTGAATTCTTCAATTGAAATAGTGTTTCTACACATTTCATATTCATAGGACTGGTTGGAACAAATCACCACCAACCGATCCTGTAGCACAGAATTCAAACGTTCCAAATACCAATTTATTCCATTGGTGTCCAAATTACTTGTGGGCTCATCAAGGATAAGAAGCGGTGTGGCACTCAAAAAACTGAGAGCTAGCTTGAACCGCTGTTTCATGCCAGACGAAAGATGCTTCACTTGTTTCTGTGCCGAGTCTTCCAGCCATGCGAAGGGTAGGACGTCCTCTTTCGACTTGCCAATTTCCAGGCTTTTAAGGCTGAAATGGAAGTTGACCATTTCGGATAGTGTGAATTCCTCAATGAGCTCCAGATAGGGTGCAGCCAGCGACGTATGCCTGTAAACCAGGTGCTCATCGAGTACTTTACCGTCAATATAGTGTTTTACTGTTCCTTCAGAAGGAATTAACTGCCCGCTCAGAACGGCTGCCAGCGTGGATTTTCCACTTCCATTTCTTCCTGTAATGGCGTAGGAGGAGCCTTTTTTAAAAGTATAGCTCAAATTCTTGAAAATCCACTCACGCAAATAGCGCTTGCCGGCATTTTCGAGCACAATCTCCATGTCAGACGGCAAAACCCTTCATTATCCCTCTTTCCGATGACCTGATAAAGTCAACAATCTGATCTCTTTCGTCGGAGTGAGGAGTTTCGGCAAGAATCAGTTCAATGGCTTTGGAGTGATTGAGGCCTCTGAAATAGATATAGCGATAGATGTCCTGTATTTCGTTGATTTTTTCGTTACTGAACCCTCTTCTGCGAAGACCTACAGAGTTAATGCCGCAAAAGCTTAAAGGCTCTCTACCAGCAGTGGTAAATGGAGGGATGTCCTTTCTTACAAGTGAACCACCCGAAACCATTACGTGGGAGCCGATTCTGGAAAACTGGTGAACGGCTGTGGTTCCACTGATAATGGCCCAGTCATCAATCACCACATGTCCGGCTATTTGCACTGAGTTGCCAAGAATACAGTTATTGCCGATAGTGCAATCGTGGGCTACGTGGGCATAAGCCATGATCAGGCAGTCGCTGCCCACAACAGTCTTCAGTTTGTCGGAAGTACCACGGCTAATGGTGACAAATTCACGTATGGACGTGCCGTCGCCTATAAAAGTCTCCGTTGACTCCCCTTTGAATTTAAGATCCTGAGGGATGGTAGAAATAGAGGCGCCGTTGAATATTTTTACATTTTTGCCGATGCGGGCACCTTCGTAAATTACCGCATGCGAGCCAATCCAGGTGCCTTCGCCAATCTCCACATTGTGATGTATCACAGCGAAGGGCTCAATGGTTACATTGGGCCCTACCTTGGCTTCAGGATGAACATATGCTAGCGGATGGATCATACGTCTTTTCTAACTATGCTGGCGGTCATTGCACCTTCACAAACCAGGTTGGAACCAACATAGGCCTCGCCTCTCATTTTGGCAATTCCTCTTTTGATAGGTGCCAAAAGCTCACAACGAATTACCAGGGTGTCGCCGGGAAGCACCATTTTTCGAAACCTGAACCCCTCAATTCCCAGGAAGTAGGTCCAGTAGTTTTCGGGGTCTGGCACAGTGTTCAGTACCAATATACCGCCTATTTGTGCCATTGCCTCTACCTGAAGTACCCCGGGCATTACCGGATTGCCAGGAAAATGACCCTGGAAGAAAGGCTCGTTGTAGGTTACATTTTTCACTCCCGCTACCCACTTCTCATCCAAATGAAATATTTTGTCGATCAAAAGGAAGGGATACCGATGCGGAAGTATGTTAGTAATCTTATTGATGTCTAATACAGGAGGTATTTTTGGGTCGTAGTAAGGTACGCCGTCGTTGGTAGAGCTCTGCATTACTTTCTTGAGCTTCTTTGCAAAAGCTACATTGGCAGCGTGACCTGGTCTGGCAGCCAAAATCTGGGCCTTAATAGGACGGCCAACAAGGGCAAGATCTCCCATTACATCCAGCAATTTGTGTCTGGCGGGCTCGTTTTTGTACCGTAAATCGACGTTATTGAGGATGCCTTCTTTCTTCACTTGTACCTTGGGCTTGCCAAGAAGCTTCGCAAGGCTGTCCAGTTCGTGTTCTTCAACTACCCTGTCTACTACCACAATAGCATTGCTGAGGTCGCCACCTTTGATGAGGTTGTTTTTATGCAGCGTTTCAAGTTCATGCAAAAAGCAGAACGTGCGGCATGAAGCAATCTCAGTGGCAAACTCGCCTACATTCGTCAATGTAGCATGCTGGCTTCCCAGCACTGGCGAGTTGTAGTCAACCATTACAGTCACCCTGTAGTCGTCCAGCGGGAGGGCAGCAATTTCTATTTCATTGGTTTTGTCTCTGTAGAAGATGCTTTCCGGTACCTCGAAAAAGTTTCGTTGAGCATTTTGCTCTTCAACTCCTACTCTTTGAATCGCTTCTACAAACAGCAACGCACTTCCGTCCATAATCGGCACTTCCGGGCCGTCAAGCTGGATCAACACATTGTCTATTTCCAAGCCCACCAAAGCAGCTAAAGCATGTTCGGTTGTACTCACCCTGGCGCCGTTTTGTTCCAGGGTAGTGCCACGGGAAACATCCACCACTAAGTCCGCATCGGCATCGATAGTTGGTTGATCTTCAAGGTCTACCCTTTGAAACTTTATGCCGTGGTTGGGTGGAGCTGGCACAAACGTCATTGTGGTATGGACGCCTGTGTGTAAGCCTACGCCTGAAACGGTTACTTTCTCTTTTACGGTTTGCTGCCTAATGTTCATCGTCTGTCTTTAGCGACGTCAAATTTATAATTTTTTCTTCAAGTTCTCTGATCTTCTGGTTTAGTTCAGGAAGTCTTTTGAAAAGCATGGCGGACTTCATGTACTGCAAATGATCAAATGCCGGGCTCCCAAAAAGGATTTTTCCTTCTTCCTTGATAGACTTGTTGATGCCCGACTGTGCGGCGATTTTAGTGCGTGCTCCAAGCTGGATGTGTCCTGCAAGCCCCACCTGCCCGCCAATCATGCTGTATTCGCCAACTTTCGAAGACCCCGAAATACCTGTTTGAGAAGCGATGACTGTGTGCTTCCCTATTTCCACATTATGCCCGATTTGAACAAGGTTATCGAGCTTCACGCCTTCCCTGATGATCGTTGAATCAAAAGTGGCGCAGTCAATGGTGGTGTTGGCACCAATGCTTACATGGTCTTCCAGCACCACATTCCCCACTTGCGGAATTGTTTTGTAGCTACCATCGGCTTGAGGAGCAAATCCAAACCCATCGCTACCAATGACAGCACCGGAATGTATCGTGCAGTAATTCCCAATTTTCGTTCTGGAGTAAATTTTTACGCCTGCGTATATAATGGTGTTGTTGCCAATGGTTACATCGTCGCCTATGTAGGTATTTGGATAAACTTTTACATTGTCACCAAGCCTGACATTTTTTCCAACATAAGAGAAGGCCCCTCTGTAGGTGTTTTTTCCCTCGGTGGCCGTATCAGCGAAAAAGCATGGTTGCTCAACCCCCGATTTTTGAAAGCTGACCAATTTATGGTACTCTTCCAGTAGTGCTGTAAAACTTAAATATGGATCGTCGACAAGGATTAGACCGGCCGAAATTTCGCCTTTCGGTTTAAAGCCTTTGCTGACGATCACAGCCGATGCTGTGGTCTTGTAGATGAAAGGCTCGTATTTAGGATTAGACAAAAAGGTAATTGCCCCTTCGCCACCCTCTTCAATTTTGCCTACTCTGTTTACTTTTACTTGACCGTTGCCTTTTAGCTCGCCATTAAGAATGTGAGCGATTTGTGCCAGGGTAAATTCCATGCGAAATGGGCCTCAAATTTCTGTGTTACAAAGATACAATTTTGGGCCAGCATAGATAGTGTTTAGTTACGATTTTGCTCATGGCCTTGATGTTTGGGAGGTCCGACGCAGTGGCAACATCGACAATTTGCCCTGCTTTGGTTAAAATATTGATGGTTTGCCCTTCAGCGATATACGCTTTGTTGCTGATGCTTCCCTTGCCGATAAAGTAGTTGGCTTCGTCCTCGCTTACACCCAGTTGAGATTGAATTTTCGTCTTCAGCCCTTCCGCTACCGACGCCTCAATTTTATCATTTGACATCACAATCTGAAATAGCTTGCGTTGCAGCAGCATGGTGGAGAGCATGCTCAGCACCTTGTCGTCATAACTGGTCCAGAATTTCACAGAGCCCCAAATGTCGTAGTCGTCGAGTGATGCAAAAACATCAAGTAGCTCGGGGTCGTCCTGAAGATCCTTTAGGGAGATGTTTCTTTCAAGAAAAATACTGAAAGCTGGCGTGGCTTTGATAGATGTGCCGTTTTGCACCAGCCACTTGGCTCGTTTAATGAGCTGAATCATCATTTTCTCCGAAGCCACTGAGGTTTTGTGAAGATATACCTGCCAGTACATGAGCCGCCGGGCACTCAGAAAATTTTCGATACTGTAAATGCCTTTTTCTTCCACTACCAACTGTCCGTCCCGGATGTCGAGCATCTTGATGATGCGGTCCGCACCAATGGTGCCTTCGGAAACCCCCGTGAAAAAGCTATCTCTTTTCAGGTAGTCGAGCCGATCTATATCAAGTTGGCTTGAAACCAGTTGGTTGAAAAAGGTACGATGATATTTATTTTTGAAAATATCGAAGGCAAGAGTAAGCTTTCCCTCGAAATACTCGTTAAGCTTACTGATAAGGAGTACAGATATATGCTCGTGACCTATGCCATTCATCAAGCTGAACTCCAGGGTATGTGAAAATGGGCCGTGGCCGATATCATGAAGTAGAATGGCAATGAGTGCCGCTTCGTATTCTTCCGGAGAAATTTCGTGACCTTTGCTCCTCAGGTTGTCGAGGGTAATTGTCATTAAATGCATAGCCCCCAGCGCATGATGAAACCTGGTATGAAGTGCTCCCGGGTAAACAAAGTCGCTCAACCCGAGCTGTTTGATTCTTCTTAACCGCTGAAAGTAAGGGTGTTGGATAATATCAAAAATCAGATCGCTTTGTATGGTGATAAAACCGTATACCGGATCGTTTATTATTTTCTTTTTGTTCAAACTAGTTGTACTGAATTTTGGGTGTAAATTGATCACTCAGCTTCTTAAAGTAAAGCCACTATGCAAAAATATTCCATTCTTTGGGCCGATGACGAAATAGACCTGCTTAAACCTCACATCTTATTTCTTGAAAGCAAGGGATACAAAGTCACACCGGTGATTAGTGGTGCAGATGCGTTGGATCAATGCGATCATAATGATTTTGATATTGTCTTCCTCGATGAAAACATGCCTGGAATGACGGGGCTAGAAACGTTGAGCTATATTAAATCGACCCATCCAAGTCTTCCTGTGGTGATGATTACCAAGAGTGAAGAGGAAGAGATCATGGAGGGAGCGATAGGAGCAAAAATCGCCGACTATCTTATCAAGCCACTTAATCCGAATCAAATCCTTCTGTCTGTCAAGAAAATCCTCGATAACCGCAGGCTGGTGAGCGAGCATACTAACCAAAGTTATCAGCAGGACTTTCGGAACATAAGTATGGCTTTCAGTGAGCACATGGACTACGAGGAGTGGGTGGAGGTGTACAAGAAGCTGGTGTATTGGGAGCTGGAAATAGAAAATACAGAGGATAAAAGCATGGCTGAGGTGCTCGAAATGCAAAAAGCAGAAGCGAGCAAAAACTTCACTAAGTTCATAGCGGACTATTATAAGGACTGGCTTAACGATCCGGAGTCCAAAAAACCAATGCTTTCGCATCAGCTGATGAAGAAAAAGGTATTTCCTCAGCTGAAAGAAAATGACCCGTTGTTTTTTATAGTGATCGACAACCTGAGGTATGACCAATGGGAGATATTAGAACCTGTCATTTCTCAATACTTTAATATTAAAGAGAAGGAAACTTATTTTTCTATCCTTCCCACAACCACAGCCTATGCCCGCAATGCGATATTTTCTGGTATGCTGCCGAGTGAAATGGAAAAACATCATCCTGATCTTTGGGTGGGAGAGGATACCGACGACGGAAAAAACAACCATGAAGAAGACTTTCTGAAGCGGCAAATTCAGCGCAACAGGTTGAATATCAAGTCATCATATCACAAGATAATCCATGTAAATCAGGGCAAGCATTTGTTGGATAATTTCAACAACCTGATGAATAACGACCTTAATGTGATCGTTTATAATTTTGTGGACATGTTGTCGCACGCCCGCACTGACCTGGAAATGATCCGGGAACTGGCTCCGGATGAGGCCGCCTACCGCTCGATTACCAAATCGTGGTTCGAACACTCGCCGCTTTTGGATGCGTTAAAAAAGATATCTGAAAAGAAGTGCAGGACAATTATCACAACCGACCACGGCACGGTCAGGGTGAAAAGGCCTTTCAAGATTGTCGGTGATAAAAACACCAATACCAATTTGCGCTACAAACAAGGCAAGAATCTTGGGTACGACGGGCAGGATGTGTTTGTCGCCAAAAAGCCTGAAGAGATGTTCCTGCCAAAGGTGAATGTTTCTACTTCCTACGTTTTTGCTGTGGAGGATTATTTCTTCGCTTATCCCAACAACTACAACTATTATGTCAATTTTTATAAGGACACTTTCCAGCATGGCGGTGTTTCCCTCGAAGAGATGATCATTCCTATTATTTACCTGACACCCAAGGGAGGCTGAGTTGACTACAGAATTGTTTTGTGAGGATATTGCCCAGCTTCCGGAAATTGCCAGTCAAATAATTGGACAGGCGGGCGAAGGCAAGGTGTGGATTTTTGAAGGTGAGCTGGGTGCTGGCAAGACCACGCTGATTAAGGAGCTTTGCGAGCAACTGGAGGTGGTTGACAATGTGAGTAGCCCCACTTTTTCGATCGTGAATGAGTACGAAACCACTGAAGGGGAGACTATTTATCATTTTGATTTTTACCGGATCAAGTCTGAGGCGGAGGCAGCTGATATTGGTGTAGATGAGTATTTTTATTCGGGAAATTATTGTTTCATCGAGTGGCCTTCTAAAATTCCCTCGTTGCTGCCCGAAGAATACCTCAAAATTACCCTTATCTTAGTGTCAGAAAACCAACGGAAGATTTTGCTCGAGAGATATGGCTGACAAGTACCGAAAGGAAGTGGAGGAACTAGCGAAAGAACAATCCCTGTATCCGCAGGAATCACTTCTGAAGGTAAGAGAGGGGGATAAATCGCTTTTTATCGGCATTCCTCGTGAGCGGTCACTTCAGGAGAACAGGGTAGCGCTGAAGCCATCTTCAGTAGCCGTTTTAGTGGCGGGAGGTCACGAGGTTTGGGTAGAGACGGGCGCCGGAAAAGCGGCTAAATTCCTTGATAAAGACTATAGCGAGGCTGGAGCAAAGATTGTCTATTCTGCCAAAGAAGTCTATTCTGCCGATATCATGCTCAAAGTGGAGCCACCCATGTCGGAGGAGATTAGCTACATGAAAAGTGGCCAAACGCTGTTTTCTGCCATTCAGACAGGGCGTCAATCGGCTCACTTCATCAATGCACTCAACGAAAAGAAAGTAACTGCCCTGGCCTACGAGCTAATTGAAGACAAGGTAGGCGGACTGCCGTTGGTAAGAGCTATGAGTGAAATTGCAGGCAGCACAGTCATGCTCATAGCAGCGGAATACCTCAGTAATGTGAATGGAGGGCAGGGGGTAGTTGTTGGCGGTATTACTGGCGTGCCACCGACGCAGGTAGTTATCCTTGGGTCGGGAACAGTAGCGGAGCATGCTGCGAGAGCCGCACTCGGTCTTGGAGCGGATATTCAAATTTTCGATAACCACATTTATAAATTACGGCGTGTAAAACATGCCCTTGGTCAGCAGGTGTATACATCTACCCTCGATCATACCACTTTGCTGACGGCTCTGAAAAATGCCGATGTGGTCATTGGCGCTATGAGGGTGGAAAAGGGGAGAAACAAATGTGTAGTGACAGAGGAAATGGTGATGGAAATGAAACAAGATTCTATCATCATTGACGTCACCATTGATCAGGGGGGCTGCATTGAAACAGCCGAATTAACAACTCACAACGATCCGGTTTTTAGAAAACACGGTGTTATTCACTACTGTGTACCCAATATCGCTTCCAGAGTGGCCAGAACCGCCTCAACAGCGCTTAGCAACATATTCACTCCGGTGCTGATGCAAATAGCAGAAGTGGGGAGCGTTGGCGATATGATATTTACTCACAAGTGGTTCATGAAAGGCGTATATACTTTCAAAGGAAGCCTTACCAACCCTCATCTCGCCCGCAAGTTCAATCTTAAGTACAAAGATTTGAATTTGTTAATGGCGGCGAGGTTCTGACAGTGTACTGCCTGAACTCACCCTGCCTGCTCGTAGGCTTCTTTCAACCATCCTATAGTTTCAGCGGAGATTTCTCCGGCAGACTCAAGTTTGATTTTGTGCGAACACATGGAATTAGCCGAGGTGATTTTTTCCAAAACGCCACTTGATTCGTCTCCTTTCAAGTTGACCCCAATTTCGAAGCGGGTTTTAGTAGCGGGTGTGAGCATAGCAAACTGCTTTTTGCGTCGCAGGCTCACGTAGGCCTTTTTCGGCGCTACTTCCACGTCGACGCCAAATTTCTTTATTTCCACCATCAGCTGATCGTAAATGGGCTTTAAAGCCTCTTTGCCTTTATATTGTTCTGTAACCAGGTCGGCGAGGTTGGCTGCTGAGCCCGCATCGGATCCCTTCGCCTTGTGAGCCACCAAATTGGCGTACCCGTGTGTGAGGCCGTGCATTTCCTTCAAAAGCTTGATTATTTCACCATGTTTCGAAAGCCCGGTGCTTTTTACTAGTGCTATCCATTCATCCAGCGACTTTCCGGAGTTTTTCTCCAGGTTGTCGATCATAGTTTGCGCTGCCTGATCCATTGCTCCTAAAAGTTTGATGCACTTCCAATATAAGAAGGCTGAATAAAAGATGGTAAAGCCGACAACCGAAGCCGCAAAAATGCCGCCTCAAACCTGATATTTGGTAGCTTGATGTTTCCTCCATCATCAACAGCAGGTAACCGGGCTGACCTTAAGCAATGCGAGATAGCCGTTTGTCAATCTTTCAGAGGGCTCTTATAATTTTCCTGGGTCGCTCTATTTGTGCTGTATTAAATTACGTATCTTCGGCTTGACGAAATATTCTTTGGTGTTCACAACACAATGCCGTTGATCTTCGTTAAAGTATACAATTCGACGATGAAGTTGAAAAGGACACTATTTGTTGTTACGCTTTGCTTCTGGGGGCTGTTGTCCGTCAGTGGTTTTTCGTTGCCCCACCACGGAGGTTCCAAAGTTGACAATGCTGTCCATCTTAAAAGCCAAATTCTCCACTCTCTCGATCTGCAGAGTGTACTGGCCGGAGAGGAAGTTGAAGATGATATCAGATCCAAAAATCATTTCCCTCATTTCGTTGGTCTGGTTGGACGTTTTGTTAGCGTCAGCGAATCGGTATCGCCCGAAGATCGAAGAAATCTCCCTCCTTCAAATACGTTAAAGGTATTTTCACTCTACCATCAGTTTTTTTAAAGTAGCTTTTTGATACCGGTATCCGGTTTGATCCTGCCCTGCACTATTGGTGCCAGGAAGATAGTTTTTTTCACATCTGATCATTCTCAAAAAGTTATTGCAATGAAGACAATAGAAATATTGGTCGCTTTGGCCATTTTGCTCCCAATCGTGCTTTTCTATATAAAGAAAAAGCTTAGTTCCAGAAGAACCCCACCTGATTATTTAAAGAAGATAAGCCTGGAAAACGAGTTGGATATCACAGATTTCGAGGATCTGCCAGGAAAGTTTCTGGTGATGGATACGCTCCACAAAAAACTCCTTTTTAGTAGGTATGCCAGCTCCAAAGTGCAGTCGCTGGTGATTGACCTCAGCCGGATACTTAGTTGCCGGATGGAAAAGGAAGTGATTATTACCTCCGGTCATGCCCACATAGAAAAGATCGGCCTGGTGTTCAAACACAAGTTTCACAAAGGTGAAGAGGATATTCACATTCCTCTTTACGATAGCCATAAGGATGGAATGGACGAGGCCTTTCACTACTATGAAATAGCCAAAGGGTGGGTGAAAAGAGTAGAGCAAGGTCTTGACAGGCAAGTGCAAGTCAATTGAGTGATAGGTTAACGTACACCCTTTCGGACATTTCGAAAGGGTGTATTTCTAGCTAGCTTTTTATCGTTAGCTGATCTATGATTACCTTTAAACCATGAAAAATTTCCCCCGCTCAATACAAGGACTTGCGGCTATATTATTGATTTTTGCATCATCAGTTCTTTTTGAAGGTTGCAGGGCTTCTCAGTTTAAAACCCAGAAAGCCCGCACAATTAAAAAAGGAAAACCCATACCTTGCCCGCTCAAGGACTGCTAATATTCAATAACTGATATTTGATGCAAAAAATAGTAATTGCTATCGATGGTTACTCGGGTTGCGGAAAAAGCACAACAGCACGAGCCGTTGCTGGTCTTTTGGGTTACATCTACATAGATACAGGTGCCATGTACAGATCGGTTACTTTGTATTTTATTGACAACCATGTTTCGCTTACTGACCCCAGGGCAGTTTCGAAGGCACTTGAACAAATTGATATAACATTTCATTACAATGCTACCAAGAAGGTAAATGAGGTGTATTTAAATGGGTTGAACGTAGAAAAAGAAATACGGGGAATGGATGTATCACAAAAGGTAAGCGATGTAAGTGCCATTAAGGAAGTAAGGCATGCCTTGGTAGCTCAGCAAAGAAAAATGGGCAAGAGCAAAGGGGTGGTGATGGATGGAAGAGATATTGGTACTGTGGTATTTCCTGATGCAGACCTTAAAATATTTATGACAGCCGACCTATATGTGCGTGCTGAGAGACGTCAGAAGGAGTTATTAGGCAAAGGCCAGCTCGTAGAGTTGGAGGAAGTGATTGAAAACCTGCGATCCCGAGACGAAATAGACACCTCCAGAAAAGAGAGTCCCTTAAAGAAGGCAGCAAATGCTATTGAAATTGACACCACACATATTACCTTTGAGGAACAAATAGAGCTCATTACCAACCTGGCCACGAGCAAATTAATTTCCGGAGTTGATCGAAACAAGAACTAAAAGCTTGTTTCAAAATTTTGAAATCGATCAACGAAGCAAGTAGGGCAGGAAAAAGCGTTATGAACATTACTATCGACAAAAATTCTGGGTATTGTTTCGGAGTTGAATTTGCCATTAAAATGGCAGAGGATGAAATGGAAGACAATGGTCAGTTATATTGCCTGGGCGACATCGTTCACAACGACATGGAAGTCAGGCGCCTTTACCAGAAAGGTCTCCGGATTATCAGCCGGGACGACCTGAAAAACCTCCACAATACAAGGGTGCTGATTAGAGCACACGGCGAGCCGCCGGAAACGTATCAATTGGCTCTTGAAAACAATATTGAACTAATAGACGCCTCTTGCCCGGTTGTGTTGAAACTCCAGAATAGAGTGAAGCACGCCTACGACAATATGAAAAAAGTGGAGGGGCAGATTGTCATTTATGGCAAGGAGGGGCATGCAGAGGTAATTGGGCTTGCCGGGCAAACCAGAGAAGAGGCTGTTATTATTATGACAGACCAGGATTTGGATAAGCTCGACTATTCCAGGCCAATCACGCTCTTTAGCCAAACTACCAAGTCAACAAAGGGCTTTTATCATATCAAAGCGCTCATTGAAGACCGAATTCGTGAGAATAAGGGTGAGCTGCGAATTCAGGATTTCGATGCCAACGATAGCATTTGCCGCCAGGTGTCGAACAGAGAGCCTCAAATGAGGAAGTTTTCGGAAGAGCAGGATGTGGTGTTGTTTGTTGCCGGAAAAAAGAGTTCAAATGGACGGGCTTTGTACGAAGTATGCCTTTCCATCAATCCAAGAAGTTACTTTATTGAGAGCGAAGAGGAGCTGGACTTGAACTGGCTTGTCGATGCTGAAAATATAGGTATTTGTGGAGCTACGTCCACTCCCATGTGGTTAATGGAGCGGGTAGCAGAATTCATCAAGGAAAAAAGTCCTAGTGAACCAACAATTGCTTAAATGTGCTGTTTATGTAAGTGAAAATGAGGGTGGTAAAAAACCTTCACACGAATAATTTCACTTACCTTTTAGTTGAGTTAAATTTTATTAATTTTGCCACGTTTTAAAGGATTTCGGTCTATTTTACCTATTGAAAATGTCTAAATTCGTAAAGCTCAAAAAAGGGTTTAATATCAATCTCGCAGGCAAGGCCGAGGAAAAAATTGGTGAAATTCAACAACCTGAGACTTTCGCAGTCAAACCAACCGACTTTCAGAGAATTACTCGCCCCAAACTACTGGTGGAAGAAGGAGCCAGCGTGAAGGCTGGTACACCCCTGTTTTTCGACAGGCTTCAGGAAAACGTAATGTACACTTCGCCTGTTAGCGGGGAGGTAGTTGAAATAAAGCGGGGTGAGAAAAGAAAGCTTCTTGAGATCAAGATCCTTGCGGACAAGAAAATAACACACGAGCAGTTTACCAAGTTCACGGTGTCCGAAATGAGCTCTCTTACAAAGGAAACAGCTACGGAGCTCCTGACTAAGAGTGGTGTATGGCCAAATATTATTCAGCGCCCCTTCGGAAGTATAGCCGACCCAACTGCCACACCGAAGGCGATATTTATTTCAGCATTTGATACCAACCCCCTTTCTCCTAACTATGGCATCTTATTTAAGGGGCAGGATCAATTCTTTCAGGCTGGTATAGATGTTCTTAAGAAATTCACACCAGGCGTTGTACATGTTAACACCAATGCTGACGCTGAAGTGCTTCCCATGTTTGCGCATGTGAAAGGTGCCGAAGTCAATAAGTTTTCCGGGCCGAACCCTGCTGGCAATGTGGGTGTTCAAATCCACCACCTTGATCCAATTAATAAAGGAGACCTTGTTTGGACTGTTTCGCCTTATGGCGTGATTCAGATAGGAAAGCTGTTTCTTGAGGGAATATACGATGCCTCTAAAGTGATAGCAGTTTGTGGTTCTGAGGTGAGCAATCCACAGTATTACAGCACATACTCAGGAGCCAATGTAGGCAGGTTCTTAGAAGGTAACCTTAAATCGGATCACGTCAGAGTGATTTCAGGGAATGTGCTTTCAGGCGAAGCAGTTGGAAAAGACGGTTTCTTAGGATTCTTTGCCAACCAGGTAACTGTTATCCCGGAAGGAGATAAGGAAGAGTTTTTGGGTTGGATACTACCAACTTTCAATAAGCTGAGCTTTCAAAGGGCATTTGGGCTGTTTGCCAATACAAAAAGAGAGTTTGTGCTGGACACAAATACCCACGGTGAGCAACGCTCATTCGTTCAGTCTGGCAACCTCGAAAAGGTGCTCCCAATGGATATTTATGTCACTTACCTCATGAAAGCTATTTTGGCTGAGGACTATGATGACATGGAAGCTTTGGGTATTTACGAGGTTATCGAAGAAGACTTGGCACTTTGCGAATTCGTCGATGTTTCGAAAAACGATATCCAGAAAATACTAAGACAAGGACTTGACTTAATTCAATATAGCTAATCGTATTTATGAAGTTCTTACAAGATTTCTTCGATAAACTAAAACCTTTTGTAGAGAAGGGTGGGAAGTATGAAAAGTATCATACGCTTTATGAAGGCCACAGAACTATTGTGTTTGCCCCAGACCTTACCACCGGAAAGAAAGGTTCCCAGGTAAAAGATGCTGTAGACCTGAAGCGAATGATGTTTACTGTTATCATCGCTATGATTCCGTGTTTGCTGTTTGGCATGTGGAATGTTGGTCATCAGCATTTTCTGGCAACAGGGGTTGAGGCTGAACTAATAGATAAAATATTGATTGGAGCATTGAAAGTGGTTCCTATCATCATTGTTTCTTACGCAGTAGGCCTTGGTGTTGAATTCGTTTTCTGTGTGATCAGGCAGCACCCCGTAAGTGAAGGGTTCCTTGTGACGGGCTTGCTGATACCGCTTGTGATGCCAGCCACCATTCCTCTTTGGCAGGTAGCATTGGCTACTGTGTTTGCAATAGTTATAGGAAAAGAAGCCTTTGGAGGCACAGGGATGAACATACTTAACGTGGCGCTTGTAGCCAGGGCGTTCCTTTATTTCGCCTATCCAACTGCTATTAGCGGCGAGGTTTGGACATATCTTGGTGATGCTGCGCCAGTAGCAGCCTACTCGGGTGCCACACCTTTGGCAATTGCTGCCAGCACTGTGGGCAACCCCGGGGCTACCCCGGTTGTGGATTTACTCAACGATTCATGGTCAGCAGGTATTTATGATTTCTGGAATATGTTCCTGGGTATAATGCCAGGCTCAATAGGTGAAACGTCTACTTTGATGTGCCTGATCGGTGCAGCCATCTTGGTTTTAACCGGAGTAGGTAGCTGGAAGATAATTGTGGCGGTTTTTGCTGGTGCTTACTCAATGGGACTTATCTTCAATCTCGTTGGCCTTAATGAGTTTATGTTGATGCCGGCACAGTACCACTGGGTAATTGGAGGTCTGGCTTTTGGTGCCGTATTTATGGCTACCGATCCTGTTACAGCTTCTCAAACTGAAACTGGCAAATGGATTTATGGATTCCTGATAGGATTATTAACAGTCTTGATCCGTGTGTTTAACCCGGCATATCCGGAGGGAATCATGTTGGCGATACTTCTTATGAATGTATTTGCGCCACTTATCGATTATTACGTAGTACAAGCAAACAAAAAACGGAGGCTACAACGTGCGACAGTCTAACGCTTATGTTCTTTTATTTTCGGGAGTGATGACCATCATACTTGGTGGCGCTTTATCACTTGCCTCGGTTGGCCTTAAGCCAGCCCAAACCAAGCAGATTGAGCTTGATACCAAGAAGAAAATCCTGGGTGCGGTGATGGATATTTCCAACCTCAAGACAGGAGAGGAAGTATTGGCACTGTATGACAAGCGATTTAAGTCTGTGGTTGTAGATATCAACGGTAATCCGGTTGAGAAGGACGCTAAAGGCAATCCTTTGATCGCTGAAAAGATCGATATTCAGAAGAACCACAAAGTAGCCAAGGAGGAAAGAAACTACCCAGTTTTTATGTTCCTTGACGAAAACGACCCATCGAAAGTGATTGCCTACGTTTTCCCGATGTTTGGTAGCGGCCTTTGGGATTGGATTTCTGGTTACATGGCTTTGGATGGTGACCTGAATACTATCAAAGGAGTTGCATTTGACCATAAATCGGAGACTCCCGGACTTGGAGCGAGAATCACTACTCCGGAGATTCAGGGACGCTACGTTGGAAAGGAAATATTTGAAAATGGTGATTTGGTGTCTGTTACCATGGTGAAGGGAGAAAGTGGCAAGCCACAAGACGCTCACCATGTAGATGGAATGTCGGGTGCAACACTTACTGGAAAAGGGGTGAATGCAATGCTCGAAAATTACCTTTCGTCTTACACTGCATTTATTAAAAAGCAAAAGTCAGCTAGCGGGCAATCTGCAATGGCTTTTTGATTAGAAGAGATTAATAAACACTAAAATCAGTTTGCGATGAGCACTGAAACGCTAGAAAAACCAGTAGTTAAAGAAGCGGAACCTTTATTCTCGAAAAGGCGGAAGAAGTTTGTTACCGATCCGCTGAACGACGATAACCCGGTTACTGTTCAGGTGTTGGGTATTTGCTCGGCATTGGCAGTAACTGTGAAAATGCAGCCTACTCTTGTGATGGCGATTGCCGTTACGCTGGTAATTGTATTTTCTAACCTTCTTATTTCTCTTATGCGTACCCTTATTCCCAACAGGGTGCGTATCATCGTACAGCTAGCAGTAGTGGCAACGCTCGTGACATTGGTAAGTGAGGTGCTAAAGGCCTATGCTTTCGATATGTATAAGGTTTTGGGAGCTTACGTGGGTCTGATCATCACCAATTGCATTGTGATGGGTCGCCTTGAGGCCTTTGCGCTGGCTAATAAGCCATACGATTCAATGCTTGACGGTTTGGGTAGTGGCCTTGGTTATTCATGGATCATCCTGGCCGTGGCTTTCTTCAGAGAGCTTTTTGGATCGGCTTCTATATTTGACTTCAAAGTATTTGCCGCCATGGGACTGGACTTTCCAACCAACGGATTGATGGTTGACCCAATCGGCGCATTTATGATACTTGGGTTGATCATTTGGGTACAGAGAACTAAAAACGGTTACGTAGAACACTAAGAACATGGAAGCATTAAACATATTCATTAAGAGTGCATTTATCGATAATATGATATTTGCCTATTTTCTTGGCATGTGTTCATTCCTGGCCGTTTCCAAAAAAGTGAGCACGGCAATTGGTTTGGGTGCTGCTGTAATTTTCGTTTTGGGTATTACCGTGCCGATCAACTGGGTAATGCAGACTTTCATACTGAACGAAGGGGCACTTAGCTGGCTTGGGGCTAGTTTTGAAACGATAGACCTAAGCTTCCTTACCTTTATCATGTTTATTGCCATCATTGCAGCCATTGTGCAGCTGGTGGAAATGATCATTGAAAAAGCTTCTCCTGCGCTTTATGGCTCCCTGGGTATATTTCTTCCCCTGATCGCTGTAAACTGCGCCATTCTTGGGGCTTCTCTTTTCATGATCCAGAGAGACTATACGATTGTGGAAGCAACAGCCTACGGTTTGGGATCCGGAGTAGGGTGGATGCTCGCCATTGTGGCACTGGCCGCAGTAAGAGAAAAGCTCAAGTACTCTCACGTGCCAGATGGCCTCAAAGGTCTTGGTCTTACGATGTTGATTACCGGATTGATGGGGATTGCATTTAAGTCCTTTATTGGAATCGCTATTTGATTGCCGCAAAAACAATAACAAAACTTCGATATCAAAGAAGGCTTTGCACTAAATTGCAAAGCCTTTTTTATTGTATATGAGTAGAGTAGTAAGTTATTTCTTAAAGGGATTGGTGTTTGTGGTGCCACTGGCGCTTACTGTTTATGTGAGTGTGGGGGTGGTGCGATGGCTTGATGGGTTGATTCCAATCGACATTCCAGGCCTTGGTATCCTGGCGATACTGGCAGGCACGCTCATGATCGGTTACCTGGCTACCTATTTTATCACCAAACCCTTTTTTGAGTATTTTGAAAAGATTCTGAAGAGACTGCCGCTGGTCAATATGATTTATTCGTCGTTTAACGACCTGATGACGGCTTTTGTAGGCGATAAGAGGAAGTTTGATAAAGCTGTAGTGGTCAATATGGATGCGCACGGCATACTTCAAAGAATTGGTTTTATAACTAATGAGGATCTCAAAGCAATCAACTTACCAGGGAAGGTGGCTGTTTATTTTCCCATATCTTACAGCATTGCTGGCGACTTGTATATTGTGGACAGGGCGAATATCACACCGTTAGATATTCCTGCGATGGAGATCATGACTTTCCTGGTTTCAGGAGGAATGACTGACTCTTTCGGGAAATACAAGAAGAAATTTCGGGATACCACCAAAAAATGAAACAATTGCTTGTATTGATTCGTTGAGCGACATACATTTGTGCCCATAATTACCAAACAGTTGTTTACAATACTTACATATTGTCCCTCAGTAAACAATTTTAGGCCAAGTACTCCGAGGCCATAGGCCTTGCTATACCCCAGTGGTACCTACGTGGTATCCTTTTCTCCCCAGTCTGTTTTTTCTTTTTTCTCAAAACTATTAACCGTAGGGTTTTTGTACAATGACACAATTTTCTGTCAGGGTAGCGACAGCTGCCGACGTTCCGTTTGTTGAAACAATCTGCCAGCAGATAGAGGAAAGCGCTCTAAAGAGAGGTACCGGCATCGCCAAACGTTCTCCCGAGTATATCGCTAAAAAGATGCTGGAAAATAAAGCAATTGTGGCCTTTACTAAAGGTGGAGACTGGGCCGGCTTTTGCTACATCGAAACCTGGAGCCATGGCAAGTTTGCTGCCAACTCCGGCCTGATCGTTCACCCGGATTTCCGCAAGGAGGGGCTCGCCAAGAGAATCAAAGAAAAGGCGTTCGATCATTCACGTAAAATGTTCCCGAATGCGAAGCTTTTTGGCTTAACCACCAGCTTGCCGGTGATGAAAATCAACTCCGATCTTGGCTACGAACCCGTAGTTTATTCAGAGCTTACTGAAGACGAGGATTTTTGGAAGGGCTGTGCCAGCTGCGTGAATTACAGCATTCTGATGAGTAAGAACAGAACCAACTGTATTTGCACCGCTATGCTTTTCGACCCAAAAGAACAGTCGGAGAAAAGGTGGAATTTCATTAAGAAATCAAAGGTTTATGAGCGTCTTGTGAGGCTCAAGCGGGCAGCTTTTCTTAAATTCACGGGAAAGAAAGCTGCTGAGCAGGTAAGCTTGCAGAGAGCTTAGAAAATCATCGGGTAGCATCGTTCAAAATATTACTAATGAAGAAGAAAGTTTTATTGGCCTATAGTGGAGGGCTTGATACCTCCTATTGTTTGATCTATTTGCAGTCGTTGGGTTACGAGGTGCATACGGCCTTAGCTGACACGGGAGGGTTTACCAAAGAGGAGTTGGATGTGTTGGCAACAAAGGCCAACAAACTTGGAGCGGCAAGCCATCAGGTGCTCAATATTGTAGAAGAGTATTATCAGGAAGGTATCAGGTTTTTGCTCTATGGCAACGTGCTGAAAAACCAGGCTTATCCACTGTCTGTGAGTGCGGAGCGGGTTTTTCAGGCTAGGGCAATTGCCAGGCTGGCTAATCATCTGAATGTGGATGCGATTGCCCATGGTTCTACCGGCGCTGGCAACGACCAGGTCCGCTTCGACCTTGTTTTTCAGGCGCTTTGCCCTGGCAAGGAGATCATAGCACCGATAAGGGAGAAAAAACTTAGCAGGGAGGAAGAAATCCAATTCCTGAAAGAGCACAAGGTAGATATGAACTTCGATAAGGCTCTATACTCAGTAAACCAGGGGCTTTGGGGTACGTCAGTAGGAGGAAAGGAAACGCTTGGCTCAAACGGCTTTTTACCCGAGGAAGCTTTCCCGAGCAAGGTTACTGAGTCGGCGTCAAAGTCCATTGTCATCGAATTTGAGAAGGGACAACCAGTTGGATTAGATGGAAAGAAAATGAAGCCCGTGGAAGTTATTAAAGCGCTCAATGCGCTGGGAGGTAGCTACGGTATAGGAAGAGATATCCACGTGGGCGATACGATACTAGGTATTAAAGGAAGAGTTGGTTTTGAAGCGCCAGCACCGGCCATTCTCATCAAAGCCCATCAGGGACTTGAAAAGCATGTGCTGAGTAAATTTCAGCTTCAGATCAAAGAACAACAATCGCTGTGGTACGGACAGCTGATGCATGAAGGCCTTTGGCTGGATCCGGCATGCCGCAATCTGGAGGCCTTTCTGGAAAGCTCCCAGGCAAGGGTAACGGGTAAAGTCTTTGTGGTGCTGGCTCCCTATCGTTTTCAGGTGCATGGTATCGAGTCGAAGTTTGACTTAATGAATAACCTGTTTGGTAAATATGGAGAAATGAACAGCCTTTGGTCGGCAGACGATGCGAAAGGCTTCGCCAAGATATTTGGAGTGCAACAAATGATCATTCAAAAAGTAGGGGAGCATGCCGGAGAGTAAAGAATCGAAAATAACAGCAGGTATATGGGGTGCCGCTGGCTACACTGCCGGGGAGCTTGTTCGGATACTCCTTAATCATCCCAAAGTATCGCTCGGCCATTTGGTGAGCGAAAGCCAGGCTGGGTCGCCTATTACCAGTATCCACACCGACTTACTTGGAGAGACCGACCTGGTGTTTGCTGAGAAGTTTGACAGCTGGCCTGATGTCATTTTCTTGTGTAAGGGCCACGGCGCTTCGGTAGGTTTTCTAAAAGAGCAGGCCATCCCCGAGTCAACCAAGGTGATAGACCTCAGTCATGACTTCCGGTTATCGTCCAACCCTCTGGGTTTTGTATATGGACTTCCCGAGCTCAATGCCGATAAGGTGAAAAAAGCAAGACTGATTGCCAATCCGGGTTGTTTTGCTACAGCAATGGAATTGGCTCTGCTGCCAGCTGCTTCTGCTGGTTTGCTGAAAAGTGAAATACATATTTCCGGCATCACAGGGTCTACAGGAGCAGGCCAGTCGCTTAGCCCGACCAGCCATTTCACATGGAGAGAAGGTAACATGTCTGCCTACAAAGTGATGGAGCACCAGCACCTGGCTGAAGTGGCTGAAACACTTTCTTTCGCTTCGCTGGCAGAGGTTCCACCCATCAATTTTATTCCTTACCGGGGCAACTACACCAGAGGGATTATCACCACGGCTTATTTCGACTATGCTGGTGATGAGGCAAAACTTGTAAAGCAGTACACTGATTTTTACAAGAAAACGCCCTTCACACATGTCTCCTCTGTGAATCCCGATTTGAAGATGGTAGTAAACACCAACAAGTGTGTGGTTTACCCAAAAAAGGTGGGCAACAAAGCGGTGGTTATTTCTATTATCGATAACCTCTTGAAAGGTGCGTCGGGTCAGGCGGTTCAAAACATGAATCTTGCTATGGGTTGGGAGGAGAGGACGGGCCTCCAGTTGAAGGGAGTGGCTTTCTAGCAAAATAAAAAGCCTTGCAACTTCCCAAAAGTTTGCAAACTTTCGTGACTCATAGTAAACCTACCTAAGCAATGAACAATTTCTTATCCTTAGACGACTTAAGTGACCCGATGGCTTTTGCGAGAGAAGCTATTGAATTGAAGAAGAATCCATTGGCAGACATGCACCTTGGAAGAGGAAAAATGCTGGGAATGGTTTTTTTTAACTCGAGTTTAAGGACAAGAATGAGCGTGCAAAAGGCCGCTTTTAATCTTGGCATTCAAACCATGGTGCTCAACGTGGGGGGCGACTTGTGGACACTTGAAACTCAGGATGGAGCCGTAATGAACGGAAAGGCTGCTGAACATATCAAGGAAGCTGTGCCGGTAATGGCTAATTATTGTGATATACTTGCCGTTAGGTGCTTTCCGGGGCTGGAGAACAGAGACATTGATTCTGAGGAAAAAATTTTAACCGCCTTCGCCACTAAGTCGGGGAAGCCGGTAGTTAATATGGAGTCGGCTACGCTGCACCCGCTGCAATCACTGGCTGACTTGATAACGATATTGGAGCATCAACCAAAGCCGAGGCCAAAGGTCGTGCTTTCGTGGGCGCCCCACATCAAACCACTTCCCCATTGTGTTTCCAATTCGTTTTCTCAATGGATGAATAAAGCTGATGTAGAGTTTGTGATTACCCACCCAAAAGGGCTTGAGCTTGGAACGAAATATACCAAAGGTGCGGTAATAGAGTTTGACCAAAAGAAGGCGTTTGAAGGGGCAGATTTTATTTATGCTAAGAACTGGTCGTCATATAACGACTATGGCAAATTTATGGACGCTCCGGAGTGGATCATCGATGCTGAGAAGATGGCGTGGACAAATCAGGCCAGGTTTATGCATTGTCTGCCGGTTCGACGGAATGTGGAGGTGGCCGATGATGTGTTGGATGGGCCACATAGTATCGTGGTGAAACAGGCAGCCAACCGGGAATTTGCTACGCAACGAGTTTTAAAGGAATTATTGAAAGAGTTAAAGCATTGATTTGTGTTCAATGAATCATTTTTATTTTAATGAAAATAACAATTTTTTCACCTTTTAGGTGATAATTTATCAATTTCAGATGTTTTAGGTCTAGCCGATTTGCAAAAGTCTAGACTCGTTGGATTTATATTTGGCTTTTTTGCATTTAGTAGGTTGAAAATTTCATTTTATACCGATCCGGCGATATTTTTGATATACAACAATGCTCTATTGAAGATCAACACCCACGATCGAAAAAGTAGTTAGGTAGTATATAGTACAGTATAATCCTCTTATCAGATTGGTGATTTAGTGAGCTCAAGCAGTGCACGCTTTTCAGTAGCTCCTGGATCAGGCTCAACACCCGAGCTTTAATACGCAGACATTTTAGCAGCACCCCTCGACCTCACGCCGCATTTGCGGTTCGTGCTTGAATTCTATTGATCTATCTGTAACGAAAACTGTAATCTATGAAAAACAATTCTACGACGTTGATGTTGGCAAGAAGTTTTCTGCTAATGTTATTCATTAAGTGCATCTCTGTTTTTCCTGCAAGTGCTCAGGAACGCATTATCAGAGGCAAAGTGACTTCAGAAGAAGACAAGAGCGGTATTCCAGGAGTAAATATTGTGGTCAAAGGAGCCACAACTGGCACCATTTCCGACGGTGACGGAAATTACTCGCTTGGAGTGCCAGCGAACGCTGAAACCCTGGTTTTTTCTTTTATCGGCCTTGAAACCCAGGAAGTGGCCATCGGCTCGCAGTCGGTTATCGACTTAGCGATGAGCTCAGATGTAAAGCAGCTTACGGAGGTAGTTGTAACTGCCTTTGGTATGGAGCGTAACAAAGCAGCGCTGGGCTATTCCATACAAAGTGTTGGAGGGGATATTGTTAGCAAAGTACCCAACCAAAATATTGTGAATAACCTTTCGGGCAGGGTGGCTGGCTTGCAAGTGTCGGGCAACAGCGTGCCTGGAGGTAGTCCGGAGTTTATCATTCGTGGTTTTTCGTCTGTAAGCGGCAACAACCAACCGTTAGTTGTCATCGATGGCGTGCCCATTCAACAAACGTCGAATAGTACATCGACAGAAAGAACAAATAACCAAAGATTTGGAGGTGGTCTTTCGGAAATCGACCCGAACAACATTGCCGAGATCAGCTTACTGAAGGGGCCAAATGCAGCGGCGCTTTATGGGTCAAGAGCTGCTAATGGTGTTATTCTTGTTACGACCAAGAGCGGGAAGAACAACAAAGGTATTGGCGTTGATGCCAACTTCAGCACCACTTTCGAAAACCCTTTGGTGAAGCCAAAGTTCCAGAACACCTATGCAGGTGGCTACGGATATAATTCATGGTATGCGGACGGCTGGAGCGGTACTGTGGATGGCTTCAAGGGCACCCGTGGTACAGATGAAAGCTGGGGTGCACCTATGGACGGCAGACTTGTTCGGCAGTGGTGGACCGGCACAGAGACAGCGCCACTTGTGCCTCAGCCAGACAACTGGGAACAGTGGTGGGAAACAGGAAGAACCACGGTTAGCACGGTGGCCATCTCAGGCGGCAACGATAACGGAAACTTTCGTCTGGCCATTGGCAGAACCGATCAGGATGGTATTGTCCATAATAATAATTTCTGGAGAAATAACTTCAGGTTGAATTCAACCTATAAGTTCACTGATAAACTGTCGATCACAACGATTGGCGAGTATATTAAATCAGGATCTGATAACAGGAACTTTCTGAGTAATCAAACTTTCATTTGGCACCATAGGGATGTTGACTATGATAAGCTTCGCAATTATAAGGACTATGAAGATGTGCATATCCAGAGAGCGGGCAATACCGAGCCGCCTAACTGGCAGCACACCTATTTCACCAATCCTTACTTCATCGAAGAGGTGCTTGTGCGGCCCAATGAAAAGGACAGGTTTCTTGGCAATGTCGCATTGAACTATGAGTTCAACGAGTGGCTGAGTTTGATGGTACGGTCGGGCACGGATGTTTGGACTGATACAAGATTGAATATCATAGCCTACGAAAGAACGAGAAACTCTTTTGGTAGAGGCTCTTACAGCGAAGAGGTGCTAAGGAGACAAGAAACTAACTCTGACTTCATTTTCACACTGAACAAAGATTTGACCCCCGACCTGAAACTGACGGCGCAAGCCGGAGGCGTTTCAAGGGTTAATTATTATAAACGCAACTATTCAGAGGTGCAGCAGCTCACCATCGACAAGGTGTACAACCTTGGAAATAATGCTTCACCCAATATCGATGCGAGTGCAGTAGAAGAATCCCAGGTAAATAGTTTGTTCGGGTCGTTTCAGATTGGATACAACAACTACCTGTTTCTTGATGTAACAGGCAGAAATGATTGGTCAAGCACCTTACCAGCTTCAAATAATTCCTTCTTTTACCCTTCTGTGTCATTGAGTGGTGTTGTTACTGAAATGCTGGGGATAAAGAACTCAGTGCTTTCATTTGGAAAAGTAAGAGCAAGCTGGGCGCAGGTGGGCAACGATGCTGACCCTTATTTACTGCAGCAGGTATTTAGTCCGACAGGTTTGTGGGATGGAGCTATCCCGAAATTTGCGGAAAGCAAGGAGATTGCTAACTCCAGCCTCAAGCCAGAAATTACCACTGGAATTGAGCTGGGTGCCGACTTACGCTTTCTTTCCGGCAGGATTGGTCTGGATCTCACCTATTATAATCAAACCACCCGGGATCAGATTCTTGGTGTAGATATCTCAAGAGCTTCCGGATATACCCGCCGAGTCTTGAATGCAGGAGAGATTCAAAACAAAGGCGTGGAGGTTCAACTCAATGGAACACTGGTACAAGTTGCCAACAGCCTGAGATGGGATATAGGGGTTAACTTTTCAAAAAACAGAAACGAAGTCGTTGCTCTGGCCGATGGGCTTACCTCTCTGACTTTATGGTCTGAAAGAGGCGCTTCACTGGAGGCACGTGTCGGCGAGCCTTATGGCAACCTTTATGGTAACAAGTTTGCCAGGGCCGATGACGGTCAGTTGCTCTATAAAAATGGCTACCCTTATAACCTTGCCGGACAGCATGTGATTGGCAATATTACGCCTGATTGGCTGGCTGGAGTGTCTAATACATTCAGCTATAAAGGTGTTGCCCTCAGCGTGCTTTTCGACATGAAGAAAGGTGGGGCACTTTACGACATGGGGGTGAGCTTGCAAAGGGTGACTGGTGTGCTGGAAGAAACCGGCGTTGGTCGTGAGGAAGGTGTGATTGGTGCTGGTGTCAAAAACATGGGGACTGAGGAAAGCCCACAGTATGTCAACAACGACGTGGTGGTTCCTGCTCGTAACTTCTACGGGTACTACAGCGGTCGCCAGTATCATGAGGCTGCTGTTTTTGATGGGACTTATGTGAAGCTTAGAGAGGCATCGTTGTCCTATACCCTGCCTGCAAAATGGATGAGCAATAACTTCCTTCAGTCGGTTTCAGTGTCTGTGGTAGGCCGCAATCTTGCTATCCTTTTCAAAAACACGGTTCATGCTGATCCTGAAATTAGCAGTGCAAGCCTGGGCTATAGCTACGGTCAGCTGCCCAGCACAAGAAGCATGGGTTTCAGCGTAAATGTTAAATTTTAAATAGCCATACAATGAAGAAATATATATCAATTACACTGAGTGCTGTGGTGCTGATACTGGCTTCATGCACAGGAGATTTTGAAGAGCTAAACACAAACCCCAACCGGCCTGTAAGTGTAGGTGCGCAGTTTTTGTTGCCGCAGGCATTGCAAACTACAATTGATAACTATTGGGGAAATAAGACCAGAAACCAAAGGCTCAACTTTGACCATGCGATGTCGTGGGTAGGGTATATTTCCCGTAATATTTATGAAAATGAGGGAGACAATTACAATGTGCAACCCTCGGTAAATATATCCAACTGGGAGGTTTTCTATACAGATGGGCTTATCAATTTTCAGAAGATTGTTGAAATAGCGGGGCCCGATGGCGGTAAGTACAATCCTAACTACATGGGAATTGGGATTGGTATGAAGGCGTGGATATTTTCTATGTTAACCGATGTATGGGGCGCCATTCCCTATTCCGAGGCAGCCAGAGGTACGGATGCAGAGGCGATTTTCTCTCCGGCCTACGACTCGCAGGAAACTGTGTACGCCGGCATTATTGCCGACCTTGAGGAAGCTAATAGCCTCCTTGACGCTTCAGGACCAAGTGTTTCCGGGGATATCCTTTTCAATGGAAATATCCTTATGTGGAAGAAGTTTTTTAATTCCCTTCGCTTTCGACTGTTGAACAGGCAAGCGCATATTGTGACAGGTTCGGGGGCGATAATGCAAGCGATGCTAGATGATCCGGCCACCTATCCGATGATGGAAAGCAATGCTGAAATGGCTGCCTTGACTTATGGATCACGTCCGACCAACAACCCCTGGCATGATATACTCATCCTTCAGGGCAGAACCGACTGGAATATGAGCAGCACACTTGTTGACAAAATGGGCGAAATGGGAGACCCAAGGCTGTCAGTTTTTGCGACGCCGGGAGAGTTTGCTGAGGGTGAGATTTTGGGAACGCCCAATGGACTTCCGGGTTCTGTTGGCTCAAATTACCTGGGTTATAGTGCGATCATTAATCCAGATAATTTTGCTCAGGAAACGTCATCGGTTATCCTGATGAGCTATGCCGAACTGCTGTTTTTGAAGGCAGAAGCCGCTTTGGAGGGGGACATCACGGGAGACCCTCAGATGTATTTTGATCAGGCTGTTCAAGCTTCATTTGACCAGTATGATACAACCATGTCGACGGGATTTGTTGCGTCTTTAGGCCCTGTTTCAAAGGAAAATATTATCACTCAAAAGTGGGTGGCACTATTTGGTCAGGGTATAGAGGCATGGACTGAGCTGAGACGCACAGGTTTTCCAGTGCTTCCTGCGGCCGATCCAAGGGCTTTGTTTCAAAACGACGGTGTGCTTCCTACAAGGTTAGTGTATCCTTCCACTGAGTATTCACTAAATGGGACAAATGTTGAAGCCGGTGCAGCACTCAATGGTGGCCCCGACGACATGAAAACAGCTCTCTGGTGGGTGGAATAATCCGACGTGAAAAAATGATGATAACAAAATCAAGCGTAGAAAAGATGAAAAAGATATATATAGTTGCTCAAATCTTTGTAGTGGCACTTGTTTTCTCAGCCTGTGAAAAGGAGGATGAACTCATTTTGCCAAGGGTAGCGTCGCCAGTGCTGTTGGTGACCGAGGACGGAACGGACAATGTGATGGCGTATTTTTATGAGCTTGACAAGTCCGGTATTTTGAATCAGTCAGTTGGGATTGATACGATTCCGGTTGCCGGGTTGTCGATTGAAGTTTTTGCTGCCGGAGTAGCTTTGGGGAACTTTGAAACGGGAACTGACGGAGCCATTTCTATTGACTTTACAGATACTAAGCCAAATGAATACGTTGGAGAATATAAAGGAATCGCCTTTAGAATCTTCAAATAGCAAAAAAAGGAACTTGTAAACTTTAGCATCCGGGAACCCATGAGTGAAAGCTCATGGGTTTTTTTCTGTTTTATTCCTTTTACTGCATATAGAAGTATATTTTTGAAGCTGCATTCGAAAGATGATTTTGTAGAGGCCTAAAGAGTAATGAAGAATTTAACGGTAGTGAAAGTTGGTGGTGGGGTACTGGAAAATGAGGAGTCTTCCAGCCAATTTCTTAAAGCATTTGCAGCGCTGGAGGGGAATAAACTGTTAGTACATGGTGGAGGAAGGCTGGCGGACCAGTACCTTCTCAAGCTTGGCCTTAAGCCAAACATGGTGAATGGCAGGCGGGTAACTGATAAGGATACGCTTGAAGTGGTGACTATGGTGTATGGTGGCCTGGTGAACAAACAGTTAGTTGCAAACCTGCAAAGCCGCAAGGTGAACGCCATTGGATTAACAGGTGCCGATGGCAACCTGATAGTGAGCGTAAAGCGTCCTTCTGATGATGGAGTTGACTGGGGCTTTGTCGGTGATCCTATCGAGGTAAATGCCGATACCCTGAATGACCTTGTTGCGCAGGGTACGGTGCCAGTGATTGCGCCACTCACTCACGATGGGAAGGGGACATTGCTTAACACCAACGCCGATACCATGGCAACGGTGGTGTCAGTGGCTTTGGCGAGGCATTATGAAGTGACTCTCATCTTTGCCTTTGATAAGGCCGGAGTGCTCACCGATGTGGACGATGACAATTCTGTGGTTGAAAAGATAGATGAAGCGGGCTTTGCTGAAATGAAAGCCTCCGGACAAATTCATTCGGGAATGATACCCAAGCTTGAAAGCGCTTTCGAAGCCCTGAATGAAGGAATAAGGAAGATACGAATTGTGGGCTTTGCTAATATTTCAAATGAAAAAGCGGGCACAACGCTCCAGCTAGAAAAATAGAATACATGACAGTAAAAGAGTTGACCGAAGGGTCAGTCCAGCTATTGAAAGACCTCATTGCTATTCAGTCTTTTAGCCGAGAAGAAGACCGGACTGGTGATGCTATTCAGAATTTTTTTGAGGAGCACGGCGTGCCTGTACAAAGGGTGCAGAATAATATCATTGTAAAAAATAAGCATTTTGAGTCTGGCAAACCTGCGATCTTGCTCAACTCTCACCATGACACCGTCAAACCCAACAAGGGTTATACCAGGGATCCATTTCTAGCTCATGTGGAAGAAGGCAAACTTTTCGGACTGGGCAGCAACGATGCTGGGGGCCCCTTGGTCTCGCTTATAGCTACTTTTTTGCATTTTTATTACAAAACCGATTTGGCCTATAATGTTTATCTGGTGGCCTCCTCGGAGGAGGAGGTGTCGGGCAAGGAGGGGATAGAAATCGCCTTGCCGGTGCTGGAAAATGTGGAAGTAGGGGTAGTGGGTGAGCCCACTGGCATGAATATGGCAGTGGCCGAAAAGGGACTGATGGTGTTAGACTGTGAGGCCAAAGGTGTGGCCGGTCATGCTGCAAGAGACATTGGAGAAAATGCTATTTACAAGGCGATAAAAGATATTGAATGGATCAGAGCTCAGAAGCTGCCCAAGACTTCGCAATGGCTTGGTCCCGTGAAGATGTCGGTGACCGTAATCAATGCCGGGTCGCAGCATAACGTGATCCCCGATTCCTGCAAGTTTGTGGTGGATGTGAGGGTCAACGATTGTTATACTTTGCCTGAGATAGTTGACTTTATAAAACAGGGCGTTAGTTCAGAAGTGGTTCCCAGGTCGATGAGGATGAATCCATCGACTATTCCCGTTGAGCACCCACTTGTTTTGGCCGCTAAAAACCAAAACATCCATTTATTTGGCTCTGATACCACGTCAGATCAGGCGCTCATGCCATTTAGTACCGTAAAAATGGGGCCTGGACTGTCGGAGCGTTCTCATACTGCCGACGAGTTTATCTACCTTTCAGAAATAGAAGAGGGGATAAAAATATACATTCGTCTTCTGGAAGAAGTGTTAACCAAACCAACGCCTGCTTGACCAGGTGTTTTTATCGTACGAAATGAAACTTTGGGATAAGAATATAACCACCAATCAGGCAGTGCATCAGTTCACTGTCGGCAACGATCAGGTGCTGGACATGCAGCTTGCAGCTTTCGATATTTATGGCAACATGGCCCACAGCAGGATGTTGCAATCTATTGGCATCCTTACGGAAGGCGAGTCAAAAGAGCTGCATAAAGGTCTGCTGAAATTGTTGGCTGAAGTGGAAGCGGGCAATTTCTCCATTGCACCCGACACTGAAGACATCCACTCTGAAGTAGAATTTCGGCTCACCGAAACGCTCGGCGATCTTGGTAAAAAGATTCACACAGGGCGCTCCAGAAACGATCAGGTGCTGGTGGACTTGAAAATGTATGTGAGAGCTGAGATCGAAGAAGTGGTTCGGCTTATTGAACAGCTGGTCAGGCTTCTGGGTGAAAAAAGCGAGGCATACAAAGAAGTGCTTCTGCCGGGCTACACACATTTTCAGGTGGCCATGCCATCTTCAGTGGGGTTGTGGCTTGGAGCCTATGCTGAGTCCCTTACAGATGACCTTGAGCTACTTTTGGGGGCTTACAAGCAGGCCAACAAAAACCCACTTGGTTCCGGTGCGGGTTATGGCTCTTCCTTTCCTTTAGACAGAGACCTTACAACCAGGCTATTGGGTTTCGATGCCCCCAATGTGAATGTGGTTTATGCACAAATGACCCGTGGCAAGCTTGAGCGTTCTACACTCTACTCACTGGCGGGGGTGGCGCAGTCGCTTGCCAAGCTGGCTTATGACAACTGCCTTTACATGAGCCAAAACTATGGCTTTCTGTCTTACCCCGATGAGCTAACAACGGGCTCCAGCATTATGCCCCACAAGAAGAACCCTGACGTGTGGGAGCTGATCCGGGCCAAATGCAACGAAGTATCTGCGACTCCAACGGTGATTCAGCAGGTGACTGGCAACTTGCCCTCTGGTTACCACCGTGACTTTCAGGTGCTGAAAGAGTACCTGATGCCATCCATTCAAAAAGTGAAAGACTGCCTGGCGATGACGCACCTTATGGTGTCAAATGTGAAAGTCAAAACGGACCTGGTAGCCAAGCCGGAATACGACTACCTGTTCACGGTGGAAAAGGTAAATGAATTGGTGCAAGCTGGCATGCCGTTTAGAGAGGCCTATCGTGAGGTGGCCAAAGAAATAGGTGCCGGCACCTACAAGCCCAACCGGAACATCAAGCACACTCACCTGGGGTCAGTCGGCAGTTTAGGGAACGAAAGAATAAAGGCCATGATGGAGGAGCGGGTGGCTGCTTTCAACTTTGGTAAAGTGCATTCGGCATTGGACTCCCTTAAGAAGGGGCAGTAGTCTCTGGTGCATATGTTCACTGGCGCATTATCAGCTTAGCGGAAACCTTTCAATAGTTCATGGTACTTTAATAGAAAGCAGGTACAATGAAATCGATAGGTTTATTTCTTCTTCTTTCTCTTTCTCTGGTTTTCGCTGGCCACGCACAAAATGCCATGGTAAGTGAGCGCCGGGATTTGAGGCCGTTTAGTGCCATTTATGCCAGGGGGGGCATTGATGTGTATATCAAGCAGAATGACTCCACCACCACACTTGTTGAGGGCACCTTGCCAGAGATGAAATATCTTATGACAGAGGTTGTGGAGGATGTTTTGTATATCTACTATTCAGATAAAGGGCTGAAAGATGGAAGAAACCGCAAGGGCCGGGTGTATATTACTATCCCAACGATAGCCGGAATAAAAAGCAGAGGAGGTTCTGATGTGTATGGAGAAGGCGTTTTTAGATTGGATGCCCTGGAACTCATAGCCACTGGAGGAAGTGACATTCGAATGGCGGTAGCAGCAAAGAAGCTTGTTGCCAACTCTTCAGGTGGGGCCGACATTATTCTCAGTGGAGAAACCGATTTCTTCAAGGCTGATGCATCTGGCGGCAGCGACATCAATGCTCATGATTTGAAGGTAAAAAGGGCAGAGCTTCAAGCCGGAGGCGGAGCCGACATTCACATATCTTTCGTAGACGAATTGTCAGCAGAAGTTCACGGCGGTGCTGATATTACTTACAGAGGCACACCTGACAAAGTGTATGTTGTGCAGAAGGGCGGCGGGGATGTGAAGAGAAGGAATTGAGACTTTTTACCTTTTACCCTATCTTCTTAGTTGCTTGATCTTTATGTTGGCGGCCGAATCCTCAATCAGCGTCGTCAGTCTTTTCAGTCGTGTGACTTCCTGTTTGGCACTAATCACCCACCAAATAGCAGGTTTTTTATAAGAGGGAATCATTTTGCTGAAATTGCGCCACGCTGTTTTATTTGCTCTGAATATGCGTTCATAGTCTTTACCAAGGGTAACTTCTTTTTCTCTAAAGGAATAAAGATCTGACATTTTATCTTCCCTCATCCTAAATATTTCAAGGCCTGCCGGGAGCATGAGTCCCAGTTTTGTGAGCTCGTCAATCTTTTTGATATTCACCGGACTCCAGATGCTTTTTGGCCTGCGGGGTGTGAAACGAATGGAGTAGCTCTCTTCGTCTATCGACCTCCTTATGCCATCTATCCAGCCAAAGCAAAGCGCCTGATCAACCGACTCTGGCCAGGTAATGCTCGGCTTGCCTGAACCGACTTTGTAAAACCCAATCACTAGCTCCTTTTCTGAATCATGATTGCTTTCGAGCCACTTGCGAAAGTCTTCCGGCGTAGCAAAGAAGGTGGGTGACATTGTTTGGTATTCTAAAGCAGAGATAGAAAAATGATCATCCTCCCGCAGAAGGAGGATGATGGGCTACCGCTAGAGGTTAATCGATTATTTCACCAACTTAACGTTGATGGCATTCGCTCCTTTTGGAGTCATTTCAGTTTCGAAAGTGACTTTATTGTCTTCTTTAATCGGCTCCATTAAGCCTTTGGCATGGACAAAAACACTTTGTTGAGATTCCAGGTCTTTGATAAATCCGTATCCTTTCGATTCATTGAAGAAGGTGACGATACCTGTTCTGGTGGGGTCTATAGGCTCGTTGGAATGTTTGGGAACTCCAATTTCTATGTCGCCGGCTTTGGTGACTTTCTTTTTCTTTGGGTCGGGTGGGGTGGAAGTAAAATTGCCATCTTCATCGATATACATTAGCATATCTTCCAGGCTCTGGCCTTTAGATGAGTTGGCTTTTCTTTCTTCTTTCTTTTCTTCTTTTTCCTTCCTCTTCTTTAACTTTTTCTTCTCTTTCTCTTTCTTGTTAAACGTTTCTTGCGATTTACCCATTATAAGTATTTTGGTTTTAGTTGAAATTACCTGAAACAACCCGAGCGGCGATTTTCGGCGTTTTGCAACTCGAATGTAGATCGCAGCGAAAGAAGAAGAGCCCGGGAAAGCAATCCAGCAACCACAGATGTGTGGCTTTTGCAAAGGTAGTGATAAAAGAAATGAACCCCGCCTAATTGGCAGGGTTTATCTATCGACTGAGGTAGGGGCTGGTTGCCTATTCCGATTTGAGCGTCCTGGCTGGGTTGATGGCAGTCAGCCGGAATACCTGGGTTAACACGATGAAGATTGAAATAATAAGGCAGCAAGCAGCGGAAATGGCCACCACCTCAACACTCAGCTCGATGTGTAAAGGATAGTCAGAAAGCCAGTTGTCAGTAAACCAATATACCGCTGGCCCTGCGATGAGAACTGCGACGGCAAATAATTTGACAAAGTCTGATGACAGCAGATAGGCCAGCTGAAAAACAGACGCACCAAGCACTTTTCGAATACTTATTTCCTTGATCCTGCTTTCAGCCAGGAAGATAATCAGGCCAAATACTCCACAGAGGGCAATGATGATAGCAATGGCTGTGAATGCGCTTACGACCCGGAAAAATTGCTGCTCAGATGCGTAGGTTCTGGCGAAGGCGTCGTCAACGAAGGCCATCTCGAAAGGGTCGGTAGAAAATTCTTTCCAGGTAGTTTCTAGCTGTTCCATAAGCGCAGGTAAATTTCCTGTTGTTACCCTCATCAACACATTGTCGGGGCTCACCCTGTAGCCAGCTCCGTAGACCATGTAGGCCACAGGAGCAATGGTACTGTGAAGCGATGTGTAATGATGATCTTCAACCACGCCGATTATTTTTCTGTTTTTGCCGCCAATCTCCACCACTTCACTAAGAGCTGATATTTTGCCCATGAAATCCCTCGCTTTTTCATTGATGACCACCGACCTGCCTGAATCGGCCTCGAAGGGCAACGTAAAGGTAGCGCCTTCGGTCAGGTGAAGGCCTACGACGTCGAAATAGTCTTTATCGACCCCCACAATGTCGATACCCCTTTCTGTATCAGGCTCGGCTCCCTGCCAGTAAAATCCCCACGTGTTTTGCATTCTTGCTGGCAAGGGTTCTCCTGAAGTTGCCGCCTTGTCAACACCCGGGATATTTTTGAACGATTCCTTGAGTACATCGATTCTTTGCTGCAGCCCACGATCATTCACCGCTATATTGATCAGTTGCTTCTGATCAAACCCAAGATCAAACGTCTTCATGTATTGAAACTGAAGGTAAACAACAACGCTGCCCGTTATAAGGAAAATAGTGATGCAATATTGAATAGTGATCAACACCTTTCTTGGCAGGCTGCTTGTTTTGCCCGAGCTATGCCCGCTGAGAGCAGCCACTGGCGAATACCTTGTGAGCACAAAAGCAGGGTAGAACCCGGAAAGAGCTCCAATGGTTACTATCCCAATTGCTGACCAAATCACTTCCCTGAACCCGAAGACAGAGGCGGATAGTTGCAGACTCATCCAGCTGTTGAGAAGCGGAAGCGCAAGTATGATCAGGGCAATGGCAAATGTAGATGCCACCAATGTGTAAAAAACCGATTCAACGAGGATCTGGGCAATCAAGTCTGCACGTCCGGCGCCGATGGTTTTTCTTAACCCAATCTCTTTGGCTCTGGAGAGTGCCCTTGCCGTGGAAAGATTCACGTAGTTGAGCACGGCGATGAGTAAGATGAAGAAACCTATGGTGGAGAAAATGATGATATTGCCAATGTCTCCGGCGAGCTCATTTCCACCCATATTTTTGCTATGGAGATAGACGTTCTGCATCGGCTGAAAATCCATCCCGAGTCTCTCCACCATGTCTTTGCCAAGGTATTTCTCAATAATAGCCGGCGTCTGTTCCCGGATGCCCGAATGTGCCAAATCAGGAATGAGGGCATAGGTTCTCACCCAGCTAAACCCCCAATGAGAAGCCAGGGAGGCGTACATTTTATCAGCAACGGCCATCGAGCCGAGCCCCGAAAACTGAATGTGTGAGTGCTGCGGGGGATCAGCCACCACGCCCGTTACCTTCATGTTCAACTCTTCATTGCTGTCATAAATCTTCACCTTTACCACTTTATTCAAGGGGTTCTCGGCGCCGAAAAGCTTTTGACTCAGGCTTTGAGTAAGCACAAGTCCGCTGGGATCTGATAGAGCAGTTTTTGGGTCGCCATGGATCAGTTTGAACGAAAAGAGGTCAAAGAAGGTAGAATCTGTCCAGTAGAAATCCTCGACAAGTATTGGATCGATATCACCAATTTTCACAGGATCACTTCCCATACTGCAGATTTTGATTCCCGGAAACTCACTGCTAAGCACCTTGCCAAATTGAGAGGAGAGTGCGGCTGTGGGAGGGTCGACGGGATCGGTTCGCAATACCCGGTAGAGTACGTCTTTTTTCTTATGAAACTGATCGTAACTGGTTTCATTCTTAACATACAACCCAATGTAGAAAACGGAAGCGATGCCGAAGAAGAGGCTGAGTAAGTTTACCGCTGTGAACACCCTGTGCCGGAGTGAGTGACGAAAGGCAACTTTGAAATGATTGATGAGCATAATGTTCGTGTTTAGTCCTTTGAGTTTCTTTATTCTGTAGAGCCTGACTGACCCCAGTACGCCAAAAATGAAGAGCTTGTTAGCTTTACGTTCACCGTAAAGTGCAAGGTTTCTATCGTAGAGCTCGCATAAGTCCCCTTCCAACTCGTCGATGAAACGAGCCGAGCAGTACCAGCGCAGTAGCTTTACTGCCCACCTTGGCGGCGTATTATTCATAGTTGAGTTTTAAGTTGGGCAACAGGTTCCAGAGCTTCTCCCTTTGTTCTTTCACTTCGGCAAGGCTCCGCTCCCCGGACGCCGTTACTTTGTACAGCCTTTTTTTTCTACCACCTCGTTCTTGAGTGGCTCCGCCAAAGTAGGATTCGACAAAACCCTTTTCCTCCAACCTGTACAGCGCAGTATGAACTGTGCTCACTGTCACCTTGCGATCAATATTCTTTTCAATTTCATCCATCACAGTAATGCCGTATGCATCGCCATTTAAAATGGCCACCGTCAATAGCACGAGTTCCTCAAACTCACCCAGGTATGTTCCCTTCATATTTCAATCGTAAATGTCAATCAAATAAAATGATTAGATTCTTAAATGTCAATGAAATAAGAATGAAGTTTATTGACCCATTGTTCTTGCCATGTTTAGGATTAGAAAAAATAGCTTTCATATGTAACGGAACTTTCGCTATACTAGGTGTAAAATTCATTGTTATGAAAAGGCTTTCCGTTTGTTTGTTGCTTCTTATTTCTGTTTTCTCATTAAAAGCCCAATCCCTCAAAGCCCTCGTCGGCGGCACACTCATTGATGGCTTTGGCGGCACCCCCATTCAAAACAGCGTCATCATAATAGAGGGCGAGAAGATCAAAGCAGTTGGAACGGTGGGCAGCCTGGAGATACCACCCGATGCTGAAATCATTTCTACTGAAGGGATGAGTGTGCTGCCCGGCCTATGGGACATGCATGTGCATTTGATGATCAATGGCCACTCGGATTACGCTTATTGGGACAAGACTTATCCTCCATTATTTAAGGATGTGATCATGCCAGCGTCGGCTCATCAGCTGCTAATGGCAGGAGTAACAAGCGCCAGAGACCTGGGAGGTCCTCTGGAGGAAAGTTTGGCAGTGAGAGATGCTATCAATAACGGAAAGATCGCAGGGCCGACGATGTATATGTCGGGGCCGTTTTTGCAGCATGCACCTTATCCGGGCACGGAGCAGTTTCGCTGGGGAGTAAGTGGAGAAAAGGATGCAAGGGAGAAAGTGCAAAAACTCGCCAAAGCAGGAGTGGACTGCATCAAGCTGATAGACCAGGATCAAATGACCTTTGCTGAAGTAAAGGCGATTGTAGATGAGGCGCACAAGCATAATTTAACGGTAGTAGCCCATTCGCACCGGCCGGAGGAAATAAGGATAGGCCTGAAAGCTGGTGTTGATTGCTTCGAGCATACAGGGCTCTCTTCGGCGCCTGAGTACCCGGCCGACATTATGGTAGCGCTTAAAGAACGCACTGCCAATATGAGCACCGGGCCACTATTTTGGACGCCGACCATCGAAGGACTTTGGAATTATGAGTACTTGCGTGATCACCCTGAAAAGCTCGATAACGACTCCTGGCACCTTGATCTTCCCGATACGGTTATTGCTGACATAAAGGCATCGATAGAATACCCTGGCCGGCTTCCGTACTTTCAGTTGACTCCGATTAGGAAGCCAACTTTGGAGAAAAAGTTCAGGCAGTTGCAGGAAGCTGGAGTTGTAATGCTGGTAGGTACGGATAGTGGCATTCCTATGAAATTTCATAGCCAAAGTACCTGGAACGAGCTCGATATATGGGTGAGGGAGTTGGGGGTTGATCCGCTGCAGGCCATCAAAGGTGCTACCTACTGGCCGTCAGTCATTATGGGAGTAGACAAGCAAGTGGGCACGGTGAGCGAAGGAAAGAACGCCGATATTATTGCCGTTAAAGGCGACGTGCTAAAGTATATCAACCTGCTGCAGGACGTTGACCTCGTGATGAAGAAGGGTGAACGGGTGAAGTAGCTTCAACCAGCCAAACTCAGGTAGGTACTGATAGATTCCTCTTTCAAAGGTTTGTTGATATACCCCAATACCTTAAAGCTTTTTGCCCTCTCAAGGTCTCTGGGGTTATCGGATGACGAAAGCATGACTACCCTCATTGAGTCTTTTATTCTGAGATCGGAATTATGTACCTCCTCCAGAAACTCGAAACCATTCATTACAGGCATTCTTATATCAAGAAGAATCAGATTTGATCTTCTTTTTGAAAGGCTTTCATTTTGAAGGTAGTCGAGCGCCTCTTTGCCGTTTCTGAATGGAATTATTTCTATTTCAGGATCAATTTTTTTAATCAATGAAATGCTAAGAAAATTGCTTATTTCGTCATCATCGACCAGGATTATTCTGTTAACTGGCATAGTTAGAAGCTTTAAAATTTGACTGTAAAGGTTGTTCCCTTGTTCTTTTCGCTGGCAACGCTGATATCGCCGCCTTTTTTTTCCACAAGTCTCTTAACCATAAAAAGCCCTATACCGCTGCCTTCTACATGGTCGTGAAATCGGGAAAAAATGGAGAACAGCTTCTCCCTGTTTTGATTGAGGTCTATTCCAAGGCCATTGTCCTCCACTGAGAGATAGGTGTGATTTTCTCTCGAAAATGTCCGTACGTGTATTTCAAGATCTCTTTCTGCCGATCGGTATTTTAATGCGTTGGTGACCAGATTGTACATGATGCTTTTTAGCGTTGTATGTGAAAAGTGAATCGAGTCGACCGCAAAATTTTGTATGATCTGCGGTTTGGCAGTTTCCACCAAGTTCACATTTTCCTCTAATACTTCCTCCAATACCTTGTTGAAAAACACCTCGCCAATATCTTGTTCTTCGGTTCGCTGTATTTTGACGACAGACGAGATCTGATCAATCGTATGCCTGACTTTTGATACCGATTGTTCTATTTTTTGAAAGACCTCATCCGCCACTTCCTTATTATCCGTACTCTTTAACATGGCTATCAGCCCCTCTATATTATTGATAGGCGATTTTAGGTCGTGGGAAGCAGCGTAGACGAAATTGTCCAGGTCTGAATTAATTTCTCGCAGCTTCTTATTAGACGCCTGTAATTCGTCTGTCCTCGCTGACACAATAGTCTCAAGCTCGTCAGTTGTTTTCAACTGGAGGGCTTCTGGTAGCACTTTAACTAAACCAACTACTGCAACCCAGGAGATAATTCCCGTAATGAAAAGGATCGTTCCACTAAGATGATAAGCGGGAAACCAGAACAACGCTGCATCTACGAAATGCGTGGTACCACATGCAAGTATAAATAAGATGAAGAGCCAGAATATTTGCACAAAGGGCAGGTCGTTTTTTCTCTTTCGAATGAAATAGAACAAAATGAAGGGGATAGCAAAGTAGGCCAGGCCGATGGATAGGTCGGAAAGTATATAAAACCATCCGTGAAGTGAAGTCCACTCGCCACAAACCCACCGTGGAGGCCATTTGTTTGTAGTCAATAGTCCAAAGAAATCATCTTCCATAACTTTTGTCTTTTTAAAGAATAAAATAGCAGCGCAAGATTGATAATGTACTGTTAACCGGAGTACAAAGAGGTTCCTTAAGGCGCAATGATGATAAGTGATTAAATCTATATTTTCAATTTAATCATTACCAAAAGACAAATAAATGCCGAAGTCAACTTTATTTGCCTGGCACGACAGTAAAGTGCTGACAAGGGAACGAACCCTACTAATTTTTAGCGCCACTCCTGCCCTTTTTAATTTTTCGTGCACTGTAGATTCACTATATTTCGATTCACAGATTGATTCGAGTGAATCTTAAGTTTTTTCTTGAACTACAAAACCAAAAAAAGCATGAATACCATTAAAGGCCCTGCCATTTTTCTGGCGCAGTTCATGGGCGATACGGCACCGTTCAACAACCTGGAAAGCATTTGCAAATGGGCAGCCAAGCTCGGCTACAAGGGCGTTCAGATTCCTACCTGGGATCCTCGCTGCATTGATCTTAAAAAATGTGCAGAGAGCAAAACTTACGCCGACGAGTTAAAAGGGAAGGTAAAAGCCTGTGGAGTTGAAATTACTGAGCTTTCAACGCATTTGCAGGGACAGCTTGTGGCTGTGCACCCTGCTTATGATATTATGTTTGACGGGTTTGCTCCGGCCGAATACCATGGAAACCCAAAGGCAAGACAGGAGTGGGCAGTGCAGCAAGTGAAGTGGGCAGCCAAGGCTTCGCAAAACCTTGGAATCAACGTCCATGCCACATTTTCAGGCGCTCTTGCATGGCCTTATTTATACCCATGGCCTCAGCGTCCTGCTGGTTTGGTGGAGGCAGCTTTCAAAGAACTGGCCAACAGATGGAAACCTATTTTGAACTACTTTGACGAGTGCGGAGTAGACGTTTGTTACGAAATTCACCCCGGAGAGGATCTTCACGATGGGGTAACTTATGAAATGTTTCTGGAAGCCACTGGCAATCACTCAAGGGCTAATTTGCTTTACGATCCCAGCCACTTTGTGTTGCAGCACCTGGACTACATCCAATACATCGATTTTTATCACGAACGCATCAAGATGTTCCATGTGAAGGACGCTGAATTTAACCCGACAGGAAAGCAGGGGGTATACAGCGGATTCCAGTCGTGGATCAACCGGGCCGGCAGGTTCCGTTCTCTGGGCGACGGCCAGGTAGACTTCAGCTCTATTTTCACCAAGCTTTCGCAGTACGGCTTCGACGGTTGGGCGGTGATGGAATGGGAGTGCTGTATCAAAAGCCCTGAGCAGGGAGCCGAAGAGGGGGCGCCTTTCATTCAGAGCCATATCATCCGGGTAACTGAGAAGGCGTTTGATGATTTTGCCTCTTCTGGCATGGACGACGAGACCAATAAAAAGATACTTGGTATCAAGTAGTCTATGACGTTACTACCAGTAACCTCCATCGGTTTTTAAAAACATTTGCAAGGGATGCTAAGACATTCCTTGCATTTTTTTGTTACAGAGTAGCGCAAAGATCTATTTGGGGCTGTGACATTAATCTGACTAAGCTGATGAATAAATAACCATGAGAGATTTTACAGAAGTCCATTCAGGTGGAAGAAGGAAATTTATTCAAACATCAGGCTTGGCCCTGGCGGGGTTAGCCTTGCTTCCCAGCTGCTCGCCATCCAGCCCGGGTAGAAGATACGGGTTGCAGTTGTATACGCTAAGAGAACAGTTGTCGGCAGATTTGGAGAGTACGCTCAAGGCCGTGGCAAAAATTGGCTATAAAGACCTTGAGATTTTTGGTTATGCTGATGGCAAAGTATTTGGGGTGACTCCTTCGGAGTTGAGGAAGATGGTGGAAGACCTTGGGATGAAGCTGGTGAGCGGCCACTACCTTACAGGGAATATTGATGCTCCCTGGCAGGGAACATTATCTGCGGGATGGGAAAAGGCCGTGGACGACGCCAATACAATGGGGCTTAAGTACATGGTCAACGCATTTCTTTTTCCCGAAGAAAGGCAGTCAATTGATGACTATAAGAGGTTGACGGACTTGTTGAACCTTTCAGCCAGAGTCGCAAAAAATGCAGGCATCCAATTTGGCTACCATAATCATGATTTTGAATTCCTGGAACTGGAAGGCCAGCTTCCTATGTATGTTATTATGGATGGAACGGACGACGACCTGGTTGTTGCCGAGCTGGATCTTTACTGGGCAACAAGGGTCGGCTATAACCCCATGCATTTTTTCAAAAAATACCCAAAAAGAACGGCCTTGTGGCACGTAAAGGATATGGCTGACACCGATGATAAAGAATTTACCGAAGTGGGTAACGGCGTGATAGACTTTAAAGCTATTTTCGAAAAGTCTATGTTGTCAGGAATGAAACACTTTTTTGTAGAGCAGGATGTGTGTCAGCGGCCTCCTGTCGAAAGTATAGCAATAAGCTACAAGAACTTAATGAAGTGGGGGATTTGAAGACTTTGATCAAGACGATGAAGGGTTGGCTTGGTATTGCACTGCTGGTAATGAGTGTCGGCACGGCCGTTTCCGCCAGGCAGCTGACTCAAACGGTTAGAGGAACGGTTGTAGACAACACAACAAAAGAGCCACTGGCAGGTGCTTCGGTAGCGCTTCTTCCATTGGCGGGTGGTGTGGGTACGTCAACAAACGAGTTTGGGGAGTTTGAGATAAAGGATGTGCCAGTCGGTCGACAGTCCATACAAATTACCTACACAGGTTATAAGTCCGATATTGTAAGAGAGCTACTCGTAGTGTCGGGAAAGCAGAATGTGGTGCATGTGACATTGGAACAGTCCCCAATGGAATTGGAAGAGGTGAAGGTATCTGCAGCTTCCGACATACAGGAGTTTGAACAAATGAGCAAGGTTGATATCACGGCCGAGCAGTTTCAACGCATTGCTGCCAACTACCTCGATCCGGCCAGGGTGGTAATGAGTAGCCCCTCAGTAGCCAACACCAACGACCAAAATAATGCAGTGTCGGTGCGTGGTAATTCACCCATTGCCAACACATGGCGACTGGAGGGGGTTGAAATTGTGAACCCCAACCACCTGGCCAATGCCGGGACAATAAGCGACCGCCCGACCCAAAATGGTGGGGGCGTGAACGTGCTGAGTACACAAATGCTCGACAAATCTTCTTTCCTGATGGGCTATATGCCGGCAGGATACGGCAATGCCATTGGTGGCATTTTCGACATGAACCTGCGCAGAGGGAATAACCAACGGCAGGAGTATACTGCTCAGGCAAGCCTCATCGGGCTCGATTTTGCCGCTGAAGGGCCGTTCAAAAAGGGTGGCTCAGCGTCCTACCTGGTCAATTATCGTTATTCATTCACTGGCATTCTTGCTTTAATGGGTGTCGACTTCGGAGGAGAAACGATCAAATTTCAAGACCTTTCGTTCAATGTGTCGCTGCCGGAAACACCTATTGGCAAGGTAACTCTGTTTGGAGTGAATGGGTGGAATAGTAATGTATATCGGAGGCCGAAAGGGAGACCTACTGTTGAAAAGGAATTGTCGGACATCGACTATGCTTCATCTATTTATGCCTATGGTATCACGCAGGAGGCTACACTTGGAGGCAAAAACAGTTGGAGGAATGTTTTGGTGTATTCTTCAACGACGACCGAAAGAGACCAAATAACTCATGAATTGAATGATCCATCGCTCACTTTGTCTACTAAGGACAACGAACAGGTAGCAAAGCTATCTTTTGCTTCAAGCGTAATGACCAGATGGGGGGATCGCATAACCTCCAAGGCGGGCGTAAGGGGAACTGCCTACCAATGGGGCATTGATCGCTTTGGACCTGACTCTTACGACCAAACATTTAATGGCGTCCAACTACCAGATTTTAACTTAGACATCAAAAGCTTGCTTCTGCAGCCATTTGTAAGCGGTAACTTTGCCATAGGCTCGAAAGTTGATCTTGATCTCGGTTTAAATTCCTCCTGGTTTGGGTATACCAAAGAGTTTTTGCTGGAGCCCAGGGCTAACCTGGAAGTAAGAATGGCACCAAAGACATCCTTCTCCTTCAGAAGCGGTATTTATAGCCAGGTGCTATCACCCTATGCCTATTATACAGCCACCTCTTTTCCAGCGTCGGGACAGCCAGTCACTTTATCAGACCGGGGGAATCCAGGTCTTCGATATGTCAAATCCTGGTCGAGCGAAATCGGCTGGACTCAAAAGATAGGTAATTCTTCTACTTTGGGTGCGACTGCCTTTTACCAATCGTTATATGATCTCCCTAATTCATACGATGGCTACTATGACTATTTCAATTATATGAACTATGACGGCACTTATCCACTTGATGTGCTTGCTTCGGGGGGAAGGGGAAGAGTATATGGAGTCAGTCTGGAGCATCGGCAGCAAATAGTGAACGGGTTTTACATTTGGTGGGGTGGTTCAATGTATCGCTCCGAATACCAGGATTTATTTGGGAAATACAGGGCGTCTAATTTTGATGGTAGATACAGTGTTAATGCCACTTTTGGAAAAGAATGGATGACAACGAAGAAAAACGGCATTGAAAGACTGTTCGGGGTTAATTCGAGAATGCTTTATCAGGGAAGTTTTCTACAGCAGGGGCCAGATGGAATAGGCGGAATTTTCTACGCAAACCGACTTGGCGATTATTTCAGAGTCGATATGCGGGTGCAGTGGACCAGATTCAAGAAAGGTCATACACAAATGTTTGCGATAGATATTCAGAATTTACTGAATACTGAAAACCCATCATATTATTATTTTGATACAGTCCAAAACAGACAAGTGCTGATGACCCAGCTTGGAATGATACCAGTATTAGTTTACCGAATAGATTTTTGATCATGACAAAGAAAGTAATTCACGGAATTCTCGCTGCCCTTTTTGTGGTTTTTACCTACGTGCAGTTCAACGATCCAGACCCTGAAAGATGGGTAACATTGTACGGCATGGTAGCCGGATTGAGCCTGTTACATGGTTTTTGGAAGCCGCTGCCGTATGTGACCGTGGCGCTGATGGGACTATGCCTGATATGGGCGCTCACACTTATTCCCGGTATGCTGGAATGGTTCGCCTCAGATGATAAGTCGGAAATGCTGGGGCACATGATGGACGATAAGCCCTATATAGAGCAAACCCGGGAGCTGGGTGGGTTGTTAATTGCCTCAGCCGCCTTGTTCTACCTTTGGTGGAGCTCAAGGCCTAAAAAGGAAGAACAAGCCTGATTGTACCAACTCACCAGCTTGACTTCACAATGTAGGGAGCTATGCGGTGCTTGTTTTTTTCAAAAAGGTAGTGCATAACGCCGTCTTTCAGTCCCACATCCGGCACTATGATGTATCGGGCGTGGGCTGCTCTCATGGCTCCCAAATAGATTTCTGAAGCCGGAATGATCACATCGGCCCGGTCGTGATTTAGCTGAAGCTTGAAAATGCGCTCTTCAAGTGTAAGCTGAGATAGTCTTTCAACAACTTCCTGAGCTTTTTCATAGCTTAGCTTCTTGCCTTTCTTAATGCCAGATAGCTCAAATATTTTGGAGATGTTTCCGCCTGTGCCAAGAGCGGTGATTTTTTGTGAACGAGTCGGAATTTTCTCTTCAATCCAGGTCTCCATTTCCTTCCAGACTTCTGGCGAGTCTTTTTTGTCGAGCCTCCTGACCCCACCCAGCCGGAACGACCTTGATGCTACTTTTTCTTTTTGCAAATAAACGTTCAGTTCTGTGCTTCCACCGCCCACATCGATGTGTAAAAAAGGAGCATCGGTGATATGAATGTTGACTGCCCGGTTGACCAGCTCTGCCTCCGTGTCTCCTTCGATAATGGTTATTTCCAGCCCTGTTTCTTCTTTTACTATTTTCTTCAGCTCTTCCCCATTGCTTGCTTCACGCATGGCAGAGGTGGCGCAGGCCATGTAATCATCTACCTCGTACAAGTCAATGAAAAGCTTGAAGGCTTTCATTAGCTTGATAAACTTGAGGCTGGTTTTCTCACTTATTTGGCCCTGGGAAAACACATCATGACCCAGGCGCAGTGGAAAGCGGATGTACTCAAGCTTTTTGAAGACCACATCGTTGTCATATTCGATCACGTTAGTGACCTGCATTCTAATGGCATTGGAGCCAATATCTACGGCAGCTAGTTTCACGCTGCGAAATTAGAAGAATTCCGATTAGGAAGCGCCGCCCGGCTAAATTATCCCTTCTCTAATGGCAAATTTTACCAGCCCAACGGTGGTGGTGTTCAGCTTGCGGCGAATGTTGTTTTTATGCTTTTCGACTGTTAGATGGGAAATAAAAAGCTGAGTGGCAATTTCTTCCGCACTATACTCCATGGCAATGAGGCGCACGATTTCAATTTCCCGTTTGCTAAGTAAAATACCCTCTCTGTGACCAGATGGCATCTTCATAGTTTGTGCAGGAAAGTACTTTTTTCCGTTTGCAATCATTGTCACAGCCTCCATGAAATCTTTTACGTCGGCAGTTTTCAAAATATAGCCATCAGCGCCAGCCTCTATCATTCCAGCGATATCTGCAGGGTCGTCCGACATGCTTAAGGCCAGCACTTTAATTGAGGGGAAGTCCTTTTTGATAGATTCTGTTGCCTTTATGCCGTCAATGGCCGGCATTTTTACATCCATTAACACCAGCCCGGGCTGCAATTCTTCTACGGCCTTCAACACATCAAGCCCATTTCTGCAGGTAGCCAGCACCTCATAACCTCCTTTTCCTGTTAAAAGTGAGCTAATACTTTCTCTGAAAATTTCGTGGTCGTCGGCTATTACTATCGTCATCTTTCGTCTCAGTCACACCAATTACTAACCTTTCACCTAAGCGGGTTGTTTCATGGGATATGATTTCCAGTGATGAAGATTGCTGTATTTCTTCAACAACCAAAGAATAAATGGAAGATTCATTCACTCTCATACCCGAGGTAGTTATCGAGAGTTGAAAGGGAGTTGTAGCCAGAACGAAGAGACTTGTTTGCCCGGCCTCACTGTGACTGCTGTCACTCACCAATGAATGGATACTCGTTAGAAGTAAAAGACTGTCTTTAAACGATAAATTGCATTGCCCTTTTACGATGGTTAGTTCTATACTTTTATTATTCTTGAGATTGAACTGAGTCACATACAACGATACGTGGTCGATGAATTTGTTGGTGATAAGCTCGCTAAGAGTTGTTTTAATACGAGGAAGGGTAATAGCTGGGGTTGGAAGGGAGGGGAGGCCAGGATTATTTTCAAGAGTTGTCAATTGATAAACGTCCTCTACGAAGTTTTTTCCAGGCAGCACTATTGCGTGCAGCTTAGGGTTGGGCTGTGAGCTTTTTTTTAAAGATTTAAGTTTCCTTCTTAGCCGTAAGCCGCTTGCTAGCAGGTAAGTGTAGCCGCCAATCAGCAATCCGGACACAGCAACGATCACGAAATTCATACGTGTAATTTTCCGTCAATTACACGCTTTTGGCAAAGGAAATAAATACCCTAAAACGGGTAATTTTAAGTTAGTTGATTGACCACAATTGGCACCTCGATAAAATAAGTGCACCCTCTACCTTTTGATGACTCCACAGAAAGTTTAGCGTGCAGCGCTTCTGCCCGATCCCTGATATTGTCCGTGCCAATACCGTTCATTACCTTGTTGGGATCAAACCCAACGCCATCATCTTCGGTGGTAATGTGAATGGTATCATCCTCCTGATGAATTTGAATACTTAATTCACTGGCCTTTGCATGCTTCAGACAGTTGCTTATAATCTCTTGAAGCATCCGGAATAAGTGTGTTTCTGCTTCTGGGTTCAATGTGTATTCATCCCGGTCGCAATAGAAATTGAGCTTTAGGTTTGTGCTTTCCTCTACCTGACGGCTTAAGTCCTTGAGCGCTTCCACCAAACCGTATTTCTGAAGTGCTCCAGCCATCAAATTGTGAGATATTTTCCTAACCTCATCGGCCGACTTTTCCGCAAGCATTACAGCCCGGTTATTGGCTGAGCCACCTTTTACATCACTTTGCAAGCTGATTTTGAGGGCCGCCAGCATACCGCCCAGCCCATCGTGAAGCTCTCTTGCCATTCGCTTCCGTTCTTCTTCCTGGCCTTTTAGCAGCGACTCTATCCTCGTTATTTCAGATTCCTTCAGCAGCTGTTTGATTTTCTGATCGAATACAAGCTTTTCCTTTTCAGCCAGAAAAAGATCCGCCTGGTGTTTCTTTCGCTGCAGGTAAAAGAAGCCAAAACCCCAGCCAATGATGAAAATAACGCTAATGATGTAGATGATTCTCTCAGTCTCCGTTTGAGCTATTTTTTGTGCCTGGAGCTCATTGTCTTTGGCCAGCAGGGCTATTTCGTTGTCCTTCTTCTCCGATTCATATTTCTTCTCCAGTTCTTCAATCCTTTTTTTCGTTTCTTCACTTCTTAAAGTGTCTTTCAGGGCTATTAACCTGGTTTGGATGTCGAGGGCAGCTTTGTAATTTTTTCTGGCCTGATAGTGATCGAACAATGTTTTGGCAGCCTCTTCTTCCAACACGGGACTCACCTCCCTGGCCATATCGTAGCCTTTCAGTATGTATTCTTCGGCTTCCGCCCGGCCAAGAAGCGACAGTATCGAGCCAGTATTGTAGTAGGCCGAAGGGATGCCGTATTTGTCGTTGGCTTCCAATTTGCTTTGGAGGGCCAGTTCATGATAATGAAGGGCACTATCGAGGTTGCCTAAATCACGGTACACGTTGCCAAGGTTATTCTCCGACATTCCGATTTCCATTCGATTTCCGAGCGTCTTTCTAATGTCAAGCGACTTTTTGAAATAAAAAGCTGCGGAGTCGAAGTCTTTCTGCCGGGCTTTGTTGGTGCCGATGTTGTTGTACGCCATTGCCATGCTTTGCTTGATGCCCATGGCTTCAGCCTCCTTGATAGCCTTGTGATAAGAGGCTTCCGATTTGTCAAATTGCTCAAGCCTTGAGTAAATCACTCCCATATTGATGTACGAAGACATCAGGCCTCTCCGGTCGTTCAGTTCTTCTTTTATTTTCACCGATTTCAGGTGATATACCACCGCCTCTTCATACTCGCCTTTTTGAGCCAGCACATTTCCAATATTCATAAAAGCGATTGCCTGAAGCGTAGCGGTATCGGTAACGTCGAGAGCCGTTTTGTAAAAGAACAGGGCCGAATCCAGCTCTCCAAGGTTTCTTTTGGCGTTGCCGACACCGTTTATAGCGGAGGCATATTTGCTTGTTTCTCCGGCTTGAGAAAAATAGCTGGAAGCCTTTTTGTAAGCGGAGATGGCGGAAGGAAAGTCCCCACTTTGCCTGTTCAGGTTGCCGAGGTTAAGGTAGGCACCTCCAAGGCCGCTGAGGTCTTTTGTTTTTTGGTAGGCGAGAATGGTTTGTTCAATAAAATAGCTCGCCGAGTCTAATTTTCCCTGACTGTTATAATATACCGAGAGGTTGTTGAGCCCCTGTGCGAGGCCTTTGCTCAGCGATTCCTTTCCCGCTAAGTTGATTTGGAGTTGTGCATAATTTTTTGCCTCATCTGGTGAAAATTTGATGGTTTCTATAAAAAGGGAATTGTACAAGTCCGACTTAACTTCGGCGGAAGAGGCCTGTGACAGGGCAGCTTTTAAGGAATCAAGTGGCGTAAGGGTCTGGTTTTTAGCAGATAGTGGAATGGTTGGCGAAAATGAAATCGAAATAATTAAAATAATCAGTTGGCGGCGCATATAGTCAAAATTTAAGCTCAGTTTAAATATGCAAATATTTTTAGTTATGCCAATTGTGGTATATTTGCACCTCTTATCAAGAAAGACTGAGGGATGGGCCCTTTGAAGTCTTGGCAACCTTCCACCTCCCTGGGGAATAGGTGCCAACTCCCACTTGGAAAATGTAATGTGTAAAGCATTATTCATCCGAGACAGATAAGCGTAATCCTTCCTTTGGATACCTTTCCTGATAAGAGAATTAATGTGGCTGGTAAAGTGTTCTATGCTTTCGCTGGAATATTTCAAACCAAAACAAAAACACTTTTATGAATATAGAAGAAATCTTAAAGGAAAGAATTCTTGTGCTTGACGGTGCCATGGGTACCATGATTCAGCGCTACAACCTGGAAGAAAAAGATTTCAGGAATGAGGCACTCAAGGATCATCATATCCCCTTGAAGGGAAACAGTGATTTACTCAATATCACCAGGCCCGATGTAATCAAGACTATTCACAAGAAATACTTCGAAGCAGGAGCCGACATAGCAGAAACTAACACCTTTACTGGTACATCCATCGCTCAGGCTGACTATGCTTTGGAGCATATGGTATATGACATCAACTTCCAGGGGGCAAGGCTTGCCAGGGAGGCTGCCGACGAAGCAACCGCTCTTGATCCCTCAAAACCAAGGTTCGTCGCTGGCTCCATAGGGCCAACCAACAGGACCGCCTCACTGTCTCCGGATGTAAACAACCCCGGTTACCGGGCCATCGATTTCGACGGATTGAAGGATGCCTACAAAGAACAGTTGCGTGCATTGATGGACGGCGGTGTTGATATTATACTGGTAGAAACAATTTTTGATACCCTGAATGCCAAGGCCGCTCTTTTTGCCATCGAGGAAGTGTTTGAGGAAAGAGGAGTGAGGCTGCCTATCATGGTGTCCGGCACTATTACTGACGCCAGTGGCCGCACCCTGTCAGGGCAGACGACGGAAGCGTTTTTGATCTCCATGGAGCATATGCCATTGATGAGTGTTGGTCTTAATTGCGCCCTTGGAGCAGCTCAGCTGAGGCCTTATCTGCAAATTATGTCTGAGAAATCCACTTTCAACGTAAGCGCTCACCCCAATGCCGGGTTGCCTAATGAATTTGGGCAGTATGACCAAACGCCGGAGCAAATGGCTGCGCAAATTGAGGAGTTTTTGAAGGAAGGTATGATCAACGTAATCGGCGGTTGTTGTGGCACCACTCCAGACCACATCAAGTTAATTGCCGAAACGGCAGCGAAGTATCAGCCAAGGAAGGTGGGCTCACTCCAAGCTGTTACTAGCTAGCCGGTTTTTGAATGAAGTCAAATAGAAATTAGTATCCAGACAGCAACGAACCCGAAATCGCCATCCGATAAGGGCTCGGAGGATTTTTACAACAGAAACTAACAGATGTCAAGTAAAGTCGAAGAAACTGTGGACGGTGGAATTGCCGCCAACAACCCTCGCCCACTCAAGCTCAGTGGCCTGGAACCCCTCATTATCAATCAGGAGACGAACTTTGTGAATATTGGCGAGCGGACTAACGTAACCGGTAGCAAGAAGTTCGCACGATTGATCCTGGAGGGTAACTATGAAGAGGCTGTTAGCATAGCCCTGGAGCAAGTACAAAACGGCGCACAAATCGTCGATATCAATATGGATGAGGGCATGCTCGATGGCGAAAAGGCCATGGTGACCTTCGTCAACCTACTGGCTGCCGAGCCGGAGATCGCCAGAGTGCCGTTTATGATTGACTCTTCTAAGTGGCATATTATTGAAGCTGGACTAAAATGCTTGCAAGGCAAGGGTATTGTTAATTCCATTAGCTTGAAAGCAGGCGAGAAGGAGTTCCTTGATCAGGCTAAAAAGGTAAAACGTTACGGTGCCGCCGTGGTAGTAATGGCTTTCGACGAGGATGGTCAGGCCGACTCCTACGAGCGCCGTATTGAAATTTGTGAGCGTTGTTACCGTCTTTTGGTCGATAAAATTAATTTTCCTCCTGAAGATATCATTTTTGACCCCAATGTGTTTCCTGTCGCCACGGGCATGGACGAGCATAACAACAATGCGCTCGATTTTTTCAGGGCCACCAAATGGATCAAAGAGAACCTGCCTCATGCCCGGGTAAGCGGTGGTATTAGTAACGTTTCCTTCTCATTCAGAGGCAATGACTCGGTTCGTGAAGCCATGCATACTGTGTTTCTTTATCATGGCATCAAGCACGGCCTTGATATGGGCATCGTAAATGCCGGACAGATTGAAGTCTACGATGAGATTCCCAAAGACCTTTTAGAGAGAGTAGAAGACGTGCTGCTTAACCGCAGACCAGATGCCACCGAAAGAATGCTGGAGTTTGCCGAGACAGTGAAGTCGAAAGGCAAAGTGAAAGTGGTGGACGATGCATGGCGGAAGGGCAGTGTTGAGGAGAGATTAAGCCATGCACTGGTAAAAGGAATTGTTGAGTTTGTGGAGGCCGATACAGAAGAGGCTCGGGCCAAGTACCAAAGCCCCTTGAAAGTAATTGAAGGGCCTTTGATGGCAGGTATGAATATCGTGGGCGATCTTTTTGGCGAAGGGAAAATGTTTCTTCCCCAGGTGGTGAAAAGTGCCAGAGTAATGAAAAAGTCGGTGGCCTACCTGATTCCTTTCATGGAAGAAGAGAAAAGAAGAACAGGAAATACGTCCTCTAATGCAAAAATACTTCTTGCCACGGTGAAGGGCGACGTTCACGACATCGGTAAGAACATAGTAGGTGTGGTGCTGGCTTGTAACAACTTCGACATTGTCGACCTGGGTGTGATGGTGCCAGCCGAAAAAATCCTGGAAGCTGCTGTTCGTGAAAAGGCCGATGTGATTGGCCTCAGTGGTTTGATTACGCCATCACTCGACGAAATGGTGCATGTGGCCAAAGAAATGGAGAGAATGGGAATGAAAACACCATTGCTTATTGGTGGGGCTACCACCTCCCGTATTCACACAGCAGTAAAAATTGCTCCCAACTACTCAGGGCCGGTGGTTCACGTGCTCGATGCATCCAAAAGTGTGCCCGTAGCCAGCGAGCTCATAAGTCCGGATACGAGAGAAGCTTTTGCCAGTAAAATTCGAAAGGAATATGACGAAGCAAGAACAGACCACGCTGGCAGGCAGAAGGAGAAGAACTACATTTCGATAGCTGAAGCGAGAAAGAAAAAGGCACCTGTCAATTGGGATGATTTTGTACCGAAGAAACCAAATGCACTGGGCGTTAGTGTATTCAAGAATTATTCTCTCGAAGAGATAAGGCCCTACATCGACTGGACGCCATTTTTCTCTACCTGGATGCTGAAAGGGAAATATCCGGCTATTTTTGACAATGAAGTAGTGGGCGAAGAGGCCAGAAAGCTCTACAACGATGCCAATGCCATGCTTGACGAGATCATAGCTAAAGGCTCTCTGAAGGCCCATGGCATCGTTGGCTTGTTTCCAGCTACAGCGGTTGATCATGAAGATGTGAGGATTTTGGATGAGTCAGGAAAAGAGCTTACCACGTTCCATTTCCTTCGCCAGCAGGGCAAAAAGGCAGCAACGGTGCCCAACCTGAGCCTGGCCGATTTTGTTGCGCCGGCAGAGACTGGCAAGCAAGACTATATGGGAGGATTCGCAGTGACAGCCGGCGACGGGCTCGACGTTATCGTCAAGAAATACGAAGCGGATCAGGATGACTACAATAGCATCATGGCCAAAGCGCTTGCTGATCGGTTGGCTGAGGCTTTTGCAGAATTGCTTCATGAAAAAGTAAGGAAGGAGCTATGGGGCTATTCACCAGATGAAAAACTAGATACCGAACGGCTCATCAAGGAGGATTATGCCGGCATTCGTCCGGCACCGGGCTACCCCGCCTGTCCTGACCACACGGAAAAGAGGCTTTTGTTTGACCTGCTGGATGTAGAAAAAAAGACTGGCATCATCCTTACAGAGTCTTTTGCCATGTACCCTGCGGCTGCGGTAAGCGGTTTTTACTTCTCACATCCTGATTCGAAGTATTTTGGTTTGGGCAAAGTAGAAAAGGATCAGGTAGAGGAATATGCACAGCGCAAAGGCTTTTCTTTGGAAGACATGGAAAAATGGTTAGCGCCAAATCTCAATTACAATATTTAATCAAAAACACTTCAGAGTAACCCGAAGTGCTGCAATAGCTGAAAAATGAAAGTAGTAGATCATATTAACAACGCTAAGAAAACCCTGTTCTCTTTTGAGATTTTGCCTCCGCTAAAAGGGCAGAGTATGCAGGCGATCATCGATACTATAGAACCCCTGATGGAGTTTAAGCCTCCTTTTGTAGATGTAACTTACCACAGGGAGGAGTACATGTACAAAAAACGCCAGGACGGGCTTTTGGAGAAGGTGACGATCAGAAAAAGACCCGGCACAGTCGGTATTTGCGCCGCCATTATCAATAGGTTTAAAATCGACGCAGTTCCTCATATTATTTGTGGAGGATTCAGTAAAGATGAAACTGAGGATGCACTTATTGACCTGGACTTTCTTGGTATTGATAACGTGCTGGTGTTAAGGGGTGACCCAATTAAGTCGGAGGGGGCCTTCGTAGCGGATCCCAACGGGCACAGATATGCTTCGGAACTGCTGGAGCAGGTGATCAATATGAATAATGGTCGTTACCTCCACGAGGAAACGGAAGGCAACCACACCAATTTTTGCATCGGAGTGGCAGGGTACCCTGAAAAACATTTCGAAGCGCCTAACCTGTCGACGGACATTCGCCATCTGAAGCGAAAAGTTGAAATGGGAGCGCAGTATATTGTTACTCAAATGTTTTTTGACAACAACGAGTTTTTTGCTTTTGAGAAAAAGTGCAGGGAAGAAGGCATAACAGTGCCCATTATTCCCGGCCTCAAGCCGATTACCTCTGTCCGTCAAATGACGGCATTACCTCGGTCGTTTTTCATCAACTTGCCCAACGACCTGGTGAATGAACTGGAAAAATGCAAGGACAATAAGGCTGCCAAAGCGGTGGGTATTGAATGGTGTATTAATCAGTCGAAAGAATTGATGGCCAGCGGAGTGCCGGTGCTGCACTACTACACCATGAGCCGTGCTGAGTCGGTGAAGGACATTGCATCTGCCTTGTTTTGATTTTCATTTTGAAAATCCGAACACCACAATATCGTCAGTTTGATCTGCTTGCTCCCTCCAATTGTTGAATATTTGGGAAATAGCGTTAGCGGATAATGGAGTTGTTGAGCGAAGGGCCTCAGCTAATCTTACTCTGCCCATTTTTTTACCTGTTCTGCTAAGTTGATCAGTTAAGCCGTCGGAATGAGTAAAAATGGTGGTGCCGGGCTTAAGTACCAAGCGCCGGGATCGCAAGTATCGAAGTACCCTATCGGGTTCAAAATGAGCACTTTTCATTTTTAGAAACTGAAATTTAGAGCCTATTACATAAACTGGGAGGCCCGTGCCGGAATATTGCACTTCATTTGACTGAAGGTTGAATTTGAATACAATCATTTCATTTCCAATACCGTATCCCTCAGCCAGTTTTTGATGCTGCATGTTGTTAAGGCTGGAGTATAATTTTTTTATGAGCTGATGGGGCTTCATTCCATCGTCAAAAATTTGATTGATAATTGAAAGAATACTTACCGTAGCGAGAGCGCCTTCCACGGAATGACCGGTGCAATCTCCTATTGCAACCCATATTGCTTCTTTCGTTTGTTTACTCCAATAGTAGTCGCCGCCTATTTTATCTTTTGGCTGGTGCCATAAAATAGTTTGTTCCTCTCCAAGAAACTTCCCGGGGTGTTGAAACAGCATTTCCTGAATTCTTTTAGCAGATCCGAACTTGTCTGATGATGCGCCTTTGTCTGAAAGCTGGCTTCTATCCACTTGGAGGCTCTCATTGTCAGGAAGTAAGAATTTCAGATAAAAATGGAGTTTTGAGAATGCTTCTGCGGTACTCAGTAGAAAAAACCAAATATTATCATTTAGACGGGTACAGTAAATATACTTGCCGTCATTGTATTGATTAATGAAATATCTAATTGCCTTCTCATCATCATTGGCGGAAAAGTATAGCCGCATAATGATTCCCTCCAGGACATCAGGATCGGTATCACTTCTCTGAAGATAGATGTCCAGTTTTTCGTCGATGATAAAGCCTGCATCTTTCACTTCTGGAAAATGATTACGAACATTCTCTACCAATTCAACTGTGGTCATCTTGTTTGATTTTCAGACGTAAATTCATTAAGAAATACTTTTTGGTAGGTGTCGAACATCTGTTTAGCCAACGCCTTATTAGGAAACTCATCGGTGGTGAAAACAGATAGAAATGTGGTAGGATCTATAAAAAAAACGATAACAGTGCCATGATCGCTAAAAATATATGAGAACTCAATGTCAAATGACTCATCAATCCCAAGTATGGTCATCTCATTCAGAGATCTTATGATCTCAGTATTTTCACCGACACTAATATCTAGTGAAGTTTCAAGACTTTGCAATGTTGCCCCTTTTGCCCCTGGGTAGGCTTCGAGAAAGCTGTGCGTTAGAGTTATTAAATTTTCGGTCATCGAAAACGATTTAAGTAATAATGATTTGTGTCAGGATTTGTTTAAAATTTTTTTCATCCCGCTCAACAAATTGTTAAACAATACAAAACAGTAAATGTTACTACACATATAAAGAAGCATTATGGAGATTGAAGGTTTTACTAAGGTTTTTGAAAGTGAATTTGCCAGGTGTTACGTAGCACCTGAGAGGGGGATAGTCTTGTGTAATATGAAAGTGGGGTATGTGCCAATTTTGAACTTTAAAGAGACATTTCAGGTGCTGGCAGAGGAGGTGATGAAAGGCGGCTTTACAAAATTTGTTTTCGATAAGTCGTCACTCAAAACTTTTCACCAACCATCTATGAAATGGTACTTTACAGAGTGGAAAACAAAAATGCTCGAGTACGGACTTCACAAACATTTCAAAGTCCTTCCTGAGATAGACTGGTTCAAAAAATCGGTTGAGGCTGCGAGAAAGCCTCTGCTAAAGCAGTTTCCTGACGAAGTTCTTAGCAAATTAAGAATAGAGTACTTTGATACCGTTCAGCAGGCAATTGATGCCGAATGAGCGAGGCTATATACAAGTTCGATACTAACTAGTACAACATCCAGCCTTTGACTATGAAAAGATTCAATATCACGGGAACGAAATACACCCCGGATATCTCGTTCGACCCGAACGTTGCTTCATTCAGCATCAGTGGAGTTTCCACCCCTGAGAATTCGTTAGATTTTTATCAAAGCACCTATCGAATTCTTGAACAATATGCTCTGGAGGGTTCACAAAAGCTGGAGGCGAATATTCGTCTGGTATACTTTAACACCAGCAGCGCCAAGTGCCTTTACGACATTTTCCGAAAACTGGTATCAGTTAGTTCTAGCGGTAAGCAAGTTATTGTCAACTGGATTTATGATGACGATGATGAAGATATACTAGAATCCGGGGAGGATTACAGTGAGCTTTTACCGCTCGAATTCAGGTTCGTTCCAGTTCCGCCAGGCTCAGATCGTTGAGGCTCGGTTTTAATTTCTTGGATACTTCAACTCTCTCCCTGTCCCGGATTATTTTTTTCTTTTCACGGGTCATGAAATAATTCTCCAGACGGGATTCAAGAAGTTTCATGCCAACAGCGATCATAACTTTAATTGACAGGTCGATTACGAAGCCCATGTTGATTGTATTCAAATAATCATCCAGCAGGTACTCTTCCAATACCAGTAACAGTAAACCTACTGATAGCATGACCGAACTGGCCTTCTTCCCAAGTTTGGCCTTTGCCAGGTTGATTAGCGTTTCCTCCAGCTCTTCATTTTTTGCTTTAATTTCCTCGTTTTTTGATCCAATCTCATTATTGGCCTCTGCCAGCTTTCGCTGAAGCCTGTCACTTACTTTTGTTACCAGCGTTATTTGATCTAATACGCCTGAGTAGTCTTTAGAAATAAGCCTGACATCTTCGTATTTAAGCTTTTTCTGATCCAGTTTGTTATTGAAGTCATCAAGCTTGGATCTCTCCTGTAGAAACAGATCTTTCATCGTGGTTACTTTGTTAAATTTTGTCGATCAACTATTTCAGTCCTGGGAATCCTAGCCGTGAGAGTAAAGAGGGAGTAGCTGTCATTTATTTTCTGGAATAGATATTCCAGCTTCTGTGTTGTTTTTCGGGCAATCTCAATGTACCCAAGACCCGCCGTGCCCTTTTCGCTGAACCCTTGTTCGGATAGTTTATTCAGATACAGCTGCCTGAGCTCCTCGGCACTTTTGCTATTTATTTCATCGATTTTTCTTCCGATTTCCTGCTCTTTCAAGTGCGAGACGAAGTTGCTTGTTTGAATGACAAAGTGACGTTTCAGCATATACACTACCACAGTGACTGACTTTGCGTCTATTTTGGTAATATTTTCATTATCAGGCGCTACTTCCTCGATATGGTAATAGAGATTCTGCAAACACTCCATTGCCACAGAGTAAAACCTCTTTTTTACCTTTTTTTCCTCTTCAAGTGAAGTAAGCTTGTTTTCCAGGCAAGCGGTAATGGCATTAAGTAGTTCAAAAGTCATGTCTCCTGAATACAAAATGATTATATTTTCGCCATGTATATTTTTGTACTTTTTGAGTTCTGTTTTGCTCATGTTTGAAACTTTGAGACTACGCTGCGCTGGGGATTCAGCCCTGCATTCATACCACACCTAACCAGCAGATAAGGATTATGTTTTGTTGTAATTAAAATGAAACTAACATCATGAAGATTATTGAATGCCCCCGGGATGCGATGCAAGGCTGGAAAAGCTTTATTCCCACGCAAAGTAAAGTTGATTACATCAATCAACTGCTTAAGGTAGGCTTTGATACGATAGACTTTGGGAGTTTTGTTTCTCCCAAAGCTATCCCGCAAATGAGGGACACAGCGGAAGTGCTTTCACAGCTTGACCTTTCCAATTCCCCGACAAAGTTATTGGCCATCGTTGCCAACCTGAGAGGGGCCGATGAGGCCTGCCAGCATCCGGAAATTCATTATCTGGGGTTTCCACTTTCACTCTCAGAGACCTTCCAGCAAAAAAACACGAACAAGTCTATTTCGGAGGCATTAGACACAGTTCAGGAGACTCAAAACCTGTGTTCCAAATACGATAAGGTGTTGGTGGTATACCTTTCCATGGGGTTTGGTAATCCCTATGGCGATCCGTATGAGCCGAGTCTTGTGGCGGAGTTTGTTAATAAGCTGGATGCAATGGGCATTGAAATTATTTCGTTGTCCGACACAATCGGCGTTTCGTCGCCGGCTAATATCAAAGCTTTGTTTCAGGAGGTCATCCCAGCGTTTCCCCATATCGAGTTTGGTGCTCATTTACATTCGACAAAGGAATCGGCGTGGGAGAAGATAGTAGCTGTGTATCAGGCCGGGTGCCGACGAATGGATGGAGCCATCAATGGCTACGGCGGTTGTCCCATGGCGGAAGACGACCTCGTCGGGAATATTGCTACGGAAATTGTAGTTGACTACCTGATCACGCATAATCACAAACTGATTTACAACTCTTCGGAACTCTCGAAATCTTTGTTGATGTGCCAAAAAGTATTCAGCTGAGGATCACTGAATTTTTGTGGCAGTCCAGGTACTTGTTCTTCTGAGGGTGACTCCATCCCAAGATCCGTCATATCTGATAGTTCCGGCAGAACCTGTCGTTGAACTAACTATCCCCCGGTAGACTACGTCTGCCACAGCTCCACTTCGTGACCAGCTAAAGTTACCTACGAAATTACCGTATTTGTCTATTTTGAAACTAAAAGGGATGTTGGTTCTCGTGACGTCAAGTGGTGGCAGCACCTTCCAGTTGTAGAGCCCGCTGGCGTCAAACTCATCGGGGTCGGTTGTGCTTAGCGTCACGGTGAAGGTGAAATCTGATCCGTCGGAAGCGGTGCCGGCCCAATTGCCAAGGATTGTTTCGGGCGTGGCCCGGGTGTATTTTTTAGTTTTCACAGTAAAAGCCTCAGGTACAATTGCGTCTGTTGCTTTTACTACCACCGAGTTTACACCATCAATAGGTAATTGCACAACTTGCTCAAAATAGCCAGACGGATCGAACGAAGCTGGTTCCCCCTGAATGTATAGTAAAGCATCAGTAGCGACGTGGCCACTGACGATGCCTTCTGAAGTAAACACGAGCTGGTCTCCTGGAGAATCAATGCTGAGGAAGGGAAGTCCAACAACGTTAAAATGGCTGGAATTTGAAGTGATTTGCTTTGAAGCGAGTCTGCAGCGGACGTCAGCGTCGCCACCACCTATTGGAGTTACCACGCCATTTTCTACTGTTACTACCGAATTATCAGAGGATGACCATTCCAGTTTCATGGCATCTATCGTCCTGTAAGTAGTATCGTATGTGATGGTTATTTGCGTTTTTTTACTGAGGAGACCGGCTACCTCCAGCGTATCAAACTGCGCCACCACAAACTCGCCTATTGCAGCAACAGTTTTTGTGTTAGAATACTGGACAAGCACCGTGGTGTCCCCTGACGGGTTGAGCCGAATAGATTTCAAATCTTTAAATTCGTCAGGAATTTCCTCCACTGGGTTTATTGGTGTGTCGGTGCAGGAGAAGAGGCCCAGAAGTGTAAGTAAAAAAAGTAGCTGGAGATTTCTCATCTGCTAAAGTCTGCGATGGTTTCAATTTTAGCATTTAGCGCAAGCCCAAGTAAAACGCCACCCATTTTAGACGAACTGCCAGCTAAACCAGGCAGGTTTTCCTTGTAGTTGGCGTTCATCCATTCAACTTGAGCATTTATCGACATGTATCGGAAAATATCCTTTTCGATACCGAAGACCAGACCAATCCCGGAAGACTTAAGCTCTGTTTGACTATTGAATTCCGCATATGCCGGATTATTAACATCGATCGTTTCCTGGCTTTTGAAAGCACAATAGCCAATTTCAGTAAAAAGATTAATGCGGTTTCGTGACAAGTACCAGCGGGCGCCGTAAAATTGCATGCTTTGCTGCCACGCAGCCGTTGGTGAAAGACTAACATTGGCAGTATTGATGACTTCCGGAGTGCCATCGGTTTTGTATTTTTGATACTTGGCGGTTAGATAAAACCAGTTTTGCCCTACACCTGCGTGGAAGCCAATAGGAAAGACGTCGTTTTTATACACACTGGAAACGTTGTCAGCCGATGGGAAGAAAACCCCACCGTGAACCCCGGCGAATGCCCCAAAGCCATTTTGAGCAAAAGAAATGCAGGGCAAAAAAGTGAAAAAGAGCAGAGTAAAGTATCTGTACATAGGTTCGGTCAATCCGAATATAAGAATTATATCGAAAAACCTTGTTATTTACTGAGTATTACTGGCAGAATTTTAACCAGGCATCCTTCCCGCCCTTCGATCCCAGCTTTTCGGCCTCCAAAAAGTCCCGGCAGGCAAGCTCAGGGTACTCAGTTTCAAGAAGAGCCATTCCTCTGAGGTAGAAGCCAGTGCCTCTGTCTTTGCTCGAATATTTGAGAAATGAATTGAAGTCAAGAACAGCAATATCGAAGTTTTTGAGCTGATAGTGGCAATAGCCCCGCCCCATAAAGCAGTCGGAATAATCGGGGTTGATTTCAAGAGCATGAGAGAAGTGCCTGACGCCGTTTTCATAGTCTTGCTTGCCAAATGTGCTGACTTCACCCAGGTAGTAGTAGGCGCTGTCCCAATTTGGTTGTTTCGTTAAGGCGCTGTAAAAAGCGCTGTCGGCTTCATCAAACCTTGATGAATTTTTAAGTGCAATGCCCTTTTTTAGATAAAAGAAAGCACTGTCTGCTGCTGTTTCGGAGTAACTGAGCCCCCTGCTGATGTGGGGTAACGCCTGATTGAAAAACTTCAGGTTTTCGGTCATCAGCCTGGTGATTAACCTGGCGGTTTCAAGGTTTCTGACGCCTACGCCCCGGTAGGCATACTCTAGCTGTTTTAGTGCGGGCACCCACTGCTTGCGGTCATAGAGTGCTTTGCCCTCCTTGTAGTTATGAATGGAGGCGTACACCTGCAGCGTCATTGGTATAGCGACAACCAATATTACCAGAAGAGCCATGAAGGCACTCCCCATTATCTTGGTTCTTCTGGAGAAGGCGGTTGGCTCCGGCGGCTTCCGTGCTCGTGCTTTGTTCCTTTTAAAATAGGGGTCACGATCTCTTGGGGAACCGGATGAGGGTGAGGGTGGTTTCGGTTGACTGAATTGCTCGTATGTAAACGTAGCACCACCGCTGGAAAGTACCCGGTAAGCTTCCGCAACCTGCTTGAACCTCTCCTCGGCATCTGTATCCCCCGGGTTTCTGTCAGGGTGGTATTTGAGTGCCAATTTCCGGTAGGCAGCCTTTATTTGCGCTTGCGTGGCACCGTACTGAACACCTAATACCTGATAATGGTCTGCCATTTTTAAGTGTTTTTACCTGATAAGTTTAAACTGCTTTCCAGGGAGGGACTTAACAAAACCCTCAAACTCCAAATTTAGCAATTCGGAGGCTAGTTGATGAATCGGTATTTGTGTGTTCCAGCTCAAAGTGTCCAAATGGATGCCATTGGGCTGTTTCTCCAGCGAATCCCATATTTTGGAAGCCATTTCGCTTAGGGCCGGCGGCTTGGTTGCGGTCTTCTTTTTTGTGGATGAAGCAAGATCCCAATTGAGCAGAGAAGCAAGACTTTCGGCTGACGTGTAGATGTGGGCTTTCTGTTGTTCTATAAGCTTGTTGCAGCCCTCTGAAAAACTATTGCCCAGGTTGCCGGGTATAGCGAGCACCTCCCGGTCATAGGAATTGGCAATTTCGGCTGTGATAAGCGCACCACCACGGCTGGCGGCTTCTACCACTATCACCGCTTCGGCCAGGCCGGCTATGATCCTGTTTCGTGCCGGAAAGAACGACGCTTCAGGTTTGGTTCCGGGCGCATACTCTGTCACCAAACCGCCCTTTTCAAGCATTTTGTGTGCTGTTTGTTTGTGCACCGACGGGTATATGACATCAGTGCCAGAGGCCATTACGCCAAATGTAGAAAGAGCGTTGTCAAGTGCTGCCCTGTGGGCTTCTATGTCGATGCCGTAGGCCAGGCCGCTGACGATAAGCGGATTGTAGGGAATAAGCGATTGAATAATTTCACGGGTAACCTCCCTGCCATAATCGGTGGCACTTCTGGTGCCAACAATAGCCACCGCCTTTGTTGTGTCCAGTGTTCCAGCCCCCTTTTTGAAAATTATCAGGGGGGCATCGTAGATGTGTTTCAGCCGCTCAGGATAGGCCTCATCGGTAAAAAATATGGCTTCGGTATCCTGCTTTTCGCAGCTCTCCAGCACTTTCTCGGCTTCTTTTAAAAGGTCGGCCTGAATCAGGGCTTCAGCTGTTTTCTCTCCAATGCCGTTGATCTTTTTTAGTTTTCCTTTAGGCGTTTTAAAAATAGAAGAGGCTGATCCCAGATGACTGATGAGCATGCGTGCCATGCGGGGCCCAACTCCCGGAACCAATTGGAGGGCTAATTGATATAACTTTTCTTCTGTCAATCTTTCTGTTCTAACTCGCCTCTTAATTTAACGAGGAAAGACCTGACATTCTTCAATCCATCAATCATTTCCAGTGTATCCTTCGCTTTTTTTGCGTTTGTTTTCAAAAAATCCCGTGCTCCCTGCAGGGTATAGCCCTTTTCTTTTACCAGGTGGTAAATCAGCTTTACATTTTCGAGGTCTTCTTTGGTGAACTGTCTGTTTCCCTTTCGATTTTTCTTGGGTTTGATGATGTCGAATTCAGTCTCCCAAAACCGAATCAGGGAAGTGGCTACATCCATCATGTCAGCTACCTCGCCGATGGTGTAGTATTTTTTCTCGATCTCTTTTTCTTTGTATGGCACGTTAATTATTGATTTTAAAAGTGATCAAACCATCATCTAAAATTTCCAATGCTGTATCAGGAAAGTCCTGCAAGGTTAGCTCTTTTATTTTACGAAGCACTTTCTGATTCTCGTCGACCAGTGGCCCCCCTGAGCCCAGCTGGTGAGTGGAGAATATCTGGCCCTGCAGAAAATCACCCTCTCCATTTACCCATAGCTTTACAATGGGGGCGATGCCATTGGGACCCTTAAGGTTAAACCGGCGATAGGTGCAAAAATTGCCCATGCTGTACGCAATAAATTTTCCTTCGTAAAGGTCAATAGCTCTGGTTACATGTGGGCCATGGCCAAAAACGATGTCGGCACCGGCGTCAATAACCAACCGGGCAAATTCATACACATTACCCCTGTCTTCACCTACAAATGACTCTCTTTTTCGGGTAACGTGCTGAAATTCTGGCCCCTCACCACCTGCGTGGAAAGAAACAATCACTATCTGGCACGTTGAGTCAAGGTGTTGAATGATCTTCCTGGCCCGTGCATAGTCGTGAATGCTGATGGTACCTGTGTTGGGTGCGAAGGCTGCAAAACCTATTTTGGTCTTTTTAGCTTCGAAGATTGTGTAGGGCGTTGATTGAGTGCCTGCTACGGCAATACCCAACTTCGTAAGCACTTCGATGGAGCTTTTTCGGCCTTCCGGGCCAAAATCACCAGCGTGGTTATTGGCCAGGCTCATCACATCGAAGCCAGCTTCTTTCAAATGAACTGCATAGTGTTCCGGTGTCTTGAAGAGATAGCAGAGCTTTGGATTGTTACATTCCTTGGGTGTACCTTCTTCGTCAATAAGCACTCCTTCGTAGTTGCCGAAAGTAATATCTGCATTCTTCAATATGTCTGCTACATCGCTCAACAGCATGCTGCCATTTGCTGGTGGCAGATACTCTTCAGAGGGATATGCTGTTCCCAGCATAATGTCGCCCACGCCAATAACGGTCAATGTGTCGGGCACTACTTCGAATACTTCAAGGGCTATCTCCTCACCAATTTTTTCAAGCGTGTCACCCTTTGAGGTTACGTACACCGGGGCCGGTGCCGACACAACAACCGTGTCTTTCGCAACTGGAGCAGGGGTGTTATCCACCGTTGAAGCCAGCCTGCTAGTTTTGCAGGAAAATGCCGCTAACGCCAATAGTATTACGTACCCTGATTGCTTGAACATGGTTTGGATGGTGAGTCACAAAAATAGGGTATCGGGCTGGAAGTGGCTTTTCAATTCACATGAAATTTATCCACAATTTATAGACACAAAAAAGGCAGCCTTTCGGGAAAGCTGCCTTCATGTTCAGATTCAACTGTTTTTATCCAAGTGATTGGTTTTCAACAGAGGCGAGTCTGAGAATTTCTTCATACTCTTCAGGTGTAACCCCCTGGAAGAAGTAGTGGACGGGGTCAGTGGCTTTGCCATTAATGTGCACTTCGTAATGCACGTGAGGAGCGGTAGACTTTCCGGTGCTTCCAACAAAGCCGATTGTCTCACCTCTTTTTACCCTCTGGCCTACTTTTACGTTTTGCAAGTCCATGTGACCGTACAGGGTTTCGTAGCCAAAGCCATGGTCTATAACCACATACTTGCCGTACCCGCCAAAGTCATATCTGACAGATTTTATGACACCATCTCCTGTCGCATAAATAGGTGTGCCTCTTTCTGCAGAGAAGTCAACACCAGCGTGCATTTTAGACGTTTTCAGGATGGGGTCAATTCTTATTCCGAAACCCGAAGCCAGGCGCTTCAACTCCTTGTTGGATATTGGTTGGATAGCAGGTGTGGCAGCCCAAAGTTCTTCTTTGTTCTTGGCCAGTTTCATGATTTCGTCAAACGACTTGGTTTGAATATACATCTGCTTCTTCAGCTTGTCGAGTTTCTTAAATGACTCCACAATCAGTTCCTCACGCTGAAGGTCAGACTCTATCATTTCTTTGTAGCGGTTAGCACCCCCAACTCCCGCTTCTCGTATCGACGATGGGATGGGTTCAGCTTCAAAAATAACCCTGTAAATCTGATCATCCCTGTTTTGCAGGGAGGCAAGCATGTCCTGAGTCTCATTCATGTCCTTCTTGAGAAGCTCATAGTACATGTTCAATTCCTCATTTTCCTTCTTAAGGAGGGCCTCTTTAGGAGAGTCAAAATAGGTGTTGTAGCCCAAAAGAATGCCGATAGCTAAAATTAAGGCGACAGTAAGGAAGCCAAGAAGGTTAAGGAAAATATCCCAGGAGCTGACCTTGACACGCTCATATTTGCATGTTTCGGTGTCGTAGTAATATTTTATCCTAGCCATAGGTTGACAGTTAGTCTTTTATTATAACTTTGCTTCTATATAAGCGAATCTCACCGCTTTTACGAAAAAATTTGAATTGCGTTATAATTCTGGCGCAATATAAGAATTTTTAAACATATTCTGGATATTTCCCAACCTCCGGCAAGTTTGACAGCAGCATAAACCCCTTTAGTTATTGATAAGTAAGCTGTACAATTCTAAGATGCTACAGTTTATCAGACCATTTTATTCAAATGACAGCAGTAGAGATAAGACAGCAGTTCCTTCAATTCTTTGAAAGCAAAGGCCATAAAATAGTGCCTTCAGCCCCCATGGTGGTGCAAAACGACCCTACATTGATGTTTACCAATGCGGGCATGAACCAGTTCAAAGACTACTTTCTTGGGAACAAAGAGGCGCAGGTAAAGCGAATTGCTGACACACAGAAATGCCTGCGGGTGTCGGGTAAACACAACGACCTTGAGGAAGTAGGGTTGGATACCTACCACCACACCATGTTCGAGATGTTGGGCAACTGGTCGTTTGGAGACTATTTCAAGAAAGATGCCATCAACTGGGCGTGGGAGCTGCTTACTGAAGTGTACAAACTACCAAAGGACAGGCTGTACGCCACTGTGTTTGGGGGTGATGAATCGGAAAGCTTAGAGAAAGACAACGAGGCATTTGAGTTATGGAATGCTCATTTGCCGACCGACCGGGTGCTCGACGGGTCCAAGAAAGACAACTTCTGGGAAATGGGTGACACTGGTCCCTGCGGTCCTTGCTCAGAATTACATATCGACTTAAGAGACGAGGCTGAAATAGCAAAAGTGCCAGGAAGGGAGATGGTCAACATGGGCCATCCGCAGGTAGTAGAGATTTGGAACCTGGTATTCATTCAGTTCAATCGGGTGTCGGACGGAAGCCTTAAACCGCTACCAGCTAAGCATGTCGACACAGGCATGGGCTTCGAAAGGCTGGTGATGGCTTTGCAGGGTAAAAAGTCGAACTACGATACCGACGTCTTCCAGCCAATGATCGCTGTTCTGTCTGAAAAGGCAGGAGTGGCATATGGCGACGACGAAAAGACGGACATTGCCATGAGGGTGATTTCCGACCACATCAGGGCTATTTCGTTCGCTATTGCCGATGGACAGCTGCCATCCAATGTAAAGGCTGGCTATGTGATAAGAAGAATTTTGAGACGTGCGGTTCGCTACGGATACACATTCCTGAAGTTTAATGAGCCGTTTCTACATACTTTGGTGCCGGTGCTTTCCGATCAGTTTGCTGGTGTGTTCCCCGAGCTGGTTGGGCAAAAGGACTTTATTGCCAAAGTAATTTTTGAGGAAGAAACATCTTTCCTGCGCACACTTGACAAGGGACTCAAGCGGATCGAGGTGATTAAGCAGTCGCTGAAAGGGAATGAAATCAGCGGTGCCGTTGCTTTCGAGCTTTACGACACTTACGGGTTTCCGCTTGACCTAACGGCATTGATTGCCAGAGAAAATGGACTGACGGTTGATGAAGCTGGTTTCCAGGCGGAAATGCAGCAGCAGAAAGACCGTTCGAAGAAGTCGTCCAAAGTATCGACCGGCGACTGGGTGGAGGTAAAGCAGCAAGAGGAGCTTGGTTTCATTGGCTACGACAACCTGGAAGCGGTTGCTCAGGTAGTAAAATACCGGGAGATAAAAGACAAAGGCAGCAAGCTGTTTCAGCTTGTGCTTGACAACACGCCGTTTTATGCGGAAAGCGGCGGACAGGTGGGCGACAAAGGCATGCTCATCTCCGGCGATCAAAAAATAAAGGTGCTGGACACGAAAAAGGAAAATGACCTGATCATTCACTTTGTATCCGAGCTTCCTAAGGATCCGACTTTGCCTTTGCAGGCAAAAGTCGACATTTATAAAAGACAGCTGACAGAGAATAACCACAGTGCTACCCACTTATTGCATGCAGCGCTCAGGCAGGTGCTCGGCACGCATGTGCAGCAAAAGGGCTCATTGGTGTCTCCCGATGTGCTTCGTTTCGATTTCTCTCATTTTGCCAAAATGACGGATGAAGAGATCAGAGAAGTGGAGGCCATTACCAATAAGAAAATAAGAGAAAACATAGCGCTGAATGAGCGGCGCAATGTGCCCATTGCCGAGGCCAAACAGTTAGGGGCTATGGCGCTGTTCGGAGAAAAGTACGGTGAGTTTGTGCGTGTCATCACCTTTGATCCTCACTATTCTGTGGAACTGTGCGGAGGTACCCATGTGCGTGCCACTGGCCAAATCGGTTTCCTCAAAATTGTCTCCGAAAGCAGTGTGGCTGCTGGTGTGCGACGCATTGAAGCAGTAACGGCCGATAAGGCAGAGTCACTGATCATTGAGCAGGACATGCTGATGAACGAGATGAAGGAATTGCTGAAGAACCCGAAAGACATGGCCAGGGCTGTGGCACAGCTGCTTGAGGAGAAGCAAACTTTGACAAAGGAGCTGGAGGGGTATCGCCTGAAAGCGTCGCAAGGGGTGAAGCAGGACTTGCTCAAAGAAGTGAAGGCCATTGATGGCATCAGCCTGCTGGTGGCAGAGGTGACATTGCCAGATGCCGACAGCTTGAAAAAATTGGCTTATGAGCTCAGAAATGAGTTGAGCTCACTGGCTATGGTGCTGGCAGCGAATATTGACGGCAAGCCTCAGGTAGCTGTGATGTTCGACGATTCGCTTGTGGAAAAATTTGGATTGAACGCCGGGCTCATGGTGCGTGACCTGGCCAGAGAAATACAAGGTGGTGGAGGCGGACAACCGTTTTTCGCTACTGCAGGAGGAAAAGACATTAACGGATTGCCCAAAGTGGTGGAAAAAGCAAATGATTTACTGGCAAAAGCGCTTAATTTGAGCTCTCTTGCTTAACCGAAGTGCATCTAATGAGTGATTTGAAGGACAAGAATAGCTTTGAGGCCGTTATTGGACTGGAAGTGCATGTGCAGCTGCAGACTAAAAGCAAGGTGTTTTCACCGGATGCCAATAAGTTTGGTTCAGAACCCAATCAGCACATCCATGTGATTAGCCTGGGGCATCCGGGCAGCATGCCGAAGTTGAACAAAAAGGCACTGGAGTACGCCATTGAAATGGGGCTGGCGTGTCACAGCGAAATAGGTCGCTATAATTTCTTTGACAGGAAGAACTACTTCTACCCCGACCTTCCAAAAGGCTATCAGGTGACGCAGGACAAAACACCGATTTGCAAAGGAGGTTATGTCGAAATTGGTTTCGATACCAACACTCCGAAAAAGATCATGCTCCATAAAATTCACATGGAGGAAGATGCGGGCAAATTGATGCACGTCGATGGTAAGGATATTTCGGCAGTGGACTACAACCGGGCTGGTGTGCCTTTGATAGAGATAGTGACTGACCCCATGATTACCTCATCGCAGGACGCCGGTGCTTTTCTTACTGAAATAAGAAAAATGGTGCGTTTTCTGGGCATTTCCGACGGTCATATGGAGGAAGGCTCTTTGCGTTGCGATGCCAACGTGTCGATTCGTAAAAAAGGGGTGACCACGCTGGGCAACAAAGTAGAAGTGAAAAACCTCAACAGCATCAGGTACGTGCAGAAGGCGATTGAGGTAGAAATAGAAAGGCAGACCAACCTTACCTTACAAGGGAAAAAGATCATTTCAGAGACCAGGCTGTTTGACCCCGAAAAGAACCAGACTTACGGCATGCGCATGAAGGAGGAGCTGAACGACTACAGGTATTTCCCTGAGCCGGATCTGGCTCCCTTTGTTGTGGATGACACCATGCTGGAAGACATCCGCAAAAAGATGGCCAAGCTTCCCCGGCAGTACTACGACGACTTCACGCAAAAGTATGGCCTGCCAAGCTACGACGCACTGGTGATCACCGAAAAAAGGGACTTTGCGCACTTGTTTGAAGAGGCCATTGCTCATACCACTTGCTATAAGCAGGTAAGCAATTGGCTCATGGGGCCGATTAAGAGTTACCTGAAGGAAAACGGCACCTCCCTGCGAAAGCTTTCGCTCACAGGCGCTATGCTGGCCGACTTGGTCAATCTGGTGGAAAAAGGAACAGTGAGCTACACCGTGGCCTGCCAAAACATATTTCCGGAAGTAATAAAGACCGGGAAGGCACCTCACGACATAGCGCACGACATGAACCTGGTGCAGGAGTCGGACAGCGATGTGCTGATGCCTGTGATACAAGAAGTGCTCGCCCAAAATGCGGATAAGGTGGTCATGTATAAAAACGGTAAAAAAGGACTGCTCGGCATGTTTATGGGGGAGGTAATGAAAAAAACCAACGGAAAGGCCGACCCGAAACTAACTAACCAGCTTTTGGTTGAATCATTGGCTTAGAAGTCTTGTTAGAGAAAAAAACAGAAAGATGATAAAGTATCTTGTAGTAGCATTAACAGGAGTTTTATTTATTACCTCTTGTTCTGAGGGTACAACTCAGGAAGGGCTGAAAATTGCCGGAAAAGTAAAATTCCCGCAAGAAACAGGCATCATTCAACTGGAAATGCTGGGCCTCGAGGGAATTGACCCTATAGATACGCTCACATTGGCCGCCGACAGTACGTTTGAAACCTATGTGCAAATCACTGAACCTTCTTTTTTAAGGATCAACTTCTACGGCAAACAGGTGGTGCCATTGGTGTTGGACAAAAGCGATGTTTATATAGAGGTGGAGGCTTATTCGCCGCAGGCCCCGTTCACTGTGACTGGCTCAAAGGACACGGAATATTTCGAAGCCGCTGGTAAGCTCAATGCCAAGTTTCAGTCCGACGTGCAGATGATTAACAATGACTACAGCCAGGCAATGATGTCGGGAGATCTTGAGACGGCTGATAAAATACGGGAGCAATATATCGATATAGAAGAGACCTTTAGTAAAAAAATGAAGGCGCTTATTTGGTCGATGGATAATTCAGTGTCGGCCATATTTGCTTTGAACTACCTGGACGATGATGCGCAGTTTCCGTTCTTCGACAGCGTAGCAACAAGGTTTCAGAATGGCCTGCCCGAATCCCGCTTCACCAAGGAACTGGTGACAAGGGTAGATGATATGAGGCCGCTGGCAGTGGGGGCAATGGCTCCGGAAATTAACCTTCCAAACCCTAATGGCGAATCAATTAAGTTGTCATCACTAAGAGGAAAATACGTGCTGGTGGACTTTTGGGCTGCCTGGTGCAAGCCATGCCGTCAGGAAAACCCGAATGTGGTGGCTTCTTACAACAGGTACAAAGACAGGGGTTTTGAAATATTGGGTGTTTCTCTTGATAGAACAAAGGATGCCTGGCTGAAGGCCATTGAAGACGATGGCCTCACCTGGAAGCATGTGTCGGATTTGAAATACTTTAATTCGGAAGCGGCTGCTACCTACGAAATCAATGCTATTCCGGCTACCTACCTAATTGGGCCTGATGGTAAGATTGTAGCCAAGAACCTTAGAGGAGAGTCATTGGAGAGGAAGCTTGAAGAGATTTTTGGGTGAGATTTTCATTGATTGCTAAGTTCAAGCTTTGCTTTCAAGGAACTCAAGTCGCCGGTTCATGATGGCCATTTCTTCCATTCTTAATTTTCTGTCTTCCTTCAAGGCATTCATGAAACGCTCGTTTTGAGCATCCAACTCTTGCTGCCTTTGCTTGCGTTCGTGCTCCAATTCGGACTTTCTGTTCTTTTCTTCCTTTTCCATCCTTAAAAGGACTTTATCCATCCGTTCCCCCTGGTCATCGAGTTTCCGAAAGATCCCATTGACCACCTTTTATTTTCAACAGCGTAGTCTTTCAATGCGTCAATATCAGCAGTAAGCTTATCAATGGCTTTCAGGGTATTACTCAGCTGTTCTTCTATTTGATTGACTCGCATATTTAGTCTTTCGTTATTCACTCAGTATAAAAGTAACTTTTTTGCCATTTGCTTCAAAGTGGCCTTTGATAGCACACAAACGAGCTTATTTTTTGTTAGACGGATCATTCAGGGTCGCCTCTTTTCCAACTCCCGAATCACATCACTGGCAATCCACTTGCTGGTCTTGTCATCTCTGGTCCGGAGCTTCCTTGCCAGTTCAATCACCTCGACAGTTAGATGAGGTCTTTTCTTCCCTACCTGCCTCATTGCCCAGCTTATTGCTTTTTTTATGAAATTCCGGGGGTCGTTGGCAACCTCAATTGCTGTACGGAGCATAGAGCGTAGTTCGTCATCGGAAACATTGTTCTTTTGGTGCATGGTGGCTTCGGCTATTAGCACAATGCCTGCCCTTCGGGTGAACTCATGTTCAGAGGGAATCCATTCGGCTACTTTGCTTTTCCAAAAAGGAGTATAAACGAACAGGTTACCGCAGCACTGGTCGCACACATCCCAGGAATACATGTCTGCCACCCACGCATCCATTTGCTCAGTGGTCATTTGTATCGGGTCGCCAACCATGCTGGCCAGCACCTTTGCCTCATGAATATCCGTTTGCCAGAGCTGAAGCGCCAGGGTGTGGTTCTTTTTGATGCTTTTGGCTATTTTGCGAAGCTCAGGCGTTTTGATGCCCAACGCTTTTTCTGAGGGGATGCCGAATCGCTCTACGCCTTTCTTCGTCCCTTCATCCGCCAGATGTTTTAAACCACTAATAACACTTTCTACCGTCTCCATAAATTGATGTTACTGTTTCTGGCTAAACTTACTACTTTGGCAAAATAACCTTTTATCAAACCAATGACTCGACCTACAAACTTAAATTTAGCCCTGCTTTTTACCTTTTTAACAACGGCTGCGCTCGCTCAACCCGACAGGTGGCAGCAGCGTGTAGAGTACACTATGGACATTGACATGGATGTATCTGCCCATCAGTTCAAGGGTAAGCAAAAGCTCGTTTATTACAACAACTCTCCTGACACGCTCACGAAAGTGTTTTATCACCTTTACTTCAATGCTTTTCAGCCGGGAAGCTCGATGGACGTTCGCTCCCGAACCATCGCTGACCCGGACAGGCGGGTGATGGATAGAATTTACCATTTGAAAGATGACCAGATCGGCTATCAAAAGATCAACAGCCTGAAGCAAGATGGCAAAGTGCTTTCGTATGCTGTAGAAGGTACGGTGCTGGAGGTGAACCTGGCCAAGCCAATTCTTCCGAAAAGCAAAGTGACTTTTGATATGGAGTTTGATGCACAGGTACCCTTGCAGGTTCGCCGCAGTGGCTGGGCCAACAAGGAGGGGGTGGAATACTCTATGGCGCAATGGTACCCAAAAATGGCTGAATATGACTACGAGGGCTGGCATGCCGATCCTTACGTAGGCAGGGAGTTTTACGCTCCATGGGGCGATTTTAATGTAAACATTGCGATTGATTCTGCTTATATGATAGGAGGCTCAGGCTATTTGCAGAACCCGGAGCAAATTGGCAAAGGCTATGCAAAGCCAGGGACTACTATTAAAAGACCGAAAGGGGGCAAGCTGACCTGGCAGTTCAAAGCTCAGAACGTGCATGACTTTATGTGGGCTGCCGACCCTGACTATCTGCACGATGTGGCTCAGGTGCCTGGCGGGCCTGCCCTGCACTTCTTTTATCAGGGTGACACGCTGGTGGAAAACTGGAAGGAGCTTCAAGGTATTGCAGTAAAGGCATTCGACTTCCTGAGCAAAAACTTTGGCAAATATCCCTACGACAAGTTTGCTGTGGTGCAGGGAGGCGATGGTGGCATGGAATACCCTATGTCAACTTTGATTACCGGGCATAGATCAGTTCGCAGTTTGGTAGGTGTGACTGTACACGAAGCACTTCACAGCTGGTACCAGGGGGTGTTGGGCACTAACGAGTCGCTGTACCCATGGATGGATGAGGGTTTTACTGACTATGCCACGCAGATCACCATGCACTACCTTTTCGATGGGCCGAACGGTGGTAATTACATCAACCCGCTGGAGGGCTCGTATCGTTCTTACTTCTCACTGGCACAAAGCGGCCTCGAGGAACCTATGTCGACACATTCCGATCACTACAATACCAACAGAGCTTATGGCTCGGCTGCCTACTCCAAAGGGGCTGTTTCGCAACATCAGCTGAGCTATGTGGTTGGTCACGAAACCTTCATGAGGGGATTGCGGAGGTATTTTGATACCTGGAAGATGAAGCACCCCAATATGAACGACTATATCAGGATTCAGGAAAAGAATTCAGGCCTGGAGCTCGACTGGTACTACGAGTACTTTGTGAACTCCACCAAGACCGTTGACTATGGCATTAAGTCGGTAGAAGAGCAGGGAGATCAAACAAACGTTACGCTTGAGAGAATTGAAAAAATGCCGATGCCTATAGAGCTGTACGTGGAATATGCTGATGGCAGCAAAGAGTTGTTTTATATTCCATTGGATTTAATGAGGGGGGTGAAGGAACATGACGACCCGAGCATTCCACGCACGATCCTTACCGACTGGCCCTGGACGCATCCTTACTACACGTTCAGCATTCCAAAGAAGCCGAAGGACATCAGGTACATGGAGATTGACCCAACGCAACGCATGGCTGACACTGACCGCACCAACCAGAGCTACCCGTGGCGCTCAGCAGTGGAAGCTGAGGGAGAACCGGTGAATAAGTAGAGCGACATGCCGCTTTCTTTTTAGCGGTAATTGCGAAGGCATCGATGAATTTTTCAAATTGTGCGTACTGGTAAAATGCCTGTGGCCATCTGCTTGATAAGAACGGTACTTATTAAGCAGATGGCCACTTTTGCCAGGCGCTGAGCCTGCTTGCCGAGCGATAGCAAATATGAAAAACATAACCACCTTTTAATCAGAAATTTCGTATACTAAGAAAGGCGGTCACTGCCATTTATTCCTTTCTGTCTCAAATATCCACTTTTCCTCGCAGCGTAGCAGTCGCTAGTTTGCTACGTAGCAAACATACCATTTGCTACGTAGCAAATGTCTCAATTATGGCTATCTTGCACCTTCTACATAGCTATGTTGCAGGTGCAATGTGGCTATGTTGGCAGTCCATTGTAGCTATGTTTGGCATCGGCCTTTACCTGACGTTAAAATCCTTTATTTTTCCATTGCCAGGGGTTGTTTTACAAATTAGAAATGACGGAAATGATAAGAAAAACCTATGGCATTATTGCCAGAACTGAGGCTGGAAAGCCGGCTGGCGGCCCACCCAAATATTACCCGGCGTTGCTGCCTCTGCGTAAAGCCACCGAAGAAGACGTGATGCTGAGGATGGAAAGGGAGTATGGCATCAAGCGTGCTGAATACAAGCGCTTTATCATGGCTCTGGAAGATATGATTGTGAAGTTACTTGAAACGCATAACCATATTGAATTGGGTGCACTGGGCTATGTGCGGCTGGAGATCCAAACCAGCGGAGCCGATCGGCCCGAATTGGTCACTCAACAAAACGTCAAGAAGGCCACGTTGCATCTGCGCTTCAGTCAGGTGATCAAGCAGGGGTTGAAGCAGTTGCGATTTGAGAAAGCGAGCAGCAGATGAATGCAACGGGTTTGATTGGAGAATAGGAGTCAGGCCTTCAAGTGTCGGTCTTCGAAGGTTTCAGCGCCAGTTTTTCCCCCATGTAGTCCTGCCAGGTGATGAGGAGGTATTTTTCCTTGCCGTTGTGGGTGATGCCCAAAAATCCGATATCGTAGCAAAAGAGGTATGCGTCGCCTTTTGGGTTTTTCCAGAAATGGGTAAAAAGGTGTGGGTTGAAGCCTTCGTTGTGGAGTATCTCCCGCCGAATGGTGGTAAGGCCGCTCACGTTGTATTTTTTCAGGATCTTACGGTTGATTTTCAGTTGCTTGTCGACCTGAATGAAAAATTGCTCGTTGTCCATCCGTCGTTCGTACTGTTTTACGGTACGGCATTCGATGGAGCAGTAGACCTTGTCGGATCGACCTTTGACCACAGCACCGCAAACGGGACAAACTCTCATAGCTACTAATTTACATTCCTGCACCAATTTACCCTCATAATATACTCATAATATGAGTATATTATGAGTATACTATGAGTTTGCGGTTTCCTTTTTTGCGGTTATTGCCACCTCATGGAAAAGCTGCAAAACATTACGTTAAGGCATCTTTACTTCAACGAAGAGAAGTATATAGGCATTCAATTTTACCCACATAAAGTGGTGCAGGCACTGATAAAGGAGCTTCCCGAGCCGAAATGGAGTAAAGAGCACAATATGGTGTGTATTAAGAATACGCCGCAAAACCTCACTGCTATCTTTAATAAGTTCAAGGGGGTGGCGTGGGTTAATTGTAGTTACTTTTTTAAAAACCGGCCTGTTAACACACATGGAGATGGGAGTGGTGATGTCTCCTGGGTGGAAAAGCGCCGAACTGCAAAAGACTACAGGCCTTGTCCGCATGAGTACCTTCAAAAGCTGGCTTTGAAAAAGTACTCAAGCAGTACGATAAGGTCCTACGTGATGTACTTTGAACGATTTATTAATCATTACAAACACCTTGAAATTAATTCGTTGAATGAGCTTCATATCAGGGCCTTTCTTGAGCAAATGGTAAAAAACAAATCATCCAATTCAGCCCTAAACATGGCTGTGAATGCCATTAAATTTTATTTTGAAATAGTGCAGGATATGCCTAATCGGTTTTATGAAATTGAAAGACCAAATAAGGAGCAAAAGCTACCAAAGGTGCTTTCAAAAGAGGAAGTGAAGGCGATTATTGCCAATACCAACAACATCAAACACAGGTGTATTGTGGAGCTTTTATACTCAGCGGGGTTGCGTCGCAGTGAGTTGATCAATTTGAAGATCAGTGACATCAATAGTGATCGAATGATGGTAAGGGTAGAGGGAGGTAAAGGGAATAAGGACAGATTCACGCTGCTGTCGGCAACCGTGTTAGCTAACTTGAGAAGATATTTTGTGCAATGCAAGCCGAAGACCTATTTGTTTGAAGGTGTTGGTGAAGCACAGTACAGTGCAGCTAGTGTCAAGGCTATTGTAAGTAAGGCCGCAAAAAAGGCTAAAATATTGAAACTGGTTTCTCCTCATATGTTGCGTCACAGTTTTGCTACTCATTTATTGGAGAGCGGTGCCGATTTACGCCAAATACAGATTCTTTTGGGGCATAACAGTTTAAAGACGACAGAAATCTACACACATGTTGCTTCCCATACTTTTAATAACATCAAAAATCCACTAGATTGACCAAAAGTTACAATGGGTATATGGCCAATAGCCATACCGAATTGTTGTGAGTAACTGACTATAGAATATTTAAAGACTACCAAGAGTAGCGTGGACAGGTGTCCTAGATTGAAGAAGCTTCTGCTGATTCAGTGTACCGGGTTCGATTCCCGGCCGAAGGAGTAATGAAAAAAGTACTTCTTCGGCCAGGTTTCGATACTAATAATCAAAATGACAGAGCAAGAAGTTGAAACCTACTTTCAGTACCATAATTCCAATATAAAGTCTTTAAAAATTGGATACGATGAAATACGCTCTCAGATCATAGGGCTATATAGGAAGGCAAATAAGTCTGGTGACCTAATATTTGGTCTTCCCAATACTCATAACCACAAAATTGAAACACGGGAAGTTGAATTGGCTCTAGGTAGGATATTATCTGGTATACAAGTGTCATGGGCAGAAGAGAGCATAAAAAGACTTTTGTATGAACGTCAATTGTTCTCTGACAATCAACGAATTTATCTTCTTAAGCAGCCTGCACTGGATCAACGCTGGTTAAAAACATTAAAAATTGCCTATTGTATAGCATATGATTTAGTCCCAACTGGTGACGAAATCTGTACCACAGTAAAAATTAAGCGAGAGAGAAATAATTTAGGAGATGAACTTGTCGATCAGTACTTTGAACTTCGAGGAATTATTACAAACTATTTGGTTCCGAATATTACCATTAGAAATAAGGTGCAACATGGTGAGTGGAAATTTGCATTTAAACCTTCGTACTCCATAGAATTCAGTCAAGATCTTACGGACAAAGTTCGTGTTGAAAACATTATAACAACTACCTCAAGATTTACCATCGTCAATGCTCTATATCAGATGATGGTCGATTTAGGTAGGTTTCGAAGCGATAGTTTTGCCTTAGACTCTATAACAACTCCATTCGAATTTTTTTATAAGCGCTACATGAGAAAAATAAAGTTTGAGGTCGAAAAAATCACAGACCATAATCTTGAGACATTTATCGATGAAATAGTTCAAAAGGAGCTAAGAGGTATTCAGTACAGAAATAATACGGCATAGAAATACCTAGTAATGATGATGGAGAATAATAGAAATGCCCCATGCCACTGTGGAAGCGGGTTGAAATACAAGAAATGCTGCATGAATAAGGACAAAAGCAGTGCACAAACAATAACTCGTTCTTCTGTTATTTCCGTCGTACGATTTGGGCTTGAAAATCTTGATGCTCTGGAGGGAGCTAAAAAGAAAGTCAGAGTTAAGGACATAACTACTACGAATGATGACACATTACAAATTCAATTCCATTCATATTCGGCTAACTCCATTGATATCAAACTTGAAATTGGAACTATCATGGGGTTCTTGAGTGGTTTCTTTAGAGATGGAGGTTTTGATTTTGATTTCAGGTTCTATGCAGTAAGAGCTTATGATGAAAGCGATAAAGAATTAATCAATGCAATTTCATCAAAACAAACCGCTCAATTAATTGGATCTGGCAATTCTATAGATTGGCTGAAATCCACTCTATTTCAGGAAAACACTGATGATTACAGATTGTCAATTGCAAAACGTATTATCTCTGAAATTGAAACAACATTAAGGCATGTGATGATAGATGTCCTTTCTAACAAATTTGGAGAAGATTGGTGGAATAAAGCATTGAATTCAAAGCTAGGATCGAGCATCAAAGAAACCTATCTCAACCAATTTGGAGAAGAAATATCCGATGGCAATGTCTTGATCAATTATGCATATTTGCTGCAACTGAAAAAAGTAATAAGTACGCATTGGCCATTGTTTAAACATCTATTTAGCTCCAAGACCGATGTGGAAACGTCTCTCGAAAAATTGAATGAAATAAGGCGAGAGGAAGCTCACAATAGAAACATAACCGAAGCTCACCTAGTTGAGCTAAACAGAATTCACACATTAATTCTGTCTGATATAGCCGAAAAATACCCCGAAATATTGCCTACATACCTGATTGAAAACTGGCAATTAAAAATCAAGAAGGTAATGACTGATTCGTATAAGCCTATTTATCAGGAACACGAATTGCTGAATGAGCCGAATCCCAAATTAAAACTGATAAAATCAGTGAACAGCACATTGCATTTGATTGAATATCTTAATGGTACTATCTCAAGACTCAAAGAAATTGTGACTCCAGTTCAAAAGAAAAAATTGCACTTTGAACTGATTGAACTATTTGAAAAAAGCAAAAAATTACAAGAGCAGAAGTTGGATAACGTAAAGACGGGAGAGTTTGATGAACTGCTGAACACAATAAAAAGCATCGAGAAACATGAAAAGAAAATGAATGATTTTGCGGAGAAATTTTTACTTTCAGAGGGCTAAAAACTACTCACAACAAACACTAAAATGAATATGCGAACTGAGTACTTTGCAAGGCATGTGCGAAAAGGCAACTTCGGTGCTTCTAGCCACTGGGGCGCATACTCATTTTAGTTGAGCGTTGTGCACCATTACCTAACCGACATGCCATTTCCAGTAGAACTGAAGTATATCGAACAGACTGAGTCCGAACTAGGGGTTAAATTCCCTAAACTTTTCAAGCAGCGAATGATGCAGGCCAATGGTGGCGCAACATGTAACGAAGAATTTCAGATCTTTCCTTTCTGGGATAAGTCAGACCGGAAGCGAATTGCCCGAACATCTAATCATATCGGACTAGAAACGAAAAACGCAAAAGATTGGCCGGGATTTCCCGAACGAACTGTAGTTATCGGCTCAGACGGAACAGGAGATTTGCTAATTTTCCAACATCATGGAGACGGAGAGCTGGAAGAAGTTATTTACTTGTGGGATCACGAAACGGGTGCGGCACAATTTATCACAAAAGATATAATCGAACTGGACGCCAACTTCTAACCTTTGCAGATCAATCGTAACACATATCTCTGGATAACCTTCGGACTAATTGAGTTCGCAATTTACATGTATTTCAGAGCCAACACACCCAACTGTGAGCCATGTCTACCCAACACTTTTTGCCCTCCTTGCATTACCTGGGAACAGATCATCTCATTCTGGACAGGGATCGCTGTCATCATAGCTTTTATAGTATGGCAAGCCTGGCGGATTGGCAAACAAAGAAAACGGAGCACAACACAAAGCTAAGACATCATGGGGCCTCACCTGAAAGGAAATGGCAGTGGGGATTGCAGTCCCCGCCACTTTGTGTATTTTTATTCATCGGCGTGGCTATTTGCGGAGGGCAGCGGTAACTCTTACCAATCCCCACGCTGTTTAGCTAGGCGTTACATACCATAATGACGTTAATCAAGACCCCATATAGACACGAGCTGATTACGGAATTCCTACAGCCGGATGGAGGTTGCAGAGACATCTATATTATGGGCACCGACGAACTGGACTGGAGGCTTCTGCTCAACGGACTCATAGCATCGGACTACAAATACGACTTCTTTGCCAGCGGTGAAGCAGCTGAACTTTTGATTGACACGGCTCAACTATTTGGACAGGAGGTTATGTACTTTCTCAAGGTTCGGATAGACAACATTCATATTAATTGCCACTTCTTTACTGAAACCCAAATTGAATTTGATATCGATCCTCACGATTTCGTTGCTTTTGAGCAGCACGAGGATCTCATCAATTTCATGCGATTTCTGAGCAACACAGTAGGCAAACCCTGCAGGTTGACTCCAGAGAATATGGAAGACGTGGCGTTAGTGCTAGTTAATCCGAACGAACAGGACATCTGGGCTGACGGAAAAGGTATGTAACACGCCGGTAAAATGAATGTGGGCTTCATCGGTTGTCAAAGGTCAGTTGGCTTGGAATGTCCGCCACAAGAGTTAATTTTAATACCGCCGTGGCTAAGTGCTAGTGGAAGCGGAGCTGCATAAAACTCCCACACTCATTTTACCGAGGCGTTACAAGCAATTATCCCCAGAACGGCTTTATGAGTCAAGAAAATTTCAACTTTGAGGATGCCTGCAAATTAGTGGGAATAAAAGTGACCAATTCTCAGGGAACGCTAACTATTCGAACTCTCTTTAACCCCTTTAACAAATTCGGCATTGGCAGTATAATTTTCTTGATCGGCGGACTGACAGTCGGCATTTTGTCAATAACTCGTTCAAAAGAATACTTGTCGTTAATTACAGGCAGTATTCTAGGATTTGGAATCGGAACAGTTGCACTTCTATCCATTTTGTCTGAACTAACAAGTTACTTTAAGATTTCAGGCAAGAACCTCGAATTTAGGAACAGACTCAGACTAAAAACAGAACGAATCACTGACGATCATAAGGTAAAAATGAAGACTCGTTCGGAATTTGTACAGCTTAAATCGCAACCTGGCTCTGGATCACACTTTAGAATTATTGAACTATACATTTCTAATGGAACAAGCGACCAACTGATCATAGATTTCCAAACTGATGACAAGAGCTCATCAATTGCTAATCAACTTGGAAACGAATTGACCTACATGGTTAAGAATAAAATAAAAAGCTTGTAACACAAAGCTAAAACATCATGGGGTCTCAGCTGCAAGGAAATCGCAGTGGGGATTCCAGTCCCCGCCACTTTGTGTATTTTTATTCATCGGCGTGGCTATTTGCGGAGGGCAGCGGTATCTCTTACCAATCCCCACGCTGCTTAGCTAGGCGTTAGCATTAATGGATGGACTACACAAAAGCAGAGCTAGAAAAAGCTTATCAAGCTGGCAACAAACTTAAGTTCTTATTCTTCTGGGGACACCAGAAACATCCAAGTGGTGAAGTTACTGGATCATGTTTTAGCCAATGGTGGCCGAGCAAGTTTAGTGTCGACGGTGTGACCTATCCGACTACAGAACACTGGATGATGGCGGAAAAGGCACGACTCTTTGCCGACTTTCGAGTGCTGGACGAAGTGCTGAAAGCTGGCTCTCCAGGCAAAGCGAAACAGCTGGGACGGGAAGTTGTCGGATTTAATCAAGACATCTGGAATGAGAAAAGATTTGACATAGTTGTAAAGGGGAACTACCACAAATTCAGCCAAAACCCAGAACTTCGGGCATTCCTTATCAACACTAAGAATAGGATACTTGTGGAGGCGAGCCCTGTGGATAAAATCTGGGGAATTGGTCTGGAAGCGGCTGACGAATTTGCGACTGTCCCACCGAAATGGAAGGGTTTGAATCTCCTAGGTTTTGCATTGATGAAGGTAAGAGATTTACTGAATACAGGTCATAAATTATAGTATGGACAATATCGCTTTGACACGAAAAGAACGGATTCTAATGTTCCTTAACGAGTACTATTTTGGAGGTTCGGCACTAACAACCCTACTCCGACTATTTAGTGGACCCCCAATGTTTTATATAGGACTTACAATGTACTCAAAAGCCTCTGACCGGGTTGGAATTGGATACGGAGGGCTGATGGTCGTGTTCTCAATTTATTATACGTTTAAACCATTCCTATGGATATTATTCAAGTGGAAGTATTTCCGATCTGTCGAGTTTCGAATTGAGGCGACGGCTGACAGACTTTTAATCCAAGAAGACGGTAGCGAGTCACAAACAGAGTATTCAAAATTTGAACGGATCGTCAAGCGGACGAACTACTTCGCTCTCAGTGTCCAGAAAGGCTTAAAAATATATCTGCCAATCGCAGGACTATCTGCGTCGACAGTCGATACGCTAACTCAGCATGAAAAGAAATAATGCTAACACAAAGCTAAGACATCATGGGGGCTCAGCTGCAAGGAAATCGCAGTGGGGATTGCAGTCCCCGCCACTTTGTGTATTTTTATCATCGGCGTGGCTAAGTACGGACGGCGGCGGAATCTCTTAACAATCCCCACGCTGCTTAGCTAGGCGTTAGCGGGAATGATGTTCAGACGAATCAGCATATTTTTGTTCTTATCAATTGGCTTTTCGGCTTTTGCCCAGACTAACATCTTTGGTCACTACGAAACCCCGACTATCGGGATTGTACAGTTTGTCCATCTCAGACCCGACTCTACCTACATCGCATACTCAATAACCGACACCGATCTTCCCATAACGTTGTATGAAGATATAGAGCCGAAACGATTCAGGTACGCTGAGGGTAAAATTCACCTTAGTAATTACACCTACAATTTTGATTCCGTATTTGTCTTAACTGACACACTTCATCTTGTTCCTATGCATGACTCTCATGTTTTGCATCGCAAGGTTTTTTACGATGACGAAGGAGCTATTAAATATGCCGTTCAAGGCATTGGCTATGACTACAAGCTGCAATCCTTCCACAATAATTACCTGACATCTGTACAGACCTTCAAAAATAATCAACGGAACGGGGCTTTTGAAAGGTACTATCCGCTAGATAGCACTACCTTTTCAAGGCTTTATAAATCGTTTATGAAAGACAAAGATCCTTTAAATTGGAGATTTATGACTGCCTTCATGGAAGTCAATTGCGCCATTTATCAATCAACGCAAATACGTGGGAACTGGTTTAACGGTTCAAAAGATGGTTGGTGGTTCTTCTACAATCAGGATGGTTCTGTTGATAGAAAGGAAAAATATAAGAACGGACGTCTGATAAAATCCCGCTAACACAACGGTAAATTGAATGTGGGCTTCACTGCTTTTCAAGCATTGGCGGGCTTGGATTGTCCGCCACAGTTTATAATTTTATCATCGGCGTGGCTAAGATGAAGTGGAAGCGGAGCTGCATAAAACTCCCACACTCATTTTAGGCAGGCGTTGGCACACATAGACCTGCATGGATGAAAAATCTGCTGAACGTGTTAATCTCTCTGTGTCTGATTTCTTGCAGTAGCCGAACCGACCAACGGCAACAAGGCGAAAAATCTGCAACGGAACAGGCAGACTCTGTAGTACTGGCAGATCTGCTGGCAGTAGACGGACCACCGCTCGATACTAGTGAACCATCAAAAGCCGAGCGCAGAATAAAAACCGTTCCGTTTAACTCTTTGTCTGCAAGAGCATGCAATACCGAAGCGATCCTCTATGTATATGAAAATATCGACAGTTTGTCTGTGGATGCAATCGACATATTCCTGGCAGCCTTTTCGGACGAATGTGACATCAACGTTGAATTTTCGGAATTTAGTCAAGAGATGATCTTCGATGTCTTTGCCAGATATCCGCAAGACATTGTTGCTCTGCTGAGTAAGAACGATTACGACATGGCTGCTTTGACGGACGAATTGGAGTCCCCGCTGCTTGATCCAGTGATCAGACCCATAATTTCTGGCATCGAACAGACTGGAGTTCATAACCCAAAAGTAGACAGTGTTTTGGCTGCTCTCGAACGTGCGAACGAATACCTGACGAAATAAAAAGTGTGCCAACACAGGCCTATAGCGAATGGGGCCCTCGTTGGTAAACAGACGGCGGCTGGCTTGGATTGTCCGCCACAAAAGTTAAATTTATCATCGGCGTGGCTAATCGCAAGTGGGTAGCGAAGTGCATAAAACAACACCACTCGCCATAGCCAGTCGTTGTACACCATTGACTGCATCACGTAGAGTAAATGAACAAAGCAAAAATCTGCCTGCTCGCACTTCTAATACTGGGCTTCGAATTAACATTTGCTCAGAACCCATTCGACTGCCCAAACGAAACTTGTCTGGAAAGGCTACACTTTGACTCTGTTCGACTGAACAACAAGATTCCATTAAAGTTAAAGGACGCTCAACTGGTCGAGTTTTTGGGTCAACCCGACTCAATTGCGGTAGAAACATGGGAATGTGGAAACTATATAGATTCTGAAGAGTCAGTTCGAGTTCTGTATTATGGACGGACAAGATTCATCTCTTCGAATGGAACGTCGCTTTTGCATCGATTGGACTTTGAAGACGCCAGATTTTCTTTTGGCTTTGGGAACACTCAAATCAAGTCTGGAATTTCTAAAAACGACCTTCAACGAATTTTTCCGAATGCCATCAACTCTTTGACCTACAAAATTCAGAGTTACAACAAGGAGGGTCGAACTAAGGTGAAGATGCTTCCAGCCTATGAAGGTGAAGGAACAGCTGGCTGGATATTTTCTTTCAACGGAGACCTACTTAAAGAAATTGAACTTTGGTGGATGATATGCTAAGGAAAACGGTGTACAACACAAAGCTAAGACATCATGGGGCCTCGGTTGAAAGGAAATTGCAGTGGGGATTGCAGTCCCCGCCACTTTGTGTATTTTTATTCATCGGCGTGGCTATTTGCGGACGGCAACGGTATATCTTACCAATCCCCACGCCGCATAGCTAGTCGTTATCGTTAATAGATGCATAGAGTCGGCTATTTATCAATCTTCTTTTTTTGTTTGGCGGCCTGCTCCAAGACAGGAGTAACTGACCGTCCAAGCCTGACGCCTGATCAAAAGACAAAGATCGAATCTTTCTCGCAAGAGCTCGTCCGCAGCATTAACGGATTTGACTTCTCCGTAATAAACAACTCCTGGGACTATCAAGCTTTCAAAGACAGGATTTCGGATCGTGTCAACCGGACTCAAAAGAGCGTTTTGTCGCATATCTTTGAAAAAGAACTTAAGAGCAAGATTAAAGATGGTAACGCCCAAATTGTACTGCGGGTAAACACAGACAATGGCAAAGTTTCGCCCCTAAGATTAAATCAGTTTGACCATCATTCCGAACTTCTTCTGCTTTTGACATTCGACAATACCTTTGACTTTTTTAAGTATCGAATCGAGTACATAAATAATCAGCCAAGAGTCACCGATTTCTATTCCTACGCTGATAACAGATGGTTTAGCGAAAAGCTAATTGACCTGCTTAAGCTGAGCACAAAATATGACGCTTTTTCTAGCGACCGTCACGAAGCAAATGCGGCAATTGCAGCATCTGAACAAGCGCTAATACTCGGCGACACCCTTGACGCTTTATACAACCTCTATGAAGTTCCCGGCTCTCACCAAGAAGGCAATTGGCTAAGTCTTAGAAAAATAAATTTGGCAGTGACTCTCGGTGATTCCGTATTGGCAGAGGTGCTGACAGCCGAACATGATTCCAACAATAGCCTTTATATAAACTATCTATACAACTATTACTTTGGAGACACGACTGAGCTTGATCTGACCTACAAGCTTCTAGCCACTGAACTTGGTGACTCACAAGTGCTTGATTCGCTGATACATGCCGGCTACCTGTGGAATACGAGAAAAAACGATAACACGAACCTATGACGTCATGGGGCTTTATATGTAAGGAAATGACGGTAGGGATTGCAGTCCCCGCCACTTTGTGTATTTTTATTCATCGGCGTGGCTATTTGCGGACGGCAGCGGTATCTCTTACCAATCCCCACGCCGCATAGCTAGTCGTTATAGCCAATAAACCGAAATGGCATATTTCAAACTAAACTTCATCCTTCTATTAACCCTCATGATGGCTTGTCAACAGAAGGACAACAATCAAGAGCTGCAAATTGACTTTTTCGATGAACAATTAATGATGAGATCGAATAAGCCAATTTTGAACATCTATTGCCATTTTGATGAATGCGGTGAATGGGGTGGCCATGAAGAGTTTATTGAGATAACAAAAAAGAATAAATCCTTCTTGCTAACTCATACCGAATACTCAGTGAATTGCGATAGCATGGTCTCTGAATATTACCTTGGCGGACTATTAACAAGGCCGTACAAGGAGTTAGTCGGTACTTCAACTTTTGAATTGACTGAAGCAAAAAAACGAGCAATTCTGAACTTCTCAACTGACATGGTTGAGTCGAAATTTAGTGAGACGTTTCCTGGATATTCTGGTATTACACTTTCACTGTTTAACTCAGATTCAACCCTCTTCATACGAACTTACACTCGAACTGCGGAGCACTACCTTAATTTGATCACTGCTCTAAAACAAGACGAGTAAAACTGGCTATAACAAACACTATCGGTTATGTGCTAAACTGCCTCTTTGCCAGCTACATCGGGACTTGCCCGCAGAAGTGCACCTTCTGAGATTTCAACGCTTTTGGATACGTCTGTGGTTCAGGATTTTTACTTGCAGAACGCAGTGCCTTGTAGTTGCCGTTGTGCTTCTGGTGCACTTCCGCTATTTTAGCTGTACTTGCCAACTGTGGGCACACAAACCGATAGTTGGTCGTTACACACAAATCACCTACGTGCGGACATTCCTATTCATACTTTTAAGCATAGTTTACTTCAAAGCGCCTGGACAATGCATTGAAAAAGAATTTGTTGGCCCAAGTCATAAATTTGCGTACCTGCTTAGGTTGGCCACAGACACTACACACAATAGCCGAATAGAACAAGATTTCTTCTGCGCATATCCAAATTCGGTTGGAGAATTAAATGCGATATTTGGTGCTGACCAGCAAACAGAAATGCTACCTTTCAACGATGTCCATGATCGATTGAAAATCATCTTCTTTTTCTACCATCTTAGGACAATTGACAAGTCTGCATATTATAAAAAATACATAGACCTATGTGTGGACGGCGAGTGGCAAAATACTGACGATGCCGACGGATTTGGTCTCTTAAACAAACTTTTGGAAGACTCTTCGATGGTTGTGACGGAATTAGAGACACGGACGGATTCAGAGATTCTAAATGTGTTTAGGCTGTTGTTGAGTTGCACCAATGAGAAGGGTCTGAATACGAAATATACCGAGATTAACGAGGTACTAGCGAGGAACTCTCCTGCTTTAATGGCCCCATTGTACAAAGCTTACAGTGAGATTCAGACATCGATGCCTTGGAAGCGGGACTAAATGTGTGTAACACGCCGCTAACAATGAATGGTGGCTTCATCGGATTTCTATCATTTGCTGGCTTGGATTCTGCGCCACAAACCATAAATTTATCAGCGGCGTGGCTAACTGCTAGTGGAAACGGAAGTGCATAACAATCCACCACTCATGTTAGCGAGGCGTTGTGAGCTATGCTAAGAGTGACGGACACCGACCTTTATTGGTAGCAAAGGGATAAGAGACATGGCAACTGAACCAAAATTGCTAGAGAGAAAGGCACGATTAGACAAGCGGTTGAAAGATCGGGGAATCACAAACTACGAAATCAGGTACCTGCCATACTTGGACTTTGACGAAGCGGAGTTCGCAAGCACCAAAGAGGTTGCTGCAAGGATGATAATTCTATATCTGAGTGCCTACTCCGCAAACAACGATGACAGCAATCACAAAATCGTTGGCTGGCTAAAACAAGAAAGGCTTTGGTCACATGTAAGCCCCGAAGAGAAGAAACTATTTGAGGGGCGTACAAAAGATTCGGAAAAATTGGAGGGCTTTTCTTGGTGCCTTGAATCGGCCTATACTCTTGCGTGGGTATTGAACTTAGTTAGCACACTTCATCCGCCCATTTCGGAATTAAGTGCTGAGCAAATTGTAGACTTTCAAAGAAAAATGCCGAGACTCGGGACTGACCTAGGCTCCTATTTCACCAAATTGGATCTTCGAAACAAGGAAGAAGTTTTTGAAGAGAATATTTTCAACGAACTAGTTACGACGTACTTCCGAGACTTATTATTTAACGGAAAGACCGACACAACTGACATTGACAGCTACGTATCCTTCGAGCGACATAAAGTCCTTAATTGGGTAAGGCGATTTAGCGATATAGTTGACTGGGACGACACAGACACATCAACTTAACTAGGTGGACATCAAATAGCCGGGGACTTGTCGAAACTAAGAAAAAAGCTCACAACACAAACCTATGACGTCATGGGGTCTCAGTTGCAAGGAAATCGCAGTAGGGATTGCAGTCCCCGCCACTTTGTGTATTTTTATTCATCGGCGTGGCTATTTGCGGACGGCAGCGGTATCTCGTACCAATCCCCACGCTGCTTAGCTAGGCGTTAGAGCTCATGTCTTGTAGCGATGAAAAAAACTTCATTCTTACTGCTCTTGGTAACTCTAGCATGTGAGTCCAGGGTAGTAGTCAATCAAAATATTGAGGCTCAGCTAAACACTGTTGATCAATTTATCGACGCTGGCTTCGAGCCGACTGAAGGTCAAACTTTCACTCTTGTGTACCGGCCAATAATTGAGGACGGGGCTTTCAGGGCGTTCATGAAACGAGAGTTTGGAGAGTCTCTTCTCGCTGACATGAGCACGGATCTGCGTCTCAAAACTTCTTTACTTGAAAATCTAAGCAAACCGAACATCCTTGATCGACAACAACTATCCTTGTCTAAGCATAATCTTCTCTCCGGCAAATACAGCATAGATTCGTTATTTGAGGTATACAAGTACGATTACTTGGGTGACGTTAGTATATCGGAAGTGACCATGGACGACAAGGCTTTTATCTATTGCGAAGCTACAGACCCATTGCATTATCGAGGCATTGGACATTTTTTTCTCCTCCAACAAGTTGACGGTGAGTGGACAATACTAGAAACTTTCAGCGGCTGGGAGCTTTCGACGGATACCACAGACTTCTTGCAATGAAAAAGCTCTAACACAGCGGTAAAAATGAATGTGGGCGTCCTTGGTTGTCAAAGGCCATTTGGCTTGGAATGTCCGCCACAAGGGTTAATTTTATTCATCGGCGTGGCTATTTGCGGACGGCAGCGGTATCTCTTACCAATCCCCACGCACGATAGCTAGGCGTTAGAGCGCATGGTGATGCGCACCTTTAATCCATAATTTCGTAAATTTGACTATGGAATGGCGAGAACACATAGTATCAGACAATAATGTCCTTCTAGGCAAGCCGACTGTCAAAGGCACTCGGATTTCCGTCGAGCATGTCATCGGTCTACTGGCACAGGGATGGACTGAGCAGCAAATACTGGAAAACTACCCTCGTTTAACGCATGAATCTTTGCAGGCAGTATTTTCATATATACAGGAATGCTTAAAAGACGGGCTCCTCTACTCAAACGCCTGAACCCTACCTCATCTTGAAGTTACTGGCCAACGAAAATGTTCCGCTCTCAAGTGTGACCTATTTGAAGTCACAAGGGTTTGATATTACCGCAATTGGTGTCGACCACAGTGGAATTTCAGATGAACAAGTGATGGAAATCGCCATTGCTGACAATCGGACAATTGTAACTTACGACAGCGACTACGGCGAACTCATTTTCAAACATGGATATAAGCCAGACGCTGGCGTTATTTTTATTAGGTCTCAACCAGTAGATCCCCTGGAGACATCCAGAATTCTCCAACGATTAGCGGAGACACCAGGCCTTTCCTTCAGGCGAACCCTGACAGTGGTTGACTCCGATTCAATGCGGCAAAAGAAATACTAAAGCTTTCTAACACGCACCTAAGACATCATGGGGCTTCACCTGCAAGGAAATGGCTGTGGGGATTGTCCCAGTGGGATCCCTTCGGGGCAGTCCCGCCACTTTGTTTATTTTTATTCATCGGCGTGGCTATTTGCGGACGGCAGCGGTAACTCTTACCAATCCTCACGCTGCTTAGCCGGTCGTTAGGGCATATAGTGACTGCATGAAACCGAAACTGGCAACATTCTGCGTTATACTTCTTTGCTGCTGCCACAGTGAGCATACGCTAATGGTCACCAAAGAACTTCTAGCTGGAAAATGGATCGACGTCGGTTCATACAAAAATGGCAAACCGCTTTATGATACTCTGGGTGTTGAGCTAAATCAAGATTTTGAAGGTGCTGTCAATGAATTAAAGTATGTAATCAGGACGGACAGTGGCGTATTCAAACACATATATACGGCAGACTCGAACAGATTTGTTGGTATCGAGCCTGCAACAGAGCTATCAATTGGAGAGTATCAATTTATCAGTGATTCTGTTGCGAACTTAACTTACTACCAAATTGATACTTCGCACTTTCAAACTACCGACTCTAAGATGTTTGGTCATACTGAGGAAGTAAGACTTATAGAATCTGACTCTGGCATTGTCATGGAGGTTCCATATCCCAGCAATTTACGGAATGAATATTCTGATCCGACTTACCATGTTTTTGTAAAGCGGCTGACCACCGACTCTCTAATTCTCCAGTTCGGCAACGGAGGAACTATATACGTCAGATTTAAAATGCCCTAACACGCCGCTAACAATGAATGGCGGTTTCATCAGTTTTCAATCATTCGCTGGCTTGGATTTTCGGGGACGCCTAGTCCGCCACAAACCATAAATTTATCAGCGGCGTGGCTAACTGCTAGCGGAAACCGAAGTGCATAACATTTCGCCACTCATTTAGTGTGCCGGGAAGTAGAAAATCGGCAAATCGTAAGCGCTGCATGCTGTATGTAGCGTTACCCTTTTTATGATTTCTGCCTCACTCCCACAGGAAATACAATTCAAGTTTATGGGGCCGCTGGATTCTATTTGATATTATACCCCATTAATCGCACAATGGGTAATGATACTACTTATTGCCAAAGGGATCATAAGACATCCAGTCTACCTCCATTTGGTAAGGCTGTAAGGGTTTTTCGATAGATTGTGGATTTGTTTCAACCGACCAACTGTCGGTATGCCAAAAATTCATCCGATAGTGTGTTCGGTTTTGTGGGATACCCCTTGAGGATCCGTGGTAGTCCCACAACACAACTTTTTCATCACTGTCGGGGCGCTTAATCCACCAGCGGATACGATCTTCAAACCAATCAAAACCGTAGGTATAAAATGTAGAAGAGGCATCAAAATCAGGAATAGCCCCGATAGTTTCCGGTTGGTTTTGTTCGCCGGTCAAAGGTATACGTGTACCGGCATGACCTTCTCTGTAGGTGGTTTCATAGATTATGCCTTTGGCCAGATTGATGGTCCTGCCAATTCGTTTTAACTTTCCCGACTGCCCTCCCGTCCACGTACCCACATAAATAACAGTAGGGTCGGCAGGGAGCCATTCAAAGTCAATTTCACTCAATCCGGCTACACTATCCACATGGTAAGTGAAATAACCCACCACAGCCCCCAGATTCGGTTGAATATCTCTTACCTGAGGAACTTTCAGCCGTGCCGAATAGGTGCCAAAATGCGTAAAGCCTTTTGAGATAATCTCGGGCCCACGTCCAGCGCCGGCCCTATCCTCGGGGTCTATTTTAAAGGAAAGAATTTTAGTGCCCGGTTCAGATGGAGAATTTGCACCCAGTTCGTATTTAAAACTGGCTTTGGTTCCGGTGGAGCCATACCTAAAGTAGCTTGAAGTAGAATCATCAAAATTCTCGACAAATGAACCATGATTCTTGTCAGTTTGAGAAATTGCGAGAAAAGGAATGAAAAATAAAAATGCCACCAGGAAGCGTTGTTTCATAGTAATGCCCAATTGAATTGAGGAATGAAAATACAAAAAAAAAGTTGCTCTATTTATAAGTTATCCAAACACGGTAAGACATAGTGTAGCCTCCCGGGGGAACTGGCCAGGATTGGTTTATTTCTCTTCTTTTTTCGATTGCCGCTCTCCCCCAAGTTTAGCAAAACGGTAACTTGATGGAGGTATCAGTCAAGATTGTGGCTTACCTGCTGGCGAAATGCTACAATTCAAATGTTCCTGATCAGCGTAATAGGCTTGGATTCTCCTCCACAACGACTTTTTATATCTTCAGCATAACCAACTTCAAATGAATGCGAAGCCACCCAAAACTTACCCTATTATTTTACGTTGGTGGCAATTGTAGCAGGCCTCAGTAACGACACACCAGAATGCAAGACATACTATTTGACTTTATAGCAAAATACATTACCCTGACCGAAGAGGAGAAGAACGCCATCAATTCCGTAGATATTTTTCGGTCGGTAAAGAAGGGGACTGTTTTACTCAGCAAAGGGCAGCAATCGAAAAACAGCTTCTTCGTTCTGAAAGGCTGTATTCGCATTTATTACATCATAGACGGAGAAGAAAAAACTACTGCTTTCTATACGGAAATGGACGCCTTAACACCCCATTGTGTGATCAACAAAGCGCCCTCTGAATATTACATTAGTTGTGTTGAAGACACTATTCTTACAGTTTCAAATTTAGATATGGAAGAAGAGATCAATGCTCAATTTCCAAAGTTTGAAATCATGTGCAGAAAAATGTCGGAAGAGTTGTTGGCCAAACACCAAATAGACTTCGACGGGTTTAAGACTTCTTCCCCTGAGCAGCGATACCTGAATTTGATGCGATCACGCCCAGACCTTCTTCAGCGGGTTCCTCAGCACCAGCTGGCAAGCTATCTCGGCATGACGCCACAATCATTGAGTAGGTTACGGGCAAGAATTTCGGAGAAAGACAGAGGGAAGTAGTCATTTATTAACTTAAGTGAACGTTATGAGGCTACCTGCCCATCTACTTTTGCAGCATCATTTTCACCAAAAAAAGATATGCAAAAGAAAATTCTGGTCATTGGCTTCGCCTTTTTGCTGACAAGCTTCTTACCACTCAAAGCTCAATCGGCCAAACAAGACAGTACTTATAAAAAATGGTTTGTTGGAAGTACGCTACTGCTCCTGGGCAATTTGGATGGCACTAACAATCCTGGGTATATACAAATAAATGCAGGGTATAGGATTACACCTAAAGATGTTATTCAATTCAGATTTAAAAAGTCTAAGTATGCGTGGCCACTAGGTATCCCTTTCGGGCCGGATTTTGATGGGCCAGGGCTCAACTACCCCGGACATGCACGCATACTTGCTCCTCAAATTGGGTACCAGCGGTTTTGGTGGAAAGGGGCCTATACATCTCTTTATGTATTGAATGCTTTCGAAAAATACATGGATGAGGATAAAAAGAAGATTGGAAACGGTTTTACGTTATATACAGACTTCTATTTAGGTTATCAGTTTAAGTTTTTCAAGGATCGTTTCTTTTTTGAACCAGCTATCGGATGTAGTTACTGGCCTCTACGAACCGGTGTTCCAGCTTCTTTTACAGCTGTTGAACAAAAGTGGCCTAACTACTTTATTCAACCCGGGCTTGATTTTGGATTCAAGTTTTAGCCTCCACGTCGGGCCATTACTCCAATACTTTTTCACCTGATCCGCCCTGACGGCATCGAACTCAAAAAGGCAGTTTGGCTGAATGCAGGCGATCCAAAACAAAGGGATCGGTTTGTCGTGTCCCGCCAATCCACTTTTTCCATATCGTTTAACACAAGCAAAGACTCAAATGCAAAAGAAAATTCTATTCGTTGCTCTTGTCACATTGATGACAAGCACGCTCCACGTTAAAGCACAGTATGCCAAACAAGACAGCACTTACAAGCGGTACTTCGTTGGTAGCACGGTATTTCTTCTAGGCAATTTGGACCGTGTAAACCCACCCAACTTTGCTCAACTCAACATAGGCTATCGGATTACAGGAAAAGATGCTATTACACTAGAACCAAAAACGTGGAAATATGCATGGCCAAATGGTATTCACCCGTTTCTAAACAAGGCATACGGAAAGGATGAAGAAAAATTTCCGGGATATGTGCGTGAATTTGGCTTATCGGTGGCTTATCAGCGATTTTTCTGGAAAGGCTTGTATGCCGAGCTTAATGTGATGCCTACGCTGCAAAATTTTGTGAATGCGGACGGCGATAAAATTGACAATGGCTTTCAGGTTTTCAATACGTACCGTGCGGGTTATCACATCAAACTTTTTAAGGATAAATTTTTTATTCAGCCATCTATTGCCGTCACCCATCGTGCTTATCACACAAGACTACCCGATGGGTTTAAACAGTTGGATGACAAGTGGCCCAAGTTCATCTTCGGAGAACCGGGATTTCACTTTGGGTTTAATTTTTAGTTGATGACTTATGAGCACACATGAAATAGCCATAAGGAATACCTTACCCAACGGACCGGCGTGGAACGATGAATAACCTGTCAGCAGACTAAGATCTATTCCGTAATGGTACAGGCTATTCCCGCTTCGGCGGACCGATCTGGCCGCTAAAAAGTAAATTTTATACAGATGAAACACTGCATGACATCAAAGTCAGTTTGAAACTGAAGCTCGCTACGCTGTGGGCGAGCTTTATGTTTCTCTACATTTATGTTGATTATTTCGCTCTGTACATGCCTGGTAAGGTAGAAGGTATTCTGACAGGGAAGGTATTTGTATTCGATATTACGCCAGGATTTCTTTTGCTTGCACTCGCCTCAGTGACAATTCCGGCACTGATGATTTTCCTTTCCGTAGCCTTGCCAGACAAAGCAAATCGCTGGGCAAACATCGCTATTGCCACGGTGTATATTCCTTATACGTTGTTTAACCTGGCTGGCGAGGCATGGATGCACATGGTGTTTGGCGCCGTTGTAGAAGTAGCTCTTCTTAGTCTGATTATCCGTTATGCTTGGACATGGCCTCGTATCGAAGCATGAGCAGCGAATAATTTTCATAATTATTGGAATGTTCAGGTTAGTTGAGTGTGGCTGGCTTGGATTCTCCGCCACAAAGTATAATTTTATTCATCGGCATGACTAAGTGCTAGAGGAAAGATTAGTGCTTTTAATCTCCACTGATCATAAGAATTGGTCGTTGAGAGCCAGAAACCCAGGATATTCAATCTAGCCCAAAACATCATGGAGAACCTTATTAAATTCTTTAACAGCACTGTCCCACTTTCTGAAACAGTCATAAGCATGATGGCGGGGATGTTTGTTTGCGATGAACTGAAGAAGGGGGCGTATTTTATAAAAACAGGAGAATATGCAAGTGAAGTTGCCTTTTTGGAAACCGGCATTGTCAGGGCGTTTTACGTCAACAATGAGGGGAAAGAATATAACAAAACTTTCTTTTCAGCGCCTTCAATCATCGGCTCCTATGCGTCACTCATCAGCAAGCAAAAGAACAATGTTGCCCAGCAGGCGCTTACCGATTGCAAAATTTGGAAAGCTTCGTTTCATGAAATAGAAAAGGTATCCGAGGGGAATTTTGAGATAGAAAGATTGAGACGAATGATAGCAGAAAACTACTTTTTGAGCAATGAGAAAAAGGAACTCGAGATGGCGATGCTGGACGCTGACAAGCGATATTTGATCATGCAGGAGGATTATCCTGGGATTGAATTACGAATTCCACAATACCATATTGCCTCTTACCTTGGCATTAGTCCTACCCAATTGAGTAGAATCAGGAAAAACCGATCTCTCTAATCAGTATTTCTTTACATATGTAAATGCGCAGCTGTTTTTGACACTCTTACTTTACAATTCAATTTTAACCAAAATCGATATTGTAATGGAAAGCAATGAACTCAGTTTTTTCAAAGGCTTATTTGTTGTTTCAGCACTATGGAACCTAATAGGAGCAATTTTTGGCTATTTCAATACCGCTTTCACTTTCAATGGTTTTTTTAACCGGGAGTTAGCAGATCCGCTTTACTATGCCATCTATCAAGGGGCATGGGGGACAACACTGGTCTATTTTATCGGCTATTCTATAGTGGCGTACAATCCACTGAAACATACAGGAATTGTCCTAGTAGGCGGGATCGGTAAAGCTGGCTTTGCCATTTCGTTGTTAAAGTTCTACCTGTCGGGCCTTGCCGGGCCTGTGGTGTTCATAGTCATCATCGGTGATTTCATTTTTTCGCTCCTTTTCATGTATTACTTCTTCAGGCTGTATCAAACTAAAGAAAGTATCCTCTAATCGGCGGAAACAGTGAAAGTTAAAATATTGCTGATCAGCGCATTCGGTTTCTTGTCAATAGTATCTCACGCTCAACGGTCATGGGAAATTGACAAGAACAAAGACGGTATCATTGTTTATACTAAAGAAGAAGAAGGGTCAGCTTTCAAATCTTTTAAGGCTGTTGTGACAATCCATGCAGCGGCGGGTGAAATAGTAGAAATACTAAAAAATGCAGACGACTATACTAAATGGTACGGCTACACAAACACATCGGCACTCCTAAAGGAAGAGGGTGATACACAATACAATTATGTTGAAACCATATTTCCGTGGTCATACAGTAATAGAGACATGGTTTACCGGATGTCTGTTAAAGCGTCTGCCCAGGGGGTTGTAAAAATTTTACTGAAAGGAATGCCTGACTACCTACCCGAAAAGCAAGGAATAGTGCGCATGAAAAAGGCAGAGGGGTACATTTTATTACAGCCTATCGGCGAGAAAACAGAAGTGACCTATGTATTTCACTCCGAGCCCGGAGATAATATTCCGCCATGGCTGGCAAACAATTCAATAGCTGAACTGCCTTTTCGAACACTGTCCGGATTAAGGAAACTCCTCAAAGAATAACACTCTCAGATAGCAGCCGCTGGCATCCATTTGAGTGCATTCAGTATTTCAAATACCAGCTGAAGTTATGGTCAAGTATGTGTTGCTTGTTTGACCTGATGTAGTCAAGGAATGCCTGGCTGACAGGTGAAAGTCTTTTCCCCTTTAGCCAAATGAGGCGCCATTTTGTGATAATGGGGAGATGCGCCATAGGTAAAATGTGGATTTCCTTGCTCATCAGTTCATGCCGCATGCCAATCAGCGGCATAACGGAGTGACCTATCCCTGCAATTACCGCCTGCTTTACTGCCTCGTTGGAGGTCAGCTCCATCCGTTTTCTTTGCTTGCCTTCACGTGATTCAAAGTAGTGCTCCATCGCCATCCGGGTGGCTGATCCCTCCTCCCTGTAAATCAATGGTTTGCCTTCATTGCGTGCGGGCGTGTTGCCCATGAGGTAGAGTTTATTTTCTATCAGCAGCTCTTCCTCTACTTCCAGCCTTTCCGGCACCACAGACACGAGCGCAAAGTCGATTTCATTATTTTTCAAACTTTCGATTACCCGACTCTTATTGGTCACATCAAGGACGATGTCGATTCCTTTGTGCTCATCCAGAAAGCCGCTTAGGAAATATGGTATTACATATTTTCCGGTCGACGCCGATGAGATGGACAGCTTGCCTGTAAGGATACCCTGAAAAGCCTGCGTTTTATAATTGATGTTTTCCAATTCCTGAATCACCCGCTCAGCAATTTTAGCGACTTCCTTCCCAAAATCGGTGACGTAGAGCTGCCGTCCAATGACCTCAGTAAGCGGTATTTCAAACTGGTCTTGAAGGTTTCTTAGCTGAATCGAAACGGCAGGTTGAGTCATAAAAAGCTCTTCCGATGCCTTTGTCACACTTCGTGTTTGCACCACTTTTAAAAATATCTGAAGCTGATGGATGGTATAGTTCATAAATATTTGTTATGCTTTTCATAACAAATATAAATAAAAATATATTAAACGCTTTTTCAAACTTTGCCCATCAATCAAACAAAATTTACATGATAACAGAACAGGAAGAGCCCATCAAAAAACAGAAACAAGAAAATTTTGAGCTGGTCAATGGTGAGTTTTCAGCTAGTGAGGCCATAGAAATCATTGAGGATTTGTATGCCAGGAATATCAATTTTCATGAGATCAAAAGTTTTAGTGAGCTAATACGCTACGATGCCAAAGACGAAGCGACTTTAGCTCGGCTAAACGCACTGAAGGAGAACAAGGAACAAGTAGGAAAACTACTTCAAACTGCCCGGGAAGATGGCCGGTCTTTGAGAGTTTCGTCGACCATTTCAATTGAAATTATCTAATCTAAGTCACTCAAACCAAATCGAGATATATTATGCCATATAACTTTCTTATTGCGTTTGCTTTGCTTCCCCCCGCTGCTTTTGTAGCAACGGCCCTGGCTTCATGGTTTCAACCGGGGATTTATCCCACGTTAACCCGACGACTTGGCGCAGCCTCTACTATGATAAGCATCATGGCGGCTGCTATGTGCGGTTACATCGTTTTCCAGGATGGCCTTTTTCAGACCGATTTAGTTGGTTGGTACGACTTAGGCTTTAGTCTTCGCCTTGATGTTGTGAGTGCCATCATGGTGGGTATGATTGCTTTGCTGGGGTTTGTTATCTTTAAATTCAGTATTAACTATCTGGATGGAGACCAGCGCCAGGGCGCCTTCCTTGGCAGGCTTGCGGCTACCATTGCATCGGTGCAGCTACTGGTAATGGCTGGCAACCTTGCTCTTCTATTTGTGGCTTGGGTTTTAACCAGCGTATCACTGCACAGGCTTTTGGTCTTTTACAACCACAGGGCTGGTGCCATTATCGCTGCAAGAAAGAAATTTATAGTAGCCAGGCTGGCAGATGTTTGTCTTCTCGTGGCATTTGTAATCCTATACAATCAGTTCGGGTCGGGTAACCTTGAAACTATTTTCACTTCTATTAGAAGTGTCAGTGCCTCTGCGTCACCTTGGGAGGGGGTAGAAGTTGTTGCGATATTTTTAGCGATGGCAGCCATATTGAAATCTGCTCAGTTTCCAACTCACGGATGGTTGATTGAAGTAATGGAAACACCCACGCCGGTTTCAGCCTTGTTGCATGCCGGCCTCTTAAATGCTGGCCCTTTCTTGATCATCCGAATGGCCTACGTAATGGATGCCAGCACGGCGGCACCACTTCTTTTGATGGCTGTTGGGGGAATCACAGCGCTTTTTGCCTCTGTAGCCTACTTGACACAACCCTCTGTGAAAACAGCCTTAGGCTACTCAAGCGTTGCACATATGGGATTTAGTCTCATGGTATGTGGCATGGGCGTGTACCCGGCAGCCATGCTTCACCTTGTGGCTCATTCATTTTACAAAGCGCATTCTTTTCTTTCTTCCGGCAGCGCCGTTGACCTTCTGAAAATGTCAAAAATAGCTAAGCCAAGCGGCTCTGGAAACCCCTGGGCCATTGCATTAGGACTTTGGTTGGCTTTAGCTCTTTATTCAGGCTTCGCCATTTTGTGGGGCATTAACCCTGCGAAAGACTTTTCGCTGCTTGCGATTGGAGCTGTGATCACTATGGGGTTGGCGAAGATATTTGTATCAGCGATTGAAGCGAAAAGAAACCCTGCTCTGATGTTTCATGCCATATCGCTTGCCTTGCTCGTTACGCTTGCTTTCTTCACACTTGAGTCAGCCATTCATTACCTTCTTCTGAACCAGGTTCCGGAAGTTTCAACTCCTGGATTGGGTGCAATGATCCTGACCGGCTTGTTACTTCTGGTCTTTGCATCCGCTGTAGTCATTCAAATGGTTTCTCCTAAAATCCCCCACAATACCTCTTATTATGCCTTTGCCATTCATTTCCGCAATGGATTCTATGCCAATGCCGTCTTCGATAGGTTGATCAGCTCATTGCGCATTTTGCCGCAGGACGATTCACGGCCTTTAACTCAGCGTCCACTCAATCGATTTGAAGCTTATGGGGCCAAAATTAACGAGCAGGAAGAAGAGTTGAACGTAGTATAAAAACTTCCTCATAGGTAAGAGAGATTTAACCATAAAACCTGATATAGATAAATATGACATACCAAAATCAAATGACTACAGTGAATATGAGTAGTAGTGAGCATCTCAAGGTGCTACGTGAGGCTTGCAAAAAGATTGCACCAGTTTGGCCTCTGGAAAACTTTGTAGCTGTAAATCCATACTTGGGTCACGCTGATCAAACATTTGAAAGCACCGCCCAAACCCTGGCGAAAATAGGTGGTATTCAAATGGCGCTACCACTATCCTTCTACCTTCAGAAAATCAAAGAAGGAAGAATCACCCGAAGTGATCTGCAATCGGTTTTGTCCAAAAAATCAAAAGAGAAAACAAAAGTCGACGACTTTATTGCTCTCATTGAAAATGCCACCGACGAGACAACGGGAGTTTCCACAGTAGCGACTCTGGCGGACGTGGCTACCCAGGTTACCGGAAAGGACTGGAATCGGTTTGCTACGTCAAGGATGTCCACCTGGGCGGCATCGTATTTTGACGACGGGCAGGCAAGCTGGGCCGCTGCTGACCAACAAGCAGCTCTTTTTCCGGCCTGGAAATTTGAAGCTGAAGTTGACAATACAACAGATATCATGGGACTGAAGGGCTTCAGAAAAGCAGCCAAATCGTTGCCGGGCGACCCTGTTAAAGCCATGGATTCCGCACTTCAAATCCTGGAGATGCAGGCAAATATGTTGCCCATTTATCTGCATCGGTTGCTGTTGAGTGTGGGTGGCTGGTCGGCCTTTGCCGCAAGATTGGATTGGGAAAGCGAACTGAATGGGGGTAAAGACGGTAAATTGATGGAGTTTCTCATCGTTTTACTTTGCTGGGAAGCATGTCTTTTCCAAGCCCTCGATAGTCCAAAGCTTAGGGTAAAATGGTTGACAGCCAAAAAATCAATGGTGTTGACATCGACGCCATCAGAAATCAATCAACAACTAACACAAAAACTAATTTTACAAGGGGCCTTTGATCAGGCAGCGCAGCGAGAGATCATTCAAAAATTCAAAGAACCAAAAGCAATAAAGAGCCTATCAGCTTCCCAGGTGAAGGCACAGGCCATATTCTGTATCGATGTCCGATCAGAAGTGTATCGCCGGAACCTGGAGCTGGTAGACCAGGGGATAGATACAATCGGGTTTGCCGGATTCTTTGCTTTTCCTATCAATTATGTGCCCATAGCACACGATCAGGGAGTAGCCCAATGCCCGGTTCTTATTACGACAGGCGCCACCATTTTGGAAGAAATTCCTGATAAGAAAACGCATGAGCAGGCACGAAAAAGCAGAACGCTGAAACACCAGGTGCAGCACATATGGAAGTCGTTCAGGTCAGGAGCCATCACTTGTTTTAGTTTTGTGAGTCCACTGGGGTTGTCCTATCTACCCAAGCTCTTCACAGACAGCTTTGGGCTCAGCCGTCCGGTTCCTCATCCTGATCATGTAGGATTAAAGGGCAAATATATGAAGCTCAAAGGAGCTAGTCTGAATGTGGCGACACACGGCAATGTGGGAGCAGGTATGCCACTGGAACAGCGTGTTCAGGTGGCGAAAAATGCCTTAAATGCGATGTCGCTCACGAGCGATTTTGCCCCGTTTGTGCTAATAGTTGGCCATGGAGCCACTACTGTCAACAACCCGCATGCAAGTGGATTAGATTGTGGTGCCTGCGGCGGGCGGAGCGGAGAGCCCAATGCCAAAGTTGCTGCTGCGGTACTAAATGATAGACAGGTGAGGCAATTACTGAAGGCTGAAAACATTCACATACCGGACACTACTGTTTTTCTTTGCTGTCTGCACGATACCACTACGGATGAAGTAACGATTTTCAATGAGCAAGAAGTGCCAGTTAGTCGGGCAAATGAGTTGGAAGAACTGAAAACTTCGCTGGCAAAAGCTGGCCATGCTTCACGCACCGAACGAGCTCTTCGGATGACTACCAAAGGAAGTGTGGATGATGCTATCATGAGAAGAAGCAAGGATTGGTCGCAGGTTCGCCCTGAATGGGGCCTGGCAGGATGTTCAGCTTTTGTCGTCGCTCCCAGGTTCAGAACAAAAGACCTTGACCTGCAGGGCAGGAGCTTCCTTCATTCTTATGACTGGAAGAAAGACGAGGGATTTAAGGTGCTCGAGCTGATCATGACTGCTCCCATGGTGGTCACCAGCTGGATCAACTTGCAGTATTTTGCTTCCACGGTGGACAATAAAAATTTTGGTTCCGGAAATAAGACGCTCCATAACGTAACCGGTGGTGTTGGTGTGTTAGAAGGGTTCTCAGGAGACCTGAGGGTTGGTCTTCCTATCCAGTCAGTGCACGATGGCAAAAACTATCAGCATGAGCCACTCAGGCTCAATGTGATCATCGAAGCCCCCACCGAGGCTATCGACGCTGTGCTTGAAAAACACAGTGCAGTACGGAACTTGTGTGACAACGAGTGGATTCACCTGCTGGCGATGGATGATGAGGGTATGGTTGCTCGCCGCTACGCTGGAAATTTGCTCTGGGAAGAGATTGGGGCAGTTGGAGTGTAACGGTTGAAGGATTTTTTAAAAAAAGGCCCTGATTTTTTCAGGGCCTTTTTGGTGCTATCAACAGTATCAGTTTTTGTAAGCCTTGTCTAAAAACACGTACCTGGCGTCGTCTTTCGCATCTACTGCTTTGGACTCTACATCGATGATCATGACTGGAGGCGTCGTGTCTTTGGCTTCGGCAGCTGGCCAGTTGGGCACGCCTTCACCATTCGGGTTGCCGGTTTTAATGAAATTGGCAAAGAAGTTTTCCATGGTTTCTGACACTTTGAAGTCGTCGGGCGTCCAGGCATAGTCGTCGACAAGGTAAAGGTTGCCCATGCAGTACTCAATTTCTGAGGCGTGGGAAGCGCCAACTGGTTCTGGCATTTTCGGTGCATTTTCATCTTTCTTCACAGTGCCGCCCGCCAAACCTGAAGCAAGCGTTTGGTCTCTTAGCGGGGGTCTCACTCTGCTGAACAGGTAGCGATACACCGGCTGGTTGCTATTTTTTCTGTGCAGGTCAAACCACTTCCAGGTACTGTAGGAAATGAATCTGTCAGATGCCAGGGCTGTGGCCGAAAGTTCGATCTCTTTTTCTGAGCCATGAGGATACAGCTTGAGTACTTCGCTGTGGGTGTCAGGATAGGCCTCTTTCACCTTTGCCACATAGCTTTCTTCGTTGTAGGGCTTGCCTTGCATAAAGGCCATGCCAGGGATTTCTGCAGAATTCCAGCCCAGCAATAAAGGCACCATGGCCTGCTCCTTGGCATTGAAAATCTGAGGGATGGTTTTAGGATAAAAATACCCATCAATGACTGTCGGGAACCCAAAACGTCTGGATGCCTGGTAAATCTCATATACTTCTTTGGTGCTAAGAGCTCTCAGTTCTTTCAGTGTTGGGTAACCAGCTTTTTGCGCAAACTCAAGTCCTGTTTTTTCAGCCTCAGCCAATGGCACAGGAGCCAGGGTTGGATTGATAGCAGCGCCGCTTTCGCCTATGGCACCGGCAATCAGGTTTTTGGAGAGGGGAGAGGCCATTTGTGCACTCACCGAAATAGAACCTGCTGACTCACCTGCAATAGTTACCTTCTTAGGGTCGCCACCAAAAGCAGCAATATTTTTCTGTACCCATTTGAGGGCAGCATTTTGGTCAAGCAGCCCGTAGTTGCCAGAGCCTTTGTAAGGCGACTCAGCGCTCAGTTCGGGGTGAGCAAAGAAGCCAAAGATGGCCAGGCGGTAGTTAACGGTAACTACTACGATGCCCTTCTTGGCCATGCTGGCTCCATCGTAGCGTGGCTCAGAGCCATCGCCAGCTACAAAGCCGCCGCCGTAGAAATAAACAAGGACGGGGAGGCCGGTTTCTTTGGCTTTAGCGGGTGACCACACGTTCAGGTAAAGGCAGTCTTCGCTGATGCCGTCGGAACGGAAGTTCATGTCGCCGAACACCGCTGCCTGCACGGCACGTGGGCCAAATTTCTTGGTTTGCTTCACACCACTCCAGTTGTCAACAGGCTGCGGCGCTTTCCACCTCAGGTCACCAACAGGTGGTTTGGCAAAGGGGATGCCGAAGTACATTGATAAGCTGGTAGTCACATCGTAGTTGCCTTCGATGGTGCCATTTTCAGTTTTTGCTTGTACGGGAAAACTATTGTTTTTCTGTGCCATGGTTGTAGCGCTGATCAAACATAGCCACCCCATGAGTAAGGTGAGTTTTTTCATATGTAAGTAGGTGTTTTATTATTGTCTCAATTTGTAACAATAATAAAAGAACTTTTGGATAACTCCTATTAATTGTCAATTATTGGGAGTGATGAATCAGCGTTGTGGTCCTGTGGTGCACACGGCGAGGGCTGCAGCCGGGCTGGTGGCACGCATTTTACACTCTCAATGCTCAAATGAACCCAAAGGAATTCCTTCCTCATATTGCTTACGACTCGGTGATCTTCGGTTTCTCTGGCGACAAGCTGAAAATCCTGATCATGGAGTATCACAATACCAGGCTGTTTGCACTGCCAGGGGGCTTTGTGAGAACCAATGAGGCGCTGAATGATGCAGTGCGAAGAGGGCTCAAGGAGCGGACCGGACTAGACGACATTTTTCTGGAACAGTTCTACACCTTTGGCGACATGGCTCGCTTCAAACCGGAGGTGATGAAAACGATCATGCAAGGCCTCAACGACAAGGTGCCCGACAACCACTGGCTGCTCGACCGTTTCATTTCGGTGGCCTACTACGCACTCATCGACTACAAGCAGGTGGTGCCCCGGCCGGACGCCATTTCAGATTCTTGTACATGGTATGACGTAGACAATTTGCCTGTGCTGATACTCGATCATCAAAAAATTGTCGACAAAGCACTTCAAACACTCAGGCAAAACCTGGATCACAAGCTGACCAACCTGCTACCCGAGAAATTCACCATGAAAGAGCTACAGTCGGTGTATGAGGCCATTCTTGGAGAAAAGTTGCGCCGCACCACTTTCCAGCGGAAGTTGCTGGCGTCGGACCTGCTGGTACGCCATGAGAAGCTGTACAATGGAGGAGCACACAAAGCGCCGTTTCTTTATTCGTTTGCAAGGAGTGAGGATTTGGAGAGTTGAGGAATTGGGTATTGGACAACGATGTACCAAATACCCATTATTCGCAGCAAAGATGGGATGACAGGCGTAGGTACGGCAAGAGGGTAAAAGGGAGGGGCCGTCAGACGCCAATCAGCATCCCAGACGTCTGACGGTTTCCTTCGCCGATAGCCAATGCTACCGTGCCGACGCCTTCTTCGTGCGGTCTTCCGTCTTCGGTCTTCCGACCTTTCCGTTCTTAAAGCGTTTCGCCAACAAATTCCACAAACCTTTCCACTTCCGCTTTCGAGTTGTAGATATGCGTCGATACCCGGATGGCGTCGAGATGGCTTTCGGGCACTACCCGCAGACGGAAGCCTGCTTTGGCACCCAGGCTATTGAACTCCCTGTAGCCAATGTTTTTCGGTTTGAATGTAACCATACAGATCCTCGACTGCTTTTCGGCAGGGGTAAGGATGTCGAGCTTTGTTTTGAGTCCCGAAAGCCCGTCGAAAAGAAGGCTCGACAATTCCCGTACCCTTTCCTCTATTTTTTGTTTGCCTACCGACATGTGGAAATCGGCTGAAGCTGCAGCACCCATGTACATAGGTGTACTTTGGGAACCGTAGTCGTAGCGATGGGCAGTGGGAACATAGGTCGCCATACTGGGCGGGTTACTGTACAAATCCCAGCCGGTGTCGGAATAGGCCCCGACTTGATAGACTTGTAAAGTGTCGAGCAATTCTTCCCTTACATAAAGAAATCCGGCGCCATTCGGTCCAAGCATCCATTTGTGGCAGGAAGTGGCATAAAAATCGCAGCCGAACTCCTTCAGGTTCAGGTTGAAAGTACCTGCACCATGCGCTCCGTCAATAGCCGTGAAAATGCTTTTGCTTCGGGCCCAGGCAGCAATCTCTTTGATGGGCAGCACAAGGCCGGTGGTGCAAGTAATATGGGGGACGGCAATAACCCTGGTTTTGGTTGTCACCAATGCTTTTATTTTACTTAAGTTTTCGTCCGCCGTGAGCCCCGGTTCGAATGGCTTAAGTACAATGCCGTGCAGTTTGGCCCGGTTGAGCCAGGGGAGTGCGTTACCGACATGCTCGTGCAGGGTAACGATGACTTCATCTCCTGCTTTGAGCGGCAATCCCCAGGAAACGATGTTGATTCCTTCGGTGGTGTTGTGTGTCAGGCTGAGCTCTTCCGTTTTTACGCCGGCATAGGCTGCCAGCACTTCTCTTGCTTTGTCGGTATGGCCGTATTCGCCGGTACCATTGGTTTCATCGAGGTACTTTTTAATGGTGTCGAGTACTGGAGTTGGCGAGGGGCCAAAGGTCCCGTTGTTGAAATAGACCCGCTTGTCTTGTAGCGGAAAGGCTTTTCTCAATTCGGCCCAGTAGGCCTCGCCGTCTGCTGTTGGGAATTGGAAGGAAGCTGGTACAGTTGATAGAAATGGTATGGCGGAGATACCGATAGCACTTTTGGAGGCTTGTTGAAGAAAGCTGCGTCTATTACTCATAACCCCTAAGTTGTATTCCTTATTTAAAACAGACAAGGCTTTATTTTTATAAGGCCTGGTTGGAAGGGCGATAAAACCGCCAGTCTCATTCCTACCCGTTGCAAACGGGTAGGATGGGTTTTAATCCACAAAAGTCTCCTTTAATACCCTTTTTACCTCAGTAATTTCATGTGAAGCCAATTTGCCCAGCAACCGAATGACCCGCTGCTTGTCAATAGTTCTTATCTGATCCAGTACAATCCACCCCTCAGTTTTATCATGACTGACCGGCACCCTGGTTGGGTAGTTTTTCGATTTAGAGGTCATAGGAGCAATTGTCACAGTACGAATATTGAAGTTCAATTCATTGGGAGAGATGATAACACAAGGTCTTGTTTTTTTGATTTCACTTCCCACCGTAGGATCAAGGTTGACCAGAACGATGCTGTATTGGCTTAATTCCATTCGTCGAAGTCTTCTTCAGCCAATACATCATCAATCAAGAGCTTGTCATCTCCCTCTTTCGCCATTTCTTTAAAGGCATTGTCCCAACCTTTTCTGGGTTGCTGAATAGGCCGTAGCACAATCTGATCCTTTTCAAATATCAACTCCACTTCATCAGTAATGTGGTATTGTTCGAGCACTTGTTTGCTTAGCCTGAGCCCTTTTGAGTTACCTATTTGAATAATAGATGTCTTCATAATGATGTTATGTAATTACAAAGTTATTACATTCCTTGAGAACATTCAAATGATATCCGACCAGGATTGAAAAGGCGATAAAATCGCCAATCTCATTCCTACCTGTTGCAAACGGGTAGGATGGAGGGTAAGTGGCCTATCCGGTTATTTATTCTCAAACGATTTATCAGGATACGCTGGCACTGGTGGCACCGGCCTTGGGTCTTCTTCGATCTTCTTTTGTAAAAACTCGATGGCAGCCTTCAGCTGAGCATCTTCCCCTTCGAAGGTCGCATGAGGCAGGTTGTCGACCACAATATCTGGCTCGAACCCATGGCCTTCCACCAGCCACTTGCCTTCTGGCCCATAAACGCCCATCATGGGAGCCCTGGCAATGCCACCATCGCTCAAAGTATTGACACCGCTCAGCCAAATCTCACCTCCCCAGGTGCGGGTGCCAATGGCTGTGCCCAGCTCCAGCCTTTTGAAACCATCGGCAAAGGATTCGCCATCCGACGCCGTGTTTTGGTCTACCAGAATCACGATATGCCCTCTGAAAGCGTACTGCATGTTCCAGTACGGTTTGCCGGAGCGGCTTTTCCAGTACATCCACGCCTTTCTCAACAGCTTCTCCAGTACAAAGCTTTCGATATTGCCGCCCCGGTTGTGGCGCACATCTATGATCAGGCCCTGTCTGTCAAATACCGGATAGAACTCCCGGTACCACTGCTCAAGATCGTTGCTGCCCATAGCTTGCAGGTGAACATAACCCACACTGTTCGCTGTGGCTTTGTCTACCTCCAGCCTTCTGGAATATTCCCAGTCCCTGTAACGCAAGCCGTAAGGGTTGCTCATAGGCACCACTATCACATCCTTTTCAACGGAGCCACGTTTTACGCTCATTCTGACCTGCTTACCGGCCTGGTTGCGGATCAATTCTCCAATGTCCACAGCACTCAAAGCTGCCTTGCCATTTACGCTGGTAATGACGTCCCCCACTTTCATGTCCAGATAGGGGTCGTCCAGTGGCGACTTTTCATCAGGATAATCGGGGTCAGCTTTATAAATGTAGTCGATGCTGTAGCCGCCTTTACTATCGTCTCTCGAGAAGATAGCACCGAGGCTGGCCACGACTACATTGAGCTCGTCTTCTCTGGTATCTCCTCCTCTTACACTCGTGTGGAGAGCTGAAAGCTCACCAACAAAGCGGCCAATGAGATCCGAAAGCTCTTCTCTTGTCGTTACCCGATCCACAAAAGGCAGGTATTTGGCATGCATAGCATCCCAGTTGACACCGTGCATGTTTTTGTCGTAGAAGTAGTCCCTTTCCATGCGCCAGGCATCAGTAAAGATCTGCTCCCAGTCTTCTTTAGGTGTAATGGCAAACTTCCAGCCGCTGAGGTCGATCTTGTTATCGTTCAAGTCAGCCACCTTACTGGTGCCCGCTTCAACCATGTAGTAATTCCTTTGTTTTACCACCAATATTTTCTCTCCATTCCCAGTTAGATCGAAGCCGTTGATGTCTTCAATCATCGTGACCAGCTTGGGGTCGTCGTTGGTGATCTTTACTACGCCAAGGTGCGTTTTGGCGCCAACCCCTGTTTCTCTACTCAGCATGTAAAGGCCTTTCTTTGTCACCTCAAGTCCCCTGTAATTTCCCGGGCTTACGGGCACTTCTTCAATTCTTTCGGCTATGCCGTCTTTGTCTATTTTTACGGCAACCGCAGGCTTAGCTTCCTCCTTCTTATCACCTTCCTTACCATCAGGCTTGTCTGTTTTAACAGCTAATTCATCGTCAGGACGGAAGGGTGATCTCGTACCTTTTTGAAGGGATATGTGGTAAATCTTTTCCTTGGCATCAAAATACGGCTCTGGCTGTCTTGCTCCCCAGGGTGAGCCTACCAACGTGGTAAAGCTGCGATCCGATAAAAAATAGATGAATTTTCCATCGGGGCTCCAGGCAGGAAAAACGCTGTTCGCTCGGTCGGTAGTAATGGGGAAAGTATCACCCGTATCGACATTGGATACAAATATTTGATCCATGGTATTGTCGGCCGACTGCACAAAAGCTATCCATTTGCTATCGGGTGACCATGAAAACATGCCGATACCTTCTTCGCTGGTCGAGATTTTCTTACTAACCCCCGTTGTGAGGTTCAGTACGAACATGTGCCTCTCCAGGTCATCGTAAGCCAGCCACTTTCCGTCGGGTGAAGGTAATCCTCTATATCTCAGTACGGTGCCGTCTTTGGTAATTGTTTTATGTGCGCCAATGCCATTGGCGGGCATGCTGATGAATTCAAACTCTCCGCTTTCGTCCGACAGCGTGTATATGTTTTTGCCGTCAGCGGAAAACACTGCATCCCGAAAGCGAACATCTTTCTTATCGGTGAACTCCACCGTTCTGCCCGATTTTACAGGCACTACAAACACCCGTCCCCTGGCAGTGATGACTATCCGGTCTCCCTCTTTGTCAGGCAACGCTGAACTGATGTACCTGGCAGGATTGTCCACCCACCTTTCTCTTAGCTGGTCAAGGTCTGTAGGGATCCTGATATCGATTTTGGCTTGGGTGTTGTCAGGAATGCTGTAGTGCCAGATATCGGCGCCCCATTGGTAAACAATTTGGCCGTTGTGGAGACCAGCGTCCCGAACGTCAAAGTCTTTGTGAGTAGTGTGCTGGGTCAGGCCGCCACCGTTTTCGTTGATCGACCATATGTTCATGGTGCCGTCTCTGTCTGTGATGAAATAAACACGCCCATTGTACCACATGGGATGGTGGCTTTCGCCTGCATAGCCGAGTGTAAGCTGAACTGCCTCCGGGCTTCCTTCGGTATACTTCCAAATCTGTCGTGCAGTGCCTCCTTTGTACCTCTTGGTCACATTGCCGTGGTACGATGGCCTTACGAAGTATACCGTTTTACCTGTGGCGTCGAACGACGCTTCGCTGGCCTGCGCAAGTGGCACCCTGGATTTCTTTTTGGTGGCAGGGTCAATGGTTACCAGCTGACGGTCAGGCAGTGTGGCAAACGCTCTTGTATCGTACACTACTTTTCCGTCGGGCGTCCAGCAGTTCATGGTTGAGGCGTCGCTCTCAAAAGTCCAGCGGGTGGGTAAGCCACCGGAGATGGGCATGGTGTAAATCTCCTGCGGCCCTTCGTAGCTGGCCGAAAAGGCAATGGTGGTGCCGTCTGGAGAAATGGCAGCATCCGTTTCTTCTTCTGCGTGAGTGGTGAGTCGTTGCGCCAGGCCACCGGTAAGAGGCACTGTCCAAATATCGCCTTCGGCGGTAAACACTACGGTGTTGCCGTGGATATTGGGGAAGCGGTAGTAGCCTTCAACGCCCTGGGAGATTGAACTGTTGGCGATAAGTAATAGGGTTAAAGTAAAACCGTAGTTAATAGATAGGCGGAATTTCATTTTTGAGTTCATGGTTAATGGGTCGGTAAATCAAAATAGTATGCCAGGCGAATGGCCTGTCGCATAGGGTGGAGATTGCGTTGCTCAGGCAGTGATGTTGCAGCGCAAAGGAATAATTAGTTATTCAATTTAATATTTTCGCCAGAAACTGAACCTTCCATTTATGTATTTTTCACTCAAAGACGCAGAGGTTGGTTTACCCTCATTCCCACCTGCTGACGCCAAACTGATTAAGGTATTCTTCCAGCGGGCCCATGCCACTCAGGGTTCGTATTGAATCTATGTTTGTTGTATCGGCCAAAGGCCAAACATAAGTTGAGTCAAATCTCATGCCTGTGGTCGGGTCGGTTTTGTATTCAGTACGTACCTGGGTGCCGTAAATCTGAGGCTCTCCTCTGTGCATCAGGTATCTGTCCTGATACATGGCCGCAAGGCTCTTTTTTAGTTCATTTCTGCTGGCAGCATCAATGATAAGGTCATAGTATTTGTCCTGAATACTATCTGGAGCGTGCTGAAGCACATAAAAGGTTGCTCTGCCGGCAGAACCGCCCACCATTGATTCTCCGGGGTAGCCACCCACCATGTCAATGATCTCAACAATCCGCCTTACATTGGAAGAATCTGCCTGCCAGATTTTCTTTATTACTTCCTTTGCTTTCGGAGAGTTCCTACCACCTGTTTCTTCTATTGCCAGTAACTCTTTTCTGTACCTCTGGTCAATTTCCAAAATACTATCAAGCTCCACCGTTAGTTTTTCCTTGTCGAAACTTGGTTTTGGTTGACAGCCGAGGATAAATGATACGGAGGCTATTAGAAGGAAGTATCTTTTCATGGCTCTGGGTTCATTTTGCAGTGAACTTAAGAAAGAAAATGTGAAAATGGTATTTATTGAAAACCTGGAACTTATACTTTGTCTGCTACTTTAGCACCTCTTTCAAAAACGCCACCATCTTATCAGTAAACTGCGGCTTGTCATACTCCTGCGTGCCATGGCCAGCGCCATACACCACTTCAAACTGCACCCTCACGTGATTTGCCTCGCAAGCACCCACCAGCTCCAACGACTGGTTGATCGGTACCTGAATATCCTGTTCACCATGCGCAATGAAGATCGGTGGGTCGGTGGGGTCAACCTGATAAACAGGACTGGCCAGCTTTGCCAGGTCTGGCACTTGTTCTACAGGCTTGCCCAGCAGGAGAGCCAGTGCTGGTGCCCGCACACTGATGCCGTGTGGGGTTGACTGACTCAGGATGGTTGTAAAGTTGGTGGGGCCGTACAGGTCAATGGTTGCCTGCACGTCGGAGCTTGTGGTCAGGAAGTCGCCAAGAGTACCTTCCAGTTCCTTGTTTCCGTTGGTAGTGCCGATTAATGCAGCCAGGTGCCCACCTGCGGAGGAGCCCGCCACGATAATTTTGTCAGACCTGTACCCATATTTTTTGGCGTTAGCCCTCAGGTAGCGAATGGCAGCCTTGACATCGTGCGCCATGGCCGGAAAGGGTGCCTCCACGCTCAGTCGGTAGTCGACGCTTGCCAGGGCATAACCATTTTCGAGCAGCCCTTTGGGTGGGTTTTCTTTTGAACCCGAATGCCAGGCGCCTCCATGCACCCACACCACCAGGTAAGGGTTAGGCGAATTTTCAGGCAGGTATATATCGACTAGCAGGTCCCTGCCTGTTTTTGCATAAACAATGTTCTTGTACTGCTGTCCGACAACCAGCTGCGTGGATAGAAGTAGCAGCAGCGCTGTCACCAGGGTTGTTTGTGTGGTATACTTTCTCATCATGTTGCAGATTAGCAGTTCATCTCTATTTCTGGATGGGACTTATGGGAAAACAGCCGCTATAGCTTCTTCCGCTATCCTCTCATCTTCCGATTCGGTGAGTCCGCTGATGCCGATGCCACCAATTACTTTTTCATTTTGGACAATTGGGAGGCCACCACCAAAGCCGGTAATGCCAGTATCGGTCCAGTAGCCTTGTTCACGATTAACGGTGCGCATAAATTCTCCCATGGACCTGGTTGATTTCCAGTCCCTGGCGCTGGTGTAAGCCTTACTTTGGGCGATTTGGGCTGTGGCTGGATTGGCACCGTCCATGCGAAGAAAGGAGATGAGCTCCCCTTCAGTGCCTGTTATGGCTACAGCGATGCTTTTATCGATTTCTTTAGCCAGCTCTACGGCTTTTGCAACGAGCTTGAGGGCTTCTTCCGCACTTACTTTCTGAATCGTATGCATTTACACTTAGTGGGTTTAAGTTATTTGTGTCTTTTACGTGGTAAGCCCTGAAAATAGGCATAATATTAAACTTTTGCCCGAGCCTTTGAGCCAAAGGTGTGTAGGGCGTGCCACCGGCCTGCCATTGAGCCGACCGGATTTTCATTATCAGCCTGAAGTGGCTATTATTGTCTGAAACCATATTTTCCACAAGTCATCAATAACAATGACACAGCAAAGAGTTAGATGGGGCATTATAAGCACCGCCAAAATTGGAATGACCAAGGTGATACCTGGCATCAAAAAAAGTGAGTTTTGCGACGTAGTGGCGATCAGCTCCAGAAACCAGTCTGCTGCTGATGAGGCGGCTAAGAAACTGGGCATACCGAGGGCTCATGGCTCCTACGAAGCGCTGCTGGCCGACCCTGAGGTAGACGCCATTTACAATCCATTGCCCAATCATTTGCATGTGGAATGGACGATCAAGGCCATAGAAGCTGGTAAGCATGTGCTGTGCGAAAAGCCGGTGGGTATGGGTGCCACAGAAGCCGAGCAACTATTGGCGGTAAGCAAAAAGCATCCTCAGCTCAGGGTAATGGAGGCCTTTATGTATCGATTCCATCCGCAGTGGGTGAAGGCAAAAGAGCTGGTGAAGTCGGGCGCCATTGGGGAAGCCAAAGTGGTGCAGTCTTTCTTTTCTTATTACAATGTTGACCCCAACAATGTCCGTAACCAGGCCGATATTGGCGGCGGCGGATTGATGGACATTGGCTGCTATTGCATTTCGTTTCCCAGGTTCCTTTTTAGTGAAGAACCAACACGGGCTGTGGGCCTGTTGGATTTTGATCCGGTGATGAAAACGGACAGAATAGCTTCGGGGCTGCTCGATTTTTCAGGTGGAAAATCAGCCACCTTCACGTGCTCTACGCAACTCATGCCGTATCAGCGCTGTATAGTGTTTGGCACTGAGGGTTATGTGGAAATAGAAATACCAGCCAATGCACCGCCCGACACTCCCTGTCGCATCTGGCTGGTGACGAAGGAAAAAAAGGAAGAAATCATGCTCCCTGTTGCTGACCAGTATACCTGTCAGGCTGATGTTTTTGCGAAGGCCATACTCGACAACAAACCAGTACCGACACCCCTGGAAGATGCCGTTAACAACATGAAGGTGATTGATGCTATTTTCGAAAGTGGTAAAAGCAAAAGTTGGGTGACGAATTGATCACCCACTTTTCGGCTAAGCCTTCACTAACATTTTACCAGTATTGTGTCCTTTAAACAAGCCCAATAGTGCTGTTGGTAGCTGATCGAATCCATCAATAATAGTTTCAGTCGTTTTTAGTTTGCCCTCTTTCACCCAATGAGCCAGGTGTTTGAAACCTTCCGGGTATTTGTCTTGAAAATTGAAAACGATAAAGCCCTGCATAAGCACGCTTCTCGTAAGCAGCATAGGCTGTAAGCGAGGCCCGGTAGCCATTTCAGTATTGTTGTACAACGAGATCTGTCCACACAGCGGTATGCGAGCATGAAAGTTAATATTGCTGATCACAGCATCTGAAATAGGGCCTCCTACGTTGTCAAAATAAATATCAACTCCATTGGGACATGCCTCTTTTATGGCCAATCGCATGTTGGGCGTGGTTTTGTAGTTGATCGCTTCGTCAAAGGCAAATTCTTTTTTGATCAGCGCCACCTTTTCGTCTGTGCCGGCGATACCCACTACTCTACAGCCATGGATTTTGGCCATTTGCCCTACCAACACTCCGACGGCGCCCGCAGCACCCGACACCACCACCGTTTCTCCCGCCTTCGGCTTCCCAATATGCATAAGACCGAAATAGGCAGTAAGCCCCGGCATTCCCAAAATACCGAGGTAGTAGCTGGCGGGTGCAATCGTCGTGTCAACTTTCCTTAATTCCTTCTCATTGGCAACGATCTGCTGTGCCCACGAAAGCATGCCGAGCACCACATCACCTTCTTTGAAAAGGTCAGACTTGCTTGAAAGTACCTTGGCTACCACGCCTCCGTAAATCGGCTTGCCTACCTCAAAGGGTGGGGCATACGACCTGGCATCACTCATGCGGCCACGCATGTATGGGTCGACCGAGTAGTACAATCCCTGTAGAAGTACCTGGCCTGCCTGAAGTGCGGGCACCTCTGTGGTTTCAAACCTGAAAGTGTCTTTGGTGGGGGTGCCAACGGGTCTGGCGGCCAGAACGATTTGTTGTGTAGTCATGCTTGAGTGTTTGAAGGTAAAGGTATAAGAAATGCGGTGATTCGATGAATGCTCACCCACCTACTGAAACTTCAGTTCTTGAGCAGTCTGGCGGGATTATGCTTTGTGGTGATCGTATTCACCAAAAAGCATAACTATTGGTGAACATGATCACCAAAAGTCATGTTTTGTACCCGAAACACACCCAAAGATTAACCTTCACTGAAAACGGCAGGATATTGTAGTCGCTTAAATCTTTTCAATCTTCTCCCTTGTAAGTTCACCGGGATTGTTTCCTGTGTTAACGGTTGCAGCAGGCTCAAACAGCATCACGGAAACTTCTTGTTCAGCCACTGGTCGGTGCTCCACACCTCTGGGTACAATGAGGAACTCATTTTCTTGAATGATCACAGTTTTGTCTCTGAACTCCATATGCAACTCGCCTTTGATCACGTAAAACATTTCGTCTTCGTTATCGTGCTTGTGCCACACAAACTCACCGAGGAGCTTGGCCAGTTTCACATGCTGGCCATTGAGCTCGCCCACAATGCGTGGGTGCCAGTGGTCAGAGAACAGGGAGAGTTTTTCGTTGATGTTGATTAGGTCAGCTTTCATTGGAAAAGTTGGAGGCAGGTTTTTTTGACAAATTTACCACTCTAGCTTCAACAGAGAAATGCCTTGCCTTGGAAGCTTCATACTGATGGTAAGTTTTTTGTTTTTCACATCCATCCATTCAGGTGAGCCATATAGTTTAAGCTGTCCTGCTTCTTCGAGAGTTGCCATTTGTTCGCTTGTAGGGTTTTGCGGACTTCCCATTTCTTTCCACACAGTGTAAGAGTTGCTGTGCTCCTGATCAATTCGGTAGTGGGTGAGCAAGATTCTTCCATCTGTTGGAAAACCCCCGATATTTATTTTAACGGGAGAGTCTTCCACGGCCAGGTCATTGGTGTCGTGATAGTTCCAAATCATTACTGTAGCTGCTTTTTGCGACTTTGAAGCCAATGCATTGACGTCAGGTGCCGGGCCTCGCACACTTTCATCCCGGACTTTGACGTAGTCGTAGCTTAAGTTGTCCTGACTTACTTCCACTCTTTGGTCCTCCATCATGCCAAACATGCGGAAGGTATTGAGCACTGGCTTATCGACGCCATTAGTAGCCATGTCTCTGAAACCGGCAAACCAGGGCTGTTCTTCGAATTCGAAACCCCAGGTAATGGCCCCAAGGAGGTTGACGCCGTGGTGTTTGGCGAGGTCGTATTTTCTGGCAAAGGCGGCAGCTGTATAGGCCGCATACATGGTGCCGTTGCGGTAAGCATTGTGTGGGTAATCGGCTTCTGAGCACGCCGCACACCCTTCTGGATCTGACTCGCCAATCAGAATAGGTAAGTGTTTGAGGGTCGGGTAGGAGGCTACGACTTCAAACCCTTTGTCGATATCACGCAGCTGAGTACCTATGTTCATTTGCACCATGCCGTCCACCACTTTCGGACTGCCTTTTGCATGGAACGAAATAAAGTCCAGCGGAGAGCCGGTTTTGCCAGTCACATAGTTTTTGCCGGACACTACATGATCAAGAAATGTCCGGAGAAACTCTTCAGCTTTATCCCAACCCGGGCCTGTGGTTTCCGGGCCACCTACTTTGGCTGTTGGCAGTGCTCGTTTTACGGCATCGGCACTGTAGTCATACAGCTTAATGTACTCCTCGGTCGTTCCCTGCCAGTAGCCAATATTGGGCTCGTTCCACAGTTCCCAGTACCAGCTTTCCACTTCTTCTTTTCCATACCGATCCACGCAGTGAGTTACCCACTGGTAAACCAGCTCAGCCCACTTTTTATAGTCTTTAGGCGGATAAGCCCAGCCTGTGTAAATGTCGTTGTACGCTGCGCCGGGCTTCCAGTAATGCCGATAAGGCTCAGGTTTGCTCGAAAGCGCCTGAGGCATGAACCCGATTTGTGCAAATGGCTTCATGCCCCGCTCGATATAGGTGTCGAATATCCTGTCGACGATTGTCCAGTCGTAAATGGGCCGACCTTTTTTATCTTCAGTATAGGCATTGGTGGAGCCCCATTTCAGTCCATAAGTGCCTTCTCCTGTTACCAGCAGGCTATGTGCTCTCACATAAACGGGTACTTTGCTTAGCTTCGCAATTTCCGAAAGCAGCTTTTGCCCATCTTTCATATACGTGTAATTGGGCTCGTCGTAGCCCCACCAGGCCCAGATGGGATCAAGCTCACCCATTTCTTTCGTTAGGTCGATCTGGATGGTTACAGGTTCAACGGCGTATTGGGCGGAGGAATGATAGGTGGAAATAGAAAAGAGTAGGAAGCATACTGGCTTCCACAAAACCAATGATTTTGATATGGCCATTAGAAGAGGTGTTGAATGTAGTAATCAGCCTAATGTAAACAAAAATACTGGCTTGCTGTAGCTACAACTGCACAAAGCTAAGGTTGACCGAATTTTGGATCAGAAAAGAAGGAAATAAAAAGCCAGGCTGATTGCGGCCACAGTTGCCACCAGCAGCATTCTTTTTTTAGTAGTACGTCGCTTGTTGTCAACCGCCAGTTGTGCTCTCAGGGATGCGAGGTATTGGGTGCTTGCCTTTCTATAAACAGGAGCCTTTCTGGAAATGATGGAATCGGTGATGTAAGCTGTGTCGAAGTTTTTGTAAGGCCCGGCACCTTTTCCTTTCAGGAGTGATCTATTGTTCCTGAGGGTTTTAATCGCATCGATGGCAAAACCTGCGCCGTGCATGGAGAAGGAGGTTGTTTCTCCTTTTAACGGCGCAAGATTGGTTCAGGTTGCCGGCTTGGTATGAAGGAAAAAATAGCTTTTGTTGCCATCTAATTTCCTCCTGGAAACCATTCCTGATCAAAAGCGCTTCTTAGCTCCTTTAATTTTTCATCATACTCGGGGTTGGCCGTAAAATGTGTCATTTCGTGGGGATCGTTGTTAAGGTCGATCAGGTTTTCCTCTATACCGACCACGTCGTACCGCAGGTATTTGAGGCCATCTGCCGACACCACCATCTTACCTACCTGGCTCTCAACGCCAAGATGCTCCCGCCAGCCCACTTTCTTTCCTTCGAACAAAGGCCGCAAGCTCCTACCCCGGGGATCCGATTTTCCGTCGATGCCAGCGTAGTCGCACAGGGTTGGCAGCAGGTCCAGTCCGTTGGATATCAGGTGGGTGCTGTCGACCCTTGCCGCCGGAATCTGGCCTTTCCACATGGCCAGAAAGGGGACGTTCGCTGCCTCCTCATATAGAAGACTTTTGTGCTCCAGCCGGTGTGATGCATCCATTTCGCCGTGGTCGCTGGAAAGCAAAACCAAGGTGTTTTCTTCCTGTCCGCTGGCTTTCAGCGCATCCAAAATTGTTTGAATCTGCCTGTCAACCACCTCTGTAAGGCGGTGGTAGGCCCAGCGGTGCATGCGCCATTGCCTTTCGGCGTAGTGCTCACGGGCCTGCTTCTGAAAATTTCTTTGATCAACCCGCCAGCTAATGGCGGCCGGTTCATCTTCCTGAGGTTCAAAGTTAGGTGGTAGTGGAGGGCAATACTTGCTGAAAAACTCTTCTTCACTTACACCCTCAGGCAGCTTTAGCGCCTCGTCGAGTGTGGCTAATTCTGTTTCGCCAATTTCGAGCAGCCGCTTTTCCTGCTGTGTTTCCGCAAAATCCCGAATGGCCATGTAGCAAATGTCGTGTGGATTGATCAGCGACACCACCAAAAAGTAGGGCTTTTCATGGGGTGTGGAAATGTACTTTGCTGCCTCCAGGGCCAGCTCGTCTCGCTCATCGTTTGTGATGTCGGTGAAGCCAAGCACTTCCGGCGTGAGTGACTTTGGTAGGTGTTCTTTTCCGCCAAACACCAGGTCGTATCCGGCCGCTTTCAGGTAAGCTGCTATGGTGGTGCTTTGCACGTTTACCGACACGTCAGGAATCCTCATGGCTCCAACATTTTCCCGCACCGGCTGACCATTAGCGTCATTGAAGTAGCCCGGAAATCTGCCAGTCATCATGCTTACTCTGGAAGGTGTGCAAACAGGGTTGGTCACATAGGCCCGAGTAAACCTAATGCCATTGGCGGCTATGTAGTCCATGGCTGGCGTCTTCAGCCACTGGTTGCCGACGCAGCTCATCATGCTGGCATTTTGCTGGTCGGTATAGATATAGATGATGTTCGGTTTTTGACTAACCTTTTCGGATTCGTTACCGCACCCGTAAACGGCGGTTGCCAGTAACACGATGGCGAGTTTTCTTATTTTATCCATTGTGTCAAACTGTATGCGAGTGTTAAATTTTTTGTAAGAACCGCTTTGACGAAGATGCCGACTGCAAGAACAGTGACCTGGTTTTTTAACGTACTTTTCACTGTTTTTCGAGTGTTATTACTGACAATCCAATATAATCAATTGCACAAGGTAACCGGGTAGTTTTTCAAATTTTGTGCAAGCTTGCCGGTTAACTCTTTACAAATTCTCACTATTGGGCGCTGTTTTTTGCACGATTAGCAACCTCCTACAAGGCTTTTTTTAAATCTTCAGCAAAACTTCAGAATTACTCCCGAAATACTTCAGAATCAGTAGATGAATTTTGTTCAGTCAAAAGTGACAACTGAAATAATCAAGTTTTTTGGAGAATCAAGAACGCAAAATTATTATGAATAAAACGCTCATGTTCGTGGGTTTGTGTGCCCTGTTGTGCTACACAAGCTGTGAATCGCACAAGGAAAAAGAGGAGGAAGAAACTAAATTTTTAGTGACTAGTCCGTTGAGGATGGACACAACCGTTACAAAAGATTACGTGTGTCAAATTCGGTCCGTACAGCACATTGAACTTCGGGCACTTGAAAAAGGCTATTTGCAAAAAATATACGTGGACGAAGGGCAGCGTGTAAAAAAAGGGCAGCTAATGTTCCAGATAATGCCCAAACTATATGAAGCGGAGCTCCAAAAGGCACAAGCAGAGGCCAGTTTTGTTGAAATTGAGTACCAGAACACAAAACGACTGGCAGAAAGTAATGTGGTAGCACCAAATGAGCTGGCCTTGGCCAAAGCCAAATATGATAAAGCAATGGCTGAGGTATCGCTGGCTGAAGTTCACCTGGGATTCACCCAAATCAGGGCACCTTTCGATGGGCTTATGGATCGTTTTCACGTAAGGCAGGGTAGCCTTGTCGACGAGGGAGACCTGCTGACAAACCTTTCGGACAATAGCAAAATGTGGGTCTACTTTAATGTTCCGGAAGCAGAGTATCTGGAATACGAATCCAGTGTGAAATCTGAAGACAAGATGGAGGTTGGTCTCTTGATGGCTAACAACAGGCTGTTCAACCACAGAGGCGTTGTGGAAACCATTGAGGCGGACTTTAACAACGAAACCGGCAATATTGCTTTCAGAGCAACCTTTCCGAACCCCAATGGATTACTCAGGCATGGCGAGACGGGCAATATACAAGTGACGGTAGACCTTAAGGGCGCCCTGCTTATCCCTCAGAAGTCGACTTTCGAAATCCTCGACAAAAGATATGTTTATGTGATCGACGAGGAGAATAAGATCAGGTCAAGGGCAATAACCATTTCAGCCGAAATGCCGCACATTTATGCCGTTCAGAGCGGGTTGGAAGTAAACGATAAAATCCTTCTGGAAGGGCTGAGGCTGGTCAGAGAAAATCAGGAAATAAGTTTTGAATTCAAGGATCCGGCAGAAGTACTGTCGCATTTAACGCTCTATGCGGAATAATCAGGCATCCTTAAAATCCAGAAGAAATGTTTAGTAAAATAATTCATAGGCCCGTTTTTGCCATTGTAATTTCGGTCATTATCGTTTTTGTGGGTTCGCTGGCTATTAAGCAGCTGCCTATCTCGCAATTTCCCCAAATTGCCCCAACAACCGTAAGTATTTTCATTGCTTACCCAGGTTCCAGTGCCGATGTGCTGGTTAAGTCGACGCTTATTACCCTTGAAAACTCTATCAACGGTGTTCAGGGTATGAGGTACATGACCACCGATGCCACCAGTGCTGGCGAAGCTACAGTCACTATCATCTTTGAACCAGGCACGGATCCCAACCAGGCGGTTATCCGGGTGAAGACCAGGGTGGATCAGGTGATGCCTCTTTTGCCCGCACTTGTGCAACGTGAAGGGGTTATCATCACACCCATCCAGCCCAGTATGTTGATGTATGTGAACCTCTACAGTACTGAGGAAGGGTTGGATGAAAAATTCCTGTACAACTACGCCAACGTTAAAATGATTCCTGAAATAAACAGGATCAATGGTGTGGCCAGAACGCAGATATTGGGTAGCCGCACCTACGCTATGCGGGTGTGGCTCAACCCTGACCGCATGAGGGCCTACAATATCTCTATTGAGGAAGTAATGGAGGCTCTTGCCGAACAAAGCATTATTGGTCGTCCGGGTAGAATAGGCCAAAGTTCAGGTATCGCTGCGCAGTCGTTAGAATACGTACTCACATATAAAGGCCGGTACAACAAGCCGGAAGAATACGAGCAAATCATTGTTCGGGCGAATGCTGAAGGTGAAAGCATACACCTGAAGGACATTGCCACAATTGAGCTGGGTAGCGAGTTTTTTGACATTTATTCTAACCTGGATGGGCATCCTTCTGCGGCTATTGTATTGAAGCAGAACTACGGCAGCAACGCCAGTGAAGTTATTGCTGAGGTGAAGGCGAAGCTTGAAGAAATGAGAGTCAGTTTCCCTCCGGGAGTGGACTACAAAATCAGTTATGACGTATCCAAGTTTCTGGACGCCTCCATTGAGCAGGTGACCCACACTTTGCGTGATGCCTTTATCCTGGTGGCCCTGGTAGTGTTTGTATTCCTTGGCGACTGGCGCTCCACGCTCATACCGATTCTGGCTGTTCCTGTATCCCTCATCGGTGCATTTTTTGTCATCCAGTTTTTTGGGCTTTCTATCAACCTGGTGACACTGTTTGCTCTTGTGCTGGCCATTGGTATAGTGGTGGACGATGCCATTGTGGTGGTGGAAGCTGTCCACGCCAAAATGGAAGAGGAGCACCTTTCTCCTTACAATGCCGTGAAAAAGGTAATGGGGGAGATCAGTGGAGCGATTATCGCCATCACCATGGTAATGGTGTCGGTGTTTCTGCCAATTTCGTTTATGACCGGCCCGGTGGGCACCTTCTACCGGCAATTCTCTATTACGATGGCCAGCTCGATTGTGATTTCGGCGGTGATAGCACTTACACTTACACCGGTATTGTGCGCCATGCTGCTGAAGAACACACACGGGCAACCCAGAAAGAGAACACTGATGAACCGGGCACTCGATAGTTTCAACAGTGGCTTCGAAAAAGTAACTGGAAAATACACGGGCTTGCTAAGGCTGATAGTTAACAGAAGAGCGCTTACTTTCATCATTTTGGGAGTATTCTGCGCAGGTATATTCTTTGAAAATGAAATTCTGCCAGCTGGATTTATCCCCAGCGAGGACCAGGGCACTATTTACGCTATCATCCAAACACCTCCGGGTGCCACCCTCGAAAGAACCAATCAGGTGTCTCAGCAGCTTCAGAAAATTTGCGAGGAAATTGATGGTGTGGAATCCGTTTCTTCGCTGGCTGGCTACGAGATCATGACAGAAGGTCGGGGCTCCAACGCAGGTACTTGTTTGATCAACCTCAAGCCCTGGTCGGAGCGGAAGCATTCGGTGAAAGAGATCATGGAAGAGCTGGAGGAGGAGTCGAAAGGCCTGGGGGCTATTGTCGAATTCTTCGAGCCGCCTGCTATCCCCGGGTTCGGGTCTTCCGGAGGTTTTTCCATGCGTTTGCTGGATAAAACTACGGACACCGACTACCAGGAGTTTGATAAAATAAACAAGGAGTTCATGGACAACATGAGCAAGCGCCCGGAGCTTACTGGTTTGTTTACCTTCTTCGCTGCTAACTATCCTCAGTACGAGCTGTTGATAGATAACGAACTGGCCATGCAAAAGGGCGTTTCGATCGGCAAGGCAATGGAAAACCTGAACATACTTATAGGGAGTACCTACGAGCAAGGCTTTATCAGGTTCGATAGGTTTTTCAAGGTGTATGTTCAATCTGCACCGGAGTTTAGAAGACTTCCCTCCGATGTTTTGAACTTGTTCGTGAAGAATGACCGGGAGGAAATGGTACCCTACTCATCGTTCATGACACTTGAGAAGAAGCAGGGGCCTAACGAGATTACCCGCTACAACATGTACAACTCGGCTGCCATCAGGGGACTACCTGCACCGGGATATACGACCGCCGATGCTATTCAGGCCATTACTGAAGTGGCGGCCCAAACGTTGCCGAAAGGGTATGACATCGCCTGGGAAGGTCTTTCTTATGATGAATCAAAAAGAGGGAATGAAGCACTTTATGTCTTCATCATTGTGGTACTGTTCGTCTACTTTGTGCTGGCAGCTCAGTACGAAAGCTTCCTTTTGCCTCTGGCGGTAATATTCTCCTTGCCAGTTGGGGTGTTTGGCTCGTTCCTGTTCCTTAAGGTAATGGGATTAGACAACGATATTTATGCACAGATTGGTCTCATTATGCTGGTGGGCTTGCTGGGTAAAAATGCAGTGTTGATTGTGGAATTTGCAGTTCAGAAACGGCGACACGGAGCAACAATTTTTGAAGCAGCCATTGAAGGTGCCAGGGTACGTTTCCGGCCTATCCTGATGACATCATTTGCCTTCATTGCCGGTTTGATTCCTCTGGTGATTGCCACAGGTGCGGGCGCCATAGGTAACCGAACCATCGGCTCATCGGCCCTCGGAGGTATGCTCTTTGGAACCATATTCGGTGTGATCATCATTCCGGGACTGTACTACATTTTTGGAAAACTAGCGGACGGCCGTCAGCTGATCAGGGATGAATACGATAGGCCTCTGAGTGAGGAGCCCCAACACACACATTCGAAAGAAATAAATTGATTATCATGTTGAAACGAATCATATATAGATGGGTTGGAGTGGCCTGCCTTTCCTTAGCGGTTTGGGCCTGTAAAACGCCCGACTTAGTACAAAAAACAGAGAGCAAGGCAGTGCCTGTGAGCTACAGCAGCTCGCAGGACACCACCAACACTGGCAAGGTTCGGTGGCAGGACTATTTTACTGATCCGTACCTGATCTCCCTGATTGACACAGCTTTGCAAAACAACCAGGAGTTGAACATTGTGTTGCAGGAAATTCAAATTGCCAGAAACGAAGTGCAAGCCAGAAAAGGAGAGTATTTACCTTTCGTAGGCTATGGTGCGGGTGCCGGTGTTGACAAGCCTGGCCGTTACACAAGCAAGGGCTCCAGCGAGGCTACCACGGAAATTAAGCCAGGCAAGGAAACGCCAGATCCGCTGCCCGATTTCATGGCGGGGCTGTATGCTTCATGGGAAGTGGACATTTGGCACAAGCTGCGCAATGCAAAGAAGTCAGCTTTCAACAGATACCTGGGAACCGTGGAGGGCAAGAACTTTCTGGTAACCAACCTGATTGCCGAAATTGCCAACTCCTACTACGAACTGCTGGCGCTGGATAATCAGCTGAGAATAGTGCAGCAGAACATTGAAATACAAAGCAATGCGCTCGAAATCGTGAGGCTACAGAAGCAGTCGGCCCGGGTAACTGAGCTGGCCGTTCGCAGGTTTGAGGCACAGGTACTCAACACCAGAAGCCTTCAGTTCGGTATTCAGCAGCAGATCATTGAAACTGAAAACAGGATCAACTTTTTGGTTGGCCGGTTTCCGCAACCCATTCAGCGCAACTCACAAAGTTTTATTGAACTGGTGCCCAATGTACTGAATGCCGGTGTTCCCGCCCAACTGCTTGAAAATCGTCCTGACGTAAGGCAAGCCGAGTTAGACCTGGTAGCAGCCAAACTGGATGTGCAGGTGGCCAAAGCCAGGTTCTATCCTTCGCTGGGCCTTTCTGCAGGCTTGGGCTTTCAGGCGTTTAACCCGATTGACCTGGTAAAAATGCCTGAGTCGCTGATATATGGACTGGCGGCTGATTTGGCAGGGCCGCTGATCAACAAAAATGCGATCAAGGCAGCTTATTCAAGCGCTAATGCCATGCAGATACAGGCGGTGTATAATTACGAGCGAACCATATTGACCGCTTACATTGAAGTGGCTAATCAGCTGTCCAATATCGGCAATCTGGCAAACACTTTCGAACTGAAATCACTTCAGGTCGAAGCCCTAACCGAGTCGGTCGACATTTCAAGCAATCTGTTTCGCTCAGCCCGGGCCGATTACATGGAGGTGCTGCTGACTCAACGAGATGCGCTGGAATCAAGGTTTGAGCTGATTGATACCAAAATGGCGCAAATGCACGCTGTGGTAAATGTGTATCAGGCGCTGGGTGGTGGATGGAGATAAGCACCATCGCCAAATGTAAGAAATGGAGCTGTTTGGGTTAGGAAGAAAGGTTGATCGATTGAAGTAACAGTAGTAGAACAACTCCACAAAAGGCCTCCGAAGTCGAAAGATTTCGGGGGCTTTTTTTGTTTTGGCGGTCTGGATTAAAAGCAGAGTGGCACCCGGCCATGAAGTGGATTTCTTTACTCAGACTTCATTGCTTTCGTAAGATTTTAACAATCCTGCTATAAACCACCTCTGATAAATTCCAGTTGTAGCAATCAAAATTGGTTGTATTCGTGAATTGAATAACAACTGTGTCAATGTCCTTGTGGTATTTGGCGATGCTCTGATAGCCGACAAGTAGCCCCGTATGTTCATACTCGTAGACGGAGGAATAGATTTCCTGTTCCCCTTCATTGAACACCGAGCCATCGTTCAATGCTCTTATGAATGTGCCAACATCCTCTGCTGTAGCTATCATTAAGCCCGTATCTTCATATTTAAAGTCTTCATCAATACCTACATAATAGCCACTCATCACATCGGCTATATCCACTTCACTGAGCGAGCCAAAAGTGTTTTTCAGCCCAAGTGGTATCAAAATCTCCTCCTTTATATACTGCTGATGGCTATAACCCACCACTTTGTCAATGAGGTCAGAAATCAACATGTAATTGGTATTTGAATAGCCATAGTCTTCACCCGGTTCAAAGTCAGCTGGTAAATCCAATGCGTACTCAAGTGTTTCCTGTTTGTTTTTTGGAGGGTTTTTCCAATAATCGGGGTGGTCAACAAAATTGGGAATACCACTCCGATGCTGTAGCATGAGCCTCAGGGTTATTTTGTCTGAATTTTCAATTCTTCCGGCAAGCGCTGGAAAGTACTCAGCAAGTGTTTTATCCAGAGACAAACGTCCGTCTTTGACTAATTTCGTGGTAGCCACAGCCACATATAGCTTGGTAATGCTGGCAATCTTGAACAAGGCGTGCGGGTTGGCAGGTATTTTGGCTTTTCGATCATGCCAGCCTGCAGCGTAAAAGCCAGGTTCCTTACCAGCCTGATCTACATAAACAATGATTCCGTCAAATCCATGATCAAGCGCTTCGTCTACTTGTGCCTGAACTGTATCAGGCAGGGGTAGTATCCAGGCCCATACGATAGGCCACGGCACAAAGTACAGTGAGCCTATGCTTGCCAGAATAAATACTATTCTGAGTACTCGTTTTATATTGTTCATATTTGACACTGTAAGAGTTTGTTTACTTTTCTACTATTAAATTCTCAGCATACCTTAGTGCTGAAGCCAGCAGATTGCTTCGATTCCTTGCTTTTTGCTTAAACTCATCAAGCATGTCTTGCTTGATCATCCGTCCCCGTACCATCACCATTTGGGGGTTCCTAAGCACTTCCAGGCGATCCAGAGGATTGTCTTTTGTCAGAATGAAATTGGCTAGCTTTCCAATTTCAATACTTCCCTGGTTACTTAAGAAATCATGGGTTTCTGAGGGATTAATTGTGGCCGTTTGAAGCGCCTGATAGTTACTCATGCCCGCTTGTGTGTAGAAATTCAGTTCCTCGTGCAGGGAATAACCCGGCGGTGTTACACCAATGCCAGCATCCGTGCCGGCAACGATCTTCACCTGTCGTTCATGCAATTTCTTGATAGCAAGCAAATGGAAATCGTGTTGGTCTTTGATCCTGCTCACTATGGTTGAATCACTGCTCTTTGTGCCTGCCCAGCGATCAAACTGTGCCTGGCTGTCTACGGCACGAATGAGTGGGTTCATGTTTTTCAGTGCTTCGGACTGTAGGATATTCTCCTCCGTCAGCAGTCTGTAAATATTATGATAGACCACCAGTGTGGGGCAGAGTTTGGTATTTGGGTGGGCGGCAAACAAATCGACAACAGTGTCCAGTTGAGTAGTGTCCAAACGGTAGTTCAGCGGTAGCTGCACAATGTCTTCTGCATGCTCTATCGTCACAATTTCTGGTTTGAAATGGTAGCTGTAGGGTACCTTTGGCGTTGGATGAGCAACAATGTCGAATTTTAATTCCCCAGACTTTTCTATCACCGCATCGAACAGTTCACCTGTCAGGCCATAATAGGTCTTGATGAAATCATACCCTCGTTCTTTGTATTCGGCAACCTTTGAATAGGCCTCTTCGGCAGTGAACAACTGAAGATTATCATCGCCCATATACTCGGGGCCCGTGAGTTTGGGGCCGGAAGTGAAAAACAAAGGCCCAATGACCTCTTCGTTACTTATGGCTTTTTTCATACGCAGGTGCATCGGTTGCCCCCACAGATTTCTTACAGTAGTGACACCATTTGCCAAATAAAGACCAAGCTCATACTCGTCCCACACATGAACATGCATGTCGACCAGACCCGGCGTAAGGTACCCTCCTCCGGCATCAAACACTTTTGCTGTTGAGTCGGTTATTGCATCTGCTATCCTGGCAATCACTCCATCCTGAATAAGCACCATTTGATTCAGAAGCACTGTGTCGGCGGTCATTGGCACAATATTGACGTTTGAGATCAGGTAAGTGTTGGATTCAAGTGCTGGATTGCCTGTGACTTCCAGGTAGGCGGTCCCCCTTTTATCAATAATCAAAGCTCCGGCTGCGACCAAAACCATCATCAAAATCAGAACGCCAACGGCCAGAGCAGTTATTTTCAAAATTTTCATGCTATCTACGTTTCAGTTTGTCAAAAAACATTTATCTCCTTTAAAACCAGTTAAAATACAAATCTCATCCCGGCCATGCTCTTAAAAGCGGTTTTTTTCGCCATTTTAACCGGTGTAGTCGATTGCGTACGTTTTTTGGATACTAATTCCCTATCCTGATAATTTTACCATTGGATTTTCGCAGGTCGCTTCTCTCAATCAGTGCGATGATGTCTCCACCAGGAAGTTGTTTGACTGTCCTGACTCTTCCTTTTATCGACAAGCCAAAAGTTTCGCCCGTTTTGTGGTTGTATTTCATCAGCCTTCTAAAGGCCAGCGAACCAAAAATAAAATAATCGTTCCAGTCCGAAATATTGCTTTCGCTCACCTTTAACAAACAGGCAGGGGCAACGGCCTGGCCACCGTCTCGGGTTGGCACCGTCCAGTAGTGCGCTGGAAAAACAGTAAACTTGGCAGCTGAATCTTCGGAAATAGTAGACACCCACGCACCGTCGTAGTTGATGCCGTAGGTGAAAAGCGGCCAACCGTAGTTTTTTCCCTTCTCTATTATGTTGAACTCATCCCCGCCTTTGGGGCCATGTTCAATCCCAAAAAGGGTATGGCTGGATGCTTCAAAAAACAAACCCTGCACGTCCCGGTGCCCATAGCTCCAAATGGTGGTAGGGGAAGCATACCCATCGAAGACGGGATTATCTGCAGGGACACTTCCATTATCCATTAACCGGTGAATCTTTCCTGCGTCATGGTTGAGGTCTTGTGCATGCAACACTGGATACTCACTAGTTGAGAAATCAGAATTTCCGATGTTGAGAAAAAAGTGAGTTTCGTCTTCCCACACTATCCGAATGCCGTTGCCGGTGTAGTTTTGGTGCCGGGTGGTGAAAATAGTTTCCAACTGAGAGACAGTATTGTCCTGTACTTTAAGCCGGGATACTTTAGCAAAGCCGTCCGATGCCAGATAGGAAATGTATATCCAGGAATTGGTTGAGTAGTCAGGATGAAGACTTACATCCATTAACCCCCCATGCATAATGGCAGCTAAACCCGGGGTGCCAAATGTAACAACCTCCGGCACTCCGCTTATCTCTGTCAGCGTGCTATCTTCAAAGTGGAACATCTTGCCGATTCTGTCTGTAATGAAGTATTCGTTTTCACCAACTATAGCTATTCCGTAGGGTATGGTGAAACCGCTTGCAATGGTTTTAGTAGTAAAGGAATCATCGCTTACCCTATAGGGAGAATCCGGAACCAGCACAAGGTTTTGTTTGCAGCTAACCAGGCAACCAAATGAGAGCGCCAGCAGCCAGAGAATAGTAATTAATTTCATAGTCTTATCTGCTTTAATGTTTTTGACTGTGCAAAGGTCTGTCAGAAGTGCAGAGGCCAGTTATGAGCTATGCGGCGAAATCCATCAACTTTAAGGAAAGCCCATAAATTATGATGCGGGGCTATAAACTATGACGCAAACTGCATAGGATAGCCCTGGCCAGGCAGTCACCTTCTAGGCTTTCCGCCTTTCCACACCAACCACACAGCCAGTGCCAGCTCGGCAACAGCCATGGGTGCGCCCAGGATCATTTCGGCCATGGCAATTGCATCAGAAGCTTGAGGGGCAATGGCCTTGGCCCCATGGATGGCCATATAGCTAAGCCCGGCAACATACAACGACCAGCCCATCCACTTTGGAACGAAGTTGGATTTTAGGGAAAGGTACCCCAGCCCCAAAAGGTGAACGCCAAACAGGATAAGACCAAGCGACCAGTATTTTTCAAAGGCAGCCATCAGGTTCATCAGCGCCATCGCATCCTGATTGCCAGAGGAAAGCATTTGCCACACACCTGCCAAATGGAAGATGGCAAAAGCTAGTATGGCCGAGTAGACAGCCCGTACCACCCCGGTAGCCAAGGCGATTCTAGCATCAACCTGGGCGAAAAACCGGTAAAGACTCCATGCCACCAGCAGGTCGGTGATGAGGATGATCACCCATCCGATGACGCCACTACCGAACAGGCCAGTTGCGCTGTTGAGATTGGTGAGTGTAGCTGCTGGATTACCAACTACTATGAGCTTGCTCTGCACATAGCCATAAGCATAACCGGCTGCCAGGGCCATGATGATGAGTGAAACACCGGCGACGATGGCTTCTTTTCTATTTGAGTTTTCCATGATTGAGAGGTATTTAAAATTGACCAGATTGATTCGTTTCCTTAGGCTGCCACTACTATGACCACATTGCCTTTTTTGTGCCCACTGGCGATGTAATGATGCGCTTCAGCAACCCTTTCGAGTGTGTATTGTCTGTCTATGACTGTTTTCAGTTTGCCATTTTTATGAAGGTCGACAACTTCCAGTAGCAGCGATTTCAGCGTGTCGTCTGCATTGGCACCTGTGGCTTCAAACTTTGCTTTCTTTTTCCCAAAGAGCGAGGAGGTAATCATTTGCATGAGCAGCGAAAACCGGAGCACTGGCGACATGTACATGCCTGGTTCAGCCAGTGCCTGTTTGGCTTTGGTAAATGGAGTCTTTCCGACTGTGTCAAAAATGACGTCATACTGAGCAGTCAACCGGGTGAAATCCTGTTTTTGATAGTCGATGACCTCATCGGCACCCAGCGATTTTACCAACCCTGTGTTTTTGCTGCTGCACACTCCCGTCACGTGAGCCCCCAGGTATTTGGCAATTTGTATGGCTGATGTGCCCAGGCTGCCGGCAGCTCCGTTGACCAACACCCGCTGACCAGGCTGTACCTGTGCTATCCGCTTAAGAAAATTGTAGGAGGTTAAATGACCGTCGCAATAGCTGGCGGCCTCAGCGAAGGGCAGGGAGGCTGGTTTGGGGAGAACTACTCCATTGGCGGGAACCACTACGTACTCGGCATTAGTGCTGAAGCCAAGGGTTGTTTCACCGAACACCTCGTCGCCCACAGCGAACTGGGTGACCTCACTGCCGACGGCTTCAACCACTCCGGCAAACCCGGTGCCTGGTATGGGATGCTTCGGTTTTGTCAGGCCGACGAATAACCTGGCGATATAAGGTTTGCCAGTGAGCATCATGGTATCTGCTGTAGTGGCGGCAGAGGCTATTACCTTGATCAGTACATCCTTCGGGCCAGGTGCCGGCTTTTCTACAGAGATGAATTTTAACACTTCCGGTGTCCCGTATCCGCTGGCGACGATAGCTTTCATTTGATTTGCGTTCATGCTTTTGAGTTTTTAATGATGAAGCAAAGAAAAAGCAAACCGCAAGGGCAAGTGTTCCGAATCAATGGCGATAGGTTCGGAATTATAAAACGGAACTTATTTGGCTATGAATGGTGCTTCAGGAAGGCGCTCGGAGTCATTCCTTCTGCTTTTTTGAAGTAGGTATTGAAGACCGTTTTGGAATTAAATCCACTTTCGAAGGCCAGCCCAACCAGTGAAATATGTGAGTTGGCCGGATCTACCGCCAGCTTTTTGAAATGCCCGATCCGATAGTCGTTGATGAATTCGTTGAAGTTTTTGCAGATTTTCTCATTGAGCAGCCACGATAGCTGATTGGGATGCATCTCGATTTGCTCGGCCAGCGACCTCAGGCTGAGTGAGGGATTCAGATAAGGCAACTCATCATTGACGAATGCCATCAGCTTTTCCTCATAAGCGGCGGCCGTGGCCTCATCCAATTGCGATGTATTGGTCTTTGGGGTTGGCTCCTTATGTGTCAAGTCCGGATAAATCCGATCGGCATACCGCCGGAATCGCTCATCCCCTCGGAGATTCTTCGCTAACGGATCATAATAATTGAGGAGCAATATGGACGACTGATGTGTGAATAACTTTTCGACGATGGCAAAGGCCTCATCTGCTTTGGACTGGCGTGCATAGATCCAGAAAGCATAGGCATCTGCCTGAAAAGAGGCGTTTTCGTTGGATCTGACCATCACCTGATTGACATAAGGTTCAGCATTTTTGCTATCCCCCTTCATTAGGTACGCCAATGCGTTGATGCCTGCTCTTTCGTCGGGTATCATGATTTCATCCGGCATGTTAGCAGTTTCTTCAATCACCTGATCCATCCGCTTCAGATGAAACAAGCTATAGCAATGAACGATGTATGCCGGCAGGTTTTTGGGGTTTGTTTTCAGCAACTGTTGGCAGATGGCTGCCGCTTTCTCAAAATCCTCCGTTCGGTAAAAGTAGTAGGCCTGATAGAACAGCGTTTCCTGGTTAAGCGGGTCGACGGAGCGCACATATTGCAGGTGCTCATTCGCTTTTGTTGTGTCGTTTTTAAGCAGGTACAGGAAAGCCATGAACTGCTGTCCCTCAGGGTAGGTGGGCCTCGACTCGATGCTTTTCAGGGTGTATTTGAAAGCTTTATTGTAATCTGCTTCCGTAAAAAAGGCATGATTGGCAAGCTGATAGTTGAGTGGGGCGTGGTTCGGATTAATTCGCTCCACAACCTTCATGTGCTCAAAAGCCTTCTTCCAGGAGGCCTCCCTCGGAGCAAAGCCCGCTGTTGCCAGAAATCCATAGGCATCCGACAACCCCATATGAGCGTCCAGCAAATCAGGATCCTGCTCAATAGCCTGTTCGAAGAGCCCGATTGCTTTGTTTACATCCTCCGGGTTCCAGCGGTTAAACAGGTATTTACCTTTGAGCAGTAGCTCATAGGCATTGAGGTTTTGAGTGGGTGACTTCGCCAGGTGGTCGCCAATTTCCATATGACCAAACTGTTCCCTGAGCCTATCTGCAATGTGGAGGCTGATCTCGTCCTGTATCTCAAAGATGTTTTCCAGCTTTCTGTCCCAGGTCTGTGACCAGAAATGTGAATCCGTCGCTACTTCGATCAGCTGCGCTGTGATCCTCAGCATATTGCCACCCACACGCACACTTCCTTCCAGTATTGCCGATACATTCAGCTTTTCGCCTATCTCCTGAATGGATGCTTTGTGATGCTTAAAATAGAAGCTGGAAGTGCGGGAAGTAACCTTCAGCTCTGTGACCCTGGCCAGTGCATTAATGATCTCTTCGGTGATGCCATCGCAGAAGTATTCGTTCTCGCCATCGGCACTCATGTTAACGAAGGGCAAAACCGCAATGGAGGTCTTTATGTGCGTGGGAGTACTAAGAATGACGGATGCTTATTAAAATAGTTCAGTTCGAAAATAGCTCGATTTTTTTAGTTTCCCATGGTGAAATATCTGATCCAAAGATAATGGGAGAAGGGTTGATGGTTTTGGGGTGTGTTTGGTATTAGTCGCTAGAAAGATTGTAGGTGTTTTATATAGCTTACCAAGGAAAGCCGACGATAAATTTTGATTTGTGGCGGAGATTCCAAGGCAACCAACTAACGACAACCGATGAAGCCCACATTCATGTTTGCGTTGTGTTGGAGAGCTTAAAGCACATAGGCAATTAGAGCTATAATTAGAAAGACTGCAATGTAAATCCCCGAACTCCATGTGCTGATTTTGTTCAAAAGGATTAATCTTTGAATTTCAGTATGTAGTTTTTTCGAGTCTGTCTGTTTGAAGAGTTGAGAAAGTTCTTTCGTTGTGTAAGCCATTCGAATACTCTTTCGCTCAATTCGCAGGCCATTTACCTTCAAAATTCGATGTGTCCAAATACTATAAACTATACCGAGTGCTGTATTGAGAAAGAAAAGAAAGATTAAGAAGTTTAGAAGATTCATGGGTCTGTATTATGATCTTCTCTTGATTTATGGAGGTCAGAAGTTAGTTCGGTTAATTCGAGTTCTTTAAAAATTCCGCTGAAAGATAATGGCGATTTGTCAGTCGGTAAGTGCGACTCCAAATCAGAGAGATAGGCATCCAGGCTCGGAAGTTTGTCGTCCGAAAGTTTCTTGATCTTGTTGAGGATCGTTTTTCTTAGTTTTTCCTCAGTTGCCATGTGATAAAGTTAGAGAACTTCCGGTTTGCAGTCAATGGATCACAACGACCGGCTCGTGCGTTGGGGTTTTTAATGCAGTTCAGCTCTCGCTAGCACTTAGCCACTCAATTGATAAATTTTACTTTGTGGCGGACAATCCAAGCCAACAGACCTTTACTAACCGACGAAGCCCACATTCATTTTACCGCTGTGTTGTGGTGATCTTTAATTCGCTCGAAATGGGTTCTGTTTCCACCATTCTTCCGCTTCATTCCAGTTGTCGAGCAGTTCAGTTGCTCTCTTCTTGAATACGCTTCCGAATATCAACATCTGCTCGAATTTATACCAATAGTCTGTCTTGGCTTTGATGCTGCCAATCCTCAGTCGTTCTGCCATATAATGAACCCGACACTCTGAAGGTTTAAGTGACGTACCCCAACTGGTTGTGTATCCATTTGCTGGACAATTGGAAATTTCTACGACAAATCTTGGTGCATACATACTGAATTGAAATACTAGCAGGTTCAGCTGATCTCCGTTCTCCCGTCTAAAGTTTGGGTAAGAGCCTTTGAAGTCTTTGGCTCGCAAAAAAGGAATGACAATTTCCTTAATTGCCTCGTCCATTTTTTGCCTCATTTCTTTATGCGTCATGTCGATCTATCCGTCACGCTTTTCACCACAACGCCTGCCTAAAATGAGTGTGGGAGTTTTATGCAGCTCCGCTTTCACTACATCTTAGCCACGCTTTGCCAACCGAAGCTTCAGCCAAGGTTGGGCAATTATAAAATTAAACTATTTGGGGACAATCCAAGCCAACTGACCTTTTACAACCGATGAAGCCGCCATTCATTTTACTGATGTGTTAGCCACTTTTTACTTTGCCCAAGCTGGCTCTGTTCTCCAGTTACTTGGGAAGCCCATTGACAACGTATTGATAGTAGGATTGTCATCTATGAGCTTTACTAATTTGTTGATGAAGTGATTGCTAGGATTTGTCGCAGTAAGTAGCCTATCAATCATTGCGGCAATCCCATAAACAGTAGTATTGAAATCTGTAGGTATTTCTCCTTTGAACTGATATTTTCTTCTAGTCGGAATAGTGGGTCGGTCTGCCGTGACTTTTTTGTTCCAGAGCCGTGAATGGTGGGCACAAATGTTTCTTACGTTTGTGAGGTATACTAACCAAGAGGAAAGAATTGTTGAGGGTAATTGAAAATCGTCTGCAATTTGCACTTTTTCACTTTGATTTTTCAATCCTCGATATAGTCTGGACAGTTTTCCTAACGTCAGGATTTCCAATGCCATATTTGACGGAGGCAATGACTCCGAAGTGTACTTGTTCTTGAAAGCTTTTAAGAATCTTTCCTGAGGGTCTGAGAAGTGGTCTCTGATTTCCTGATTTATTGAGTTGTAGATACCTTGGTCTTCGAATAGGGACTTATCTGTGTACCAATAAAATCCATGAGAATTTGAATATCTATCTGTGAGTCTAGCTCTCAAAGCTATTTCTATTCTTTCAAGATATTCGAGAAATAAAGACCTAAGCTTTTTGTCGAATTGGTAATGGAGGATAATATCACCAAATTTTATTCCTTCCTTGAAATTATGTTCACCATCTACTGATTGAAGGTGGTACATATAGCCGGAAAGCCTGAAGTATCCGATATTGGCCAAGTATTTCTTAGCCCTTTCTTCATCATCGATTATTAATTTTCGAGCTCGCAGAAGCTCAATATGTTGATCAACAGTAAATGGCTTCTTAGTGTATTTCAATTACCTAAACTATTGAGGAGAGGGCAAAAAAAAGCCTCGCAAATTGCGCTTGAGTCAGAGGCGTGCGAGGGATTGATGCTTCAAAGGTACAAAACGTTTGCTAGAATTCAAAGGTTCGAAAGGATTCGACATAAATTAAGATTCCATATGAATTGCCGTGTCCGAATGTGTTGAATAGCTATTTTTCAGTTTCCATTCTGCGATGAATTCATTGAGGTCATTGATTTTGTACAAGAAAGAATGGATGAAGTAATGAGGGGCATTGCTAATTACGAGCCAACCCAAACTGGCTGCAACTTTCATTTGCTTACCTGTAAATGGGTTGATAGGTTCAAATTTCTCAATATGAAGTGAGGTGATTTTACTTGATCTAATGAGCTTGGAAAATCGTATCTGGCCAAGTCTCTTTGTTATTTTAATCCCTAGGTCTGATAATTCGATCTTTTGTATCCCGAGTTTCCACCAAAAAGAAAGAAAAAACGTCAAGATGCCGCCAATTGTCCAGCCAAACGTCCAAAGAAGCATTTTCGTCGACCCATCTTTTGTCAGGATGTACACCCCAAAGAAAATACCCGACATCCGTGCAACAAAAATCAAAGCCATTCCAGCTGTTTTGAAGTAGTAGAGCCACGGATATTTGGCGAAGAAATAGCTTGGTATACGGGACTTTAACACTATGCAGATTTATTGTGGCTAACCTTGGTAAAATGAGGGCGTGGGGGTTTTTATTGCAGTTCAGCTCCTGATAGCATCAAGCCACTCAACTGATAAAATTATATTTTGTGGCGGGGACTCCAAGCCAGCCACTATTCGTCAGCGATGAGGCCCTATTCGCTGTAGCATTTATGTTCAATGCCTTTTCACCGTTTCTATTTGTTATTAAGTTTATCATGTACCTCAGAAATAGCGACTATCCTATATTTGTCCTTCAACCCAAGCCAGAAACTAACTTTATCAATCAAATTTTCAGAAGGTATTGGCTCTAGCTTTATGAATTCCTTTCCCTCAAGGTTTTTTGGGTAAACAATTCTTGATTTGAAATCTGTCCGATTCGCAAGTTGGATAAATGAAACGATATTTAGTTTAGAGCCAACATAATCTGTCAATATATCAAAACCATTTGCATCAGTTGGAATGGGGTTCCATGATTTATTTTTGGTTATGAACAAAAGAAAGTGATCATCGGTAAATGGCACTTGATTAGTTGTTACTTCTCCGATCGCAAGGATGTCAGAAAACTCGAAACCAAATAGGAGTGTTTCCTCCTCATAATACTTTATCGAACTAGACTCCTTGTCGACAACAACGCCTTTCTTCATTTTGACATTTAACCAGTATCCAGCCCCAAATCCCAACTCAGACTTAGAGTCATCCCCACTATAGAAAGATAGGGATTTTTGATCCGGGTTTTTATTCCAAACCTCTAGAATAAACATATATTTTTCAACTCATTCATCCAATCCGTTTGCTGGGGTTTTTATCTGGCCAAGGTGTGCGGTAGGAGTATGCGGATTGACTTGGGTGGTGGCAGGCTCTTTTGCTCCTCAATCCCCTGATTGTCCGGATTATACTGAGCGACTCTGCGGATTATACTGAATGATTGCGATAAATGAATGTTTTGTCACTAAATGTTCAGGAAAACTTCAGGATTGCTCCCAAAATACTTCAGAAATCATAGGTGAAATTTGTGGTGTCGAAAGAATGGGTTATCGCAAAAGAGTTGAAGGTTGAATGATGATTTTTTGCGTTTAACAGGTTTCCTGTAAAGGAGTGATACTCATCACTTGTTTTATTCTTTCAGTTGGTTGTTTGCAGGCCCGGGTGGCGGCCATTGGGGGATGCAGCCCAGGGCTGCCGGGGCTTGCAAAATACAAAGTTGACATTTGGTTGAGGGCTTCTTTTAGTTGCAGCAGCGAGATAGCCTGGCAACTTAATCGCCCGGGCTGGCTTAGTAAATAACGATTTCTAGTAAATTGTATCGTTCAATGTCAAAAGTCGAAATGAAGGAAGTAAGGCTACTTCTTGTAGAAGACGAATACCAATTACTAAAAGCAATCAGGACTTTCCTGGAAGAGGAGAAGTATGTGGTGGTGGCAGTGGAGACCTATCGGTCGGCGCAGCAGGAAATAAAGAACGAGAACTACGATGTGTGCCTGATCGACATCAACCTACCCGACGGCAGTGGCAACTCCCTCATCAATCTCATCAAGTCAAAACAGCAAAAAACGGGCATCATCATCATCTCGTCGCACAACATGACCGAGGATAAAGTGCAGTCGCTGGACCTCGGAGCGGATGACTACCTCACCAAGCCTTTCGACCTGCATGAGCTGAATGCCCGGATCAGGTCCGTGCTGAGACGAAAGTTAGGCGACAACCGTCATCAGGTGGTTTCGGAGTCTATCTCGGTCTACCCCAATGAGTTCAAGGCGTTTGTGCACGATGTGGAGCTTGAGTTGACCAAAAAGGAATTTGAGATGCTGCTTTACCTCATGTCAAACAAAAACCGCCTGATCACAAAAGAGAGCCTGGCCGCTCACCTATGGGGTATAAGTATTGAGTTTTCCGATAACTACGACTACATATACACACATGTGAAGAACCTGCGAAAGAAATTAATGAATGCAGGAGCCACGGACAACATCAAAAACGTTCACGGTATCGGATACCGGTTTGAAGTGGCATGAGGCTGGTCGTAAAAGAACTCATCTTTAATCTCCCCGCCATTATCATAGTGGTTGCTCTTGGTGGTGGTATTTTTTACCAGTCCATTGAGTCGGTGCTCGAGACGAACGAAGATGAGGTGCTGAAAATAAGAAAGCAGTATATCATTGACCTGCTGGACAACTACAAAGGAGAGAGCCCATTTATTGAGCATGCATTTGCCGACATTTACGAAATAGAAGAAGAGGACGCTTTGCACCTGCCTGTAACGGATGTCTTCTCTGATACAATTATTAATAATCCTAAGCTTGACGAATCCATACTGTATCGCCAACTGCGGTTTCAGTACAGCACAAATGGCAGGAACTACATGGTGTGGGCACGCACAGCAGAGGTTGATAACGACGAGGTACTCCAGTCGGTCATCACTACCATCGTTATTACTTGCCTTTTAATGGCCGTGGTGATCTCCTTTCTTAATGTTTACTTCTTTCGGAAGATATGGATGCCTTTCCATGGAATACTCAGTAATCTGACCCGGTTTAACCTCGATGGCTCAAGTGAATACGTGAGTGCGCCAAGCAGCGTGAAAGAGTTTCAGATGCTTGACGCCACCCTTCGTGAAATAACAAGCCGACTTCAGAGTGAGTACGACGAGTTGAAGGATTTCACCTCCTACCTTACCCACGAACTGCAAACACCCCTTGCGGTGGTCAATGGAAAGATCGACCTGCTCATTCAGGACCAGAGCCTGAGCGAAGACCAACTAAGGAGCCTGGTGGCTATTCGTAATACTATTCTAAGTATCAGCGAGTTTGAGAAAACCCTCATTTTCCTGAAAAGAATAGAGCTGGGGCAGTTTAATCAAATGGGTCATATCGACTTTTCAGCCACGCTGGCCTCGAAACTTGAGCAAACCGAGGAGCTGATCAAGCTGAAGAAGATTAGCCTGAAGGCCGACATTGTGCCGAACGTGATGCTGGATATCCATCCGCAACTAATAGACACGCTGCTGAACAACATCATTTCGAACAGTATTCGTCACAACATCAAGAATGGCTTTATTGAAGTGAAACTGACCCCGAGGGAGTTAAAAGTTACTAACAGCACCCGTGAGGTCGGTGAGTTGTCTCATGAGGGTGCCGATTTTATTTCTATCAGGGGGCTGGGAGTAGGAGCATCCATTATCAAAGCCATTTGCAACAGGCATCAGCTCAATTTTAAGGTCGTTCAGGAAGACAATGCCTACAGCCTGGTTATTGGCCTTCACCCGGGCTAGAGCAAGAATTTTCCGGTCGGGCATGAAATAGAAAAAGCCATCCGTTTTGGACAGCTTTCTCTTGTCTGCTTTCAAATTAGTTTTATTCTGACCTCAGCGACTTCACCGGGTTCACGCTGGCGGCTGTGAACGACTGATAGCCAACGGTTAACCAGCCAATGACTACAGCAGTGAGGGCTGCGAGGAGGAATGTCCACACGCTGATGTCGATGCGGTAGGCAAAATTATCCAGCCACTTGTCCATGCCCCACCATGCGGCTGGCACTGCCACAAGCACGGCAATCAGGATAAGTTTCGTAAAGTCCCTGCTCAGCAGCAGCACGATATTGAAGATGGAAGCGCCCATCACTTTACGTACGCCAATCTCCTTCCGTTTTTGACCTGCCGTGTAAGCTGCCAGTCCAAACAGGCCAATACAAGCGATCATGATGGCCAGCGATGTGAAAATGGTAAACATATCGCCACTGGTTTTCTCTGCGTCATAGAAGCGCTTCAGGTTTTCGTCCAGATAGTAGTAGCGCAGCGGTGTGTCTTTCGTAAACTGGTTCCATGTTGCCTCCACACCGGCCAAAGAAGCCTTTAGCTCGGAAGGATCAACCTTTACCACCATTTTGTTAATGAAAGTATTGGGGGAGTTAACGTGAATAATGGCCACAGGCTCCAGCCCAACATGCAACGACTGAAAATGGAAGTCATTGACGACTCCGATAATGGTATAGGTAATATCGGTGTCGCCGCCGTTATTCACATTGATTATTTTCTTGCCTATGGGGTCTTCCAATCCAAGCTTGGCTACGGTGGAGGCCGCAAGTATCATAGATAGTGAATCGTTGAAGCTCTTCGAGAACAGTCGTCCTTCCAAAAGCTCGATCTGCATTGTTTCGAAGAAGCTCTCATCTACCGAAAGTCCTCTCGCTACCATGCTTTCTTTTTCGCCACTACCGGGCACTCTCACTATGAACCCGGGCATTACGTCGCCTGGCATAGCCGAGGTGTAGGTGGCATTTTTCACTCCAGGCACCTTTTTGATCTCGTTCTCAAAGGTTTCGTAGCGGCTTCTGATTTGAAACACATCGGCATCGGGGTTCTGAAAATTGTCTCTGTTGACATTGAATGCACTTTCAATCACCACCACATGATCTTTTTCAAAGCCCAGAGACTTATTGAGCATGAAACTCATTTGGTTGAAGATGATCATGGTGCAGGAAATCAAGCCGATGGAGATAGCAAACTGGAAAACGACGAGGCCGTTGCGAAGAAAAACGCCATACTTTGATGTTTGCATCTTCCCTTTGAGCACTGCTGCGGGTTGAAAGGAAGACAACACAAAGGCAGGGTACACACCAGCGAGGAAGCCAATGCAGAAAATGACCAAAACGATCACTGTAATGGTTGCGGGTGCCAGCAGGAAATTTAATGTGAGTGCCCTGTGCGATACATCGGCAAAGAAAGGCAGGATAAATATCAGCGCTACCATGGCAAGCACAAAGCTGATCAGGGTAAGCAGAATCGATTCGGTAATAAACTGGCCTATCAGCTGATTTCTTACCGATCCAAGCACTTTTCTAATCCCCACTTCCTTTGCTCTCTCGGTGGAGCGGGCAGTGGATAGGTTCATGAAGTTGATGCAGGCAATAAGCAGGATGAAAATGGCCGCTGAAATGAAAATATATACGTAAGTGATATTGCCGTTGGCCTTTATTTCTCCTTCAAGGTTAGAATGGAGGTAAATATCCTTCAATGGTTGAAGTGTGTAGATGTAACCATTGCCCGCAGCGATGTATTCGTCGTAAGAAATGCCATTGCGCTGCTGAATGGGCCCGGCAGCGTATTTTTTCACAAACTCAGGAAACTGTTTTTCGAGGGTGGCCGGATTGGCGCCTGGTTGTAGCTTGAGGTAGGTAAGCACATCAAAGCCGATCCAATTGGGCTGTGCAATGAACGGGAAGGTGCTCATCGACCCGATGAAGTCAAATGCCATGTGGGAGTTGCCTGGGTAGTCTTTGGCCACGGCCCTCACAATAAAATTACCTTGTCCGGTTTCCATGCTTTTGCCCATAGGCGACTCATCCCCGAAGTATTTTTTGGCCATGGATTCGGTAATGAGCAGACTGTTGGGCTCTTTCAGGGCAGTTTCGGCGTCGCCTTCAATCAACGGAATCTCCAACACCTCAAACAGCGTGCTGTCTGCGAAAAGTATATTTTCTTCATAAAAGTAGTTGTCGTTGTAACGCACCACAATGGGAGCAAACGCCTTTAGCAGGTTAGCAGATTGGATCACTTCAGGGAAATCCTCTTTTAGCTGAGGGCCAATGGAGTGGGGAATGAAGGCGTAGTTCACCTCTCTTTCGGGGTATACTCTTTTGAGGGCGATCCTGTACACATCGTCTTTCTGAAAATTATCGAAGGAGAGTTCGTATTGTACAAAAATGACAATGAGCAGGCAGACAGTGATGCCTACCGCCAGACCGAAGATGTTCACCAGCGAGTAGCCAACCTTCTTGAGGAGGCTCCTGTAGGCGATAATGATGTAATTCTTAAGCATAGTCCAATTATTAAATTGAGTTTGATTGTATTTGTTGTTCTTTTTTTTCCAGGCAAAGGGCTGACAAAACTTGAGCACATGCCACACATACTGCAGCGAGGCCAGTCTGCTGTTTTTTTCACCGGCCGTCTCTTCAAATATTTCCCTGATGTCTCCTTCTATTTCTTCCGCCAGCTCCTCCCGGCAATACCAATGCAAGAAGCCAGTGGCCCAGGCCGGCGGCTCAGGTCTTTTATTCTCTCTGTTGTCCTTTTTTATCAGGGTAGGCATTGTTCAAATTTTACATCCCCTCAATTGAGAGCTGAGGAATTTCCGTCCAGTAGCTTTCTCTTAGCTCCTTGGCCTGCTCCAGCGACTTGATGCCGAAGGCTGTTACTTTAAAAATACGCTTTCGTTTACCGCCTCGTTCGGGAGTGGCCTCGCCAAAAGCGGACTCCACAAAGCCTTTCGAATCAAGACGATTCAACGCACTGTGTATCGCACTGATGGCCACACTTCTGCCAGCTTTTTTCCTGATCTCTTTTTGTATGGCAACTCCGTAGGCTTCTTCATTGAGCAAAGCAACCGTGAGCAATATCAATTCTTCAAATTCTCCAAGATGTGTTCCCTTCATGATCGGTAGTGTATTGACTTAAAAGACGTTGTAACTCCGTTTATGTCCTCTTTTTACGGTGTTGGCACCCTGAGGTTTTGTTATTTTTCATATATGTAGAAAATATAAGAAAAATTCACCAAACAGGCACCTTTCGTGCTGGTATTTAGCCACAAATCGATTTGCTGATTGCCGCAATATCTGTAAGACAGGTATGAGGAAAATCATAGAAGCCTGCTGTTCTAAATCATTTCAGGGGCAAGGTTTTGGTGCGACTTTCGGGTATAACATTAACGCAAGGAGGTAGCTATGACACTCGTCAAAAGAAATGGCAGCCTGCCAATGATAGACTCGCTGCTGACTGATCTGTGGGACACAGAGAAATTCTTTGGGGATGATTTCCTGCAAAGACCGTTGTTGCCCGCCGTGAACATTAAGGAAACCGAAAAAGGCTATGAAATAGAAATGGCTGCACCCGGTTTCAAAAAAGATGATTTCAGGGTTTCCATTGAAAAGGGAATGCTGACAGTGACATCTGAACGTAAGGAAGAGAATGAAGAGAAAAAACCCAACTACACCAGAAGAGAGTTTTTTCAAACCAACTTCAAGCGATCCTTTTCCTTGCCTGAGGATGTAAACGAAGAAAAAGTACACGCTGAGTACAAAAATGGAGTCCTGCAACTCCAGCTCAACAAAATGGCTGAGCCAGCGAAACCGGTGAGGAAAGTGCTGGTTGAGTAATAATTTTTTTGGGATGATGGTTGTGAGCAGTCCCGTCTTTGTGACGGGATTGCTTTTTTTTATTCCATTGGCTAAGCACCGTTAGCCAGGCGCAGAGTATGGATCAAGCGGAAAATCTGGGGAGTAAGACGCTTAAATAACGCTGTAACATTTGGCGAATGATAGACAATAAAGAAGCAAAACTGGTTCAATGCGTCTCGCCCGGCCGGGTTAGGCTTGGATCTTTTGCTTCTTTATGTAATGACATAATGCTCTTGTCAAAAGAATTAATCCCCAGAAATATTGCTTGATCCCAGAGTATATTTTTTGTGCTACCTTGTAATGTGCAAGTGCTAATTTTCATCATAGGTTTTTTTGGGGCCGACCACGGTCTCTACGTGTCGGTAACCAACGTGACGTATTCAGGCAACGATACCTGGGAGGTAAGCTGCAGGCTTTTTAATACTGACCTGGAGGATGCTATCAGAGATTTTTCAGGAGAAAGTGTTTCGCTGCGAACTGATGGCGACATCAAAAAATCGGAGGCGCTTGTTGCCAGCTACATCAAAGCAAAGATGCATTTCATCACTCAGCAGGGAAACGAGCTTGCACTGAAATGGGTAAGCGGTAGTGCCGAAAATGATACTGTTTGGTCGTACTTCATTGTAGAGGGGACGTCGATTGACGTGGTGGAAAATGCCCTGCTGGTCGAGCTATTCAGTGATCAGGAAAACGTGGTTGCCATCGAAAGGGACGGAGAAAAGCGATACCTCCGGTTCAATGCCGGCGTCAAACGGCTTCAGCTTGAATAGCTCTGCTATTTCCCGCCTTTGAACAAATCAAGCAGGCCAGTGCTGGTTACCTTCACGCCCGTTACTATCGATGTTTCGATGGCTGGGTAGTAAAATGGAGAATGAAGGCCGGGCAATGACATTTCACCTTTTGCCACTTTCGCTGTTCTTTCAGGAGGCACCGTGCCCAGCCAAAACAAAGTTGTAGGCACCTTGTGTGTGGTTTTTCCATACCTCGAAAAGTCCTCGGCCACCATTTGCGGTTCGGCCTCCACCACGTTGCCAATGCCAATGGCCTTAACAGCGGAGGCTAACAGCCGATCTACTAAAGCTTCATTGTTGAAGTTGGCTGGGGTGAAAGTCTCGGGGATGATTACCTCTGGGTATTTGTCTTCAGGAAGTCCGGCTGAGATCGCCACCCCCCTGGCTATTTCTTTGATTCTCTGGTGAATTTTCAACCTTACTTCTTCGGTGAAAGTTCTTACGGTGAGTTCCAGGGTCACTTCGTCGGGTATAATATTGTATTTGGTGCCGCCCTTAATCACTCCCACCGACACAACGGCGTTGTCGAGCGGGTTCAGGTTTCTGCTCACAATTGTCTGGAGCTCCATCACCAGCATGGATGCCATCACCACCGGGTCAATCGACATGTGGGGGGAAGCCCCGTGGGCACCCTGACCAAATACTTTGATGCTGATGGCCTCTGCGTTGGCCATGGTATAGCCTTTGCCAAAGCCAACTTTACCTGTCGGTATAGTGGGGCTACAGTGAAGCCCTACTCCGTAATCCGGCACCGGAAACTTCTCATACAATCCCGCCTCCAGCATGAGCTTGGCACCTGCACCAATTTCTTCAGCAGGCTGCCCGATCATCACCAGCGTTCCTTTCCATTGACTTTTCATGTCCACCATCGCTTTGGCTGTGCCAAGCCACACGGTCATGTGCATATCGTGCCCGCAGGAGTGCATAGTGCTCACATGTCCTCCGGTGCCATCAGCTACAACCACCTGACTGGCGTAGTCAAGGCCGGTTTTTTCGACCATGGGCAAAGCATCCATATCGGTGCGATACAACACTGTAGGGCCTTTACCGTTTTTCAACACCCCCACCACACCGTAGCCACCCATGTTTTCTGTCACTTCAAAGCCAAGCTTACGGAGCTCAGCAGCCAGCGTTTTTGAGGTTTCCTTTTCAGCCAGCGAGAGCTCGGGGCTTTGGTGTCTGTCCAGATAAAATGCTTTAAGCTCAGCCATATGATCAGCGACAAAAGCATCGAGCGCCTGACTGCCGGGGCCTGAAGCAAGCAGGGAAGAAGTTATGAACAGAGAAGTGAGGAAAAGAGAAGCTTTGCGCATTGGTGGGTCATTAATGAAACAGTAAAGTACTTCATGAATGGCGGATTCTCAAGTCCAATTTGATAATCGGGGGGTGAAAAAAAAGAAGGCCGCCCATGGCAGCCTTCTCATTAAATATAACTGACTAAAACATTCCCCAACTCAATTGTTTACTTTAACTACTTTCACATCAACCCAGTAGTCCGACTCCTGTACTTCTTCAATGCTGGTTCCCGGGTAAGGGAATACATTCACTAATGTTACCTCGTAGCCCAACACAACGGCCGATGTCTTTGGCTCCTGTGGGTTGGTAGTCAGGGTGAAAGTCTCCGTTTTTGAGCCAACCTGGGCCTGCATTTCAACAGTTACCATACCCTGCCATATGCACATGGTATTGGCCGGACACCTTGAATCTTCTACAAGCTTCTTGAAAGTGAGTTGCTCACCAGCGGCGGAAGTAATGGTTTCTCCCAGCTTAATCGCCAGTGTGTCGGAAGCAGTTTCTGTTCCTTCCAGGGCTGAATTGATCTCTTCCTTTCCGCAACTCATGCCTACGCAGACGATGGCGACAAATACGCCAATAATTCCCAATGCCTTCTTCATATCAAAAAATGTTTCCTAAAGGACAGCCGAATCAAAGAATAGGTTGGAGACACGAAAAGAAAATTACGCTACTTTTTCAGGGTAAGGATGGAGAACTCATTCTCGTAGTTTTTGTAAATTTTGTACAAGCCTTGCGATTCATAAAAAACGATGGCCACCTCGTTCATGGTTTCTGCAGGCCTGAAATTTACAAGATTTCCTTTTTCGTCATACAGATAGCTGAAGGCCTGCACAGGATCGTTGACAATGAAAAGCTTGCGTCCTCCGCCAAAGTCGTAGAACTGCGAGCTTGCAATTCCACTTGACATATAGTCTTTTTCAAAGAGCACTTTGCCAGCCTGGTCTACAATGGCAATTCTGTTGGCATCCTGCCGGGTAAAAATGTAGCCGTTGCCTGAAGCTTCAGGTACCAGCTTAAATTTTGACTGAGCCGATGGCCGGTAGAGCTGCTCCCTTTGCAGCACTTTGCCAGCGAGATTGATCTGAATAATTGACCCATCATCGGTAATCGTCGTTAGTTTACTATTCGCATTCGTTGAGCCCGCCTCAGCAAATACCGGATTGTTTACCGGAGCTTTGAAGTCTACCGGGAAGCCCGCCACGGGTTGTGCCCGCCGGTTGAATACACGCATGATGCCATTGCTTTGCAGGGCCACGAGAAAATCCTGTCCTCTCACCCTGATATGCAGAGGGGAGGAGGCAAGTGGGTGCTTGATTTCCTTTGGGTTCCATCCCTCCAGCACTTTGCCATCTTTGTCCGATATGTACAAATCACCCCGGGTGTCAGCAAAGAAATAGCGATAATTTTTGCTCTTGTCATAGTCCACCAGGTTGAAATAAGCGATTTCTGTTTTGCCCTTAAACTCTACTGGAAAGCCAGGAAGATACTCGCCTGTTCGGTCGATGGCATAAATGTATTTGGGGGTGGAAAACAGGTATTGCAGCTTGCCGTTTTTGTAGTAGTCGATCTGAAAGACCGGACTGATGATTTTCCCTTTGATGGAGTCGAGCCATAAAACTTCCTGATTGGCAGATAGCAGGTAAATCATCTGGGTGGAATCCTGAACCAGCGTTTCCAGCGTTTTGTCGTTGTGGTTGCGAACCACAAACGGCTTTGAGATGAGCGGCTGCGCAAAAGTTACGGCGTTGTCGGCCAGCAGAGGTTTTTGCGCCCCTTTTTGTGCTGCTTTTTCCGTTTGCTGCAGCATGATGCTGGTGTAGAATTTGTCTTCGATAAAAGACCACTGTATGGCCATCAGATCAATCGACTGAAGGGTAGAAGAAGCATCCGTAAACTGCTGCTTCCAGGCATCGTCCAGGTTTTGTTGCCACAGATTCCAGGCCCTGGGTGTGTGAACGAACACACTGAAATTGGCTTCCCTCAACGTGTTATCGAGAAACGAATTGATTTGCACTGACTTTCCCCAGGTATTTTCGTTGGTTATATCGTCGATCACGGTTTTCAGAATTTGCACTGAAGCCGCCCCAATCAAATAGTTACGGTAGCCGGTATAGTACAGCGACGAAAATCCACTAAATGGTTCTCCAAATAACTGATAAGGAAATTCGTCAATTTCAAGCTGCCCAATGGTGAAGTCGGCATATTCTTCGTAGTAGAGTGTGTCTCCCTGCGACTTGTTGATTCTCTCTGAAAGTTCTTTGAACTGCTGAAGGCTTTCCGGTAAATCCTCCATCTCCATGTAAACTACTTTGTCAGGATCATGGCCTAAAGAAGATTCCTGCAACGATACGCCTATATGTCCACCAATACTCTCAAAAAAGGAGGCAATATCAATGTCCTGATCTTTTAATGTGGTGCTTCTCAAATCGACTAACTCAGGCTCGTTTGTTTGCCAATAGGGTAACATCTGAGTGTTCCAACGCTCGGCAGACTCAAAAGTGAGGTTAAAATAAACAGCGGTTCGGTTGCTCACTACCTCTTCCATTTTTAGCGACTGCGCCGGGTTGTTGATAAACCCACTGAAATAGCCTGAATAGTCTTGTGGTATCAAGGTAAAGCCATTCATTAGTAGCTGTGGCTCGGTCACTTTTACATCGAGAAAAGACGAAGAACCAAGGGTTGAAATAGCCTTCAGGTTCAATAATTTTTCATCCAGGAAGGTGTCGCCCAGCCTGTCAAGCTTGTCAGTGTTGATGTATAAATTGCCTTGATCATTTTGCAACCTCGAAAGGGTGAGAAGACCAATGTTTTTATCAAAAAAACCTAAGCCTGCAGTTTCAATATTTCTGACGGCATCCTCCACGAGAAAGGGGGTGAAGCTCCCTATGAAGAAATTTTTGTAGTAAATGAAGGTGAACAGATCCTTCGTTTTTTGAGACCTTAGCTCGCTAATGGTGTAGCCCTGGTACGTTCTGTTGGAAATGGTGTATCCATTTTTCTCTGAAAAGTAGGCCAGAATGTCGTCCATTTTTCCCCGGCTGTCCAGCGTGGGCAGGTCAACCAGAAGAAGGAAGTCGAGCGATTGGCTGCCGACACTGTGCAGGCTGGCCAGGAAAGTCTTGTCGTTGAAAAGCGTGGCTGTTTGCTCATTTCCTCCCAAAATCGTGTCAAGCTTTGAAAGCATTTGACCAGGACGCTTGAATGCAGCAATAGACTGGAGTCCTTTGCCAATGTTCGAAGAAGTAAATGCTGCCCAGGCATTCATGGGAGAGGTAGACTCGTAGACGGCCAGCGCATTGTCAGGAACCAACGTCCAGAGGGAAATATTACCCCTTTCGAAATAGGTTTTATAGGCAACAAAGGCCCCGCCACCAATTACCAGAATAATTATAAAAATAATGAACCTCTTCAATGGAAAGTTGGGTCTACAGCATCAAATTCAATAACGAAAGTTAAGCAACAAATTGCTTCGAGTACACTTTGCTTCTACAAACGGAAACCTAATTCTTTTTGGAGCCTTCATACATATCGTAGGCCACCAGCCTCGAATCGATCTTCGCATTGAAGAACGGCCATTTGGCTGACGAGCGAAGCCCCACCTTTTTAATCAGATTGAGGTTGCCTGTGAATATAAAGCCACGTTTTCCCTGACAGCGCTGCTTGAAAAAGTCGCCAATACCTTTGTAAACAGCTTCAAGCTCCGATTCTTCTCCCATGCGTTCCCCATATTCAGGATTGAGGATAATGATGCCTTCACCGTCTGGAAGGGTAGTATTTTCGTAGGGGCAAAGCTCCCATTTGATCATAGAAGCCACACCAGCTTCTGCGGCATTGGTACGGGCCGCTTGCAGGGCTTTCATGTCTCGGTCGCTACCAATGATGGTCACGTTGATTTTCGCATTCACCTTTGATTTGGCGCTGGCTAGCATGGTTTTCCAGGCATTGTTGTCAAACCCGATAAGGTGTTTAAAACCGAAATTATGCCTGTTCAGGCCAGGTGCAATATTGGCAGCTTTCAGGGCAGCTTCAATGGCAATGGTGCCACTGCCACACATGGGGTTGATGAGCGGAATCGACGGGCTCCACTCAGTTGCCTGCACAATAGCGGCAGCCAACGGTTCTGCTACTGGAGCCTTGAAAGGCATTTTCCGATAGGTGTGCTTCGATATCGTTTCTCCGGAAGTGTCAATGTATACAGTACAGTTTTCTCTGTTCCAAAAGAAGTAGACTACGGCTTCGTTGAAGTCGTTACCGGAGTCAGGCCGACGGCCGGTTTTGGATTTGATTCTGTCAACAATAGCATCCTTGGCTTTCAGGTTTGGATACCTGGTGTCATTGATCGACTCATGCTTGGCGAATGAGTGGATGCTGAAATAGCCATCGTTAGGGATAACGGTTTCCCATGGCATTTCGAAAATATTCTTGTAGAGCCCTTCCGAATCTTTCAGTTCAAAGCTGCCCATCTCCCAAAGGATGCGGTTGCCGGTGCGGAGGTGCAGGTTCAGGTACATGCAGTCGTGCAGGGTGCCTTCAGTGACCACATGCATATTGGCTTCTTCAGTTACAGGAAAACCAAGGCTTCTGAGTTCGTTGGCGGCAAAAGGAGGGAGGCCGGGATGGCACTGAACAGTAATTTTTCTTTTAATATTCCACATAAGTGCACAAAGATAGTTATTAAAGTCGGAGAGTGGGAAGGGAAGTTAGAAGACGGAAGCCAGGAGACCAGGGCTGTGCCGTGCTACAGGCGTCGGTACGGTCAGTCGGCCCAGTGCGTTGAAGCCGTCAGACGCCCGGAGGTTAGAGGGGAGCTGGCAGGCGTCGGCACGGCGAGTAAGTCTGTGCGATGGAGCCGTCAGACGCCCGGGGCAGAAAAACACTGGAGCGTGATAAAGAGAGACCTGAGTTGAAAGCAGGCGTCGGCAGGGCTGTCCCGCCCATGGAGCCGTCAGCCGCCCGTAATATCGAATGTATCCTCAAGTCCAGACGATATGTGGAAGCAATAAATCCTGAATTCGCTATCGATGCAGTAAAAAAAGCAAGACAGTTTTGGTGGAGCGCCTAGCCATTTTCCGGAAGGATGCCCTATCTTTGGAGCCCAATAAAAAACAGAGGTATTATGCGTATTTGGTTTGTTTGCAAGGCGAAGTATCAAAAGGAAGACGACGAAGGTCATTTGAAAAACACCACAGAAACTTATCTGCTCGATGCGGTGAGTTATACTGAGGCAGAGGCCATCATGTACGAAAAGCTTAGCGAGCGGGTAAGAGGTGAATTTGTGATCACGAGCCTGACCAAAAGCCGCATCACCGATGTGTTCCTGTACGAAGACGCAGACTTCTGGCACAAATGCAAAATCACCTATTTTGTCACCGATGCTGACAGTGGTAAAGAGAAGAAGGTAACGAACCTGATGATAGTGACAGCGCACGATGTAAAAGATGCCTACGACCGTATCCATCAGAGCCTGAATAATATGCTGGTAACCTTCCGTGTGCCGGAAGTAGTGGAAACGTCTATTGTAGAAGTTTTCGCTTATGGACAAGATAATGAGGAGGAAGAAGAGGTTCCTGCTGGTTTTAAGCCGGTGAGTGAGGTAGAGGAGGATTGATTACTTTATAATCAAATTGCGTTAACTTTTGGATATGAAGCTTACCGCAATAATTGAAAAAGCAAAAGATGGATGGTTTGTAGGCCAGATAGAAGAAGTTCCAGCCGCTATCAGTCAAGGCAAGACGATTGATGAGGTGAAAAGCAACTTGGTGGATGCGCTTAAGCTTTTGTGGGATACAAACACAATAAAAAAATGATAATTCTTTAAATAGAAAGGGGCCGAGGCCCCTTTTCTATCTAAATCAAATATTTCTAAACGTTCTCCGACGTCAATCTCGCTCCAATAAAATCCCGGTTCATCTTGGCAATGTTCGCCAGAGGAATCTCCTTGGGGCATTCGGCTGCACAAGCACCAGTGTTGGTGCAGGCACCAAAGCCCTCGGCATCCATTTGAGCCACCATGTTTTCTACCCTTGTCTTGGCTTCCACCTTTCCTTGTGGAAGCAGACCGAGGTGGGTAACTTTTGCAGACACGAAAAGCATGGCAGACGCATTCTTACAGGCCGCCACACAAGCTCCACAGCCAATGCAGGTAGCCGAATCCATCGCTTCATCAGCTATCTTTCTTGGAATAGGAATTTCGTTGGCGTCAGGCACACCACCGGTGTTCACGGAAATGTAGCCACCCGCCTGGATAATCCTGTCAAATGCACTACGGTCGGTAACCAGGTCTTTGATCACGGGGAATGCCTTGGCTCTCCATGGCTCAATCCAAATAGTCTGGCCACTTTTGAAGCTGCGCATATGGAGCTGGCAAGTAGTGGTTTGCTGAGGGCCATGTGGCTTACCGTTGATGTATAGGCTACACATGCCGCAGATGCCTTCCCTGCAGTCATGATCAAAATGCACTGGCTCCTCGCCCTTTTCTTCCAGCCCAATGTTCAGCACATCAAGCATTTCAAGAAACGAAGACTCATGCGATATATCTTTCACCTCGTAGGTGACAAACTTGCCTTCGGTATTGCTATTTTTCTGTCTCCAGATTTTTAATGTTAAATCCATGCTTAACCTGTTAAGAGTTAATGGTTAAAAGTTATTTATTAGTTGGGTCGGTATCAACCTATAACGATTTCTTTTTGGCTTCCGATAAATAATTTATGTACCCATTCAGTATGGTGGTCGTTTTTTCAATCAACTGTCTGCCAGCAATTAGGTCAGGCTCATCTATATATTCTTCTTCTTTGGCAATTAACAAGTGATCCAAAGTTTCGTAGAGTGATCCCCTGCCTTGTCGGCAAAACTGGATATTTTCCTGAAAATGAAATCTCCCATATCCTTCTGCAATGTTATTGGTTACCGATCGTGATGATCTTTTTATCTGACTTGTTAGTGCATACCGTTCATCCATTGGAAACCGTTTTGCGAGTTTACTAACAAAAACTCTCAGTTCCTTTCCTGCTTTCCAGCATTCCAATTCTTCGAATGATTTTAAATTTGCCAAGATGTCCGATTAACTAATCACCAAAATCGAATAACTAATTCTTACTTGTAGCTTCTTTGAGTCAACTTGACGTTTTCAAACACAAGATCTTCTTTGTGCAAAGTGGCCTTTCCCGGGCCATTGTACTCCCACGCAGCCACGTATGAGTAGTTTTCATCATCCCTCTTAGCTTCACCTTCTTCAGTTTGGTATTCTTCTCTGAAGTGTCCGCCACAGGATTCGTTTCTGTTCAAAGCGTCGTCGATCATCAGTTCGCCAAGCTCCAGAAAGTCGGCCACTCTGTTGGCCTTTTCCAGCGACATGTTCAGCTCGTCGCTTGTGCCCACTACCTTCACATCCTTCCAGAATTCATCTCTCAGTTCCTGCACCATTTTCTTGGCCTTCTTCAAGCCTTCGGCAGTTCTCGACATCCCGCAATAATCCCACATGATGTGGCCAAGCTCCTTATGGAACTGATCCACGGGCTTCTTGCCATTAATGGAAAGAAGTTTTTCTATCTGGCTTTTGACACCAGCTTCAGCCTCTTTGAATGCTGGGTGATCTGTTGATATTTTGTCAGCAGGGTTTTGCGCCAGGTAGTCGCCCAACGTATAGGGAATCACAAAGTACCCGTCGGCGAGGCCCTGCATTAGTGCCGAAGCGCCAAGTCTGTTGGCGCCGTGATCTGAGAAGTTGGCTTCCCCAAGTGCGTAAAGACCAGGTACGTTTGTCTGAAGATTATAGTCTACCCAAAGGCCACCCATTGTATAGTGTACCGCCGGGTAAATCATCATCGGTGTTTTGTAAGGGTTCTCTCCTACAATCTGCTCATACATATCGAAGAGGTTGCCATATTTTGCCCGGATGGTATCTTCTCCGTCTCTTTTTATTGCATCGGCAAAGTCCAGATACACTGCAAGACCGGTTGATCCCACGCCTTTGCCATCATCACACACATCTTTAGCATTTCTTGACGCAACATCACGGGGAACCAGGTTACCAAAGGATGGGTATTTTCTCTCTAAGTAGTAGTCACGATCCGTTTCGGCGATCTCTGCAGGTTTTACTTCTCCCTTTCTCACCTTTTCGGCTGTTGCTTTGTCTTTCGGCACCCACACACGACCATCGTTGCGGAGTGATTCGGACATCAGCGTGAGCTTCGACTGGAAGTCGCCGTGAACAGGAATGCAGGTAGGGTGTATCTGCGTGAAACAAGGGTTAGCGAACAAAGCACCTTTTCTGTGTGCTCTCCAGGCTGCCGTTACATTGGAGCCCATGGCGTTGGTAGAAAGGAAGAAGACGTTGCCATAGCCACCTGTGCAAAGCAATACTGCATGGGCGCTGTGTGACTCTATTTCGCCTGTAATGAGGTTCCGTGCTACAATACCACGTGCCTTACCATCTACCATTACCAGATCAAGCATCTCTGTGCGTGGGTACATCTTCACTTTGCCATTGGCTACCTGGCGGCTCAATGCGCTGTAGGCACCCAGCAACAGCTGCTGGCCTGTCTGGCCTTTAGCATAGAAGGTACGTGATACCTGAGCGCCACCAAATGAACGGTTGGCCAGGAGCCCGCCATAGTCACGGGCGAATGGAACGCCCTGGGCTACGCACTGGTCGATGATGTTGACACTCACTTCAGCAAGCCTGTGAACATTGCCTTCACGGCTTCGGTAGTCACCGCCTTTAATGGTGTCGTAGAAAAGCCGGAATACGCTGTCACCATCATTTTGATAGTTTTTGGCGGCATTGATACCACCCTGGGCAGCGATACTATGAGCCCTCCTTGGGCTATCCTGAAAGCAAAAGGACTTCACATTGTAGCCGAGCTCTGCCAGAGAGGCGGCAGCTGAGGCACCAGCCAGGCCGGTGCCTACCACAATCACGTCATATTTACGCTTGTTGGCAGGGTTAACCAGCTTCACGTTGAATTTATGTTTGGTCCATTTCTCAGCCAGTGGGCCTGCAGGTATTTTGGAATCTAGCTTCATATATCGATGATGATTAACCTAAACTCTTGATGTAAATAAGGATTGGGATAATGGCAAACAAGGCCGGAACGATAATGGCATAGCCTTTACCGATCGCCTTAATAGCCGGAGTATATTTAACGTGATTGAGCCCCAGTGTTTGAAATGCACTGGCGAATCCGTGAGACAGGTGAAAGCCTACGAAGAACATGCTCACCACGTACACTGCTGCATACCATACATTGCTGTAAGCCGCTTTCACGACCAGAAACACATTAGGCATTGTTTCGCCGTCATAAGTGACCATGGGAATGCTGTCGTTTTTGAATTCCCACCAAAAGCCTTTCAAGTGAATCACCAGAAAAACCAAAATCAGTGTACCCAGGATGCCCATGTTGCGGGATGTCCATGGACTGTTGGTGCTGGCAGCAGAATAACCATATTTAACTGGTCTGGCTGTCTTATTAATTCTTGAAAGCCAAATGGAGTAAATGACGTGAAGTACAATAAAGGCAAAGTTGAATTTGGACACCAATTGGATAAAAGGATTATGCGCCATAGTATGTGCATAGATATTGAACGCCTGCCCTTCATCGTTTAAAATTAACTGGAGATTGCCGGCAAGGTGCACAGTGAGGAACAGAATGAGGAAAAGCCCGGTAAGCGCCATGAGGAGCTTTCGAAAAATGCTGCTTTTTAGTGAATCAGTTAACCAACTCATATGTTTTTTGTATTACACAAACGTTTTAAATAGAACCAGCCAAAGGTAATTCCCGAGCGGCACTTTACCAATCCGCCTGTCCTATTTTGAACGCTTCTAAACTCTCTCATTGGGGAATTTTCTTTGACTGTTGTTTAATATTTGTCTATGTGACGTACAACCGGCCGTGAAATGAAATTGTTTTATCCAAAATAGACCCCATGAAATTCATCGTTTGCCTTGTCATTTTCCTGATAACCTTGTTTAATGGTATGTTAGCGAGCCACATCAGAGGTGGGTACATCAGGGTGGTGTCGGGTAACGGCTCATTGACTTATAAGTTTGAGGTGATTGGATTTACCGACACAGGCTCTTCTGTGGGTTTTGGTGGAGGGGAGCTGGAGTTTGGGGATGGGACAATTATTAGCCTTGAAGGCGGTGATGCTACCCACGAAACTATTTTGCTGGGTAATGAAACTTCACTTACCAAATACACTATCAGCCATACCTACCAGGCACCAGGCGCTTACACAGTCAGGGCTAAAGAATTTTTCCGCAATGCCAGCGTGATAAATATGGAAAATTCAGTCGAAACGCCCTTTTTCGTTTCTACTCAAGTGATCGTTGATCCTTTCTTTGGCGCCAATTCTACTCCGGAGTTGGGTGTTTTTCCAGCTGTTTTTTCGAGAGCTGGAAGTCGTTTTTTCAGTGCCGTTGGTAGCAAAGACGAGCAGGGTGATAGCCTTGTCTATAGCTTGGCTGTTCCTTTGAGAGATTTTGCTGAGGAGGTGGATAGCTACCGGTGGCCAAATGATATTTCGTTTTATGCTGGAGAAAACCGTAGCGAAACACCTGTTTTAAAGCTCGACAAGCTTAGTGGCCAACTGACCTGGGACACACCTGAACTTGCCGGAGAGTTTGGCATGGCTTACAAGGTCATCGAATACAGAAAAGTTGACGGTGAAGTCCACAAGTTGAGCGAAACCACGGTTGACTTACAAATTATTAACGTAGAAAGTGACATGCTGCCACCCAATATCGATTTTGACTATCAGGTTGCATCGAATGGGCGGATCGATTTTATAGTTGGTTATGAAACATTGGCTGCTGATTCGCTCGAATGGAGCTTTTACTCTAGTGGTTTATTAAACTGGGATGGAGCGGATATAAATGGACATCAGCTTACAGATACCATTGCCGGGGGCGCTGGTTTCAATGGGTTTGTGGCATTGCCTCAGTCTGCTGCTAAACCCATCTATTTTGTGCTGGCGGCTCGCAGCTTAAACAGACTCAATCCTTTTAAAACTGTTAAATCGTTTGCTGTTAATCCAACCGGTGAAGAATATGTGATTAATGCCGTTGGTCATCCGAAGGAAGCGGTCATTTTACGTACGTATCCCAATCCTGTAGCTGGCACCATGACCATTCAATTTCCAGAGCTGAATCAGAATAAAGTGCAGGAAATAGAGCTTATTAACGCCGCCGGGCAAAGTATTTTAAAAACCGGCATTCCCATTAATGGTAATTTGGCTACCTTGAACACTGAAGACCTACCTGGAGGAATTTATTTGCTTCGCACCTCTCTGGGCCAGCAAATTTATTATTCGAGATTTATAAAAGAGTAATACAGAAAAATACTTGCAACCGTTTAGATGAAACAAGTGTTTACTTGGTTGATAGAAACCCGTCGACAACAACCTATGTTGAAAAAGTTAATACTGACGCTGAGTGCAGGGCTGATCTTTCTTCTGTCGTCCACTTCAAATGTATCTGCCACCCACATCAGGGCCGGTGAGATTATCGCCCGCAGAATCTCCAATTCCAGCCTCGAGTTCGAATTTTCAATCATTGGATATACAGATACCGGTTCGACGGTGAAATTTGGCGGGGGTGATATTGATTTTGGTGATGGAACGGTGCTGAATGTTGAGTCGGAAGCCGACCCTGTTGTCACCATCAATTTGGGTGACGAAGTAGCCTCAAATGTTTTTACCATTCGCCATACTTACCAGGCCCCTGGCGTATATACTGTCCGGTTCAGAGAGTTTTACAGAAACGCCGGCGTAGTTAACATGGCTAATAGTGTTGAAACTCCATTTTACACTGAGACGCAGCTGATTATTGACCCTTTTTATGGCCTCAACAACACGCCTGTGCTGCTGGTGCCACCAGTCGACAGGGGCGCAGTTGGTGCCACCTTCATCCACAACCCTGGTGCTTATGACCCCGATGGAGATAGTCTTTCTTACAGGATCTCAGTGCCCAAAAGGAATTATAACGATACAGTATTTGACTACAGAAGCCCCATTGATCCTAAGTTTTATACCAAAGTAGATTACGCAACAGCCAACCAAAATCAAGACGGGCCTCCTACCTTTTCACTCGACCCCGTTTCGGGCAACCTTGTGTGGGATGCACCTGGTTTGAGAGGTGAATACAACGTTGCCTTTATTGTGGAAGAATGGCGAAATGTGCTGGGAACCTGGGTAAAACTGGGGTATGTGACCAGAGATATGCAGATTATCATCGAAGATTCTGAGAATGAGCGTCCTGAAATTATAGTACCAGAAGACATATGTGTGGAAGCAGGAACGCTGATAGATGAAGATATTTTTGCTACCGACCCTGAAGGGCTACCTGTTATCATGGAGGCGTTCGGTGGTCCTTTTGAATTCCTGGGCTCTCCAGCTACTTTTTCTCCGTCTCCACCAGACTATCAGCCGTCGCCAGGAACGCTGAATTTTACATGGCAAACAGTGTGTGGACATGTGCGTGAAAGGCCTTATGAAGTGCAGTTCAAGGTGGTGGATACTCACCCACCGCCAAACGCAGGGCCGAAGCTTGTGGATTTCAAAACCTGGAACATTACTGTGGTGGCACCGGCTCCTACCGGTTTAACTGCAACTATAAAACCTGACAAGGTCATAGAACTTGAATGGGATGCTTACGAATGCGCCAATGCTGAGTATATCCAGATATGGCGACGGGTTGATAGCTACGACTTTACCCCGATTGACTGCGAAGTAGGCATGCCTGACTATGCTGGCTACGAGCTGATTGATGTGGTGGACGACGGTGCCCGCTCGTACACCGATGACAACAAAGGCCAAAGACTCGATGTGGCGGCCAACTACTGTTACAGGCTGGTGGCTGTGTTCCCTACTCCGGGCGGTGGTGTCTCTTATGCATCAGTAGAGGCTTGTGGTATTCTTGAAATAAACGCCCCGGTCATTACTAATGTGGATGTGAAGACGACGTCCGTAGATGCAGGCGAAATAGAGGTCAGGTGGAGTCCACCGATAGAAATTGACCAGGCAAGTTTTCCACCGCCTTATAATTATGAATTGTTCAGAGCAGAAGAACTTCAGGGCGAAAAGAACATGATTAGCCTTGGAGTGATTGCTGACGACACAGTGTTTTTGGATAATGGGCTGAACACCAGGGATGTAACCTACAATTACAGGGTTCATCTGGTGGATACCCAGGGGGGAGTGATCGATACTTCCGGCGTAGCTTCTCAGGTGAGGCTGGAGCTAAAGCCGTTGTTGCAGTCTATTGAATTGACATGGGATGCGAATGTGCCCTGGTCGAACAATACCCAGGATTATCCGATCCATTACATTTACCGCAACAGGGTAGATGAGAATGATCCAAGCCTGCTTGTTCAGATTGCCTCTGTGGACGTCAACGAAGAGGGCTTCTACTTTTGGGACGATGGTTCGTTCAATGGAGTGCCGTTAAACGAAAACCTGGAGTATTGCTATTATGTTACTACGCAGGGCTCTTATGGAAACGTCGCCCTGGCTGAGCCGCTGATCAATAATTCGCAAATTATATGTGGGCAACCGAACGATAAGACGCCGCCTTGCGGCCCTGTAAACTTTGTGCTTGACGAAACCTTCGGCTGTGATGCAGTGCTTCAAAGCCAATCCTGCGATTTCAGCGCCTTTAGCAACAAGTTGAGCTGGGAAAAGGATCCTTCTGATGGATGTGAGGACGACGTAAGAAGCTTCAATATCTATTTTAGTGAAACCGGCGCTGAAGGCTCCTTTAACCTGATTGATAACGTTATTACTTCAACCTATCGTCACGTTGATTTGACTTCGTTTAAAGGATGTTATAAAATCTCGGCTGTAGACCGTTCCGGCAATGAAAGTGAGTTGAGTGAGGCCGTTTGCAACGACAATTGCCCATATTTTGAACTGCCAAATGTATTTACCCCCAATGGCGACGGCAGGAATGATGTGTTCAGGCCTTTCTATGACGACGGAACAATCACAGGTTTCGACAGGGCGAAATGTATTCGATTCGTTGATGCCGTGGTATTTACCGTGTTCGACAGGACAGGTAACGCCATCTACAACTTCACTTCTGCGGGCGTAGAGAACAGTATTTTGATTGATTGGGATGGCCGTACCAACGAGGGCTCGGAACTTCCATCGGGTGTTTATTTTTACACAGCGGACGTTACGTTTGATGTGCTTGACCCCAAGCAAATGAACAAACAATACAAGGGATGGGTGCAGATCATGAAATAGCCGGCATTCCCGACAACCTGATTCTGTTTGATGGAGTGTGCAATCTCTGTAATTCTTCCGTCAATTTCGTAATTGAAAGAGACCGAAAGGCCGTTTTTTCCTTTGCATCTCTTCAGTCGGAGGCAGGGCAGGCGCTTTTGCGCAGTCAGGGTATAACCGAGGCAAAGCTGGAAAGTGTGATGCTGTGGGGAAATAGTGTGCTTTATAAAAAGAGCCGGGCAGCACTCGAAATAAGCAGGCAGCTGAGCGGGCTTTGGCCCATTTTGTATGTATTTAGAATTGTACCCGCTTTTCTGAGAGACTTCGTCTACGACTTCGTAGCGGCCAACCGTTACAAATGGTTTGGCAAGAGAGATCAATGCCGGATGCCGGAACCAGGACTGAAAAAGCGGTTTGTGGAGAACATCCCGGCTTGAAAAAAGCTTTGAAACTGAGAGGTAGCTAGCGGTAAACCCTCTTTCAGTTGTTATTGCATAAGTTAGTCACTTAAGTAATTCCAGCTGATGAAAAGACTAGTAGAGGCATTTCTTTTGTCGCTTTTCTCCTGCACGGCTACATTTGCTACCCATATTAGGGCAGGTGAGATCACTGTCAGACGTATTTCCAATGGCGCTCATACATACGAAATAACTGTCATAGCCTATACCGACACAGGCTCACCAATTCAGTTTGGCGAAGGAAATATTAACCTGGGCGACGGGTCAGTTTATGCATTAAAAAACCTGGCGGCAAAGGAGACCATTCCACTGGGAAATGATGTGGCTTTTAACAGGTTCGTATTCACTCACACGTATCCAGCGCCGGGTGGTTACACCATCAGCTACCAGGAAAGCAATCGGAATGCTGGTGTTCTGAATATGGTGCGGTCGATTGACACTCCCTTTTACATTGAAACAACGCTGGCAATAGACCCTGCTTACAAGTTAAATAGCAGCCCTGTGCTATTGGTACCCCCGGTTGACAGAGCGATTGTTGGCGCACGGTTTGTTCACAATCCCGGGGCCTTCGATCAGGATGGTGATAGCCTGGCCTATAAAATGTGGTACCCAAAGCAAAACCGATTTGACTCTGTCTTTAACTATCAGAACCCAAACCATAAGATTTTTTATGAAGGCAGGGATTATTTTGCGGCAAATCAAGACCAGGACAGCATTCCATCGTTTACACTTGACCCCATTAGTGGCGACCTTGTTTGGGATGCGCCCGGGATGGCTGGTGAATACAACGTTGCATTCATTGTAGAAGAATGGCGTTTGTTTTTTGGAGAGTGGAAGCTGCTGGGCCAGGTGACCAGAGATATGCAAATTATAGTGGAAGAGTCGGATAACAGGCCTCCGGATTTGATAGTACCAGCAGATATTTGTGTAGAGGCTGGTACACTGATACAAGACCAGGTCACCGGTATTGACCCCGAAGGAATGGGGGTTCTGATGGAGGCTTTTGGAGGCCCTTTTGAATTTTCGAGCGGCAATGCTTCATTTTCTCCTGCCCCACCGGTTTATCAGCAATCTCCCGGCACGTTGAATTTCACATGGCAGACTGCTTGCAGCCATGTTCGGCAGCGGCCTTATGAAATTCGTTTCAAAGTGATAGACGAACCCGCCGATGGTGGTGCAAAGCTTGTGGATTTTGATACCTGGAACATCACCGTAGTGGCGCCAGCACCAACAGGACTTGCGGCAAGCTCAGAGCCCAATGGAGTGGTCAGGCTGTCGTGGGATGAGTACACTTGCTCCAATGCTGAGTTGCTGCAAATTTGGCGACGGGTGGAGAGTTATGATTTCACACCAGTCAACTGTGAGGTGGGCATGTCGGCATATGCCGGTTATGAGCTAATCGACGTGGCTGACGTAGGTGCTCTCGGGTATACAGACGACAACCTGGGAGCCGGGTTAAATCCCGGCGCTTCCTATTGCTACCGGTTAGTTGCTTCATTTTATGAGCCTGAGGGTGGTCTTTCTTATGTGTCTGCGGAAGCTTGTGCTGTCATCAGGGCCGACGCACCGGTGATTACTCATGTGGATGTAGAAACCACTTCAACTGAAAACGGCAGAGTAAATGTATCATGGACGTCTCCATTTGATATTGACAAAGTCGATTTTCCACCACCTTATACTTACGAGGTGCTGAGAGCAAAAGGCCTGAATGGCGACAATGAAATAGTAAGCCTTGGCACAACGCAGGATACAACCTGGGTCGATCAGGGATTGAATACAGCAGACTTTCCATACAATTATCTGGTTCGCCACGTTGCTAACAATGGGCAGCTTGTTGGAGCTTCGTCGGCTGCCTCCACCGTCAGGCTTGAGCTGAAGTCAGACAGCACAAGTATTGACCTCAACTGGAGGTTTGATGTTCCCTGGTCAAACAATTCAAAAGAATTTCCGAAGCATTTCATCTATCGAAATAACGTAGACGTGGTCGACCCCGATGGCTTTTACCTTATTTCAAGCACAGACATCACTGGTCAGGATTTTCAGTTTGCAGATACTCTGGGGCTGGTGCCTAAGACCGAATACTGCTATTATGTAACCACTCAGGGTAGCTACGGGAATCCCGCAATCGCTGCTCCGCTCCTCAACAGGTCACAGATTATCTGTGGCTACCTTGATGATAAAGTGCCGCCGTGCCTGCCGATTAGCCTGGCGCTCGACAATGCATTTTCCTGCGAGGCCCAAACTCAGTTTACTGATTGCGGAGCTAGCAACTTTTCTAACAGAATATTGTGGGAAAAGGAAGCTGTGTTTGAGTGCGAAGATGAGGCTGTGAGTTACAATGTATATTTTTCTGCTCTTGGTGAGGAGGGCACCTACAACCTGATTGCGCAGGTGAATACCACAGACTTCACCCACCAAAACCTAAAATCTTTCAAGGGCTGTTACAGGGTGGCGGCGGTGGACAACTCGGGAAATGAAAGCGAGTGGACGGATCCGGTATGCAACGATAACTGCCCTTATTTTGAGTTGCCCAATGTTTTTACACCCAACAACGACGGGAAGAATGACCTTTTTATCCCTTATTACAACGATGGAACCATTGCCGATTTTGACTTAACTAGGTGCATGCGTTTTGTGAAGTCGGTCGATTTTAAAGTATACGACAGGTCAGGGAAGATGGTGTTCTATACCAATTCCAGTGGTGTTGAAGGCTCAATTTTTATCAACTGGGCGGGACAGACGGAGGCAGGAATAGATCTCCCTTCGGGGGTCTACTATTATGTGGCCGATGTAGAATTTGATGTGCTGGATCAGCAGCAGGGTAGGGAAGAGTTGAAAGGCTGGGTTCAGCTGGTCAGGTGATTAATGCATCCTCTTTTCAGGAACCGACATTTGCATATTCTTTGTAGCTTTGGGGTTTCAAACTAACTCACATCCACTATGAATGCATATGTTTTCCCAGGGCAGGGGGCTCAGTTTTCCGGAATGGGCAAGGAGCTGTACGACACCAATGAAAAGGCAAAAGCGCTGTTCGAAAAAGCCAACGAAATACTGGGATTCAGGATTACAGATGTCATGTTCAGTGGCTCTGATGAAGAGCTAAAGCAAACTAAAGTCACCCAGCCGGCCATCTTTATACATTCAGTGGTAATGGCGATGGTTTCAGATAATTTCAAACCCGACATGGTAGCTGGCCATTCTCTTGGCGAATTCTCGGCACTTGTTGCCAATAAATCGCTCTCTTTTGAAGATGGGCTTCGCCTTGTTAGCAAGCGGGCGCTCGCCATGCAAAAAGCTTGTGAACTGACGCCGTCCACCATGGCAGCGGTGCTGGGACTCGACGACGCAAAGGTAGAGGAAGTTTGTGCTTCAGTTACTGGCGAGGTAGTAGTGCCTGCCAACTACAACTGCCCGGGTCAGTTGGTTATATCAGGGTCTGTGAAAGGGATAGAAATTGCTTGCGAGAAAATGAAAGAGGCAGGGGCAAAAAGGGCGTTGGTGTTGCCTGTTGGAGGAGCGTTTCATTCTCCGCTGATGGAGCCAGCCAGGCAAGAGCTCGCAGCTGCTATTGAGGCGACTCATTTCTCTCAGCCAATATGCCCGGTTTATCAAAATGTAACGACCAAAGGATCGGTTAACATTGATGAAATTAAAAAGAACTTGATTTCCCAGCTTACAGCTCCTGTAAAGTGGACACAGTCGGTTCAGAATATGGTGGGCGATGGTGCCGTCAACTTCATTGAATGCGGCCCGGGTAAGGTACTTCAGGGGCTTGTGAAGAAAATTTCACCCGAGGTTTCTGCGGGTAGTTTGTGATCTGTAAATATTAAAAGCTGATCTTCAAATTGTTATGTGAATAGCCCCCTTGTGGGGCGCTTTTCTTGAAACGTTCACAAAATATTACATCACCTTCAATTCATCTAGCTCGGCTATCTTGTCTTCAAGGCGTTGGAAAAGTTGTTGAAAAAGGTCATTCAGCCTGAGGGTCAGTGCTTCGGTGTGCAGGTTTTTGTCGCCTTCATAGAAACTTGTGACTTGAGTAAGTGCGTCCATGAGCTCTGCATACTCAAGCGTGTTGAGTGTAGAGAAAATCTTATGCTTTAGGTGAGAAAAGGCGGTAGAATCACCCTTTTCAATGCTTGAGGTTATTTTGCCCTGAGCTTTTTCAAACTCCTGGTACATAAATTCGAGTAGCTGCCTGTAAGCGTCAGGGCTGCTCCGGTATAAGCTGTCTAGGTTTTCGAAGTTCATCACAAAAATAAAGGGATAACATTTACTTGTTATCCCTAAATTAAGCCTTTTAACTTTTGCGGTTTACGAAAAATTCGGAAGAACCTTACTCCGACATTTTAGCGTCCATGCGTTTCCGCTCATTTTCATCAAGATAGATTTTTCTCATCCTGATAGAGAGAGGAGTCACTTCCACGTATTCGTCTTTCTTGATATACTCCAGTGCTTCTTCCAAAGAGAACCTTCTTTTTGGGTAGATCTTCGCACTATCGTCAGTTCCGGATGCCCTTACGTTGGTAAGTTTTTTGCCCTCCTGAACGTTCACAACAAGATCGTTATTTCTTGAGTGCTCTCCAATGACCATGCCGCCGTACACCTCATCTCCCGGATCAACAAAGAAAGTGCCTCTGTCCTGAAGTTTGTCGATTTTGTAGGCAGTAGCGCTTCCGGTGTCCACTGATATGATGGAACCATTGATCCTGCCAGGTATGGGGCCTTTGTAAGGCTGGTAGCTCAGGAATCGGTGCGTCATGATGGCTTCACCCTGAGTGGCCGTAAGCACACTGTTTCTTAGTCCGATAATGCCACGGGCAGGAATCTCAAATTCCAGGTGCTGCAAGTCGCCTTTTGGCTCCATAATCTTAAGCTCAGCCTTCTTTTGCGTAGCGAGTTCGATTACCTTACCGGCAGACTCCTGAGGCACGTCGACTACCAGAAGTTCGATTGGCTCGTTGCGGATGCCGTCAACTTCTTTGAACAACACCTGCGGCTGGCCTACCTGAAACTCATAGCCTTCACGGCGCATGGTTTCGATAAGAATAGACAAGTGGAGTACACCACGGCCGTACACGAGGAATTTGTCTTCTGATGTAGTTTCCTCAATTCGAAGGGCCAGGTTTTTCTCAGTTTCTCTGAAAAGGCGGTCTCTTACGTGGCGTGATGTCACGAATTTACCTTCTTTACCGTAGAAAGGCGAGTTGTTGATGGTGAAGAGCATACTCATGGTAGGCTCATCAATAGATATTCTTGGCAGTGGCTGCGGATTATCTGCGTCTGTAATAGTGTCACCGATTTCAAAGTCTTCGATGCCTACAAGCGCACAAATATCACCAGCGGAAACTTCAGGTACACGTAGCCTTCCCAGGCCTTCGAATACACTGATTTCCTTAATTTTCACTTTCTTAACAACACCGTTTTTTTTGCAAAGACCCACAGTGGCACCTTCAACAAGTTTGCCCTGAAATACTCTGCCAATGGCAATACGGCCAGTGTAGGCATTAAAGTCCAAAGAAGTGATTTGCATTTGTGGCAAGCCCTCTCTCAAAGGAGCTGGAGGAATTACTTCTAATATCGTGTCGAGCAAAGCAGTGATGTCCTCTGTTTTTACTTTCCAGTCGTGGCTCATCCAGCCGTGCTTCGAAGAACCGTAAACAGTTCTGAAATCCAGCTGATCTTCCGTTGCATCAAGGTTGTACATTAGCTCAAACACCTGCTCATGTACTTCGTCAGGCCGACAGTTCTCTTTGTCTACTTTGTTGATGACCACAATGGGCTTAAGTCCCAGTGCAATCGCCTTGCTTAATACAAAACGTGTTTGGGGCATAGGGCCTTCAAAGGCATCTACCAACAGCAATACGCCATCAGCCATTTTCAGCACCCTTTCTACTTCACCTCCGAAATCGGAGTGACCAGGGGTGTCGATAATGTTGATCTTAACGTCTTTGTAACGAATAGATACATTTTTTGACAGGATGGTGATGCCACGCTCTCTTTCCAGGTCATTGTTGTCAAGGATCAAGTCCCCAAACTCCTGGTTTTCCCTGAAAAGCTTGGACTGGTGGATGATTTTGTCAACCAAAGTAGTTTTACCGTGGTCAACGTGCGCTATGATAGCGATATTACGGATATTATTAGACATGTCTTTAGAAATTCGCCCGCAAAGGTACGAATAAAACATGGCTAAAAGAAGGCATGTTAAGAAATAGTAATTTCAAAGGCAAGATGAGTGAACAGAAAGCCAGGCGCTTAGTTTATTTCGTCTTCTTTTTTAGTGATTCTTTGTAAGCTGTTTCCAGTGCATCTTTCATAAGCTCTTCTGGTACTTTATCCAGCTCAAACGTAGTCCAGCCCTGCTGGCCCCATTTGTTGGGAACCGCATATACCCCTTTTTCAAATTCGCAGAAAACCGATTGATCTACTTCGTTGAACTTGAGGTTGGCAGTGTGGCTGGCCTCATGAAGGGTAGCAAATATCACCCTGGCTTTGAACGCAGCTCTGTCGAAATGAGGTTTTTCTTCGACCCCCGGAAACGACGACGCAATTTCTCTAAATACCTCTATGGTTACCAAAGCAAATCCAGTTGATGTGCTCAGCAAATTAATAAATACGTTGTTAAGTCAAACCGAAAATGAAATTGTGTCCGTTGGATTCTTTGTACCGACTTTAGCAGCTCAACTCTTAAACACTTTCACTCTTTCCCCTATCTTTGCAGCCCAAACCAAGAATAATGGCTAAGAAGACTTACAAAAGACACACCGTTACCGCTGCATTGATCTATGCCAATGGCCCCATTCACATAGGTCATTTGGCAGGCTGCTATCTCCCATCTGACATCTATGTGAGGTACATGCGCTCAATGGGGGAGGATATCGTGTTTGTGAGTGGAACGGATGAGCACGGCGTACCCATTACGCTGAAAGCCCGCAATGAGGGAACAACGCCTCAGGGGGTGGTGGATAAATACTACGACATCATTAAGAACTCTTTTGCTGAGTTTGGTATTTCTTTCGATACCTATTCACGCACAAGCCGGGAGATTCATCATAAGACCTCGCAGGATTTTTTCCTTAATCTTTATGAGAAGGGGATTTTTGAAGAACAAACCACCGAGCAATATTTCGATGAAAAGGCCAATCAGTTTTTAGCGGACAGGTACATAGTAGGTACATGCCCCACTTGCGGCAACGAAAACGCCTATGGCGATCAGTGCGAAAAATGTGGGAGTACCCTAAGTCCTCAGGAGCTAGGTAATCCCCGTTCTATGCTGAGCGGTGAGAAACCGGTGCTGAAGCCCACCAAAAACTGGTACATGCCGCTCGATAAGCTTCAGCCTAAAATTGAAAAGTACGTAGACAGCCACCCTGAGTGGAAAACCAACGTGTTTGGGCAGTGCAAAAGCTGGCTGAACCAGGGCCTGCAGCCTCGCTCCATGACTCGTGACCTCGACTGGGGGGTGAAAGTGCCGTTGCCAGATACTGAAGGGAAAGTGCTCTACGTGTGGTTCGATGCGCCCATTGGCTATATCTCCGCCACAAAGGAACTGAAGCCCAACGACTGGGAGAAATACTGGAAGGATGAGGACACCCGCCTGGTGCACTTCATTGGTAAGGATAATATCGTTTTCCACTGCATCATTTTCCCTTCCATGCTCATGGAGCACGGCGATTTTGTGGTGCCCGACAACGTGCCTGCCAACGAATTTATGAACCTTGAGGGGCAGAAGATCAGCACGAGCCGCAACTGGGCAGTGTGGCTCCACGAGTACCTGGAGGAGTTTCCGGGTAAGCAGGACGTGCTGCGCTATGTGCTTTGCGCCAATGCGCCGGAAACCAAGGACAATGACTTTACCTGGAAAGATTTCCAGACAAGAAATAACAGTGAGCTGGTGGCCATCTTTGGCAACTTCGTGAACAGGGCAGTGGTGCTTACTCATAAATATTATGAGGGCAAGGTGCCTGAGAGAGGAGAGCTTTTCCAGTTTGATGAAGAAACGCTGGCTAAGTTGGCGGAATTCCCGGGAGTGATTGCCGGCTCTATCGAGCAGTTCAAATTTCGGGAAGCGTTGGCTTCGCTGATGGATCTGGCGAGGTTGGGTAATAAGTACCTGGCCGACACGGAGCCCTGGAAGCTGATCAAGACTGACCCTGAGCGTGTGAAAACCATCATGAACATCGCTTTACAAATAGCAGCCACGCTGCAGGTGGTGTGTGAGCCCTTTTTACCATTCACTGCCAGTAAGTTGGGTGGCATGTTCAACCAGAAAGGCGTCAAATGGAGTGACCTTGGAAAAGGTGATCTTTTAGCGGCCGGGCACCAGCTGGAGGCAGCGACGCTGCTGTTCGAAAAAATAGAAGACGATGTGGTGGAGGCTCAGATAGCAAAGCTGGAAGCAACAAAAAAACTAAACAGTCCTGCCGAAAAAGCAGGCGAATTAAAAAAAGCAGAAAAGATGGAAGTACCCGGGCTTAAGGAAGAGATAGTGTATGATGATTTCACCAAGCTAGACATGCGAGTGGCTACTGTGCTGGAGTGCGAAAGAGTGCCCAAGTCGGACAAGCTGCTCAAGTTTTTGCTCGACACAGGCATCGATAAGCGCACTATTTTAAGTGGTATTGCCAAGCATTATCAACCCGAAGACCTGATAGGAAAGCAGGTAGTGGTGCTGGCTAACCTGGCCCCCCGCAAAATGATGGGCATTGAATCGCAGGGCATGATTTTGTCGGCTGAGGATGAAGAGGGTAACCTGAGACTGTTGCAGGCCAATGCGGTAACAAATCCGGGAGCGACCATCAGCTAATTTTTAGTTGCTCGCAGAGACGCAAAGTCGCAGAAAAAAGGAATGCTCGAAGGCTTTACTTGGTCTGCTATAGGTTATTGACAATCCTTATAATGCCGTTTTTTATTAAGGACTCGTTGAAGTTGACAAGCAGACCTAATTTCAGTCCGGTGAGCTTTAGGTAGGTCAGAAGCTGTTTTTTGTGGACGTCAGCCAGCGACTCAATGGATTTAATCTCCACAATGATTTTGTCCTCAACAATCAAGTCTGCCCGAAAACCTTGATCCATCTTTATACCTTTCCAGACCACGGGTATGGCTATCTGCTTTTCAACTTTGAGTCCCTCAGCTGTCAGTTCATGATGTAAAATGGTCTCATATACTGTCTCGAATAATCCAGGACCGAGCTGACTGTGTATTTCATATAGTTTATTTACAATAATTCTGGAAATGTCGTTTTCGTGTAGCGTTGTCATATTTATTCATTTTTTTGAACGTAAAATAGTGCATTTGACTCATATCTAAGGTATTAGTATGCTTGGAGTGACATTTATCCAGCTCCAATTTCAATTCGCCGTGGATTCCCCGGCGCTTTTGAGTAGGTATCTCCTCTTCTGATATTCCTGCACTTCTGCTGGAAACATTCTCTTCCCTTAGCGCCTCTGCGTCTCTGGAGCCATATTCCTCCCTTAGCGCCTCTGCGTCTCTGGAGCCATATTCCTCCCTTAGCGCCTCTGCGTCTCTGCGAGCAATATTCCTCCCTTAGCGCCTCTGCGTCTCTGCGAGCAATATTCCTCCCTTAGCGTCCCTGCGCCTCTCCGAGCAATATTCCTCCCTTAGCGTCCCTGCGCCTCTGCGAGCAATATTTCTTCCTTAGCGCCTCTGCGCCTCTGCGAGCAATATTCCTCACTCATCAAAATCCATGTTGTTTCTTGTACCAACCCATATTAACTTAGCACGCCGTTAGAAAGACTATACGATGAGAGAAATACAATTCAGAGAAGCCCTTCGTGAGGCGATGAACGAAGAGATGAGAAAAGACCCCAAAATATTCCTGATGGGGGAAGAAGTGGCCGAATACAATGGTGCCTACAAGGTAAGCCAGGGTATGCTTGATGAGTTTGGGCCAGAAAGAGTGATCGACACGCCAATTGCTGAATTAGGCTTTGGTGGACTGGGTGTTGGTGCCGCTATGAACGGCCTTCGACCAATCATAGAATTTATGACCTTTAACTTCTCATTGGTAGCCATCGACCAAATCATTAACGGCGCTGCCAAAATGATGTCGATGTCGGGTGGGCAGTTCAATGTGCCTATCGTTTTCCGTGGACCTACAGGAAATGCAGGCCAGCTGAGCTCACAGCACTCACAAAACTTTGAAAATTGGTTTGCCAACACGCCTGGTTTGAAGGTGGTGGTGCCATCCAACCCATACGATGCCAAAGGCTTACTTAAGTCTTCCATCCGTGACGACGATCCGGTTATTTTCATGGAGTCGGAGCTGATGTATGGCGACAAAGGTGAAGTACCCGAAAGCGAATACCTTATTCCACTTGGTACTGCCAAGGTGGTAAAAGAAGGAAATGATGTTACTATCGTTTCATTTGGTAAAATGATGAAAGTGGCTTTCGAAGCTGCCGATGCCCTTCAGCAGGAAGGAGTTTCAGCCGAGGTTATCGACTTGATGAGCGTACGCCCGATTGACTACGAAACAGTGGTGAATTCGGTGAAGAAGACCAATAGGTTGGTGATTGTAGAAGAAGCCTGGCCTCTGGCGTCTATTGCCTCAGAAATCACTTACCACATCCAGCGCTATGCATTCGATTACCTGGATGCACCAGTAAGGAGAGTGACCAACCTTGATGTGCCACTGCCATACGCTCCTACATTGATAGAGTTCATTTTGCCGAACGCAAAGAAGACGATTGATGCGGTGAATGCGGTGATGTATCGTTAAGGAATAAAAACATTGAGTTAAAGGCCCGGCGATGGGCCTTTTTTTATGCCTTAAAGAGATCGATAATTGTTTCCTCTCCAAAATAGTTGAGTCCAATTTCGTTGTGACGGTCGGGTCTTCGCATCAGGCAGGGCGTCCACACCTCGCAGGTGATGCCGTAGGGTTTGAACTCCTCACGCTTTTCGTTAAACACATTTAAAATCTCGGAATTCATCATGTTTAATTACACATACGGGTAGTTTTGGTTTGAAACCGAGCTTAAATTAACTTTTTGATTATTGACTAGACTACACGTTCACCATGAAGAATTTTCTTGCCCCCTTTTTTTTGATACTTAGCACCAGCCTCCTGTTCAGTCAGCCAGTGCAAAAACATCGGGTGGTTATCCTGTCCGATATAGAGGCAGAACCCGATGACATCGAATCTTTCGCCCGACTGGTGTTGTACTCGAATGTGATAGACATAAAGGGAATGGTAGCTACCACCTCCATTTGGAAGAAAACAAGTGTGGCCCCGGAGTCAATTCGGAAAGTGATCAGGGCCTACGGCAAGGTTCAGCCTAACCTTTTGAAGCACGAAGCTGGTTTTCCGGAAGCCGAAGATTTGCTGGCGATAGTGAAGCAAGGGCTGCCGGTATATGGCATGTTGGGAGTGGGCGATGGAAAGGACTCAGAAGGGTCAGATTGGATTATCAAAGTGCTTGAGGAAAAGGACGACCGCCCTTTGTGGGTAACAGCCTGGGGGGGCGTGAACACACTGGCCCAGGCCCTGCACAAGATACAGAAAACCAAGTCGCCCGCAGAAGCAAAGCGACTCGTCGCCAAGCTGCGGGTTTATACCATATCGGACCAGGATGACAGCGGCATTTGGATCAGGAATAGCTTCCCCAGCCTGTTTTACATTGTTAGTCCTGGCGACCACTACGGCAGCGCCACGTGGAGTGCCATCAACAGCGTGATTAAAGGCATAGACAATGAAAAAATAAGCAACCCGTGGATAGTGCAGAACATTCAGCAAGGCCATGGTCCTGTGGGCGTGGAATACCCGGACGTGGCCTGGGGCATGGAAGGCGATACGCCATCGTTCCTGGGTTTGATACCTAACGGGCTCAATGAGCCGGAGCATCCGGAATGGGGTGGCTGGGGTGGCCGCTACGAGCTCTACAAGCCAGATATTGCTACACTAAGGCAGGGAAGCTCAGGCGTTCCGTTTGAGCCTGAAACCAGACCGATATGGACGGATACAAAGGATAATTATACGCCGTATGTGCCCAGTCTGTACGGACGCACCGTTCGCAGAGACACCCTTTCTTTCAATAACAACAAGGCCACGTTGTTTCGCTGGAGAGACGATTTTCAGAATGACTTTGCTGCCAGAATGGACTGGTGCACCATGTCGTATGAAGAAGCTAACCACCCGCCAACGCCTGTGCTGGAGCATGCTGATCGGCTGACGGTGAAGTCAGGAGAGGGCTTTTCGCTGGATGCCTTCAGCTCTACCGACCCTGATGGCGATAACCTCAGCTTTCTCTGGTTCCACTACCCCGAGGCAGGCAGCCATAAGAAGCAAATAGATATCTCTGCTGAAAACGTACATGGGGTGTATGTGAAGGCACCGGTTGTCGACAAGGAAGAAACACTACATTTCATCCTGAAACTGTCAGACAAGGGGAGCCCGGTATTAACCAGGTACAAAAGAGTGATTGTGACTGTTGTGCCAAAGTAGCGGAGGCACTGAGGTCATCAGTTCTGTTGTGCTGCCGGCATGTTTGCGAGCCGGGCAAGATGCCTGAGATGGACATTTGAAGGATTCCTTTCGCTGTGAAGAAAAAACAAGTAGCTTAGCGAGCCCAGGAGGATAGCAAGCGAAGGCGTGTTATATCCAACCAATAGGCAAATAAAGTGATCATCTAATGTTCAGGCATCAAGGTAAAAGCAGGACACTGAAGCATAACCTGCAAATTGCCACCGTACTTTCCTTTGTAGCTGGCATTGTGAACGTAACTGGTTTTTTGGCTCTCCAACAGTTAACTACAAATGTAACCGGCCACTTCGCACTGTTTATCTACGACGTGTCAAATCTGGAGTTTTGGAGAGGGACGGTGTATTTCCTTTACATTTTCTCTTTCTTCTTTGGCTCCTTCTTGTCAAGCTTTCTTATTGAGCTCTTCCGGGAAAATAAAAAATGGAACGTTTACGTTTTGCCCACAACAATTGAGTCTCTGGTTTTGCTCTCTATAGGTCTGCTGAGCAATGTGGTGGACATCACTTATCCTGATGTCATCGCCTGTTTACTCCTTTTTGCCATGGGGCTTCAGAATTCTTATGTGACAAAAATTTCCAACACAATCGTAAGAACCACTCACCTTACAGGGCTCTTCACCGACTTGGGTATTGAAATTTCGCAGCTACTCTTCCCTAAATCGCATCCGAACAGGGAAAAACTCAAATCGACCATCAAACTGCGCATATACATTATTTCATTCTTTTTTGCCGGAGGACTTGCCGGCGGTTTTTTCTATTCTAAAATCGACCTGAAATTAAATACGCTGGTATTTGCTGCCGTAGTTTTATTGCTAAGCTTGCTATTCGACGATTTTCGATACAGTTTGATCAGGGCTAAGAGAAAATATCGCCAAAAATGAAAGCTACGCCCGAATCCATGGACGTAACTTTCGTACGATCTTACTGGCTGACACAGCTATTTCTGTGAAGAGAGGGTCATTATTGCTGTTGTTTCCCCTCCAGGTACTCTCTCAAGCTCCTTCCCACAATATCCGTCCATCCGGCGGCGAAGTTTTCAGGTACCAAATCCGGATTGCCGCTATTGAAGCTTTCCAGGTTGGCGTGAGTAAGTCGCACCAACGTGGAGTCCCCCTGGTCAAACAGCTCCCAGGTCACGTAAGAGATGCCTGGCTCTCCGTCGTAGCGCCAGCTGTGGGCTAGTTTTTTCTCCTTAATCACTTCCGTCACCTCGCAAATGTGCAGGTACTGTTTTTCCGGTGGGCCGCCTTTAAACCGGAACTCAAAACCCACCTCAGCTTTGAACTCAGCCAGATCAAAGTACCAAACCTTCATTTTGTCTTTGTCGGTAATGGCTTCCCATACATTTTTAGCGGGTGCGTTGTATATTTTTTCGATGGTAAATGGAGTCTTTTCCATATTATTGTTTGGTTATAGATGATTATACATTTCGGCGTACTGCGCCTTTAAGCTGTCTTGTTTGTCTGGTATGTTTGGTGTTGCCTGGTCGCCTTCCAGCGTTTTCTCCAGTGTATCGAGCATAAAGTGCCAGCCCGCCGGAACGGACTTTGCCCATTGCCCATCCACTTTACTATGCGTAAGTGTAAGAAGACATCGTTCGGAACCCAGCTCCTGAAGCTCCCAGGTAACAAGCTCCTCTTCCCAGTAGTACTCAAACAGCTTCCTCTGGATGATCCTGGTTATTTTTCCAAATGATTCTGAATTGTCAGGTTCAGGAAAGCGGATGACCATTTTGCCACCTGGTTTGAATTCCATTTCTGTTGCCATGAACCATGTCGCCAGCTTGTCGGGATTTGTAATTGCCTCCCAAACAGCTTCGGAACTAAACGGAAACTCTCGTTCGAATACCACTTTGTACCCATCGGGTTCATTGGTGAGCTTTCCGGGGTTTAGCAGGTCACTCATAATTTTTGTCTTGTTTTGTATTTTGGTCATTCTCCAGAAACATCTCAAGTGCATCCAATTTCTGCGTCCAGAAGGCCCTCATCTTTGCTGTCCAGTCTGTTACCTCCTTCAATCCATCGAGCCTGGCGCTGCAAAAGCTCTCCCTGCCTCTTTTTTCAATATCGATCAGCCCACACTCTTTCAGTAACTTTAAATGCTTGGCCACTGCTGGCCTGCTGATGTCGAACTTGTCGGCCACAGTGTTAAGATTCAGAGGCTGGCTGGCCAGCATCGTAATGATCTCTCGCCTTGTGGGGTCGGCAATGGCTGCGAATACGTCTCTTTGCATTAGGGAACCTTTTGGTTTCAAATATATAAAGGAAACCTTTTAGTTTCCTAATATGACCACCCATTTTTTTCAATAGCTGCCTGAGGCTGGTTTTGGACGCTTCTGGCGGCAAATTCTTGGGTTTCAGTGGTGTTAAAAATGCGAGGCCGCTGAATAATTGTAAATTCATTCATTGACTACCTTAATTTTTGACTATGAGACGATACCTGATCATGATCCTCTTCTGCACCTCTGTATTTAGTGTCGCTGCTCAGGGTGTGCAAAAAGATGCCGATGGCTTTGAGTACTTTGAAATGCAGGAAGGAGATACAACGTACATCATGAAAAAGTATTTTTTTGTGATGCTCAATAGCGGCCCAACCAGAAGCCAGACGAAAGAAGAAGCGGCGGCCATTCAGGAGAAGCACCTGGCACATATCAACTGGATGGCAAGCAATGGCTATGTAAACCTGGCTGGGCCAGTTGAGTCCGAAGATGAATTCAGGGGGATTTTGGTCTTCAACGTAACCTCTTTGGAGGAGGTGAAAAAGCTGGTGGCGATGGATCCGGCCGTAAAAGCAGGCTGGCTGGTCATGAAGATATATCCCTGGTGGTGCGTTAAAGGAGGGATGTTGCGCTAACTGAAAATCAACACATTAGTAGTAATAATTGCGTCGGCGGCTTATCTTCGGGAGGACATTGCTTATAACCTTGAGATTTATCCGGCCAACCAAAGTTTTTCTTTTTGTTGTTCTGCTTTCTATGCCCGCCGCTGTTTTTTCGCAAGCGAGCACTATTGATAGATTGAAAGCAGAAAACGGAGCCTATACCGGCTTGGACAGTGTAAAAGTTGATATGCTCAACAGACTGGCCCTTGAAAATCAGTTTGTTTCTATTCTCGAAGCATTTGCTTACGGACGTGAGGCACTGGAACTAAGTGTGGAAATTGGCTACGTGAACGGTGAAGCCTATGCCTACCGAAACCTTGGAAGCAGCTATGCTATACGTCAGGATTTTGTCACTGCTGTGCAACTGTTGGAGAAAGCGCAGGCACTTTTCGAGACAATTGGCTCGCAAAGAGGAGTGGCCGACTGTTATATTTCCATGGGGCATGTGTACAGATGGCAGCTTGACTACTTCAAAGCCATTGAATATCAAAAAAAGGCCGCTGATATCTATGTAAAGCTTGATATGCCAGAGCGTTATGGTGTCACTCTTCATAATCTTGGTGAGAACTACCTTCTGGTAGGCGACCTGAAAACAGCGCAACAAGTTACCCAGCAGGCTACAAAGATTTTCATGGAGGTGGAGAATAAGCAGGTGTTAACATCATGTTACAAGGTGTTTGGACAAATTGCCTTTGAGAGGAAAGATTTTAAAGGTGCCGAAGGATATTTCAAGGAGGCGCTGGCTATTTCCGACGAGCTGGGCAAAGATTCTCAAAAAGAAGCCACATTTGATGTTTACTTGATGCTGGCTAAAATTTATCACCAATGGGGGCGGAGGTCTGACGAGGAGAAAATGCTTAAGCAGGGCCTTTTATTAGCTGGAGATAACGTGCTGCTTTCGCAGGAACGGCGGGCCTACACACAACTTGTTAACCATTATTTTTTCTACAAGGAATATGAGTTGGCAGACAAAACTTTTGATGCTTTCAGTCTTATCAACGAAAAAATATACGAGCAGCAAAAAATAGAAATGGCCAATATGATGGAGCAAGTGCTTCAAACGATAAAGGTGGCCAATGAGAATGAGCTGCTCAAGCAGGAAAGGCGGTTGCAGGAAGAAAGGATTACGCTGCAGCAATATCAGATTTACTTTTTTGTGTTTTCCATTGCCTTGCTCGGTATGTTGGCACTTCTTTTGGTTCGTTCAGGCAGGCTGCGGAAGAAGTATACCGAGGAACTGGCCGCAACAAACGAATTGATAGAAGAGAAATCGAAAAAGCTTGAAGAGTTGGTGCGGGTAAAGGACAAGTTCTTCTCCATCATATCTCACGACCTTCGCAGCCCCATAAGTACCCTGGCCCAGTTTGTGGTGATGTTGAAGACTAGCTACAAAAATTTTTCTGATCAGGAAATGGAGGATGTGCTTGAAAAGTTTGACTCGCAACTGACCTCGACACTTTCGCTGGCCGATGATATCATTCTTTGGGCGAAAGCAGAGATTAATCAGGCTCCCGGAATAAATGATGCTTTTGAAGTAAATAAAGCCATAGAAGCTGTGGTCAAGGTGGCAGCTGAGCAGCTGCGAATGAAAGGAATTGTTTTGCAGTCAGAAATTGGCAACCACCTGATGGTGTCAGCAAACAGGGATCAGCTGGAGTTTTGCATTAGGAATATTCTAAGCAACTCGATAAAGTTCACGCCTACAGGCGGGCACATCGGTATCGGCACCTTTTCCGAAGGAAACATGGTGGCTGTGAAAATAGAAGATAACGGAACCGGTATTTCGCTTGAAAAGCAAAGTATACTGTTTCAAAGCCCGTTGAAACAGAGTGAAGGAGAATTGGGCACCGACGGCGAAAAGGGTAAAGGGCTAGGACTGTACCTTGTGAATGACTTTATAAAGAAAAACGGAGGCAGGGTGGAAGTGTCCAGTGAAGAGGGGAAAGGCTCCGTTTTCACACTCTATATTCCCGTTGCCACGGCGTCATAGGATATCGCCAACCACCTCAACGGCGCTAAAGTTGGAAAAACAACAAGCCCTTAGCTCAAGATTAGCGCCTCATCATGTTGCCCAGCGCCGCTTTTGCTCCTCCCATTTTGTTCATCGTTTTCATCATCTTGCGCATTTGCTCAAACTGCTTCATCAGGTTGTTCACCTCCTGAATGCTGGTGCCACTTCCCTTGGCAATGCGCTGACGGCGGCTGCCGTTGATGAGATCCGGATTTTCTCTCTCCTTAGGTGTCATCGACTTAATGATCGCCTCAATAGGTTTGAATGAATCATCATCGACATCCACATCCTTCAGGGCTTTTCCCATGCCTGGAATCATACCCATCAGGTCTTTGATGTTACCCATCTTTTTGATCTGATCGATTTGAGAAAGGAAATCGTCAAAGCCAAATTGGTTCTTGCGGATCTTCTTGTTAATCCTGTCAGCTTCCTGCTGGTCAAAGGCCTCCTGTGCTTTTTCTACCAAAGACACTACGTCACCCATACCGAGGATTCGCTGGGCCATCCTGTCGGGGTGGAACAGGTCGATGGCGTCCATTTTCTCACCAGTCGAAATAAACTTGATAGGCTTGTCAACCACGGCCCTGATAGAAAGTGCCGCACCACCACGGGTGTCACCATCCAGCTTGGTCAACACTACGCCGTCGAAGTTGAGCCTTTCATTGAAGGTTTTGGCCGTGTTCACAGCATCCTGACCTGTCATTGAGTCGACTACGAAAAGCGTTTCGGTAGGCTTCAGTGATTTTTTCAGGCCTTCAATCTCAGCCATCATTTGGTCATCGACAGCCAAGCGACCGGCCGTATCGACAATCACTATTTTCTTGCCTGTTTTCTTTGCCTGTGCGATACCGTTCTGAGCAATTTGAAGAGCGTTTTTATTTTCAGGTTCTGCGTACACATCTACACCCACCTGCTCGCCTAATACTTTCAACTGGTCAATCGCCGCAGGACGGTAAATATCGCAAGCCACCAGCAGCACCTGACGGCCTTGTTTTTTCAATCTATTGGCAAGCTTGCCAGTGAAAGTAGTTTTACCAGAACCCTGCAAACCAGATATAAGCACAACGGCGGGGTCGCCACTGATATTGATATCAGCCTGCGAGCCACCCATGAGGCTGGTAAGCTCTTCGTGCACGATTTTGGTCAGCAACTGGCCCGGAGAAACGGCAATAAGCACATCACGGCCAAGTGCCTTTTCTTTAATGCCGTCCGTTACTTCCTTAGCTACTTTATAGTTTACGTCAGCCTCTACCAGCGCACGACGGATTTCTTTGATCGTACTGGCGACGTTAATCTCTGATATTTTCCCCTGACCTTTGAGGGTCTTAATGGCTCTGTCGAGCTTTACACTTAAACTATCGAACATGCTTCAATACTATTTTGAGGTGCAAAGATAGAACAAAGTGCGCAAGTGTGCATGTATTCAATCGGATAAGTGTTTACGTAAACAGGCTGGCGGACAATCGAAATCCGGCTACAATGACATCGCATGGTCGGCTGGTACATCTACACCATTCCATATCTTTTTGGAAGTCCAGTCTGCTGCTGGTGCAGCCCAAAAGCTGTTATCAGGTGCTAATCCGAGTGGGAGGTAAGCCATGGAGCAAAGATAAAGGCTGCCGGTGGAGATGTATCCTTCGGCAATTGCTGGCTGGTGCCCGCAGAAGCCAATAGTGAGCCAGCCATTTTTGTCAAATGTTCCTTCTGCTCCCATTATTTTTTTCATGGAAGTGGTAAGCGCCGACCGGATGCTGGCCGGTGATATACCCTCGCTGAGCTTTTCCATTAGTGTTATTTGCGCCAGCAACTGAAAGGCACCGATTCGGTAGGGTAGCGAGCGGCCAATTGGCGGGAAGGAACCATCAGCCATAATCAATCGCTCCTGAATGGCGGCATAACGCTGCCCGATTTTCAGGAACTTGTCAAATGCCTTTTGAAAGTACTGATCGTTGCGTTTGTCGAAGGGGATCATTGTGGCGGTGATATCCAAAAGAAAAGGCTGGATGACGTAGCTGTTGTAATAGTCCCAGTGGAAATCCTCGCCATCTCCAAAAACACCGTCGCCTTTGTACCAGCTTTCCATTTGCCTAACTGCGAGCTCTATTCTTACAGCGTCGCCTTCATTGTAGAATTTGGCCAGGGCGGCTTCCACCATGGCGCTGAAAAGAATCCAGTTGCTGTGGTAGGGCCTGATCACTCTGCTGGAGACAAATGCGTTTTTCAGATTAAGTTTTGTGGCGCTATCGAGGGATTCCCAAAGCTCTTTTGGGGCACGAATCAATGCGTGGGCCAGGAAGGCGGCATCTACCAGGGGCTGGGCATGCTCCGTGAAATTCATAAAATCAGGAGAGCCGGGATCTACCGCTTTGCCGATGGCTGTTCTTGAAAGGGTTGCATATTTTTTTCGCAGTTCCTCTTCCTTGCCTGTTAGGCTCGTTGATGCCAGCCAGGGGGCCATTCCAGAAAGCAGCCTCCCGAAGGCTTCAAGGTAGGTGACCTGCCTTCTAGAGGCTTCCTGCCCTTCTTTGCACTCCACTGGCATGTTCTTTTTCAGCGTGCCCGCTGCCAGGTTAGTCAGCACAGGATCTGCTATTTTGACAAGCATGTTTACCCAATAAGTTCTGTCGTCTTCAGCGGCTACTTCTGCGCCTTTGGGGAAGGCAGATAGAGAAGCTGGTGTCATTAAGCCAAGTGCGCCAACGCCAGCGGCATTTTTTATGAAGTTTCTTCTTTCCATGGTATTAGTTACTGCAATTCGGTAAAAAACACAAACACCCGACATTTTTGAATATGCCAGGTGCTGTAGGTAGTTGCGTTTGCAAACTGCCTGTGGTTAAGCGAGCTTTGCTTTTTCAGGATCCCAGTTCACAATTCTGTTTTCGAAGTAGCTTAGGTTAGAGCAAAGAGCCGGGCCTGCTGCCCGCATGCCAAACAAAGCGTCTTCCAGAATGGGCTTACCCTCTCTAATACCAGCATAAAAATTGGTGTGATGTGAAATATCGGCGCTGTAGCCTTGTGGCGCTTTGTATTCCACTTCCGGAATCAGCATTTCGGGTGCCTCCGGTGGAAACTCCGCTTTGTACCACTTCTCAAACTCTTTTTGCTGTGCTTCTGTAAATGTTTTGAAGCTGTCCCAGCCGCCGTAACCTGGTGCTTTTTTGATTTTATTTCTTTCAACAGTGAGCCCACTCCAGCCAAGGGTGATGGTGCCTTCGCTGCCGACCAGGCGCACTCTGGAGCCACCACCTCCGCCATCCACAAAGTTGACCCTCATTTGTAGATTGAAGGCTGGATGTTTGGCTGTGGCAGGATAGTCGTGGATGGAGCACATCAGGTCTGGCACATCCCGGCCGTCTTTCCAATAGCGCAGGCCACCCGATGCATAGATTCTATTGGGCCCCGTTGAGCCGGTGATCGTGTGGAAGTTAGTGAACAGGTGAACGAAAAGATCGCCCGCTATGCCTGTGCCGTAGTCCTGATAGTTTCTCCAGCGGAAGAACCTCTTGGCATCGAAGGGTACTTTTGGCGCATCGCCAAGGTAGCGATCCCAGTCAACCGTGGCCGGGCTCGCATCGGTGGGAATTGAGTACTGCCAGGCGCCGCTGCCACCCTGGCGGTCGTTGTAAGTTTCCACCATGATCAGCTGCCCTATGGCGCCGGACTCATAAATCTCTTTGGCCTTGTGGCTCACCAGGTTGCTGGCCGACTGGCTGCCTACCTGAAACACTTTCTTAGTTTTGGCTTGAGTATCGATTACTGCCTGGCCTTCGTCGAGGCGGTGTACCATGGGTTTTTCGCAATACACATGCTTGCCCTTATTCATGGCATCGATGGAAATGCGGTCGTGCCAGTGGTCAGAAGTGGCGATGATCACTGCATCAACATCTTTTCGGTCCAATATTTCTTTGTAGTCTTTTGTGGTGAAAATGTCTTTTCCGTAAAGCTCTTTCGTCCGATCAAGCCTCCCTGTGTAAAGGTCACAAGCGGCCACAAGCTTTACACCTGGTATTTGCACCGACGTACTCAAATTATTGAAACCCATGATGCCCATACCAATGACGGCGATATTGACTTTGTCGTTGGCGGCATATTTTTTCAGCTCGTTTTCAGGCTCTTTAATAAGAAAGGTTTGTTTGCTTTTTCCTGCCATAAGCAGCGAAGGAGCAGCACCGGCCAGCAGCGAGGTTCCTACTGCTTTCTTAATAAAATTCCGTCTGTTTGAAGTAGGTTTTTTCATTGTAAGGGAGTTATTAACTATCGAAACTGATAGTAATATACTCCATAAAAGTCCAAGCTTCAAACAGCAGGCTGTTGTTGGTAATTATTGGTGAAGTATGGCTGAACAGGCACTGCGGAAGGTAATGCCAAATATCATTTATTTGCAGGTGTGTCCGCTAACAAATGCCCCAGGGCATCGATGAGCTTGTCCGATAAAACTGAGTCCTCTTTGTTGTCGCTAAAGAAGGGTTGTATCTCTTTTACGTAATTTTCGAAGCCCTCGAAGTCTCTTTTTTCGACGAGGGAAAGCAATATTTCAGCCTCTTTCATAAACAACTGTGTAACCTCCTTCACAAACGGGTTGAAGATCTGTATTTCTGCATACAGCCGGGGGTTTTGCAGCACATACCGTGTGTAGAAAAGCAGGAATATCCGGTAAGTGGGAGAAGAGAGACTTTTGATGAAATCCAGATTGGCCCCCATATGGGCCAGGGTTTTCGCACTCACGAATACATTGAAGTGGTTCAGCCCCTGAATCACACCCATCAGCCTGTCATGTTCATCATAAGATATGTCTTGCACAAGGGCTCCTTGCTTCGAAAATAGGTTTTTCCAATAAAGCTCAGTTTCTGTCTCAACGTTTACACTGTAGTTAAAGATCACTACCTGGCCTTCGACGTTCTTCACCGAAGGGGCAAACATGGGGTGAATAGAAATGTATTGGGAAGAGATATCGCTCTGTTCCTGAGAAATTTTTTGATGAGCAGCCACAATGCCCGATTTGACGCTGCATACGTCTATCAAAAGCTTGTCATTCAACAATGGGTATATTTCGGCAAGCACACCCTCCATGGCCGAAATGGGTACTGCCAAAATTAACACATCGGAGGCCGCAACGAGCTCAATGTTAGAGCTGTACTGGCTTGATTCATCATTGGATGTGAAACTTACCTTGTGGCCTCTTTCAGACAGAAAATCCACGAGCCACTTGCCCATACCACGACTTCCACCAACCACACCTATACTTTTCGAATGCTCGCTTTTCATAAAACTATCGGTCATGCTAAAGTAATTGAATAGCACGTTTTCTTATAAAAGTCTGCTAAATACATAATTTTATCTTTTCGTTCCTTCCGGTTAAGTCAATTTAATCTGAACGTTCGTTCTTAAATCGATCTTGAAATTATATTATTGCCGGACAGATACTGGTACCTCTCCGCTGCGGGCACGCTCAGATTTAATAGGGGAGCCTGGTTCAGTATCATAACTACAACTGTGAGTATAGGCCTTTTATGAGGATGGAGTTGATTTTGGAATTGGCTCCCCGGCCAAAAGATAAATTTGTTACACATGAAAATTACCTTTAATAAGAAGGTTATACAGCATTTTATAGCCATAGCAGTCTTCTACCTGTTGACTATATTCTTTTTCAGCCCTGTTTTTTTTGACAATAAAAACATTAATCAGCAAGATATTCTGCAGTGGCAGGGCTCGGTGCAGGAAATAAAGGAATTCAGAGCAACGACGGGAGAGGAGCCACTCTGGACCAACTCGATGTTTGGCGGAATGCCTGCCTACATGATCGATGTGGACTGGAGCAATGACATTGTGGAGTTTCTGCAATCGGCCTACAGCTTGTGGCTGCCCCATCCTGTCAGGTTGGTGTTTGCCAGCATGGTTTCGTACTACATTTTACTTCTGGCTTTTGGGGTCACTCCCTACCTGGCCATAGTCGGGGCGGTCGGTTTTGCCTTTACTTCTTACAACATGATCTGCCTGGTGGCCGGGCACAACGCAAGACTGGGAGCCATTGCTTTTGCACCACTTATTCTTGCAGGTATTCACAAAGCCTACGATGGCAAAAAAAGAATCGGGTTTGCACTGGCGGCGTTAGGGCTGGCCATGCACCTGAGGATTAATCACCTTCAAATCACTTACTATCTGCTGCTTATCATCATCATTTATGCCATAGCTAGGTTGGTGGTGGAGACGCAGAAGGGGCTGCTGAAGCCATTCCTGAAGCATAGTTTTGTGCTCATTTTAGCAGCCTTGCTGGGACTGGGAACGTTCTTTGGTGAGTTTTGGGCAACTTACGACTACGCCAAATACACGCAAAGGGGAAGGCCCGAGCTGACAGCCCAAAAAGAAGCCAAGCCCAATGCTGACGGCCTCGACAAAAGCTATGCCTTCAACCACAGCAACGGCATTTTCGAGCCTGTCGTGATGTTCATTCCCAATTTCTACGGAGGAGCTATGGCGGGCGGGTTCGATACGGATGGTGCTGCCGCTTTAGAGCTACAAAAAATGGGGGTTCCACGCCAGCAGGTGGCCCAACAACTGAACGGGTTGCCTGCTTACTGGGGTAACCAGCCGGGCACGTTGCCTTACTACGCAGGCGCCATTATCATTTTTCTGGCAGTGCTGGGAGGCATCGTTTTACCTGGTAAACAGAAATATTGGATGTTCGTGGTGATCGCCTTTGGCATCGCCCTCACCTGGGGCAAGAATTTTTCTTCATTCAACTACTTCCTTTTCGACTACTTTCCGGGCTACAATAAATTCAGGTCAGTGACTTTTGCCTTGTTTATGCCGTTGCTCTGTCTGCCACTATTGGGCATGCTGGGGCTTCAGCTTGGCTTGGAAAAGTCATTTGATAAGCAATGGATGAAGGGCTTCTACATAGCGCTTGGCGCAACAGGTGGATTCGCCCTGCTGGCCATCATGTTTGCTGGCATGGGTGGCTATGCCAGCCCAAATGATGCAGGGCTTGAGCAATACCCCCGGTTGTTACAAGCGCTCCGTATCGACAGAGCGTCATTGCTTCGAGCGGATGCGTTTAGGTCACTTTTGTTCATCGTTGCGGCGGGAGCATGCATCTATTTTTGGGCCAAAGGCAAGCTCTCGGCAGTATGGGCTCCCGTATTACTCGTTGTCGTTACCTCTGTGGATGTGATATCAGTAAGCAGAAGGTACCTGAACGACAAGAATTTCACAGCGAACCCAGCTCGTCAGTTCTTTGCCCCTTCTGAGGCAGACCAGGTGATTTTGAGTGACAAAGATTATTACCGTGTTTTCAACCTCAATGATCCTTTCAACGATGCACAAACCTCTTACTTCCATCATTCTTTGGGGGGGTATCATGCAGCCAAACTCAGGCGCTATCAGGATTTGATCGAGTACTGCTTGTCGGGTGAGGCTAACCAGTTGTACTCCACTGTGCAGGCTGGCTCGAGAGATTTTTCAGGCCTTGGAGTAGTCAATATGCTTAATACCAGGTACTTCAAATTTGGCGATAACAAAGGGGAGGTGCTTAGAAATAGTGACGCCAATGGCCCGGCCTGGTTCGTTTCCAATGTTTATAAAGTAAATTCGGCTGATGAGGAAATAGACGTTTTGTGTGGTACTGACACCAAATCGGTAGCCATTATTGATGCCACCAAGTTTGACGTAGCCGCTACTGAATATGACGACTCCGGCACCATAGCCTTACAAAGTTATGCACCCAACAAACTGGTGTACAAGTCAAGCTCTTCCAGCGAGGCTTTGGCCATCTTCTCCGAAATCTACTATCCTGAGGGTTGGGTAGCCCGCATCGACGGCAATGAAGTGCCGATTCTCCGGGCCGACTATGTGCTTCGGGCGCTTCAGGTGCCTGCAGGTGACCATGAGATCGTGTTTACTTTCGAGCCTGTGATTTACTCCGTTGGCAACAAAGTGATGCTTGGTTCCTCCTTCATTCTGTTGATAGTTGTAGTTCTTGTGTTTGGCTACCAGGTGCGAAAGATGTTGTTCGACCAGGCTTGAGGCAGACTTTGATCGTTTTTTCTTATTTCGTGCAACCTTTGTCCTAAATAATAGTATATATAGTACCTTGTAATACAAAATACTATCAAAATGAAAAGGACACTATTACTGATCGGACTATTTGCTTTTACCTATGTTGCCGCCCATGCGCAGCGACGTGTGAATGAAAGAGACCTGAAGGGCGTTTGGAAGCTCGTTATCGACGTTGACAAAGACGAAGTGAGAGAGGAGATTGAGGATGAAGACAATATCGTAGCCCAAATCTTTGCGGAGACAGTTACCGACTTTGCTTTCAATATCATTGAGAAGATCGATATCAGATTTGAGTTTCTTCCTGATAATCGGCTTCGTGTAGAGGCCAATGTTTTTGGCGAGTCGGAAGTAGAATACTCTGAGTGGCGGATCAATAAGGATGGTGAGCTGTGGATCAGCGACTCGGATCACTTCAAAGTAGACGACGATGATGACGATTTTTGGCTAATGGAAAACGGGAAGTTGGTGTCGTTCGAAAAGCAACGTGATGGTAGTAAAAGAAACAAATCGGTATATCTGGAGCCTGTGAAATAGGTAGTCAATTATTGCAGAAATCAAAAAGGCGGAGGCAATTAGCTTCTGCCTTTGTTTTTATAGAGGGTTGTAGGTAATCAGGCGCAAGCTTTCACCCTTTTTGAAATTTTGGCGATTCGGTGGCAGTTCGAGAAACGCATTGGCATACAGCAAATTTGCCAGGTCACCCGACCCGCCACCTGACCGTGGCTGCGCCCAAAGCACTCCCTCCTTATCCAAATGAGTCTTCACCTGTAGAAAGTAGGTGAGAGGCGAAGCAAAGTCAAAGTCTTCACTCAGCTTGGCATATTGTTCCGTTGGCGCAATGCCCAGGCAGGCTTTTAGCCAGGGTAGAAAATACCTGTGAAAGCACATAAATGTGGAAATAGGGTTGCCCGGAAACGCAAACACAAATTTTTTCTCTTCAATACGACCAAACCAGAACGGCTTGCCTGGCTTTTGCGCTACTCTATGAAATATTTTCTGCACCTGAAGTGACTCAAGTACTTCAGGCAGGTAATCGGCCTTCCCTTTTGACACGCCACCACTCAGCAGCAACACATCATTCTGCTTCAGAATGTTTCCAAGTTGCTCCTGCAGGCTTTCTTTATCGTCCTTGATATGGAAGATTTCGGGCTCTACTCCCCAGCTCTGGAGGGCAGCGGCAAGCGCCTGACTGTTGGAAGACCGTATCTGATAGGGCTCAGGGTGATCATCTACAGCCACTAACTCATCGCCGGTGGCAATAACAGCCACCTTTGGCAGGCAAAATACCCTGGGCACGGCTGCTCCCACTGTTGCCAACACGGCGATTTCCGACGCACGAATGAGTGTGCCGGTGTCCAGAAGCTTGGTGCCTTTTTTCTGGTCTCTCCCTTCTTTGTGCACGTTTTGGCCTTCCCTGATTGGCTCAACAGTGAACTTTGCCTGTCCGTTTGTGATCTCAATATCCTCATAGGGAACGACGGTATCGCAGCCGACGGGGAGCACAGCACCGGTCATCACTTCCAATGCGGCGTCAGGATTTTGAAGACTTTTTGCCTCTTCACCTGCCAGTTGTGTGCCTTCAATAGCGAATGTTCGGAGCCCTGCTTCGTAGGCTTTGAAGGCAAATGCGATGCCGTCCATCGTTACCCGGTCGAAGGGAGGGAAATTTCTGTCTGCAAAAATCTCCATGGCCAACACCCTGCCCGACGCCTCCTGCAGGTTGACGTGCTCCTTTTTCAACCTGAGCCGAGTGGATAAAATAAGCGAGGTGGCTTCGTTAACTGAAATCATTGCTTAGAAGTACTTAGATCAACTGTCCAACTTTATTTTTTATCTTTAGCGAGTATTCTTTAACCGAATCCCAGACCAAAGTAAATGAACATTAAAGAAAAGGAACTTAGCCATGTAAACAAAGAGGGGCAGGCTGCCATGGTGGATGTGGGCGAAAAGAAGGTGACTCGGAGAATGGCTTCGGCAAGGGCCATTGTTGTGCTTCCTCAAGAGGTGATGTCCTTGTTGAAAGATGGAGAGCTTTGGGGGAAAAAGGGGCCTGTGATTCAAACGGCCATCATTGCCGGCACTATGGGGGCCAAAAGGACAGGGGAACTCATACCCATGTGTCATCCGTTAGGTCTGGAGAGTTGTTCATTTGACACGGAATGGAAGGGCAATGAGCTCACCATTCAGTGCACTACGAAGATTGAGAGTAAGACAGGTGTTGAAATGGAGGCTTTAACCGGGGCGTCAGTGGCGGCACTAACGATTTATGATATGTGCAAAGCTCTTTCGCACGACATTGTCATTAAAGAAATCAAACTACTGGAGAAGCGTGGAGGAAAAAGCGATTTCAAAAGAGAAGCATAGCAAACATGCCAAGTTGGCCAAGCCAATGGGCGGCAGCTATCACCGCCAGGAATGGGCCATATTGGGAACTCCTTGTGGAGAAATCAGGAAGCTGGTCGGCAGCTTATGCGCTGCTTTGGGTGAGAAATGGAAGCTGGCCTATCTTGATGAAGACCATAAGGCCTCAGAAGAGGAGTATAGCCACTCTATGCTGAGCGGGCATGCATTTCTGGAGGCAATCAATAAAATCAACTATTTTCGGTTCGACCACGCAACAGCCCCCTCTTCCTTTGAAGCAAAAGCTATTTTCAATCCACTTGATGCTGTTTTCATCAATGGAAACCATTTTGCGGCCTCCAGACAAATTGTAGTGATCGATCCACGAAAGGATGTGGTAAAGAAGATGGACCGGCTGACTAATATTTCCCTTGTGCTGATGACGGAAGGGCAAACACAGATCCCGGAGGAGGTGCAGTCCCGAATGAATCCAGGCACGCCGGTTATTTCAATTGCCGACACGCAAAGGATTATTAACTGGATGGCTTCGCAGCTCGAGCTTTCTGTTGCACCCGTCAAGGGACTTGTGCTGGCTGGTGGCAAAAGCCAGCGAATGGAAGCTGACAAAGGGCTCATTTTTTACCATGGAAAGCCACAACGGGAGTACATGTATGATTTGCTGAGTGCAGCAGGCATTCAGCCTCACCTTTCTATCAGAACCGATCAGACCTACTCTGTTTCCGAGGAGGCAAATACGGTGATGGATCGTTTTTTAGGTCTTGGGCCTTATGGCGCCATTTTGTCGGCTTTGATGAGCGACCCGAATGCGGCCTGGCTTAGCGTAGCTTGCGATTTACCACTTTTGGCGAAGGAACACATTGACCTGTTGCTACAGTACCGAAACCCTTCAAAGGTAGCAACGGCTTTTTATAACCCCGAGACCGACTTCCCGGAACCGTTGATCACCGTTTGGGAACCAAAGGCCTACCAGGTTTTACTTAACTACCTTGCCCAGGGTTATTCATGCCCCAGAAAGGTTTTGATTAATTCGGATATTGAGTTGGTGAATGTGGTAGACCATGCATTTATGATGAACGCCAATACTCCAGACGAAAAAGACAAAGCGCTGAACCTTATTGCCGCCTCAGCCAAATTCAACTGAGCTGACTAAAAATGGCTTTTCTTGCTATTTAAGGCACTTTCTCAACTAAATTGAATTTTTTTTCTCTCAAAGTGAAACAATTTCAGTCAATTGTATGTATATACATATAAGTACAAACATTTAAATTAATATATACAATGGAAACACAAACTCTGACCCAATGGAACCTTGATACTATGCACTCTGAACTTCAGTTCAAGGTGAAGCACCTGGTTATTTCAACAGTGACCGGTTCATTCAAAAACTTCAATGTGGAGGTAGCCACAGAAGGCGACGATTTTTCAACAGCACAAATAAAGCTGACTGCCGATGTGAGCTCAATTGATACCGGCAATGAGCAAAGAGACGGACACCTCAAAAGCGACGACTTTTTTAATGCTGAGAAATTCCCTGCGTTGACTTTCGAAAGCACTGGCATCAAAAAAGTTGATGAGGAAAACTTTATTCTTTCAGGAAACCTTACAATCCGTGACATTACCAAGCCAGTAGACTTGAATGTGGTGCTCGGAGGTATAGCTGTTGACCCTTATGGCAACACTAAAGCGGGTTTTGAGGTAGAAGGGAAAGTGAACAGAAAGGAATTTGACCTTAAGTGGAATGGCGTTACCGAAGCTGGTAGCGTTGTGGTAGCCGATGTTGTTAAAATCCTGGGAAATATTCAGGTAGCAAAGGCACAGTAAGCATATTTCAACCAATCGTAGGCGAAAGTCTCTCATTAGTGAGAGACTTTTTTGTTGATTTTTACAGCGAAAGGTACTCTTTTATCGAACATGCCGGCTTTCTTTTCCCCCAGCTAATGCCTACATTCAAATTTGAGTTAGTTATAGCTTAAGTGAATCGCCTGGTAAAAATTGTACTTATTTTTCTTATCGGAGTAGTCCTGCTATTCCAGAGTGCTTGCCGTGACAAAGAATCACCCAAAGAAACGGGCAATCTTTGGCAGGCAATAGAAGAAGCCAAGGAACTCAGTATTTTCGAAAACGCTATTATTGTTGCCGGACTCCAGCCACTATTCGAAGAACAGGGGCCATACACGGTTTTTGCGCCCACCAACGAGGCCATGCTGATCTTTTTTGAAGAATTTGGCTTTACAGAAGGTCTTGCCAACTTAAGCCCTCAGGATTTACAAATTGTAGTGCTGTATCATGTTGTTGATGACCGGTTATTTCTGAAAAACTTCGATGAAGAGCTTGGCTACCCGACGTTATTCAATGGTTTTGAGGCTTTTATAGCACGATTGAATAGTGATGTGTCGATTAACGGAGTATCAAATGTTATCGTTGGCGATTTTGAAGCTTCAAACGGCGTTCTTCATATAGTTGATCACACCTTTTTCATTAAAGCTTCTGATGGTTCTATAGGGATACCCGGTGCCGATGGCGGGGGTGTGGGAGGAAATAACCCGAATCGCAGAGGCCCTTGAGCTATTTCTTAATCAGGTATTTCTGAGCCAGTTGTCTCAGGAATTTTTTGCTTGTGCTGATTTCCGGGTCTGCATAAGTAAACTGCGAAAGCTCAGCAATTACACCAGGCAAATACCCAAGTTTAAGAGCTATTTTTTCGCAAAACTCGATTTCGCTGGTGAAGACTTTGCCATCTACCTTCATTAACTGCACAATGTTCAGGAGGTAGTCGAGCCTGTCATCCTCATCAACACCCTCCAGTGTAGGCATTGGCTTTGGGTGATCAATCAGCGTTTCTATCTGATCCTTTGACAAGCCATTGAGGGCACCTATGTAGTGAATCAGTTTTGATTCAGACGGGGCTACGTATTTATCTACCCTCGATAAATGAACCAAAACGCTTAGTTGATCAACAACATCCATAAAGCAAAATTAAAAGTATCTGTACTCAGGCCAAAATGATAAAAAAGTAAAGCTATTTGGTTAGGTTGGCTCAAACTAAAATTACAACTAATTCCTAATTTTCTACCTTTTGCCTTCAAAAAAATGCGCACAGCTAAATCTAGGGGAGCGGGGATTTTCACTGCAAACGCAGTTCGCTAAAGGATGAAAACTTATCCAATTATTTTTTCTCATTCCTCAATCGCAAGAAAGATTTCTTTAAAAAATTCCCTGATGTCTTGCGGCGTAATTCTTCGGCTACTACATTAGCGTCCGTTATGACAAAAGCAAGCGCTCGTATGATCTGGTGGTGGCACAATTCGACATTCGAATCGTGAACCGGTAGATTTTATGATCTTGAAAAAAGGGCCTGTTCACGCAGGCCCTTTTTTGTTGCACCATGAACCAAATTTTTATGTATCACATCAGGCAAACATCCAAAAAACTGCTGGCAGATACCCACACTCCAGTGAGTATTTATCTGAGACTGAGAGACAAGTACCCGAACACGTTTCTGCTTGAAAGCTCTGATTATCATGGACAGGAAAACAGCATGTCTTTTATCTGCTGCCAGCCCATGGCTTCTATGACGCTGAGAGGCAGGGAGTTTTCATCCGAATTTCCAGACAACAGAGTGGACAACCATTCGTTAGGCGACGCTGGCAAGCTTACCGAACTGATGAGTGCCTTCATGGGCAAGTTTGATATTAAAGAAGAGGCTGGTGTCAAGTTCTCTGTGGCAGGTCTGTTTGGCTACCTGGCCTACGATGCTGTACAACGGTTCGAGGACATTAAGTTCGACTCATCCAAAAACGACCAATTCCATATACCTGACATGCATTATTCGCTTTTCAGGTATGTGATTGCGATCGACCATTTCAAGAATGACCTGTTTATTGTCGAAAATCAGATCGACGGTCAGACATCCAGTATCGATGAAATGGTAAGCCTGATCACTAGCCGCAATGTGCCTACTTTTCATTTTAGCATTAAGAACGGAGAGGAATCGAACTTTACAGATGCTGAGTTTTTGGAGATTGTGAAAAAAGGAATACATCATTGCCAGGTGGGTGATGTGTTTCAAATCGTGCTTTCCCGCAGGTTTCAGTCTTCCTTCGAAGGCGATGAGTTTCAGGTGTATCGTGCCCTCCGCTCCATTAATCCTTCTCCTTATTTATTCTATTTTGACTACGGCAACTTCAAGATTTTCGGCTCCTCGCCTGAGGCACAGATAGTGATAAAACACGGTGACGCCACTATTTATCCTATAGCGGGCACTTTCCGAAGAACCGGCAATGACCAGTCGGATGCGGAGCTGGCCAAGAAGCTTTATGAAGACCCCAAAGAGGACTCGGAGCACGTGATGTTGGTGGATTTGGCGAGAAACGATTTGAGCAAAAGCAGCGATGCCGTGAAAGTCGAGACCTACAAAGAGATTCAATATTACTCTCATGTGATTCACCTGGTTTCGAAGGTGTCGGGCAAGCTGAAAAAAGGCACCTCTCCGCTGGAAATGGTAGGCAGTACTTTCCCGGCGGGCACTTTGTCGGGTGCGCCAAAGCACATGGCCATGCAATTGATTGATAAGTATGAGGCAGTAAAAAGAGGCTACTATGGTGGTGCAATCGGCTACCTGGGACTCAATGGTGACTTTAATCATGCCATTATGATCCGATCCTTTCTCAGCCAGGACAATACGTTGTTCTACCAGGCGGGGGCGGGAATTGTGGCCAAGTCGACGCCGGAAAGTGAAGTGCAGGAGGTGTATAATAAATTGGCGGCATTAAAATCGGCGCTGGAGTTGGCGCAGCAAATATGAAGATCCTGGTATTAGACAATTACGATTCATTCACCTATAACCTGGTTCACATACTGGTGGAACTTGGGTATGGTGACACCACTGATGTGTTCAGAAATGACAAAATTAGCCTGGAAGAGGTAGAGAAATACGATAAGATACTGCTGTCACCTGGCCCTGGTCTGCCAAGGGACGCCGGCATTATGCCAGAGCTTCTGAAGAAATATTCGCCAACGAAAAGCATTCTGGGCGTTTGTTTGGGGCACCAAGCTATTGGCGAAGCCTTCGGAGGGGAGCTGTTCAACATGCCGGTTGTGTTGCACGGCGTAGCGAACGACACCATCAGAACCGGTGTAGAGGATGCCCTGTTCGAAGGGTTGCCTGATAGTTTTAGGGTGTGCAGGTACCACTCATGGTCGGTGGTGGCAGAAAACCTGCCGGCAGAATTGCTGGTGACGTCAAAGGATGCGGAGGGAAATATTATGTCGATGCGTCACAAACAGTACAGCGTAAGAGGTGTGCAGTTTCACCCTGAGTCGATTCTGACTGAGCATGGCAAACAAATGATTAATAACTGGGTAACAAAATGTTAGTGCAATGAAGGAAGTACTGAACGAACTATTCGAGTATAAATCGCTGACAAAGGAACGGGCCAGGGAAATACTGGTGAACCTTGCCAAAGGCGAATACAACCCATCGCAAATGGCTGCTTTTCTTACTGTCTTCATGATGCGGTCGATTACGGTAGAAGAGCTCGAGGGATTCCGTGACGCCATGCTTGAGCTTTGCATAGCGCTCGACCTTAAAAAATACGACGCCATTGACCTGTGTGGAACAGGAGGCGATGGTAAGGATACGTTCAACATCTCTACGCTGGCCTCTTTTGTGGTGGCCGGAGCTGGGCAGAATGTGGCCAAACATGGTAACAATGGTGTTTCATCTATTTGTGGCTCGTCGAACCTGCTGGCCTATTTTGGCTACGAGTTCACTAACGACAAGGACAAGATTGAGAAGAGTATTGCCGAAAGTGGCATTTGCTTTTTGCATGCGCCGCTCTTTCATCCAGCCATGAAGAACATAGCACCTATCAGGAAGGAGCTGGGCGTGAAAACCTTCTTCAACATGCTTGGCCCCATGGTAAATCCGGCTTTTCCCGACAAGCAGCTTGTCGGTGTTTTTAGCCTGGAATTAGCCCGGCTTTACGGCTACCTCTATCAGCGATCGGGTAAGGAGTTTGTCATCCTTCATTCTTTGGATGGATACGACGAAGTGTCGCTAACTGGTGGGTTTAAAATGATCACCAACCAGGGAGAGAAGGTGCTTCACCCCGAAGACCTTGGTTTGTCGACCGTGAAGGCTATTGAACTAAAGGGTGGCGAGACAATTGAAGAGTCGGCAGCCATCTTTCTGAAGGTGATCAAAGGCGAGGGAACCAGGGCTCAGACAGAGGCCGTTTTGGCCAATGCCGGGCTGGCACTTTACGTAGGGAAGCAGCTAAGTTCTGTGAAGGAAGGAGTGCAAATGGCCAAAGAATCTCTTGAATCTGGCAGGGCTTTCCAAACATTCAGAAACTTAGTTGGCGATTCAAAGATATCTGTAAGTATTTCATAATTTTGTAAGCAATGGAGAATATCCTGGATAAGATTCTTGCCGTAAAAAAGCAGGAAGTAGAGCGACGGAAAGAGTTGTTTCCAGCTAAATTACTGGAAGAGAGCATCTACTTTCCTTCGCCCACTGTGTCGATGAAAAAGTACCTGCTTCGCCCCGATAAGTCTGGCATCATCGCCGAAATCAAAAGAAAGTCGCCTTCGAAAGGAGTCATCAATCCCAACGTCTCGGTGGAGCGCATTTCCATAGGCTATATGCAAGCTGGCGCAAGTGGGCTTTCTATCCTTACGGACAGTGAGTTTTTCGGAGGTAAAAATGAGGACCTGACCACCGCAAGAAACTTCAACTTTTGCCCCATTCTCCGCAAGGACTTTATCATCGATGAATATCAAATCATTGAAGCCAAGTCAATTGGCGCTGACGTGATACTGCTGATAGCTGCTGCCTTGCCACCAAAACGATTGAAAGGCTTGGCTCAGTTTGCAAAGTCGCTCGGGCTGGAGGTGCTGATGGAAGTGCACAATGAGGAAGAGCTGCTCAATAACATTCATCCCGAGCTGGATATTGTCGGAGTGAACAACAGGGATCTGAAGCGATTTGTGACAGATATCAATATCAGCAAGGAACTAGTCGCAAAAATTCCTGAAGACTATGTGAAGATTTCGGAAAGCGGAATAAATGATCCGGCCGTTATGCTCGAATTAAAGGAATGTGGCTTTGAAGGATTCCTGATCGGTGAGCAATTTATGAAAGAAAGCAGGCCTGAGTTGGGTGCGAAGCATTTTATTGAGCGCTTTCATTTTCTGGAGAAAACCAAAACCCAAACGGTTTAATACATATGGCTAACCAACGTCTGCATTTGAAAGTGTGCGGGATGAAATTTCCTGACAACATCAAGAGGTTGAAAGAAGTGGAACCTGACTTCATGGGGATGATTTTTTTCTCAAAATCTCCCCGGTTCGTTGGTAGCGAATTGTTGTTTACCGGCACAAGCATATTTCCTCCGGGAGCAAAAAAGGTAGGAGTGTTTGTGAATGCCCCTCTTTGGGATATTGTGAAAGTGGTGGAGGAATACAAGCTGGAGTATGTGCAGCTTCATGGCGAAGAGTTTCCGCAGTATTGTGTTGAGCTAAGGAAAAAAGGAATGAAGGTGATCAAGGCCTTTCAAGTAAGTAATTCCTTCGATTTTAAGAAAGTGGAGGCGTTTGAGGGGTGTATCGACTATGCTCTTTTTGACACCAAAACGCCTAACTACGGAGGGTCGGGTGAGAAATTTGATTGGACTTTGCTCAATTCCTACAAGCTAAGCATTCCCTTTTTTCTGAGCGGCGGCATTAGTCTGGAGGATATAGATGAGATAGAGCAGCTGGACTTGCCCAAGCTGTTCGGTATTGACGTAAACAGCAGGTTTGAAGTTTCGCCCGGATTGAAAGACATTGACAAGCTGCTGGCACTGAAGAAGAGAATGGGAAAAATGAAAAAGGAGACAATGTGATGGAACAAACAATATCCAAATATGCAGTGGATGAGCAGGGATACTATGGAAAGTTTGGAGGTGCCTTCATTCCTGAGATGCTCTATCCAAATGTAGAGGAGCTTAAGGAAAAATACCTGGACATTATTTATGCTCCGGAATTTCAGGAAGCCTTTCACGGGCTTTTGAAAGACTATGTAGGAAGACCAACACCGCTTTACTTTGCCAGCCGCTTGTCGGAAAAGCATGGTGCGAAGATTTACCTGAAAAGAGAAGATCTTTGCCATACAGGAGCCCACAAGGTGAACAACACTGTTGGGCAGATTCTGCTTGCTCAGCGACTAGGTAAGAAAAAGATCATAGCGGAAACAGGTGCCGGTCAACACGGAGTGGCTACTGCTACTGTGTGTGCCCTTATGGGCATGGAGTGCATCGTGTACATGGGTGAAGTGGACATGGCAAGGCAGCGGCCAAATGTAGAGCGCATGCGGATACTTGGCGCTGAAGTGCGCCCGGCAAAATCGGGCAGCCGCACCCTCAAAGACGCTACCAACGAAGCCATGCGCCACTGGATCAACAATCCGAACGAAACACATTATATCATCGGTAGTGTGGTTGGGCCTCATCCCTATCCTGACATGGTGGCTCGTTTCCAGTCGGTAATCAGCGCTGAGATGAGGGAGCAGCTTTTGCTCAAGGAGGGAACTGAAACCCCCGACTATGTCGTTGCCTGTGTAGGTGGTGGATCGAATGCCGCCGGTGCATTTTATCACTTTCTCGATGAGCCTGAAGTGCAACTGGTAGCTGTAGAGGCAGCCGGCCACGGAGTTGATTCGGGCAAGTCTGCTGCTACAACGGCTTTGGGCCGGGATGGTGTTTTGCATGGCAGCCGCACGATACTGATGCAAACTGAAGATGGGCAGGTAGTGGAGCCACACTCTATTTCTGCCGGCCTCGACTACCCTGGCATTGGCCCTTTGCACGCCCATTTGTTTGATAGTAAGCGAGGTATATTCCTGAATGCTACCGACGAAGAGGCCATGGTAGCTGGCGTTGAGTTAAGCAGGCTGGAAGGCATTATTCCCGCCATTGAATCAGCTCATGCCATTGCGGCGCTTGGAAAGCTGACATTTAAACCTTCCGATATTGTGGTACTTAATCTTTCAGGCCGGGGCGACAAAGACCTGGAGACGTATATCAAGTGGGGGGGGTATTAGGAAGATAGGAGACGGGAGACAGGAGATGGAAGTTTGAAGACGGGAGACCGGAGAGCAGGCGTCGGTACGATAGCGCTGCCTTTCTGCGTCGGCAATCGTCAGACGCCCGAAAGGCTTAAAGGGAGACGGAAGTTTGAAGACGGGAGACGGGAGACGGGAGGTAGGAAGCTTGCCCCACTACTGGCGGGATCGAAACCAGGCGTCGGTACGGCAGCGCTGGAAATAGTGCTGGCAGCCGTCAGCCGCCGGAACCAAAGTGGCGAGTTTGTGCTTTCGTGCCTTCGTGGCAACTGAAGAGAAAAGGTGAAAGTTTAAGAGTATAGAAGTGGGAGAGGTTAGAAGTCAGTAGATTGAGGATCGAAGTAGGCTTTGCGTCTTAGCGCCTTTGCGTGAAACCTCCTTTGTGTGAAAGTGGTAATTGTTAAAACGGAAATAACATGAGTGAAATAATTGAAGCAAATAGAATAGACACCCTTTTCACCGAAAAGGCAGACCATATATTGTCGATGTATTTTACGGCGGGCTATCCGAGCCTTGGGGACACAAGAAAAATTATGAAGGCACTTCAAGAGGGTGGTGCCGATGTGATTGAAGTAGGCATTCCATTTTCAGATCCCGTGGCCGATGGGCCCACTATCCAAAAAAGCAACCAGCAGGCGCTTGAGAATGGTATGAACATGAAGCTGCTTTTTGAGCAGCTGGAGGGCATGCGTTCAGAGATCGATATCCCCGTTTTATTGATGGGGTACTTTAATCCGGTGATGCAATACGGCCTGGAGAAGTTCTGTGTGAGGTGTCAGGAAATAGGCATTGACGGCCTCATTTTGCCTGACCTGCCAGTATACGAATACCGAAAGTTTTACAAAGAAACCTTCACCAAATACGGCCTGCACAATATCTATCTCATTACACCGCAAACATCGGAAGAGAGGATTCGTGAAATTGATGAGCATACCGAAGGCTTTATCTACATGGTTTCCTCTGCCAGCACAACTGGTGCCAAAGGGGCTGTGAGTGAGGTGCAGGAGGCTTATTTTGCCAGGATTCAGATGCTCAGGCTGAAGAACCCACGGTTGATTGGCTTTGGTATTTCCAACAACGAAACGTTTGAAAGAGCCTGCCGGTATGCCAGTGGTGCCATTATTGGCAGCGCCTTCATTGACCTGCTGGAGAAGTCGGACAATATGGAGAAGGACATCAAGCAGTTTGTGAAAGGCATAAAAGAAAATTGATGACTAGAATAGTTAAGGCATTTCGGAACCGGCAAAAAATCCTTTGTTTCACCCCAACCCTGAAGGGAGCTAAAGGATTTTTACGCCTCGGTTCCACCAGCTGGTGTGTATCGGTAGATGCTCTAAATTTTTCAAATTAGCCTCTGCACTTTATATGTCGTTGATAACAAAAGGAACTTTTAAAAAACACCCGTTATGATTATCCAACTCGATCCGGCCATTTCGGAAGAAGCGAAGGCGAAGATTACCGATACCCTTGGTCAATTGAAGTTCAAAGGCACCGAAGTGAAAACCCAGATGGGCGACTACCTTGTATGCATTGGGAAAACCAATATCGACATCAGACAGCTCGGCTTTCTGCCAGGCATAATCGACATCCACAAGGTGTCGGACGATTATAAGCTGGTGTCCCGAAAATGGAAAGTTAATTCAACCAAAATCGACCTTGGCGATGGCGTTGTGATCGGCGATGGTAGCTTTTCCATCATGGCTGGGCCTTGCAGCATCGAAGGAGAGGAGAACGTTAGGGCGACCATCAAGCACCTGAAGGAGAACGGGGTGAACATCATGAGGGGTGGCGTTTTCAAACCGAGAAGCTCTCCTTATTCATTCCGTGGCATGGGTATTGATGGCCTGAAGATGTGGTATAATATTGCCAGAGAGGAAGGCATCAAGATTGTGACTGAGGTAATGCAGGTGTCGCAGATTGAAGAGATGTATCCTTATGTGGATGTGTTTCAGGTTGGTGCCAGAAATACGCAGAACTTCAATTTGCTGGACGAGCTTGGCAAGGTAGATAAAGCCGTTATGGTCAAAAGAGGCATCTCAGGCACCATAGAAGAGCTTTTGTATTCTGCTGAGTATGTATTCTCTGGTGGAAACGAAAAGCTGATCCTTTGCGAGAGAGGCATAAGAACCTACGAAAAGGCCAGCCGCAATACGCTCGATTTGAATGCCGTGCCGATTTTGAAAGACAAGACACATTTGCCTGTGGTGGTGGATCCTTCACATGGTATTGGTATCCGTGATTATGTTGACAGCATGTCGCTGGCAGCGGTAATGGCCGGGGCCGACGGTGTGATCTTTGAAATTCATCCACTGCCTGAAAAAGCAGCCAGTGATGGGCAGCAAACCTTGGACTTCCAGCAGTCGGCGGCACTCATCAGGAAGATGAAAAAGACCTATACGCTGAGGGAAGAGTTTGAGATGGCGGTGTGATCAAGGCTACCTTTTTAGAACAGAGAACCTAATTTGCCCATCATGGGGGTTGGCTGTTTCCACATGAGTCGTGAAGAGGTTGTGAAAATTGTTAACTGTAGTTGCTTGTCCAACAAAATATGGAAGCAAGGTTTAACTTCAAGTAAATAATAAATTGATGGTTACAATTCTAAAATCAGGAGCGCCGAAGGAATCCATTCAAAAGGTATTGGATAAGTTAGGCAGCCGAGGGCCGAAAAAGGGCATTGATGCACAGAAGTATTGTGGGGTTATTAAGTTTAGCGAGGATGCGTTAGTACTTCAGAAACGCTGGAGAGATGAATGGGAATAAGCTATTTCTGGATACCTGCCCTGCCTGGCAGATTGCCACGCTCGTTTGAACATTGACTAAAAGGGTAAGACTATTTTCTACTAGCTACCGATGACGTGTTAATGAGTTTTTTAAAGAATGTGGATTTCGACGGAGCTCAATCTGACACATTCTTTTGACATTTCGAATCACGTCATCTCAATTGGTTCGGTTTGCCAAAAATGTTAGGTCTCGCAATGACATCGGGGAATGTTTACCCCCTCCCCATATACGGATCCGATATACTGTCCGCTCCGGTTTCGAGCCTCCCGGCAAAGCGTACTTTCAGGTTGGGGTCATTGGGGCTTGTTACTGAAAAGTCGTACCATCCCTTGCTCGACGCAGTATTGAGCGTTACACTTTCCAAACCATCAGCTTTTAGCTTTAGCTCTTCCTCCACGTGTTGGTATTTATCATCTTTCAACTCCAATTTCAAAGCACCTTTGCTTCTGTTGATGATGGAAACTTTTAGCTTCCCATTAACTTTTCCCCCAGTCATTTCCGGGATACAAGTTACGTCTACGCCATTCCCTTCGTTGCCAACAAACTCCCTGAAAAAACCGTTTGGGCCATACACTCTCAGGTGATATTGCCCATCCTCGAAGTTATCCAATGGCCACTGGTACTCGATTTCGTCGCCAGCTTTAACAGCAAAGGCCCATGTTTTAACCGGTTCAAAAGTACTTGTTGTCGGGTTGCGATACTTGCCGGGAGCATACACATTGAATGGTGCGCCTAAAGAGTTCTCTCCAAAAAGGCCCTTTCCGGCTTTGAAGCGAATGCGGAAATGCTTGCTGTCGTGGGCCAAATTGCCGGTAACATGCAACTCGTAGCCAAGCGCATTGGAAGGTTTGGTGCCAGGCTCCTGTTTTGGGAGCTGTGTCGTCAACATCCTGGTATCTGCTTTGAGGGGTTTGAAATTGTTGGGCAAGCCTTTGAAGCTGGCATTGTAGATTTCCTGAATATGCCTATTCCTGTCAAGGGGGGCTGGCATGTCAACCTGCTCGCCATTATATGGCCTGAACACCGAAGTAAGGTCGCCACTGATGGCCCTTCGCCACGAGCTGATATTAGGCTCTTCGATTTTCTTACCCGTCTTTTTGGAAAGGAATTTTTCCATGAACATGATGGTAGACGTGATATCACATACTTCTGAATTCACCCATCCACCCCGAGACCATGGTGAGGCCACAATAAGCGGCACACGGTAACCCAAACCTACCGGACTAGTCCTTGCCTCCTTCTCGTCAAAGCCAGCTTTTATTTCTTCATCTACGGTCACGTACTCACCATCGGCTTTTAAGCCATCTGAAATTTTGCCATCATTTGGATCGGCTGGGTTGGGTGCCACAAAAGGAGGGATGTGATCGAAATAGCCATCGTTTTCGTCGTAATTGAGAATGAAAATCGTTTTTTTCCATACCTCCGGATTCTCGGTGAGGATGTCCATTATCTCAGACACATACCAGGCGCCATACCACGGAGCGCTCGGATGGTCAGAAAACTTCTGTGGCGCTGCCAGCCAGGAAACTGTGGGTAGCTTGCCTTCTTTGACGTCCTTGCGGAACTGGTGAAGGATGTCCCCCTTAGGCACTTTGGTGGTACGCTCCGTTCCATTGTCGGAGTAGGTCATATCTTCGACCTTGTGATAGTCGGGATCGCCGATATTGGTTGTGAAGGCCTTGTTGTGCAGGTTTTTGGCACGAGCAGAAAGCTTCTCAAACGCTTCAGGTGTCCATTGCTGCAGGAGGTCGTTTACCTGATCAATACCCTTCTTTGTTGCATCAATTTGCCCCTGCAACTTGAGCTTATCTGCGCCGGGAGCATTCAGTTGTTTTTCCAGGGCAGCCAGATCGCTGGGCAGCTCTTTTTCTTTCGTCTTCAGGTACTCGTGAAAACCCTTACTGTAACGCACGCCATACTGGGTAAACCACTCCAGATTATTGTCTGTAAAGTTGGCCAGCAGCGACTCGTCCTCCACATTGGTGGGCAGGCTGATTTCGTTTTGATAGACTTTCCAGGAAATGCCGTTGTCCTCCAGTCTTTCAGGGAAGGTGGCCCAGCTGGCCTCCCTGCCATAGGTCACTTCTCCATTCCTCACTTTAGCTTTGTCGCCTGGCTCGCCGTGTGTTTTACCAGTCCAGTGGTAGCTGCGGTTGGTGGTGGTGCCGGTAAGAGCGGCGCAGAAGTGCTGATCGCACACGGTGAAGGCATCAGCCAGTGAGTAATAAAATGGAATGTCCTCTCTCGTGTAATAGCCCATGGTAAGGGGGATGTGCTTGTAGTCTTTGTTGCCGGGCCTTTTTGCTTCTATCCAGCCATCATATTTACCATTGTTGCGGGCGTCGACCTGATCTTCCCAGGAGTGGGGCACTCCACCCATCCAGGTAGCTTTGGTGTCTTTCATGTCGAGGCGGAAAGGGGCGAACCTGTTGCCGGCACTATCTGGCTGAAACCAAACGGGGTTTTTATCAGGCAGCGAAATAGCGAGTGGGTCGTTGAAGCCACGTACCCCTTTGAGCATGCCAAAGCAGTGGTCGAACGAGCGGTTTTCCTGCATGAGCACCACCACATGCTCGGCATCGTAAAAAGTAGTGCCGGGATCAGGTGAAATAGCCAAAGCCTTTTCAATCGAAATGGGCAGTGTGCTCCAAACGCTGGTGCCACCAGCCAGCAGGGCCGCTTTTTTAAGGAACTCTCTTCTCGAATCGCTCATAAATATTGTTTTCAAACAGGTTAGACCAGCGTAAACACGCTCCGGGTGCAATAATATCGATCAGGCCAGCCAAATGAGCTGACGCAGCCATTATGTGTTCTTTAATAACATACGAATATGTTAACATAAAGGAAATACCCCAAATGGTTTTGTGGGCAGATGTCGGAAGTATGGCCGAAGGTTGGTTGTTTTCTCCATCCATCCTTTTGCCGGTTGAGTTATCGGTGTTTGGTTAATAACTTTCCTTCGTTAAACATACAGGTATGATTTCTGAAAAGCACATCAAATACGTTCTCATTTTTGCCATGAGTATTGCTACCCTTTCTGGCAGTCTCGCACAAAAATTCCCTTCCGATAAATTCCAAAACCTCAAAATTCGCAATGTAGGCCCGGCCAATATGAGCGGGCGAATTACCGCCATTGCTGCTGTGGCCGACACTCCCACGAAGGTTATTTACATAGGTGCTGCCTCCGGAGGGGTGTGGAAATCAGAGAATGGTGGCACTGCCTGGGAAAGTATTTTTGATGATGCCCCAACCGTTAATATTGGCGCTATTGCCGTGCAGCAGAGCAACCCCAGTGTGGTATGGGCGGGTACTGGTGAGGGCAACCCCCGCAACTCCATGAACCTGGGTTTGGGCCTGTTCAAGTCGTTGGATGCTGGAAAAACGTGGAAGAGAGTAGGGCTGGAAAACTCCAAAACGATTCATAGGATTATCATTGATCCGAGTGACGGCAACACGGTATACGTAGGTGTGATGGGCGATCCGTTTACACCACATACCGAACGGGGCTTGTACAAGACAACAGACGGTGGCCTTACCTGGAAGAAAATCCTTTATACCAACGACAAGTCTGGTGTTGCCGATCTGGTGATGGATCCAACTAACCCAAACAAGCTGCTTGCTGCCATGTATGAGCATCGGCGCACGCCCTACAGCTTCACGTCAGGTGGTCCAGGGTCTGGACTGTATATGACTTATAATGGTGGTGAGACCTGGAAGAGCCTGAGTGAAAAAGAAGGACTACCTGCGGGTGAGCTGGGTAGGATAGGATTGGCCATTGCCCCGAGTAACCCGGATCGGATTTATGCCAAAGTGGAGGCTACCAAAAATGCGCTTTATCGCAGCGACGACGGCGGCTTGTCGTGGAAGATGATCAACGACAACCCCAGGTTCACCAACAACAGGCCGTTCTACTTTCAGGAGCTGGCTGTGGACACCAAAGACCCGAACAGGCTATACAACATCTACCAGCCACTGCATGTGAGCTACGACGGCGGTGTGTCTTTCGATCCGGTACCGATGATCCCCGCTGACGAGACCAAGGGCATCCACGCCGACTTCCATGCCTTTTGGGTAGACCCCAACGATCCCACTTTCTTTATCATTGGTGGCGATGGAGGCATTGGCATCACCCACGACCATGGCAAAGCCTGGTATTTCCCTGAAACAATCCCGGTGGCACAGTTTTACCACATCAATGTGGATGAAGACATGCCCTACAGTGTGTACGGGGGCATGCAGGACAACGGCAACTGGTCGGGCCCTGGTTATGTGTGGAAACGGGGTGGCATCCGCACGCTGTACTGGCAGTATTTGGTCGGTGGAGACGGCTTTATCATACAGCCTGATTCGGTAGACTCCCGCTTTGGTTATGGTACTTCCCAAAATGGGGAGCTTTATCGCTATGACAAGCTGACGGGCTATTACCAGCACATTCAACCCAGGGCACCGAACATGAACACCCGCCTGCGCTACAACTGGAACGCTGGGTTTGCGCAGGATCCAAACAACAACGATGTGGCTTACCACGGCAGTCAGTTTGTGCACAAAACCACCGACAAGGGAAAAACCTGGACGATCATTTCGCCTGACCTCACCACCAATAACCCCGATCACCAAAAGCAGGACTACGGCGGACTCACCATTGATGCTTCCGGGGCGGAGATTTACAATTCGATCATAAGTCTGGCCGTGAGCTACCTTGACAAAAACGTTATTTGGGCGGGGTCTGACGATGGACTTGTGCATTTGACCAAGGACGGAGGCAAAACCTGGACGAATGTCACTGCCAATATCAAAGGCCTTCCAAAACAGGCTTGGCTTGCTCAGATGCAAACATCGCCCCACAAAGCAGGTGAAGTATGGCTGGTGGCCAATAACTATCGGCAGGGCGATTATGCACCTTACTTGTTTCGCACGCAGGACTACGGGAAAACCTGGGTACGCATGGCTGAAGCCAGTCAGGTAAAAGGGTATGCGTTGTCGGTGATGCCCGACAGCAAAGAACCAAAGCTGGTGTTTCTGGGGACTGAAAATGGTCTGTGGATCAGCATAGACGAAGGCAAAACCTGGGAGCAATTCAAGAATGGCTTTCCCTCTGTGTCTACGATGGACATGGCGATACAGCAACGGGAATCGGCGCTGATTGTGGGCACCTTCGGTCGGGCCATTTGGGTGCTGGATGATCTGTTGTCGCTACGTGAATTAGCCAAAGGCAAGCTGGAGCAACAGCCGTTGACAGCTTTACCAGTCAACGACGCCGTGCAGGTAAAGGCCTTGTTCATCAATCCTCCCGGCAATATCTGGACAGGCTTTTATACTACTTTCGAGGGTGCCAACAAGCCATTTCAGAAAGTGGAAATTCCGTTTTTTGTCAAAGACAACAAAGGAGGTGACAAAGCTATGGCTGAGGTGTACAATGCCGACAACCAGCTGATCCAAACAGTAAACACCGACAGTGTGGTGGCTGGGCTCAACTACATTACCTGGAAGCTCGACGAGCAAATGGCCCGCCTGCCGGGTGCGTGGGCAGGTGAGGACTCACGGGATATTCCTGTGCTGCCCGGCGACTATAAAATCGTGGTCAAGTATGGCGATGCCAGTTCAGAAACGGCGGTGAAGGTGATTCCCGATCCACGGTTTGAATACGACGAGGAGGTGGACAAGGCTGTGTATACTTTAAGCAAACGCCTGAATGTTTCTACTGAAAAGCTGGCCAGTGCCATGGCTAAGTTGCAAGCGAGCGACAAAACGATAGAACATGTGCTAACCCAGGCTAAAGCGGTCGCAGCCAAAGAAGTTGTGACGGCTTCCGAAGCCATACAGCAAAAAATCAAAACGCTTAACGACCTGGCCCGTGCCCCTCGCCCCGATAAGCAGGTGGGCGCCTGGCAGTCGTTTGCCGTAACGGCGACTTCCAGGTTGAGCGATGCTGCCCAGGCTTTGCGTGGCCGACTCTTTGTGCCTACTAGTCAGGATGTGAAGGTAATTGAGGAAGCGGAACAGTTGGTTGGGGACTATGTGAAAGCGGTGGATAGTTTCTACGCTACCGAATGGCCTGCTTATAAAAAGCAGGTGGAGAAAGCGGAGCTGAGTTGGTTTAGGGAGTGAGTTGGACGTGAAAGCTATCGAAACGACCATATAGCGAGGGCGATACAATCGCCTGACTCATTACGTCCTCGTTTCCGCTAGCGCTCAAACGAGGACGATGGGGGTGAAGAAATGCGTTAAGGCAAGAAAATCGCCGCTTCATCCCTGCTCGTTTTAGCAACAGCGGAAACGAGGAAGATTTGGGGAACTCTATTTGGTCTTGGGGAGGCCAGCTTTCTTCAGGATATCGTTTGCCATTTGGAGTTTCTCCGGAAATAATACCTGCCCCTTAAGTTTGTCCAACCCTTTGTCGATCTTCACAATCGGGGTCTTATGCTTATTTAATTCATCGATTTTCATGATACACTAAATTACCTATTTCCTTCTTGCCAAAAAAGCATCATAATCTTGCCCGACAGTAAATTCCTCCCAAACATCGTTCTTTAATCCATACACCAGGAAATCAACAGAGATTTCCACGATGTTATTAGCAAGCCCTATTCGATACAAACGAGTTCTTGTTAAGCTACTTCCAGCTGCAAATACCCAAGCCTTTGGGTATTTGTTAGTGAACGCATAAACTGTTGACGCAACTGTAGCCAAAACCTTTAAGCTGTCCTCGTTGTTGGTGATGGTTTTGTCATCAATCCTTGAATTTTCCTCGTCCCAATCTCCAAACGCCAGATTGTAAACTTCTTCCATGTTGGTTTTTGAATACTCCACAACCTTCTTAACTCTTCCCTTCGGCCCTATGCTGAAAAATTGATAATACAACAAATCATCTTCGGTTGTATAATCATACCTCGGATATCTCATCTTTAGCCAATTTTGAATAAATATAGCATTTTACACATTTCAGCTTTGTTGGCCTCCAAATTTACCTCGATGCCAAAAAGGGTGATGCCATCCAGGCCTTGAGAGGCCGACTGTTTGTGCCTACCAGCCAGGACGTGAAGGTAATCGAAGAGGCAGAGCAACTGGTTGGGGACTTTGTGAAAGCGGTGGACAGTTTCTACGCTACCGAATGGCCTGCCTTCAAAAAGCAGGTGGAGGAAGCGGAGCTTAGTTGGTTTAGGGAGTGATTTGGACGTGAAAGCTATCGAAACGACCATATAGCAAGGGCGATACAATCGCCTGACTCATCACGTCCTCGTTTCCGCTAGCGCTCAAACGAGGACGATGGGGGTGAAGCTAAGCTGGTTTGAGGAGTAATACTTGAGTAATGCGGGTTTCAAACCCGGTGGTACCATTTCCGGTTTCACCAACTGGTTTGCAAATCAGGAAGCTATCCGTCTTAGTCCTACAGAGGCACTTTACTAAAATGCCGTTTCCTTTGGATAAAGTTGGAGGGTGTGTCTTCACACCCGCAACCATCGATGCCCAAAGCCGGGCGTGAAGACACGGCCCGGGACGATTGGAGAGCTTTTATACCCTGCGAATGGTCAGCCTGAAAAAAAAGCACCTAACGGACTAAACTGAGCTTGATGTAAACCGGGTTTCAAGCCCGGCGACAACTCTTCCGTTTCACCAATTGGTTTGCAAATCCGGAAGTGCTGATGCGGGGTGGCGCAGCGACAAACTCACCCACACCATCGTCATATCGAACCGAGTTAAGAGGGAGATATCTCCATGATGGTTGCACTGGGCCGTTGCATATATCTCCCCAAAACCCAACAATTCAAAAGCAAGCTGAAAACTTGACTGGTATTCCCACAAGTTACTCCTGTGGCCAAACTTGCGGGAGGAAGCGAGCTGCTACCCGGGCCGGAAACTTCTATCCCGCCTCCCGATAGCTCGGGAAGCAAGATACGAAGTGACGCATGCTATGGAGGCGGGGGTGGTGCAGCGGATTATACCTCCCAGCCCTTTCTGTAGGTTCTACCCACAAACTGATTGGCCTCTTCCAAATTGGTGATTTTCATGTTTTCACCATCCCATAGAAGCTTTTTGCGCCCGTAATACTCCCATTTATTTTGCGAGATCTCCTTTCTGAGCATATAACTCCGGATGGCCAGATTCCCCATAAGTACTGTTTCCGTCATCGGACCGGCGTAATCGAAAGAGGAGGTGAGTCCCTTGTGCTCCTTGCTTCCAAAACCAGCTTTGCAAGCTTCCACCCATTTCTTTTGATGTCCATACTCAGGAACGGGCATTTCCTCTTTTTCCGGGCCAAAATCTGTGGTACCATCATACAGGAACAATTTGGGCATAAGCGGCGAACTGTCATTGATGTTGGTAGAAATAAGTCCTTTGTCGCCAATGATTAGTACGCCGTTGTCGCTGTTGGCTCCGCCGATGTCCATGTTGGCAGGGATTATATCCGGGTGAGCCGGACGAATTCCTCCGTCGCTCCAGGTCATTTCGATAGGAGATTTGCTCTTGTCAGTACCATCAAACTGAAGGGTAATGAAGGAAGATGGCGGACAACCCTTGGGATAATAGTCAGGTGTCCACATTTTGCTGTATATCGAAGCTACACTGGCTTCAGCCGACTTGGGGTATTTCAAGCCCAATGTGCGGAATGGAATATCGATCAAATGGCATCCCACATCTCCCAAAGCGCCTGTTCCGTAGTCCCACCAGCCTCTCCAGTTGAACGGATGCAGATTGGGTGTGAAAGCCAGGGTCGGTGATGGCCCGAGCCAAAGATCCCAGTTAAGATCCTTAGGTTTCGCATTAGGGTCAGGCTCCGGGAAGGGAATGCCTTGTGGCCACACCGGGCGATTGGTCCAGATCTGTACTTTCGAAATTTTACCTACCTGACCCGAATCAATCCACTTTTGTACCATGTCGAGCAGCGGGTTACTGCCTCCCTGGTTTCCCATTTGGGTCACTACTTTTTGCTTTCGTGCCAGCTCGGTGAGGAGGCGAGCCTCCCGGATATTATGGGTCAGTGGCTTTTGTACGTAAACATGCTTTCCCCTGTCCATGGCATACTTGGCAGCGGGACCGTGTACATGATCGGGGGTTGAAATGGTCACGGCGTCAATGTCTTTTTCCTTGTCCAGCATTTCCCTGTAATCGGCATACAGTTTGGCCTTTGGGAAATTTTGTACCGACCTGGAAGCCGATCCGGAGAAATCCACATCGCAGAGAGCAATTACATTTTCACGGCCTTCCACCGAAGCCAGTTTGATATCGCTGGCACCTTTCCCGCCAGCACCAATTGCTGCGAGATTGAGTTGGTCGCTGGGTGCGGTATACCCGACGCCGCCAAGGACATGCCTCGGCACAATCGTGACTGCAGAAGCCGCCAACACACTATTCTTTAAAAATTTCCTTCTTGATTCAGGGGTGTTTTTCATGACGTAACTTATTTGCTTAGCTGTTCAACCTTTAAGCTACATCTTTCGGTAGAAATTTTCATTTGCTATAGGACGAACGGTTTTTTTATCTGCTGTTCGTCATTTCGAGAGGTAACATTTTTGGCAAACCGGACAAAATGAGATGACGTGACCTTAAATCTTAAAAGAATGTGTCAGATTGAGCCCCGTCGAAATCCACATTCTTTGAACGGCTTAATAACGAGTCATCGGTAAGAATTACAGTGAGGTCTTTAACTGGTGTGTTTTGGTTGCCAGACTTCAAGTCCTTTCAGGGAAGGCTACGCCAGGAATTGATCCGCCCTTCCGTCGATGAGAAGGTTTTCAATGTGATCGTTTCCGGCAACGTGGAATATGCTATTCCGAGAGAGGGCGGCTGATTGGGTTGTCTAAGAAGAAGAGTAGACCAAACGAGGCTGAGTTTTCAGTATTCCGGGTTTCAAACCCGTCGATAGGGATCGGTGCAAGCGACTAATAGCAAATGTTTATTTATTCTGTTTCAGTTGGAGTCTCAGGGGATTCAGTTTCCATCATGATTCCCGACATTTCATAAATGAATCTTAGAAGCATTTCCGTAAAAACTAGAATTCGTTCTGCTTCTTCTTTAGTCCTAAACTCAATTTTGTGATTAGCTTCATTACCAAGTTTACGAATGCTGTCTACCCACTTCTTTCCGTTGGGAGGTATATAATTGTTGTCGTTGAGGTAGTTCACATAATCAGCAAATCCCTTCCCAGCTTTTGCCCCTTCGGCTACCGATATATTCATTAAAAGCTTACGACAACACATAACACTTGATGTATAGGCAGAAATCGAATAACAAGATTTAGCCTCATTAAAGAGTTGTTCAACGTCTGCATCAGGTATATGTTTGACAGGGTTTCCAATAACTGGTCCCGGTGTTTGCGTACCTTCATATACATCAAAGAATGTTGGTTTTTTGCAACTATGACACACATAGATATACCCATCGGTAACATTCTGACCGTTACGGCTGCCTTTTGATAAATAGCCCTGAGCTGAAGATAGCGATTCTCCACAATGTCCGCATTTGTAGCTTTTAGAAGGGAGTCCCATTGCTTTGTCCCAGTTCATGTGCGTTAAGTTTTATGTGTGCTAACCTCGGTAAAATGAGTGTGCGAATTTTATGCAGCTCCGCTTCCACTTGCACTTAGCCACGGCGATGTTAAAATTAACCCTTGTGGTGGACATTCCAAGCCAACTGACCGTTGATAACCGGTGAAGCCCACATTCATTTTTACCGCTGTGTTATCTTTTTACCAGCCGGTTTGTCGCTGTCCTACTGCTTGATATTTGCCACCCTCAAACACAAAAACATTTTTAAATTGTTCGGTGTCTTTATTTCCCTCCTCGCAGTCTTCAGTTAGAAAGAAGTGTTGATACTTTAGATTCTCAATTATTGAGAAGTGACTATTTACCACATTTTCCTTGTCAATGATAAATAGACTTTCTCGTTTGTGTACTTCAGTTTCCTGGCATTCACCGCCGCCATATGCCACGGCGGTCTTTGAGTCTATTCTAAATAGCTGGTCGATTGAGTCTTGACGTTCCAGCATCAACAAAAATTCTTCGCCGGAATATGAAGCAGCTCTTGAGTTAGTTGTTAATTCGATTCTTATTCCAAAAGCTCTATGGCTTACTGAAACATTGAACGGAGCAGTGTCAATCCAAATATCAAATGGGTAAACGGCATCCGAAATTAAAGCGCTTTCAAACCTACTGTATGTAACAATTTCTTCGTCGGCAGTGGCAATAACAACGAATAGATCGGCCACCCAGCATTCTCGGTCACAATCGTACTCAGTTATTAAGGGGAAACACCAGATGACATTGTCGTTAAGTGGGTGCTTCTTTGACGCAATCAGGCTAGTCTTTACGCTGTCAGCTTGCAAATTCAACTTACTGAACAGCCAGTTTGGGGTTGTTTGCTTTGCCCATGAGGGGAAAACCAGCAAGAGTGCCATTGATACAGTCAGCCCTATGCGCATTAGAAGATTATTAAACATAATGTCTCGGTAAAATGAGTGTGGGAGTTTTATTCAGCTCCGCTTCCACTAGCCTCGATTTAATAAATTCCCATTTATGGGAGCATTTGTTAGAGGCTTCTTCTTAATGTTATTCTATCACCCACTGATTTCAAGGCTTTTGGCCGTTCACTCCATTCAGGTTCTTTTACTTGTACTAAATGGAATATAGAGTCAGTGTATGTCAAAATATAATAGGTATTATTCTTTGTTTTCCAGTTTTCCAAGCTCAGAATTGCGGTATTTTCGTCCCATAGGAAAAAATTATACAATGAATTATCAATATACCCCTCCGTGTTTCCCTGTTCGGTGAAAAGAAGGGTTCCTATTACTTCATTACTGTCTATCACCTGATATTCATTAGCAAACCATAATCGATAAAGCCTCTGGAGATGTAAGCCTAAACTTGAGTTAGTTCTAGTCGCTTCTTGTTCGTCAATAACTTTTATAAAAGTCTTTATTTCAGTCTGATCTTCGAAATGTACTTCAGCTTGAATAGTCAGAGCGTTTAAGATACTACTAATCTTAATGTAGCCTCTTTCATTTTCGAATCGCCCATTTTCTGTATTTAGAAAAAGCCAATCTTCTTCCATTGCGTTAGGATGAAGAGCGAGGATTAATGTGTCATTTTTTATAAGCAATCCATCGTAAAGTTCTCCTCTTTCCTTGAATGCTTTGGTCAAAGAATTGTGATGAACTAGATTGTCGAGGCAGGCTTTGTCTGACCAAACCCCACTTAATTTATTGTTTAAGATACCCTCTTGCCCTTTAAGCTTATCCAAACAAAGTATGGATAGGATAATGGCCAGACATATATTTCTCATTATTGAAAATTGCTACTAAAAACCAGTATAAACCAAGAGGCTGATTAACATACCTTATCTCGATAATATATTCAATTTTCCGCAATAAGTTATTACCCGTACTGCCAAAACCATTTGATGCACCTTCTGATATCAATTTGAAACCCCTCTTAATCCATCCCTCTTTCCAGTAATGCCCTTATCCGTCTCAAGTAATGCGGTGATTCGTTTTCAGTTAAGCGCTTAACTACCTATCGGTTATGCCCTTAACTGGTACCCGGTTAAGCCTTTAACTGCCATGCGGTTAAGCCCTTAACAACTACCCGGTTAAGCGCTTAACTGAAAATGGCAATAACCAGGTGCTGAGGACGGTTGCCTCCAGGGCACCTGCAAGTGCAGCGCTGAGCGGTTTTTCGAACGCCGCTTTAAACGAAGGAAAGCCGATTGGGTTGGACTATTGAACCAACCTTTTGATGATTTTTTCTTTCGGGTTTTAATGAATGAAATTTCTTTAAAAATTTTCATTTCAATCGATTGAAATACATTTTTTGGCACTAAAGTTGAATTGTAAAAAACCGTAAGTCAGGAACGAAAAACAGCTTCCACGAAGGCCTTCAACGAACGACTTTTCAGTCCACGACCGACAAGGAAATCCGGCCGGGTTCCTCATTCAATACCCGTTTCGTGTGGTCTTTACCACCTGAAACACCAGTTAAATCAATTAGTCACAATTTAAATGTTAAAATCATGTCTATTCTGTATAAAGCAATACCTCGTACCGAGCCGGGAGTGGTGGGTGGAGGTGAAATCAAGTACTACGCTGGCATCGTAAGAGAACGTGAAGTAACCCTCCGGGAAATGGTGAAGGAGATTAGCTCCCGCAGCACCGTTACCACCGCCGATGCCATGGCCGTGATCGAGAACTTTCTGGAGCTGGTGCCAAAGTTTCTTCGCAACGGCCGCAATGTGAACATGGGCCAACTGGGTCGCTTTAAGGTGACCATCCACAGCAAAGGCTACAAAACCCCCGATGAGGTAGGCAACTACAGCATCAAGCGCAACAAGATCAGCTTCTGGCCAGGCATGGAGATGCGTGAGAACATGGGGGATGTGAGGTACACCAAATACACGCCGGCGCCCAGTCCCCGGGTGTTCACGAACCAGTCCAGAGAATGAGAGTTGCCTTCAGCTCACTACCCGGAAATTGAAAATCTCGCAACTGCTTGCGGGATTTTTTTGTGCTGTGTGCCGTGCGTGAAGACACAATGGGATTTTGGGAATAGGGTCTGAGTTTTCCGGGTTCCAAACCTGGCGATAGAGCTTCCTGATTACAAATCCGGACGAGCTGAGCGAATGGCCAGCTTGTCGTTTTGCGTATAGCGCTGGATGAAGGAACCATTGATTTGCATAAAACAAAAGTAGGGAAATTACGGCGAGAGTCTTCTTTTGAGCAGTGCAGGGGTTGCTCATTTAGAAAACTCCCGCCAGCACTTCCCCAACAAGCAAGAAAGCAGACCGGGCTATCAGCCACCTGGCAGGGAATTACTCCTTACCGAGCCGCCCTTTGATATGCTGCAACGCTTTCTCCCTGGCCTCGTCATCATTGGCGGCCACGTTTGGCTGAATGCCAGTACCCTGCCAGCTAATTTGGGTGCCAGGCAAAAAAGGTGCGTCGCTTGATACTGATACGATCAGCTGATCATTGACCAGATAATACTGATTCATAAAGGCAGCACCTGCCGAAGGCGTCCCAACAACAGTGGCCCTTCCCAGGTTTTGTAACGCAAAAGTAAATGCCTCAGCCGCCGAAGCTGTGCCACTGTTGGTCAGGATGTATAGCGGTTTTGTATATTTTTTTCCTAGAAGCCAACCAACAGTTTTATTCATTTCCACACTCCCAGTTCTGTTTTTGAATTCAAGGAGCTCGGTTTCTTTTTCCAGAAAGAAAGTTTCAAAGACGGCACCCACTGTGCTGCCACCGCCACCATTGTTTCTCAGGTCGATAATGAGCGCATGGGTATTCTTTATAAATTCCATGGCTGCGTAGAGGGTCTTGAGGCTTTCTGCTGAAATGTTGATCTGGGAAAGCTTCATGTAGCCGACGTTTCCCTCAAGAATTTCGAGCTGCTGAAACCCAAAATTGCTGTCGTAGGCTTTTTTGTTATTGAAGAAGGAAGTCGTTTCTTCACTAGTTTCTTCCTTTTTTTCTTCAGTCTGACCTTTCAACTCTTTGACGATTTCCAGATTGTGCCAGACATAAAGATGACCATCGTTACTAACCTCCCGCAGGCTCTTGGTCATTACTGAATCGAGTTGTTTCCAGCTCGCAGCAAAGTTAAACCTGCCTTTTTCAAAATCTTTTATAAAGCTGGCGGCGATGTCGTTGCCCTTATCTTTCAGCACATAGTTGGCCTTTACGAGCTCTGCTACTTTGTAGGATGCGTCTTTAATCGTCCGTTTTGATAAATCTTGCGATTGGCAGCAAAGGGAGCAAAGGGACAGCGAAAGCGCTATTGTGATTATTTTCGTCATGGCTTATCAGTTTTGTTTTGCGAAGGTGAACAGAAGCGCCCCCACAAAATAGAATGAGATTAGCCTGCTTAATAATTATAAACGAGACAGCTGCCTGGGGTTAAAGCCGAGGTATAGCTTGAAGAGCCGGGTCATATGGCTTTGGTCGGAAAAGCCGCAGGCAAAGGCTATTTCGGTGAAGGACTTTTTGCTGTACAGTATCAATTGCATAGCCCTGTCAACCTTCACTTTTCGCAGATAGTCGGCCAGGGTGCAATGGCAGTATTTTTGAAAATATTTTGAGATAGTAACGGGGTGTATACCCAGCTCTGTGGCTAGCTCATCGAGGGAGATGAACTCATCCCACCTATCGTTTACTATTTCCAGAAGCCGCTTTAACCAAACTGGTTGTGGGTTGGGTTTCTCCTTTTTTGAAAATGCGGATGTCAGCGATGCGTGGATGGCGTCGGCGGAATATCCGTCGTTGACTGCCAACTCCCGGTATATTTTAAAGACGTGGAAATAGGTGTCGATTTGGCTGGAGGGTGTTGCATCCAAACTGTCGGGAGCCAGGTCGTTATGCTGAAAGAAACCATTCTTTATTTCCAGGTTCAGGTTTTTGGACGGGAACTGGGTAAACCTATTGCGGTGAATCTCCCCCTGGTGGTAAATCATCAGCTTGCCCGGCAGCACCTGAATGTCATCCTTTTTCCGTGATTCCAGGTTGCCTCCCTTTAGTATAGCCGACAGATGGAAATTTTCATGCCGATGCCATTCTTCCGACACAGCACTTTCATAATTCACAACGGAAACTGTGCAAAGATCGGAGTCAAACCTGCTGGATTTAAAGCCTAAAAAGTCATCGTAATCTACTTTCATGGAGCTCGAAAAGGATTGCTGGCGATTTTCTCTTTGTACGAAAATATAAAACTTCTGGTTGTTTGGGCTGCTGCCAAAGCCTTTGCTTGTTCCCATCATGTACAGCGCCCACCACCACAAAAATCACAGTGCTGGCTTTTTGTGGCTTTGCCCTCATCTTTTTACGTATCATTTACAATCATTTTACAAATGAAATGGCTGCGTTGGGCTGTCATGCCTGTAGTTTTGAGTTATCATTTTCATTAAAACCAAATTCGCTATGCCTTTCATGCATCCACCCCTTTTGTATTTTCTGCTTCATTTCTTTGCAGGCAATCAGGCTTCAGAACCGTCAGCTGAAACAAAGATGGTTGAACCAACTAAAGAGGCCGAAGCCACCAATGTCATTCTTCAATCAAAAGATGGCGGCCACACATGGCAAGATATCAGCCACGGTTTGCCTGAGATAGAAGAGCGTATGGGCTTTTTTGCCGGTGAGTCAGAAATCTATTTAAGTACCAACGGTGCATTGTATCGCAGCAAGAGTAATCTTAAAACGCATGTTTGGGAAAAGGAGAATGTTCCTGATCTAAAAAGTACTTCCATTACTTTCAATCAATCCGGAGTGATGGCCTACAGTTTTGATGGTCACATTTATCGAAAAAAGCCCTCATCAGACACATGGTTGCCGATATACACAGACCTTATAACGCATTCGGTAGCAACTATTTTTGAAACGTCTGATGGGACGGTATTTATGGGGACAGGCAAGAGTCTTTCCAAATCTACCGACAAAGCACAAAGCTGGAAGCCAGTCCAAAAAGGCTGGGTTGATAATATCGTCGAGTCAGAAGGTGTTCTATTGGCTACTGGGCAACAGGGGATCATGCGCTCGACCGACAATGGCGACACCTGGGAATGGGTCATCAGCGAGGGGGGCGTAGGCATAGCTGTTGAACGTATCGATGGTGGATTTGCTGCGATAGCCTACAACACACGAACTCAATCCAGAAGGATCCACACTTCATTTGATGGCGGAAAAACCTGGCAAGCCATTGATGAAGGACTTCAGCCGTCGAAGAACATTTCATCTGTTAAGCAAATGGGTAACTATTTATTCGTCGGTCATCCGGATGGTATATTCCGTTCATCGGACATGGGTAACACATGGCAGCGTGTTCACGCAGGCTTTGGCAACCCGCTATATGCTTCACTGAAATTCGCCTTGTGGACGCCGGCAGCACCTGTTGAGAAAGTGTTTAAACTCTATGTTTCCGGCAATGTACTCTACGCTGTGGCGGTATCTCCCGGCTGCTGAGTGATTCAGGGGACGCCCGGAAAATGAAAATCCCGCAGTTGCTTGCGGGATTTTTTTGTGGTGATGGCTGAGGGAGTTTGGCCAAAGTGACATCTTGGGACATTACCTCTCCCGGTCGTCTATTTTTCTTCCCGAGTATTGTCCTTAGAGTACCAGTGCACAAACTGTCTTAAGATGTTAATATCTGTTTGGTTGTGTTCATAACGGTCATCAAACCTAACTTTTTCCTTTGCAATTTCTCCTCCGAATGAAGACTCTAAACGTTCATAAATGTATTCCTTATCTAGAAGGGAGATAAGATATTCATATTGTTCCTTTGTAAACGTCGATTTGTAGGGTTCAGGATGGTTAGAACTTCTGGCTGTTGGCGTAAATGACCATAGTAATTCCTTTATTTTCTTCGCATCTTTATCCAAAATACTCTTTAAGTAAGTTTGTAATTCTTCTGAATTATCTTCCTTCCAAGTACCTAGCAAATAATTAGTATGATCGGGGAAAGTCACAAAAAGTGGTTTACTCTTAGAGTCTTTGATCGCTCTTTGTCTAAGTATTTTTGCGAGTTGGATATATTGCTCTGTACTGAATATTTTTTCTTCTTCAGTTTCACCAGTTCTAAGCCAATTATTGACTTCATACGAGAACTTAAAAGGAACTGGATTAAGCATAAGAGATTTAGCAAGTTCTAAACACTCATCTTTATTGCCATGTTTCTTTATTACTTGATAAATGAAAATTGTTGCTTGAGCAAGAGCACCATCCATTCCAAAGCTGAAAAGGGAATCCCCTTCTGGAAATTTATCTCCCATATATGCAAGAGACAATGATAATTTGGTTGAAATATCCCACGGTAAATCCTCTTCATGACTTCTTATCTTATGAAGAAAATTATCGACCGAGCTGCCTTGTATTAACCTTTCGATATGCTCCTTTAGGTCGGCTATGGATGATTCATTTATTAAATTGAAGAATGAATCGAATTGAACATCGGAAAGCTCCCCTTTTATCACCGTGTATGAAAAATATCTCTTGAAATAGTTAGTTGAAACTATCCGTTTCTCCTTAAACCATTCATTAGCTCCATCATGCAAAAAGTTTTTATTGAAAGCTTCGTTCAATCTTGGGAATAGTTCACTTAAAAGATTTAAAGCTGCTTCTTTCTCCCTTTTAGAAAAATCCTTAGCCAGTTCATCCAGATTTTCCTGTAGAACCGTTGCACGCTCTTTATATTCTCTGGAATCACCGTAACCCATATGTCCTCCGTAGGAAGATAAAAAATAGTGAGGGTTTTCTTTTACAAACGAGTAATGTGCTGGGTAAAAAATCTTGAGAGCTTCAATAAGCATCAGATCCACATGATTGACTTCTCCTTTGAGAAGAGGTATAGAAAACGACAAGGTGTTTCCGTATCTCACTGCAAATCGTGGAGTTTTAAGTTTGAGTAATACGTTTTCTGTGAATTCAGAAACGAATCGTCGAACCTCATTTTTAGTGAGTTCCAAACCACTTTCATTAATAGCTTTATCGACTAATTCAAAGCAATATTTTTTAAGAGCATCTGGTTGTGCTTGAGGAACTTTTAGAGGGACCTGGATGATTTTTTCAAGAAAGTTTTCACCTGATTTTTGACTCCCTTCGCCAAATCTGCTTCCAATAGCAGATGCAACCATTTGTTCATCAAAGGAGAGAAGGTAAGTAGTGTTTGAAAAGTCTGCAGTTAATTTAACTAGTTTAAAAAGCGTGAAAATTTCCGATTTGTCTAATCGATCAATGTCATCTACAAAGATTACAAGTTTGCATTGACTCTCCCTTAAAAACTCATCAATTCTATTTTTTAATTCTTCAAGATCGACGTCAGAGATAGATTTTCCAATTCCAGAGGCGTCAACGCCGAAGATTCCACCGATGCTGCCATATTTAGATATAAAGCTACCCAGTTTCTCTTTTCTATTATCTAGTTCACGTCCAAGGGTTGTAGCGATTTTGTTGAAGAATTTTTTTAATAGCGTTTCCTCATCTCCGTATCGCCAAGGGTTTAGCTTTATGATTAGGATAGACTCTTGAATACTAAGTTCTTGATTTATAAAATTCAGAACAGACGTTTTCCCTTCTCCCCAAGCTCCATAGATTCCTATTACTATTCCATCAGAATTCTTTCTCTGAATAATGGATTCAGCGATTCGCTTCGAGAAGTCATAGCGTTGAAATCTATCTTCAGCCTGAACTGAGACAGGTTTGTCTGAAGAAAAATTTAAGTCCATGTTTCTTTCGCCATGCAGTTGTGGAAAATCACCTGATAACACTTACTCTCCGTGTCATAATCCTTGTTGGTCATCTGTGAATATACACCAAAATGTTGCTACTGACAGTGTGTTTTTGGGAAAGATTACTCCACCCATTGCCATAAAAAGTAGACCCCACCCCGGTGAGTAGGTATGGCTCCAGGCACATCAGCGGAGCAGAGGCTGCCAGCCTTTGGGTCTACAAACAGGTACTTGTGGCTGTGCAATGACATGAGCACAACCGTGCCGTCCGTCAGCTCCTGCTATTGGAAGGTCTTGAGCTGGTAGGGAGTAGGATGTCGCCGCCGAGGCACCCCAGGTTGGAGGCTGCAGCTATGTACTTAATAGCATAAAAAAAAGACCACCCGACAGGATGGTCTCTTTGTCACAGCTTTGTTGACTAGTGGGTTTTGATCACCTGGCCGGTACCAGCACCGAAAACACTTTTGCGAAAGCCGTATTCTAGCTGCCTCATCGTTGTTGGTATTTCTCCGGGAAAAAAAGGAAAGTACTGTGGTGAGTTTTCAATCACCGTTGGGCTTACGGCATTGATCCTGATGCCATTTTCCAGTTCAATGGCCGCTGCCCGAACAAATCCTTCCACCGCCCCATTGGCCGCCGATGCATTGGCGAAATTCCGTTGCGGCTCGTGCGTCAATGCCCCGGTGATCAATGTAAAAGAACCCCTGGGCTTGATGTAGTGCTGACCAATCAGTACCAGGTTGATCTGCCCCATCATTTTACCCTCCACTCCCTGGCGGAACTGCTTGTCGGTGAGGTTCTTCCACGGCCCAACAAACGTAGGCCCGGCGGTGCAAATCAGTGCGTCAAATTCGCCAGTTGTTTTGTACATGTTTTCGATTGACTCGGGCGAGGTAATGTCTACCTGCATATCCATTCCGTGGCGATCTGCCCGAACGATTTCGTTTTCTTTTTCGAAAGCTTTTGACAAAAAGCTTCCCATGGTGCCTGACGCACCTACAATGATCATCTTCATGATTTGTGTTTTTTTGTTTGATTAAAATTCTTCTTCTATCAGCTCCTTGTTCACCATTAGCCCCGTTGTTGTGCCCATTGAAACCGCATTGGCAACAGTGCGCATGCGGGTGACGTTGTCGCCACAGGCATATACACCTGGCACCGAGGTTTTTTGCGCAGCGTCTACCTTAATGTAGCCTTCTTCGCTGAGCTCGCAGCCCAGTTGTTGTGGAATGTCGCAATGCTGCTGAAAAGGGAGCCTGGCATATAATGCGGTCACAGGTTCTACTCTGCCGGTCTTGAACTGGATGCTATTGAGGTAGCCGTTTGTTTGGTCCAACTTGAGGATTTCATCTTCTACGATGTTGATCTTATGATTGCGCAGACTGGTAGTTTGCTCATGCGTGAGCGTGCTGTTGCCGTTGGTATACAGCGTCAGGTCGCTTGTCCAATTGGCAATGAGCATGCAGAATTCATAGCCACTATCGCCGTTGGCGAGTATGCCGGTTTTCTGGCCTCGCACTTCGTATCCGTGGCAATAGGGGCAGTGGAGCACACTTTTACCCCAGCTCTCCTTGAAACCGGGAATCTCAGGCATAACGTCTTTGATGCCAGTTGCAAAAATTAATTTCCTGGCCGTAAACGACTCGCCGGATGGCACAAAAACCTCAAATCCACTGTCCAGTTTTTTGGCGTTTACCACCCGGTCGTTCAGAAGGCTTACCGTGTCGTATGTCAACACCTGCTGTTTGGCTATTGAAGCAATTTCTGCCGGGGCTGTGCCGTCCTGCGTAAGGAAATTGTGCGAGTGTGGCGTTTGCTTGTTGCAGGGTTTTCCACTGTCGATGATCAGCACCTTTCTCAGCGCTCTGCCCAGGGCGAGGCCAGCAGCCAGACCGGCATAGCTTCCTCCAACGATGATTACATCGTGCTTTATTGCAGTCTCCATGTTATTGTCGTTTGCTTTATTTTGCGTTTGCCTTGCCTGAAAATTGAGCGATCAGCCGGTCGAGTAAAGGAACGCCTACGAACATCATCCACGGAACCAGAGAAATGGTCAGGATAAAGGTTCTTTGATAAAGTGGCAGCCCAGCCAGGCTTTCGCCAAAGACAGCCAGAAACACTGTGATGGAAGGATAGATGACCAGCCATATTTTCAGCGAGGCCATCAGGCGTGTTTTTTTGTTCATTTTGTTACTTGTTGAAACTTGATGTCACAAAAGTAAAGTGAACAAAAGGGGTGGGGATAGGACGAAAATGAAGTTGGATGGGACTTATCGGAAGTTCTTGCGAAAAGCATCCGGAGAGTGGCTTGTATGTTTTTTAAAAAACCGGATGAAATAGGAAACGTCCTCGTACCCCAGATCCCACGCAATGTCTTTCACCTGATTAGGGGTGGCGAGCAGGTAGCGTTTTGCTTCGAGTATAATCTGTTCGTCGATCAGTTGAGCGACAGTTTTACCTACCGACGCTTTGGTGATAGCATTCAACTGGTAGGCTGAGAGATTGAGCAGGTCGGCATATTGCGATACATTTTTTAATTCGCTGATCCGGGTCTCAAGCAGTTCAAGCAGTTTTTCAAAACGCTCCTGCGTATAGAGGTTACCATTGTTTGTCAGTTGACCTGGGTCAGGGCTCTGCCTGTTGTATGCTATGCAAAGGATTTCCAAATTGGCTTTGATGATATTTACGTAGCCGTCCTGCTTGCTGGTGTATTCTTCAAAAATATCAGACAGGATACCGTCCAGTTTGTCGAACCTGCTGGCTTCAAGTTGGCAGAAGTTCTTGCCACTTGCTTTTCGCAGCCGCTGCGCAGTAGCCTGATCTTTGGAGCCGCAGAACTCCTGGTCAAATTCCATGAGATATCCGGTGGAGCCCATCTTTAGCTGGAGGCGGTGCACCTGACCCGGCCTCAGAAAAAACACGGATCGGTCGGATACCTGATAGGGAGTGAAATCAATTTCATGAACGCCTTCACCCTGGGCGACCGCCAGAATAAAAAAGAAGTTGTGCCGGTGCAGGGCGTGCAGCATGTCTTTCCCCTCGAAGATATCCTGCAGCCTCCGGATACTACATCGCCCAAAAGCCTGCCCACTTGTGGTGCGAATGTCTCTGATGGGGATTTTCTCCATATAGCGTCGTCGATGAGTAGTCAGCCCTAATGCCTCGATAGAGCTTTTGCTTCAAGGTTGATTTCGGCATTGTTAATTTACAGCTTAGCCTCATTATTGCGACCATTCCGGCACATGTTTTTCGCTACTGCATTCGACCTGCTCCTAACCCTCGCAAATCTCCTTCAGCCTGTTCAATGCCTTTGGCCACATTTCGCTGAACATTTCGGCAAAAGCATCCGCCGTGTCCAAGTCTACCGTCACTGCAGTCACCCCATTGCGTTCTTTGAAGGTGTAGTTTTCCATAGCGCCAGCCCACATTTCAACCATGGTGCCGGAGGTGATTTCCTGGTCGCCATCCACCATGCCGTAATGACTGACAGATACGAACTCAGCGGGTTTGTTTTCCAGTATTTTGGACACCATGCCGCCCCTCTTACCGTCCTGATCAAGCCCTACGAAAAGTATTTTGCTGCCTTTGTCCCAGCTTCCCTCGTAAGAGCCTGGAGCCCCATCTGGATCGGGGTTGAAAGCGCTGGTCCAGTCTTGATAGCTTTTAATATCATCAAGGCCCAGCATCAGCCTGTAAACTTTTGTAGCAGGCGCCTTGACGTCCTGGAGAAATTGAAGATGTTTCATAGCAGTTTTATTGTGGTGTATTTTACCTATCAAAGATCGCTATTGCCAACAAATTTCTCGCTGTAGTAAAACGACAATTCAAGAGGGCGATTGCGCCATTTTCCTGAGCAAGCTAAGTCTATTCAATCTTGCTGGCATCCACGTAATAATCACTGTCTACCGTCAGCTTACGCATGGGCTGACCTAACGCTACGGTCTTCCAAGTGCTCTCAGGAATCAATCTTTGTGTTTTGCCGTCGATGCTCACCTCCACTGGTATCGCAAAACCTTCCACACAGTTAGTCCAACGATAGTTGAGCGTTTTGCCGTCGGCTTTGTACTCCAACACAGGGATTCTGGTATCTCTCAGGTATTGGTCAAAGAAAGGCTTCAGATCCATCCCTGACTTTTCAGCAAGGAAATCTTCAATTTGCCCGGTGGTAACAGTTTGGTGGTAGAATTCTTCATTCAACCCCCGCAGCATCATGCGCCATTTTTCATCGTCTCCCACCAGCTGGCGCAAAGTGTGCAGCATATTCGCTCCTTTCGAGTACATGTCGCCTGAGCCTGATTTATTCACCTGGTAGTAGCCAATGATAGGTCTGTCGTTGCGGATGTTCTTGCGTGTGCCAACCACGTATTCGGCACTGGCGTCTTTGCCGTAATAGTAGTCTACAAAAAGGTTCTCTGAGTAGGCAGTAAAGCCTTCGTGCACCCACATGTCAGCGATGTCTTTGTACGTGATGTTATTGGCAAACCACTCGTGTCCCGACTCGTGCACAATGATGAAATCGAAGTTGAAACCCCAGCCTGTGCCGCTTACGTCGGTGGTGTGGTAGCCGTTTTTGTAGAAGTTGCCATAGGTGACGCTGCTCTGGTGTTCCATGCCGTAGTAGGGTACTTCCACCAGCTTGTAGCTGTCTTCGTAAAAAGGGTAGGGCCCAAACCAGTGTTCAAAAGCCGCCAGCATTTTAGGCACTTCTTCGAAATGGGTTTTTGCTTTCTTCAGGTTGTCTCGCAACACGTAGTAGTCGCAGTCCAGCGGGCCTTTTTCTCCCTGATACACCTCTCCAAAATGCACGTAGTCACCCACGTTCACATTCACGCCGTAGTTGTTGATGGGATTGGACACAAACCACTCGAAGGTTTTTGTGCCATCATTGTTGTTCGTGGTTTTTCTCAGTCGGCCGTTGGAAACGTCCATGAGGTGCTCAGGCACGGTTACGCTGATGGTCATGCTGTCGGTTTCGTCGTACATGTGGTCTTTGCAGGGCCACCACAGGCTGGCACCATCTCCCTGGCAGGTAGTGACGATGAAGTCGTTGCCGTTGCTGTCCTTTGTCCAGGTAACACCTCCTTCCCAGGGCGGGAGCTTGCTCACTTGAGGCCTTCCACCATAACTGATTATCAGGTTGTTCACAGCCCCTGGCACCTGCTTTTTCTTGAGCGTAATGAACCACGCATTGCCCTCCTGTTTCACTTTAAGCGCTTTCCCATCTTCTGTTACGGCCGTGATTTTCATTGGGGGCTGCAAGTCAATCTGCATTATTTTGGCCGACTTAAGCACCTTGTAGGTGACGGTATTTTGCCCGGAGAAGGTTTTGTCTGATGGATCGACCTTGACCCCGAGGTTATAATGCACCAGATCCCACCATGCTCTTTCCGGGGTGATGGAGCCACGCAGGGTGTCCTGACGGGTGAACTTGGGTGCTTGGGCTAAACCTTCTGTCGATAATAAAAGGAAGATCAGGATAAATCTCATATTTAGTCTTTTGGGTTAGAAAGGTAGGTTTTTCAGCCTGTAGGACAAAGAGAAATCCTGGTGGCAGGTATTTAAAGGGTTTTCTGGTATGTCAATTTCAAAAAGTACCTTAAGATTTTTCGATGAAATGCGATATCAGTGTGTTCGGATTGTTTGAGAAAAAATGGCTATTTGTAGTATTGATTAGTGACTTGGGGCAATAGGAAACTTCAAAGTAAAGGTGGTGTGCTGATCGACGACGCTACGCACAGAAATAGAGCCCTCGAGTAACTCGGTTTCTGCTTTTACAAAATACAGGCCAAGCCCTTTTCCGGCTGTGTTTTCGTGAAATCTTTTGTATAAACCGAAAACCCTGTCCCCGAAATAAGACATATTAATTCCCATTCCATTGTCAGCTATTTCTAGTATCAACTTGTCTTCATCCAATTTACAGGAAATAGTTACCATTAGAGGCCGTTCGGGCGACCTGAATTTAATGGCGTTGTTGATGATTTTATCCAATATATCGTAAAGCAAGCTTCGGATGGTTGTGATATAAGGGGCTTGATTGAGGTCAAGTTTTATCACTATACCAAGCTCCCTAATTTCTTGTTCGTATTGTTCGAGAACCGAGGCAACGATTTTATCCCAAAAGATTTTTTCCACTGGATGGAGCAATTGATTTTTGATTGTGTCAATATGGTTCAGGTCGTCAACTACATTGTTCAGAGCGCCTAGTTCATCAATGCCTCTGTCCAATAAATCAGATAGCTCTTCATCTAATTTTTTCCTTGGCACCAGGTTAATCAGCCCATGTAGCGTGGCAATAGGCCCCCGAAGGTGGTGAGAGGCCATGTACATGAAATGATGTAAATCAGCATTCATTTTTATAAGATCCTGGTTGGCTTTTTCAAGCATGTCGTTTTGCTCAATCAACTTCTGTTGCAGGTCGATATTTTTACTTAATAGTAGATCATGTTGTGATTTTATCACCTTGTTTGCCTGAGTCAATTTTTCTTCGTTGCTCATCAACCTCGCCTCTCTTTGCAGAATGATATTGTACTGATGTTCTATCAGGTCTTTTTGGGATTGGATGCTCTTTTGTTGATTTTGGATCTCTCGAAGTTGGGTTTTTATTTCCGTATTTCTCCTGCCTAGTTCCTCGATGAGCTCCTCGTTTTCGGCCTCAGATTTTTCAAACGAATTTTTCAGAATGAGGGCGCAAGAGCCTATAATAACAATACCCATAAAGGCCCGGATGTTGGTGAGTTGATACGATGAATCTGCCAGGGAAGCATTGGAAAATCCGACACCAAAAAAAGTATGAGCAGCGTCAAAGCTTATCACAGTAAAAGATGAAAGCCCCAGCGTGAGGAACATAAGCCATCTCTCCGCTGGAGTAAAAAGCAGAAAAGGTAAAATGGATGATGCTACCATGGTTATTCTGAAGCCGACATAACTCGATACTTGCATGTCGAGCCCATTGGTTTTGTTAATGATTGAATAACTAATGATAACGGCGGGTGTGATCCAGGACAGTAAAATGCGACTTGCAGTTGTCCACCTTACTGCGTTGAGGAGGATAGGAGTAAGCACAAATAAGGGCTGAGTGACCAGCGGTACAGTTATTAGAGCAGTTCCCTGCGTTATAGAGACCAGCAGCGTAAAAAGAATAGGCATTGTGGCGATCATTAAACTAAGGCTATTGCTTAGAATGACTGAACGCTTTAGCGCCTTGCTCATGTGTGGCTCCACGCCAATGTTCTGAATCTTTAATATCCAATGGAGCATTTGACGAACGATTAGGATGGTGTTGATCTCCACAACGTAAAGACCTTTGTTAAATAGGCTAATTCTTCATGAGAATGCAAAGTATCCGGAAGTATTTGTGATTTCTTCCCTTGCCAGGAGTTGAGCTAATTATGACAAGCAGTGGCGGTTGATACTAAACTAAAATTCTTTCACTTTTACGTTGGGAGTGCCGGTTAAGAATCTGATAGTGAGTGTGTGTTTGAGAAATGCATTTGGTTGTTACCAAAAGTGGTTGAATCCCTCCTTCCAGTGGTTTGTTTATTTGCGAAACACATTCTCTAAGTTCTATCTTATTCAGAGCAATTTTCAGGAGACTCTCAGAGAACTCAGGTGCGGGAAGGTCGGCATGCGGCAAAATTAACCTACCCTAAGCAAGCAACTCCAAAACGGCTTTTCCCTGCCCGTCGGGCGTGGTGTAGAAGGGCCGACCTTCGATCGTGTAGTTAGTTTCAGGATGGATACCTAAAGCATGGTAGATCGTCTGGTGTATTTGGTCAATAACGACGGTGTTTTCAATGGAGGAGCAGGGTCTTTCATCGGCCGTTTTGCCGTAAACCAACCCTTTTTTGATGCCCCCTCCCCACATAAGTATAGAGCTGCCATCGGTGAAATGCCGGTGCATGCCATAGAATTTTTCGTCTTCAATAACGTCAGGTTGATTGACCTGGTCTTGTACTTTTTCGCCCGGGCGCCCTTCCAGCAAGGCATCTCTGCTGAATTCGCTGGCCAGCACAATGAGCGTCCTGTCCAAATGCCCCGATTCATCCAAATCTTTGACAAGCTGCGCAACAGGGCCATCGATCAGTTCCTTCATTTTCACCACTCGGGTATGTCCGTTCTCGTGCGTATCCCAGCCTAGAAATGGCTCGTATTCTGTGGAAACGCTCACAAACCGGGCACCGTTCATGGCCAGCCTTTTGGCGGTCAGGCAGCCAAGCCCAAATCGGCCGGTGTTGTAGATGTCGTACTTCTCCTTTGGTTCCTGTGTCAAATCAAACACCTGCGACTCCGGTGAATTTAATAGCCGGTACGACTGCTCCATCGACCGCATCAACGACTCCCGCTGGTAATCGCTTCCCCGCTCCATTACCTTACTTTTGTTGGCCAATTCTTTGTAAAGCTGATTTCTTGCCTCAAACCTTTTGATAGACATGCCCTGCGGCGGACGAACGCTCTCCAGCCCACTTGACGGATCGGGAATAAGAAACGGGCCATATTCACTGCCCAGGAATCCTGCCGTATGGAAAGCTTTTAGTTCTTCGCCTTCCCCAACAGTGAAACGCTGCCCCATGGCAATAAAAGGAGGGATGACCGGATTGACCGGCCCCAGCTCTTTGGCGATCCAGGCACCAATATGCGGCGCTTGCACGGATTGTGGCGGCTCATAGCAAGTATGCCAGTGGTACTGGTGCCGGGTATGCAGGATGTGCCCCAGGTCGGCCGATTTGTAGGACCGGATGATAGCGCCTTTGTCCATCACACTGCCGATGGACTCAAGACCTTCGGAAAAATACAGCCCGTCCACAGCGGTCGGAACCTTTGGAAACGAACTTAAAATTCGTTTGCTCTCTACGCCTTTTGTGTAGGGTGTGTAGGCCTTGGGGTCAAAGGTTTCTGTATGTGCCATGCCTCCGGCCATCCAAAGCAATATGACGGTGTCAGCCGTAGAACGAATTGCCGGAGTAGTGCTGCATGAGCTTAAAAAACTGGCAGTGGGGATGCTGACAGCCGCAGCGGCCAGGCTGGCAGCCCCCATTTTCTTCATAAATTCCCTGCGTGAGTTAGTTATCTCGTCATTCATTGGCTTTTCATCTAATAGATAAACTGGAATTCAGGTAAAAGTAACGTGGCCCAGAACAGGTCCTGCAAACCCTCCTTATCGGGGGTGTCGCCCAGGGCGCTCAGCATGACCGCCTTTTCCTGCGCTGACGGTTTCCGTCCAAGGGATTTTAAATAGAGGGTGTCAACGATTTTATCCCCATCGTTGCCTAATTCTTGCAGCCAGGTGCTGGCACCCTCTTCCAGTACCTGGTTAAAATAGGCACCATTGGTGAGTTCCAGCGATTGCAGCAAGGTAGCCTGATCATCCCTGGAGGTGGCTACAGTTTCCCGGCTTGGCCGACCAAGCGCTTTCAAGAACGGATGCTGCCTGACCAGACTGGCCCTAGCATAAGTGGGCACATTGTCTTCAAATGTAAAACTCAATAACTGGTCCCAATGCATGGAACCATAGTTGCGGGCATTCTCCCAATCCGAATCATCAAACGTAGCGCTCAGCCATTCTTTGCCTGGGTTCACATCGGCGCTTTTCCAACCCTCGCCACTCGCCGATTGTATAGTGGTTTCAAGGCTGTCCTTTTGTCGAATTTTCATCGCAAACAATATCCCCGCAGGATTGGCAATAGGGCCTTCATTCGTTCCCTCGATGGCGATAATGTTTTCTCCACTTTTCAGGAACTTCGTTACGTCCAGCTTACTTACTTTTCTCCAGTCGTTGCCTTCAGCCACCTTGTTCCCATTGAGGTAAAACGAATAAGAATGATCAACTGAAATCAGGGCCTGAGCGTTGATGATTTCCCGGTCAGTCAGGGTAAACTTGTGACGGAAATATCTCGTGCCGGGTTCCGGCAGTACGTCCCGGTCAAATTTCCTTTCACGGTGCCAAACCCTGTTCGAAGATAGCTGATCGCCGGAAGGGTTGTAAGCGGCGGCATAGTATACCGGGGCTATGACCTGGCTTATGGCGTCAGAAAATTGCTCGGCGCTCATTCGCCTGACAATTGGGCCGTTGAATACGTAGCGGGCCGACTTCACCTGCTCTAACTTTTCGTAGCTCACCGTTGGCAGCTGGTAGGCTTTAGATGTCATGATGGTGCGCATCAACTGCTTCAGGTCATAGCCTGAGTCAATAAAATCCGCCGCCAGCCAGTCGAGCAAAGCACCATCCCAGGGGGGGTTGTCCATCTCATCCAAAGGTTCGATGATGCCACGGCCCATCAGTCTTTGCCATATCCGGTTGGTAATGGTTCGGTAAAGCCTGCCATTCTCTGGCTTCACAATGACCTCTGAAAGTTTCAGTAAGCGCTCTTTTAAGCTGTCGGCCTCCACCGACCCTAATTCCGGATACAGGAAACTGACCTGGGCCATTTTTCCAGTGGGTATGTCACACCTGTTGAGTTCCATCACCGAATCGGCAAATATGGACGCAAAGCCATAAGCCTGATCCAGCGTGAGGTTGCTTACAAAGCTGTTGTGGCAAGACGCACACTTCACATTCACCCCCAGCAGTGACTGGCCAATATTCTGAGCAGCCTGCATTTCGGTGCGCTGACTGGCGTTTACCACACCCCGCCATTCTATGCCTTTGATAAAGCCTTCGGAAGCGGGGGTGGGGTTGATCAATTCCTTCACCATGCCATTGTAGGGCTTGTTTTCCAGGAGCGAGTTGTACAGCCAGTCAGTAACCTGCTTTCTGCCACCAGTAATAAACCCTGTACCCGAATAGTCGTTCCTAAGTAAATCGTTCCAAAAGCTCAGCCAGTGTTGGGTGTAATTGCGGTTGTCGGCTAGCAGGTGGTCGATCAGTTGCGTTCGTTTATTGGCATCCTGACTATCGTCGAACCGATTGACGGCATCGGGTTCTGGTAGCAGCCCTACAATATCCAAGTAGGCTCGTCTGATGAAGGTTTTATCGTCTACCAACTGTGGCCATGCGATGCCGTTCTTTTCAAAGTAGACCTCCAGCAGCTTATCCACGGGATGTTCTTGTTCTGTGGAAACAGGAAGCACCGGCCTTGACAAGGCAAGGGCCGCTTCCGGGAATACTTTCAGCGCCCGGTCCGACCAATGGGCACCCTTCTCGATCCATAGTTTGATCAGGGCGATTTCATTTTTCTGGAGCACCTTTCCCTTTTTGGGCATTACATCATCGTCGTTGGACGACAGCGTAATTCTTCTGTAGATCTCGCTTTCTTCAGGGTGGCCCGGCACAATTACTTTCCCGGATTTCCCACCCTGGAAAACGCCTCTTTTATTCTCTAATACCAGCTCCCCTTTTTGCTTGTTTTCACTGTGGCATTGGTAGCAGTTGTGCGCAAAAATGGCCCGGACTTCCAGATTCAGATCATCCAGCTCGGTTTCTGACAAGGAGTCCAGTTGCTTCAGTTGAGCCAATAATATCACACCTCTGGTATCGTCGTAATCGTCAGCATTTCCCGGCAGTACGCTTGAGAGGAAATCTTCGCCATGGGTGAGGCTGGCGCCCAGGTGACCTGTAATGGTAAGCGAGATAACCGATAGCACCAGCAGCGACCGGTAGGCGAAGAAATTGGATAACTTCCCTGCATTTGATTTTTGGAGCAAGAAAGCGGCAAGGATAGAAAGTACAGCTGTGGCGATGCCCAGATTTTGATGTTGCTGTACCAGCTCTCCGGAGTAATCATCGAAAGTGCGAAGGAACCACCCGAGGCCAGCGGCCAATACTGCTGAAACGGCTCCCAGGTACACCATCCAGTTGATCCCATCCCTCAGGCCAGGCCGTCGGCCGTTCAGGGTAAGGGCCTCCAGAAAAAGAGCAACAACTAATAATCCAATAGGAAAGTGGACTACTAAGGGGTGCAGGCGACCCAACAGCTGAAATATCCAAGACCACGCATTCTCCTCCATGTTTGAAAATAGGAGGAATTTTTCACAAAAACATCCTTTAGGTTACGATTGGCAGAGATACTGAACGAGCGGATTAGGCGGGATCAAAAAGTATTATAACCTAATCAGGCTGGTGGCGGAGTCGGCTACTTGATTAGCGGTAGATTTTTTTTCTGTCTGGCTGAATTTGTTTTGGACTTTTGAAATGACGGTTTCTTCCCAGTCGCCTTATAATGAGCGATTATCTCACTTATTCTTTTTCTCTCCTCAGTTGTCAACGGTGTTGGATCAACTATAAAGTCAACTCCTTCTGGTTCTTTAATATGTCCCATATTATTTATCTGTCAATGTGGATAATATTTTCTAATTAATCTAAGTGCTTCCTGAGGGAAGATTACCATTTTTTGCCCACCGATATGAGTCTCTCCTAAAATTTTCTCATTGTGGGCGACCAATTTTGTTTTGGAAGTAAAAGAAATGAAACCCTGATAGCCCTTGTCTCAGGAGGTTTTACAAGTGAATGCACATAGGTTGCCGGGAACGCCTTCGTATAGTTTACCTTTTCCTAAGTTGAAGGGAGCACTTTCGATGAGATGGAGATAATAATGGTCGCCGTAGTCGCTGATGCTTATGAGTCCCTGAATGATGCCAGGATTATTGCGAATCGTCAATTTGAAAACTTGTCTATCAGCAAGCTTGAATTCACTTGCCCACTTGAAAAGCCACCCATTTTTCCTGGTGGTATTTTTCAAGTCAGCCTTGGTTATGGGATGAACATCAGTCGGGAAACTATCTCCAGAAATAGTGTTAACAATGCTGTTTGTTAGCTTGTCAATCTCAATGTCCAGATGATATTTCGTCTGTTTTTCCACGTGTTAAAGATACAAAAATCTACTTGCAATGCCTGTCTTTAAGTGGATCGGTTGCATCGCCGCTGAGGCATGCTAAGCAACGTTTTGTCCATTGCCAGCGATTGTGTGGAACGACTGTACTCCGTATCTTCCCACACCTTCAATGAAGCTGTTTTAGCCAGGTGATTCCGCTATTGTTTGAAGTCTCCCTTTCTCCTTATCACCACCCACATCACGCCCAATCCCGCCAGCGGAATCAGCGGATCGAGCAGGGAGCCATTGGCGCCAAAGATTAAATTAGTCAGCGCAATTAATACCCCGCCAATGGCCCATGCGATAGTGGTGGGTACCGACCAGGTCATGAGCTGCAGCTTCACATCGGCAATGCCCATCATGCGGTTCACCACCCAAAAGAAGCTGTCGTTGAAATAGCTGAAGAACAAAGAACCCAACACGGCTGCCTGTGCAGCGAACAGCATATTGACATCGGGTAAATTCACCAGTATCGGCGCTGTGATAGATGCCGCAGTGATCATGGCAACAGTGCCCGATCCTTGGATCAGCCTCACAATAGTGGCGACGAAGAAAGGGATCATGATGGGGGAAAATGGGAGATTGGCCATCAGTGCGGCCAGCTGTGCACCGGAACCACTTTCCCGCACCACAAAACCAAGTGCTCCGCCTGCGCCAGTCACCATTAGTATGATGCCCGCTGACTTCAGGCCTTCCTCCAGTCGCTCTGATGTCTCGTGCCGGTTGAGGTGAGGCACCAGGGTGTAAACGGCAATCAAAGTGCTGATGCACAAAGCAATGACAGGTGAGCCAGAAAAAGCCACTACCTGTAAGGCCCCTGATAAAGTCATGCTGTCGCTGGCTGCAAGCAAAGGGAACAGGTTGGTTACTGCCTTCAAGAAGATCAGTCCGATAGGGACAAGAATGGGAAGCAGCGACTTAGTCAGGCTGGGGAGGGGCTTGGCCTCTTTTTCTTTCAAGTAGTCAGCGTGGACGACTTTCAGGTCTTCCTGCACCACTGTGGTTACAAAGTCGGGATATGTTCTCCCAAGCCACTGCGCATACCACACGATCGCCAGGGTGCAAGGCAGGGCCAGCGAAATGCCGAGCAGCATCATGGCACCGATGTCGACACCAAAGAGTCCTGCTACACCCAAAGGCCCTGGCGTGGGAGGCACCATGGTATGGGTCACGATAAGGCCGCCCGCCAAAGCTACGCCCAGCGTCAGTAGCGAGCGGTTGCCTTTTTGTGCCAACGCCTTGGCGATAGGGTAGAGAATGACAAAAGCGGAATCGACGAAGATGGGAATGCTCACCAGGTAGCCGGTGAGAGCCAATGCCCATTCTTCCCTGCGGTGGCCCAGCCATTTGATAAAGGAATAAGCGATTTGTTCGGCAGCACCTGATACTTCCAGGATACGCCCCATCATCACCCCCAGCCCGATCACGATGCCAATAGTGCCCAGTGTAGCTCCAAAACCTTTGGTAATAGCGTCGAGGGTTTCATTCACCGACAAGCCTCCGGTGATGCCCGCCACACAAGCCGCTGTAATCATGGCAATGAGCGGGTGCACTTTGGTGCGAAGCACCAGCAAAATCAAGACGAAGACGGCTACCGCCAGACCAATGATGGGAATGGAGAGTTCGCTCATCCCGCTGACGGTTTGCTGGAGGCAATGAACTGCGTGATGAAGGCATCGAACTGCCCGTCGACCGTGAAGCCAAGTGCCAGTCCTCTGGTATTGTCGATGGCGGCAGGCCAGCTACTCACAATGGCGTTGACAGCAGCATCTGGTTTGGATTGCACCCTGGACAGAGCGGCCTGGCCGGAGATACGCTCCAGCGAGTCGAGCATTTGTTGCACCGTAACACTAACCCCCGGCAAGTTGACAGTACGCCAGCCACCGAAAGCTTCCGCTTTCAGCGTGGCGGCATGGATAAGGTTTTGGATCACAGTATCGGGGCTTGAGAGCCAAAGTGCCAGTTCGGTCGATACGGGGCAGATGGCGTCTTCTCCATTAATCGGCTCACGAATAATGCTACTGACAAAAGAAGAGGCCGCCAGGTTGGGTTTCCCTGGTCGCACACAAATGGTAGGCAATCGCAGCACCCTCCCGTCGACCAACCCTTTTCGGGAGTAATCATTCACCAGCAGTTCACCAATCGCTTTCTGGGCACCATACGACGAACGGGGAGTGAGTGCCGTGTTGTCCAGCACGGTGGCGGGCAAATCACCACCAAACACAGCGATGGAGCTCGAGAAAATAAACTTAATGCCTGGTTTTTGATGACGACAAGCCTCCAGTAGTTGGCGGGTAATGTCCATATTGACTTTCCAGCCCAGGTCGAAGTCTTTCTCCGCATGGCTGCTCACCACTGCCGCCAGGTGAAAAACAACACCTGTTTCGGCGGAGATAAGAGATTTGGCTGCCCCCTCTTCAGAAAGATCAGCTTGCAGGCACCGAATCCGGCTGTCATTTTTAGGATAAGAAGGCGTCACAATGTCTACCAGCAATAACTCATCAAAAGCAAGGTTACTGCTGAGCAGGGCTTTTGCCAGGCGCTGGCCGAGGAAACCTGCTCCTCCGGTAATGATTATTTGCATAGATTCAGGGCTTGTTTAACGGGTCGATTTATCCGACTTAAAAAGATAAATAATAAATTTATTACCCCACCACCTATGAAGCTTATTTGAGTGGTTGATCAAAGACTTGCGATGTACGAGAACGTAAACGAAAAATTCAATCAGTTGCCTCCTGATTATCCCGAAGACCTCCTGCCAGCCATACAAAAGGAGTTCCTGGAAAGTGAAAAGACCATTGTGGTACTTGATGATGACCCGACTGGCACACAGACATGCTACGATGTGATGGTGCTTACCAGTTGGGAGGTAGCCCTGATTACTGCCGAACTCCGACAGCAACCCTCCATTCTCTACATCCTCACCAATTCAAGGAGCCTGCCGGAGGCAGAGGCTATTCACCTGGCACTTGAAATAGGGCGGAACCTTAAAGAGGCGGCAAAAGAAAGTCAGAGAGAAGTGGTGGTGGTGAGCCGAAGCGACTCCACTTTAAGAGGCCACTTTCCTGCGGAGGTAGACGCCGTAGCCAAGGCCCTTGGTTTTCAGGGAGCAGTCACTGTGCTGGTGCCAGCTTTCATTGAGGGAGCCAGGTATACGATTGATGATGTGCATTACCTCGTTGAAAATGAGGAGCTGGTGCCTGTGTCTGACACACCTTTTGCTAAAGATGTGTCGTTTGGCTACCAGCACGCCAACCTGAAGGAGTGGGTGGAAGAAAAAACCAGGGGACTGATCAAAGCATCGGAAGTTAACTCGGTGTCCATCGAAGACTTGCGGGCAGGCGGCCCTAAAGTAGTAGCAGAGAAACTGGAAGCCTGCGCTAATGGATCAGTGTGCATCATGAACGCTGCCAGCTACCGTGACCTGGAGGTAGGAGTGCTGGGATTGATCATGGCCGAAAGGTCAGGTAAGAAATTTCTGTACCGCACCTCTGCCACCTTTGTGCCCACCAGGGCGGGCATGGTATCAGGTAAACTTTATGTCCCGCAAAAAGAGGATACAGCGTCGTCTCACGGTTCGCTTGTGATGGTAGGCTCTCATGTGCCGAAAACCACCGCCCAGCTAGCTTATCTGCTCAAGCAGGGCAGGCACCAAAAACTGGAGATAGATGTAAGTCAGCTGCTTCAGTCGCAAGACTTAAGTGGCGAGGCAAGCGCCATTGGTGCACAGGTGGATGCCTGGCTGGCTGCTGGGGAGGATGTGGTGGTTCATACCAGCCGCCGACTGGAAACTGGGGCAGACGCAGAGAGCAGCCTGAAAATCAATGCCCTGGTGTCCAGCTTCCTTGTCGCCATTGTGCGGGGAACTTCTGTCCGTCCAAAGTTTATTGTTGCCAAAGGCGGTATCACGTCAAGCGACCTGGCCTCGAAAGGGCTTTCAGTTCAAAAGGCAACAGTTCTGGGGCCAGTTATTCCCGGAGTGCCGGTATGGAAGCTACACGAAGAAAGCAAGTTTCCCGGCCTGATTTACGTTGTGTTTCCCGGCAATGTAGGCGATGACAAGGCGCTGACACTGGTATGTGAAAAGTTTGGTGCTGGGTAGCATTATGCGGGCGGAGTGCCTACGGCTGGTTGTAAGAAATAAGGGTTGCTGACTAGTTTTAACTAGCGCAACAACCCTGCGTAGTTGTTAGTTGCCCACAACCCTCCAAGGGTTTATCTTCTTCAGCGCAGCAGGGCGTCATGTCTCCAGGGAGAGGTTAGCTAAAGGAGAACTCTTGGAGGGTTTCTTTATAAGGCTTTCCCAAATACGCTTGCCTTGGAGAACTGGTCGCCTAAGCCATGATCGAACTATCAGCTCCAAAGCCTGTCGTGCGATCTCTTGGCGTCCCATTCCGGCGTAGGTCTGAAATAGCTATTATCTTCCGCATGAAGATGCTTTTTAAGCTCATCTTCATTTAGCTCTACTCCCAGGCCTGGTGCATCGGTGGGTACATGTGCAAAGCCTTTGGTGTATAGCGGTTTTTTGCCGACCATTTTCACCAACTGAGGCCACCAGGGATTGTCCACACACTGAACGGGTAGCTCAAGGGCCATAAAATTTTGCGTAGCTGCGGCACAATGCACATTGGCCATAAACGAAATGGGGGTGCCTGCGAAGTGCATCTTCATGGCCACGTCGGTTTCTTCTGCGTAGTCTCCAATCTTTTTCGTCTCCAGTATGCCACCTGAGGTACCCATATCAGGGTGCACAATGTCGACCGCATGCACATCGCAAAGCTTTCTGAATTCCTCTTTTCCAAAAATATCCTCACCTGTAATGGTTGGCGAGTTGATCGAATCGGTGATGTGCTTTAGCTGCTCGGTGTTGTCCCATGGCACAAAGTCTTCCAAAGAAGCCAGCCTGTAAGGTTCCAATGCATTGGCCACCCTGATGCAGTTGTTTACATCAAAGTGTCCGAAGTGGTCGGCAGAAAGGGGAATATCATAGCCCACCACGTCCCGGATCATGCCTACATAGTTGGAGAGCAAATCCAACCCCTTGTCGGTAATTTGCACGCCGGTAAAGGCATGTCTGGTGTTTTGATAAGAAAGGTAATTGTCCAGGTTGTCGTCGTTGAAGCCGGGGATGTAATTGCTGTTAACCACGGTGCCTGGTACGTCGCTGTACACATGGATGCCCGGATGCATCTTGAGCCATGTGAAGCCCTGATCCACCATGCGCACTTTGCAGTCGGCTTTGAACTTCTCTATGTCCATATTTTTGCTGTTGTGAGCAGGCACATAGGCATAGAGCCTCACATTCTCCCGGTATTTTCCGCCCAGAAGTTGCCATACGGGCACATCATATGCTTTGCCCACCAGGTCCCACAGCGCCATTTCCACGCCGCTTACACCGCCAGCTTTGCGGCCATGACCACCAAATTGTTTGATCACTTTAAAGATCATTTCTACGTTGCAGGGGTTAAGGCCCAGGATCCGGCTTTTAAGAAACAGGCCATAGCGGGGGTCGGCGCCATCTCTTAGCTCACCCAAACCGTAGATGCCCTGGTTAGTATCGATGCGGATCACCACATTGCGGGCGTTGGTATAGGAGGTGCCATTGTCCAGGGTCACGTAGCGCATGTCCGTTATTTTAAGATCGGATGGATTTGATGCCTTTCTGACCTTTGAAGTGGTTTGTGCTACCGAGTCTTCGAATGTCATGCCCATGAGGCCTGTCAGTGCAATGCCACCCATGGCCGTTTTCTTAAGAAAGTCTCTGCGGTTATCCGATGTGGTGGGATTATCGATCTCTTCCTGAATGGCAGCAGCCTCATGTTGTTCCTGCTGCTTGTTTTCGCTGATCAGCTTTTGTAAGATACTCTTCATAGTGTAGTCTATTTATAAGGTATGTTGAATGCATTTCAATACTCCGGGAGCAAATTGAATCACCGGAAACGAGCTCGCCGACGAGCTTCAACTATCAAGAACCATATCCTTTCCTCAGTAGAGTAGAGCAGAAAGAACTAACCACAATCGAGTATACCTACCAAAATAAGCCTAAATAGATGAACCCCCAAATCGGGATGCAGAGAACGGTGGGTGAAAAGATGATATTCTGCAAACGGCCTTGAAGAATGTGAGATGTGTCCTGGTGTCATCGGGAACCTTTGTCATTTTTGCCCAATGTTTTATCATGACTTTCCCACCTTGTTCTCATCCATTCTTCTCGCTGCTCCTTCGTAAGAAATGTCCATGAAACAATGCGGCTGGTTTTATTTCCCTGCCCCATGGGAATTGTTTTTACTTCAGAAGCTTGCGCTTTCTTTAGGGCTTCGTAGACGCCGTCAAGATTCGATGACTTCGACACGAGGGTTGAAAACCAATAGCAACGAGAGGCGAACTGTTTACTTTGGAAGGCCATATTCCGTATAAACCCTTCTTCCCCTCCAGCATACCACAGTTCATTGCTTTGGCCGCCAAAGTTCAAAATGGGTTTGGTAATTTTCTTTTGTTTTAGATTTCTCAGCTTTCGTATTGTTCCGGATTGAGCTTCAGCAAAAGAACCATGAAAGGGTGGGTTGCAAATTGTTAGATCGAAGTGTTCATCCTTTTGAATAATGCCGATGAATATGTTTTTGGAATTTGACTGTAACCTCAGTTCAACCTTCCCTTTTAATTGGGGATTCGCTTGAATTATTTTGTTGGCAGATGTGATAGCCACAGGTTCGATATCGGCGCCTACAAAAGACCAGCCATACTCCGCATGCCCTATGATGGGGTAAACGCAATTGGCGCCTACCCCAATATCCAGACATTTTATTTCGCTGCCAGTTGGAGGCTTTCCCCGTTGTGACAAGGCATGTGAGGAGGCCAATAGGTCTGCCATATAATGGATATAGTCAGCTCTTCCGGGAATGGGTGGACACAAATAACCTTTTGGGATGTCCCAGTCTCTAATATTATAATAGTGTTTTAAAAGCGCTTTGTTCAGCGCTTTGACCGCTTCTGGGTTGAAGAAGTCAATTGATTCGTCGCCGTAGTTATTCAACCTTACAAATGGTGCCAGGTGTGGAGTGCTCTGACTAAGCTGCTTGAAGTCGTAGCGCTGCCGATGCTTGTTGCGTGGGTGTAATTTGGGTTTTTCTACCCTTTGGCCAACCCGATCCGCTGCATTGGGAAGTTTCTTTTTCTTATCTGGCATGGAGGTGTTCTCTCTGGGGATGGTGTCACTTTAGACGTAATCCCGTCCACACCCAAAGTTACAAATTGTTGGCAGTAAGTAGGCTGGATGACGAGCCGCCGGGTAGCAGGCAACGGCCCCATGCCTCTAACGCCTTTTTATCCAATGTACAAAGGAAATGTTAGCTTCGTTCTTCTGCCAGTCGGCTTGCATAGGTTTTGAACCAGCGAGCAGAAAACAAAAGCGGCAGAGCGGCTAAGGCAATAAAAATACCGGATGAAAGAAAAACATTGGCTGGCTGCACAAAGAAGTCTTCAAACACATAAACGCTAAGAATAAGTGCGACAGAAAAAGGCAAAGAGCACGCCAATGCATTCATGGCAAAATCGAGATCAAACGTGCGGGGGCGAATCGGGTTTTCCTGTGCACTTTCCAATGTATTAACTGCCGACATATGGGCAAATGGCCAGAAGCTACATGCACTCTGGGGAAACACCACGATCAGAATCATGGTAGGCACGTCGGTTACTGGTAGCAACACCAGCAGCAAGCCGCTGATGACAAAAGCGATGGCAGACCGGAAGAATAAAAATGAGAAAATAGCTTTTACTTGCTGCCAGGTAAACTTGATAGAGATGCCGATGAAAAGGAGTATGAGCGGCGTCATCATTAAGCTCATTTTGTCAACTGAATCCCGCAGAAAACCAGGCAAGGAATCGAAGTTTAGCCCAAAAGCAAGCATTACAATGGCCACAGCAATCACCATGTTGACAGGCTCTTCTAACATTGACTTGAAGAGGCTTTTGAGTTTTTCGGAGGTGTTTCGGTTGCCAATCTCATTGCGGTCGAAATACCATTTCATGGCAATGCTGTATAATATTATCAGCACAAACACTTTGTTGCCCACGTCGGCCAGCGCAGCCAGTGCCAGTGGCTCCTCGCCGTGGTACTCCATAATGAATGGAAACAGCGAAAGGCCCGGTGCCAGTGAGGGTAGTAGCATGATCAGCGTGCGATACTGCTCTTCTTTTAAGTTAAACAGCGAAGGCAAAGGTAGCTTGCTTACCAACAAATACATAAGCAGGTTGAAGCCAAGTGCCAGCACAGGCACAATGATCATCCCCCACGAAAACTCAATTTTCAGTAAAGCAATGAAAATGGTGGCAGGAAGCGCCAGGCTGAGTATGAGCGTCTTGATGCCATCCTTTCGCTCCTTGCCCTGGATTTTTTTCTGAAGAAAATACCCGATGGCAATAAGGAGAAGGAATGAAATGGTTTTAGTAATGGCTGAATTCATGAACTAAAACAGAAATACTTTGTGCTTATAAAAAACGAACGGTGGTCGATTGAAAAGAGGGGTATTGTCGATGTGTGGGCGCTGCCCCGGGCCATCGCTGTGGGCACCTGATTGAGTGCCGGAAACTCAGCCCGGGCAGCTAACACATAGTCAGTTAACTGACAATCTCGTAAAGACTTTTAGTGAACAGTTTCACTTCGTCCATGGTGCCCATGCTTACCCTGGCATAAGGCTTCCCGTCGATCTCAAATCCTCTGATGCCCACGCCTCTGTCCATAAACTGAGTGAGAAATTCCTTAGTGGGTACCTGAATAGGGAATAAGATAAAGCTGGTGAACGACGGAATTGGATTCATGCCGGCCTTTTTTAGCTCAGCGAACACATATTCTCTGTTCTCCTTATTGTGCTTTCTGGTGAATTCCTGGAACTCAACGTCCTTTAGGCTAGCCATACCACCTTCAAGTGAGGTCACGCTGATCCCCATTTCAGTGCGAACCATGCTCTTGATTGCTTTTACTCTCGCCTCATTGGCGGCCATATAGCCAAGTCGCAAGCCTGCCATGCCATGTATTTTGGAGAAGGTACGGCAAATGATGACGTCATAGCCTTCCTGCACAAGGCTCACTGCGGTGTTTGCTTCAGGGTTATCAAGTAGCTCCATATAAGCCTCATCGATAAACACTGGCACCTTTGAAGAGACTTTTTTACAGAATGCCTTGATCTCACTTACCGGCGTCATGGTGCCAGTTGGGTTGTTCGGATTACAGATGTATACAAGCTTGGTTTCATCGTTAATCGCTGCTGCCATGGCATCCAGGTCGTGCGAATAGTCTGCCTTTAATGGAATGTTTTTCCACGTGCCACCAATCGATTCAGCGGTTCTTATCATCGACATGTAGCTGGGATCAGCCGAAACAATGTTGCCGCCCTTCATAAACAAAGAGAAAGCAATTTTTTCCAGAATGTCGGTTGAACCAGGCGACAAAAGGATGGATTCTTTAGATACACCTTCTTTTTCAGCAAGGAAGTCGACCATTTTGGCTGAGCTATTATAAACATAGCGGTTGCCCATGGAAGCACTTGCTGCAATAGCGGCAACAGCTTTCTTTGAAGGCCCCCATGGGTTCTCATTGGCGAGCAGCCTGGCTTTCATATCGGCTCTGTCAGCCATCATTACATGGTAATTTTCCATGAGGCTGTACTTGCCTTGATAAGGTTTCATGCCAAGCGCTGGCTTGCTGTTGGCAAATGCGGGAAATGCAGCGCTGGTTACAACACCGCCGGCAGCCAAAGCACTATACTTCAGCCACGATCTACGATTAAGATTGGTTGTCTTTTCCATCCTCTTATTACAGGTTTGAATATTGGTTTAATTATCAAAAGAAGCCTGAGCATGCCTCTGGTAATCCTGAAATGTTCCTCTGATTGGGAACTGAAAATAAAAGGGGTGTCGAATAATGTAGATGCTCAGATAAGCTTAGGAAAGATAAACAAAAGCGCAGGTAATAGTCAAAAATATTGTTGCCTCTTATGAAGTATTCCTTAATTTTTAGAAAGTTGATAATTTATGAGGGTAATAATTGCAAAACAGATAGCGCTTAAGACTGCTCAAAGACCTGTTGGCGCTTTTCGCTCTCTGGGCCATTCAAATTAAATTCGTTCAGGGAGTTGAATAAAACTTCATTTTTAGCCGAAAAATGAATTTATTGAGGGGAAATTGGCGGGCCACCCACCGGGAGAAGCCGGACACTGGTGGCGGCCATTCGATTGTTTCACCCTAAAACTATCATAGATAATGAGCAGAAAAATAAGAATGGGCATGGTAGGTGGTGGTCGTGGTGCGTTTATTGGCGCTATTCACCGTCACGCAGCTGGCCTCGATGGACAGGTTGAATTAGTATGCGGAGCTTTCCATATTGATCCTGAAATATCTGTCGCTTCAGGTAAAGACTTTTACCTGCCTGAAGACCGTTGCTACAGAACTTACCATGAGATGTTCGAGAAGGAAGCTAAACTTCCGGCTGACAAGCGCATGGATTTTGTTACAATCGTTACGCCCAACTTTGTGCACTTTGAGCCTGCCAAGTTGGCCCTGGAAAACGGGTATCATGTGGTGTGTGAGAAGCCGCTGTCATTCAGCCTGGACGAAGCACTGCAATTAGAGGCTTTGGTGAAAAAGACAGGTCTCACATTTGCCGTTACACATACCTACACCGGTTATCCCATGGTGAAGCAAGCCCGTGAAATGATTAAGGAGGGGGTTTTCGGAAAGATCCGAAAAGTAGTGGTAGAATACCCACAGGGCTGGCTATCAACTCCGCTGGAGCAGTCAGGTAACCAGCAAGCCAGCTGGAGAACAGACCCTAAGCGCTCGGGTAAGGCTGGAGCTGTGGGCGACATAGGTACCCATGCTGAGAACCTCGCAGAAACCATCACCGGACTTAAAATCACAGAGCTTTGCGCCGATGTAAGCCGTATGGTGTCGGGCCGTTTGCTTGACGACGACGCCAATATATTGCTGCGTTTTGACAATGGGGCCAAAGGTGTTCTTCACTGTAGCCAAATCGCTGCTGGAGAAGAAAATGCACTCAATATTCGTGTGTATGGTGAAAAGGGAGGCTTGGAGTGGCACCAGATGGAGCCTAATACCATGCTGGTGAAATGGCTCGACAAACCCACTCAAGTGTATCGGGTAGGTGGTGATCGTGCATATATGGGTGCTGTTGCCCAGGCGAACACACGTACACCGGCAGGCCACCCCGAAGGGTACCTGGAAGCGTTTGGCAATATCTATAAGAACTTTGCCAAAACTGTGCAGGCAAGAATCGATGGCAAAAAGCCAGATCCTATAAATCTTGATTTCCCGACCGTTGAAGATGGTGTGCGTGGCATGAAGTTTATCGATGCCGTGATTGAATCAGGCGACGCTGGCGCTAAGTGGGTGAAGCTGAACTAGGGGCTGGCGCTATATGTTAATAAGAGTAACTACGGTGTATTCACCATGAATCATTATATTGGTCATACTGTTACGAATTGAAACCAATAACGAATGGACAAGAACACTGAAAACGCTATTGTTAATGCGCTTGGAGATATTCATGTTACTTTAGACTACATGAAAAATGACCTTTCTGACATGAAAAATGACGTTTCTGATGTGAAGAAGAGTTTTAATGTTTTCTCAGGAAAGGTGCTTGACAAACTTGATACTCTCGATGGTAAGGTAACTGAGGCGATAGATTTGAAGAAGGAGATCGAGAAACATTCATTGGACATTGAGGCCATTAAGAAGCATTTGAATATTCAGTGAAATTTCAGACGTAGCGCTATCTACTAACATTGATTTTTTGTAACTTTATACCAAATAATGAACGGAAATACCTATCATATCTATTACCATCATGTGGCTCCTGAGCGATTTAGGCAGTAATAGACGATATTTATATAGCTATTAGAAAAAAGGCCTCAATCGCATGATTCAGGTCTTTTTTCATTATTGGAGTAATTGCATTAACCCAACAAGTGAAAATTATACGTTTATGAGACAGATTTATGAGAATTACGACAATGAGGACTTTAAGGTCTGGCAATTGTTGTACGACCGTCAGATCGTTAATCTTCCCAATGCAGCGTCGAAGGCACACCTGAAAGGACTTGAGCAAACAAATTTTGTAGCCAACAACATTCCACATTTTGAAGACACTAATGAGATACTGCACAGGATTACAGGCTGGAAGCTGGCGGTGGTGCCGGGGCTTGTGCCAGACTATACCTTTTTTGAGCTGATGTCGAACAAGTATTTTCCGGCAACTACCTGGCTGCGGAAAATGAAAGAACTCGACTATCTGGAGGAACCCGACATGTTTCACGACGTATTTGCCCACGTACCCATGCTCACCAACCAGAACTTTGTCAACTTTTTGGAAGAGTTGAGCAAAATTGGGCTGAAATACTGCGGCAACGACTACGCCATAGAATTGCTTTCCCGGATCTACTGGTTTACGGTTGAGTTTGGCCTGATCAGAGAGAATGGCGAACTGAGGATTTATGGTGCAGGTATTTTAAGCTCGGCGGGGGAAACTAAATTTTCGCTCAGCGATAAACCAACTCACTACGAATTCAATGTCAGGCAGATTATGGCAACACCTTACTGGAAGGATAAATTTCAAGACAAGTACTTCATTATCAACTCCTATGAGCAGCTCTACAAAGCGATTCCTGAGATCAATCAGGTGATTGCTGAGGAAGTTGATAAGGCGCAGCACGTCCATTGATTTCACTTTAACCCCGGAACTTTAGGTAATTCACATAAATTTGCCGGGGTTTTCTATTGCCTTTTCAGAAAAGCGGGCAGAAAACAATTAGCACTATTGATGGAAGAGAATGAAAGTAGCGATCATAAAATACAATGCAGGTAATGTGCAGTCTGTGACTTTTGCGCTCAATAGGTTGGGCATTGAACCAGTGCTGAGCAATGACCCTGAAGTGCTCAAAAGTGCTGACAAGGTCATCTTCCCAGGTGTGGGGGAGGCCAGCACGGCCATGGCCTCTGTGAAAGAAAACGGGTTGGATAAAATCATCCCCGGGCTCAAGCAGCCTTTTTTGGGTATCTGCCTGGGACTTCAGCTGATGTGCAGGCACTCCGAAGAGAATGATACACCTTGCCTGGGTGTGTTTGACCTGGAGGTAAAGAAGTTTCCGCCCAATGAAAAGGTGCCTCATATGGGATGGAATAAGATTCACTCGCTCAAAGGCCCGCTAATGAACGGGCTCACCAATGATGCGTATCTGTACTTTGTGCATAGCTACTATGCTGAAATGGGAGGCAGCACCATTGCCCAGTCGGACTATATGGTGCCTTTTAGTGCAGCGCTGCAAAAGGGGAATTTTTACGCCGTGCAGGCTCACCCCGAAAAGAGTGGTGTGGATGGAGCAAGAATACTAAAGAACTTTATTGAACTGTAGGAATGGATATTATACCAGCAATCGACATCATTGATGGAAAGTGTGTGCGCCTTACACAGGGCGACTATGATCAGAAGAAAATATACAATGAACGCCCGCTGGAAGTGGCTATGCAGTTTGAAGATGCGGGCCTGACCAGGCTTCATTTGGTGGACCTCGACGGAGCCAAAGCAGGGTCAGTGAAAAACTGGAAGGTGCTGGAGGCTCTGGCCAGCAAGACATCCATGGTCATTGACTTTGGTGGTGGAATTAAAAGTGCGGAGGATGTTGATATTGTTTTTGAATGCGGCGCAAAGCTGGCTACCGTTGGCAGTATGGCGGTGAAGAATGAGGAGATATTCTCCGACTGGCTGGAGCAGTACGGAGCTGACCGATTCTTTCTTGGGGCCGATGTGAAAGACGAAAAGATTGCCATAGGGGGCTGGTTAGAAACGACAGACATCTGGGTGTATGATTTCATGGAGAAGTATGTTCAAAAAGGCGTTACCAATATATTCTGTACCGATGTGAGCAAGGATGGTTTGCTGGAAGGGCCGTCAGTTGATTTGTATAAGACCGTGGTGGAGCAGTTTCCAGACATCTATTTTGTGGCAAGCGGAGGCGTAAGCTCTATGGAGGATCTCGAAAAGCTCAAAGAAATTGGCTGCAGGGGAGCAATTGTAGGGAAGGCTATTTATGAAGGAAGGGTTAATATTGCTGATTTAAGATTTTTGATTTGATCTGGAAAAGCTTCAATAACCAAACCATGGCGAGCATTTTCTTATGATGAATCCTAATTGTGGTTGAATTACAGATATAAACTGTTTGGGCGCAGAAGGCCTGTGGACAACGTTTGGAATTTTCCTATCGGTAATTATTTGTTTTTTGTTGCTTGCGGTTTGAGTTTTCTCAGACGTTGCAAAATGACTTGAGTTTAAATTTTAACGAGTTTCCTGTGTTAACAAAACGTATCATCCCCTGCCTCGACATCAAAGACGGTCGCACCGTTAAAGGCGTCAACTTTGTAGACCTGCGAGATGCCGGTGACCCGGTAGAGCTTGGTGCCCGCTATGCGGCAGAAATGGCCGATGAACTGGTATTCCTGGATATTACGGCCACAGTAGAAAAGCGTAAAACTCTGGTGGAACTGGTTCGGCATGTGGCCAGGGAGATCAATATCCCTTTTACCGTAGGTGGTGGCATCAGCTCTATTGCTGATGTATCAGCCCTGCTCAATGCCGGAGCTGATAAGGTGTCGATCAATTCATCGGCAGTGAAGCGGCCAGAGCTGATTGACGAGCTGAGCCGTGAGTTTGGTAACCAGTGCATTGTGGTGGCCATTGACTCCCGGTTTGTCGACGGTGTGCATGTGGTACATACACATGGCGGTCGCACTCCTACGGCGCTGGAAACTATCAAATGGGCCAGGGAAGCCGAGAATAGGGGCGCCGGCGAAATTTTGCTTACTTCTATGGATCATGATGGCACCAAAGCTGGCTTTGCCGATGAGCTTACAGCAAAGGTTTCGGAAACAGTGGGTGTGCCTGTAATAGCATCTGGTGGGGGTGGAGTCCAGGAGCATTTCCTGGACGTATTTACCAAAGGAAAAGCCGATGCTGCATTGGCGGCCAGCATTTTCCATTTTCAGGAGGTACCTATTAAGGAATTAAAGGAGTACCTTCGTGACCAGAATATACCCATGCGATTATAAAGAGAGAGGATAATGGAAGGATTGGATTTTAATAAAGGAGACGGGCTGATTCCTGCGATTATACAAGATGAAGCGACAAGCAAGGTGCTGATGCTCGGCTTCATGAATGAGGAGGCGCTCTCCAGAACCAGGGCAGAAGGGAAGGTCACGTTTTTTAGCAGAACAAAGAACAGGCTGTGGACCAAGGGAGAAACTTCGGGTAACTTCTTTTTTGTAAAAGACATCATTGCTGATTGCGACAAAGATACCCTACTCGTCAAGGTGAACCCCCTTGGCCCCGCTTGCCATACTGGTGCCGATACCTGTTTTAATGAGGTGAATGCGGACGGGATATCCTTTCTTAATAACCTCACATCCATCATTCAAGACAGGCACAATAACCCTTCAGATAAGTCGTACACGTCATCTCTTTTTGAGAAAGGAATTAACAAAGTGGCTCAAAAAGTAGGTGAGGAAGCTGTTGAAGTAGTGATTGAGGCCAAGGATGACAACCAGGAGCTTTTTCTCAATGAATCGGCAGATTTACTTTTTCACCTGATGATCCTGCTCGAAGCGAAGGGAAACAAGCTGGATGACGTGGTTGACATTCTGAAACAAAGGCATAACAAATAGGTCTGCCCGCTGGAAAATTAGCTTTGTAAGTGCGAAATTGGGCAAATGCCCAAAGAAATGAAATTGCAAAGCAACGCTGCACCAGCAGTCCTCATGGTGAGGCCGGCCAACTTCGGCCCCAATCCCGAAACAGCCGGAAGCAATTCCTTCCAAAGCGCAGCCCATACAGGAGAACTGGATAAGATTCGCTCGCAGGCAGTTGCAGAGTTTGACGTTGCCGTAGATACACTCAGAAACGCTGGCGTCAAAGTAATTGTGGCTCAGGATACATTTTTGGAGGAGCGACGTGATGCGGTTTTCCCCAACAACTGGATAACTTTTCATGAGTCAGGCGATGTGTTTCTTTATCCCATGCAATCCAAAGCCAGGAGAACCGAGAGAAGACAAGAAGTGATTGACACTGTGAAACCTCGGTTTACAGTACATAAAATCACTGACCTCTCAGGAACCGAAGAAAAAGAGCTATATCTGGAGGGTACCGGGAGCTTGATCGTCGACTACCCCAACCAGATTATGTACGCCTCCAGGTCTATTCGGACAAACGAAGGCCTGGTGAGAGCCCATGCCGCCAGACTTGGTTTCAGCGCTGTGGTTTTTGACGCCGTCGACAGAAGCGGCATGCCTATCTATCACACCAATGTGATGATGTGTCTCGGCACATCCTATTGCGTGGTTTGTCTTGAGAGCATTCCTGAGGGTGAGGAAAAGAAAGCATTTCTTGCAAGTCTGGGTGCCACGAATCATGAAATCGTCGACATTTCTTTTGATCAAATGGAGCATTTTGCAGGCAATATGTTGGAGGTAGCTACCGGGACAAGTAAGCCTGCACTTGTTATGTCCATCACCGCATTTGCCGCTCTCACACAATCGCAAAAGATTATTCTGGAAAAATATGCTAACTTAATTGCCATAGACATACCGACCATTGAAAAATACGGAGGGGGAAGTGCCCGATGTATGATGGCGGGAATACATTTGCCAGCTGTGTAAACAACATTTTTTAAACCTTAATGACCTGGTAATGAACAAGTTTGATGTTTGCGTTATTGGTGCGGGGCCTTCCGGCTATGCCGCAGCCATGCGTGCCCTGGATTTTAAAAAGAAGGTAATTCTCATTGAAAGAAATCAGGTAGGTGGTGCAGGAGTGCACGATGGCGCCCTTTCAAGCAAAACATGGTGGGAACTTTCCAGAGACTATTTCACCCTTCGAAAGCATGGGAAAGCATTTAATTTCAAGGTACCCGAAATACCTTTCCAGAAGGTAAAAGCGGAAGTGTTGAAAGCCACCAGTGAAAGGAAAGATCTGCTGGAGTTTCATATGACTTCCATGAACAACAATGGCCAGGACCTGCTGACATTCAAAAGAGGAGAGGCAAAACTTTTGAGCAAGAACAATGTCGAGATTTTAGGAGACAATGGGGCAGAAGTCATTGAGGCTGATAATATTATTCTAGCTACCGGAAGCCGACCAAGGAAGCTCCCCAATTTACCCATTGATGAAAAAATTGTTGTCACCAGCGACGGCATCCATAACTGGACAGAGTGGCCCAAGAGTATGGTGATAGTGGGTGCGGGTGTTATTGGTTGCGAGTTTGCAACCATCTTTTCCAATTTTGGAAAAACGCAGGTTAACTTAATTGACAAGGGAGAAAGAATATTGCCGTTTGAGGACGGCGACGTGGTCGATGTGATTGAAAATAACCTTGAAGAAAAGCACGTGTTGGTGCATCGCAATTCCAAACTCATTGACATGAAGATCGTCAACGGCGAGGTGGAGTATGAGCTGGAATATGATAACGGTGAAAAGAAGAAGTTTCAGGTGGAGAAAGCCCTGGTTTCAGTGGGAAGGATACCTAACTATGAAAATCTTGGTTTGCAGGAGATTGGTGTTGAAATTGATGCCCGGGGAATCATTGACGACCTCACGCAAACGTCAGTATCTAATATTTACGCCGTGGGCGATATCACTGCTGATATTGCGCTTGTGAATGTAGGCGAGCTGGAAGGCAGGTATGCGATAGAGCGGATATATGGCAAGCCCTTGCATAAGCTTATTTACGAAAATATTTCAACGATCATGTTTTTGGCACCCGAAGTTGCAGGGGTTGGGTTCAATGAGATTCAGGCCAAGCAAAAAGGGATCAACTACAAAGTCACCAGCTTACGTTATAGCAACATTTCGAGAGCTACTGCCATGCGAAACACCCAGGGCTTCATCAAACTGCTGGTGACAAATGACGACAAAATGAAAATTCTGGGCATGCGTGTTGTAGGAGAGCATGCCTCAAGTGCTATCCAGGCGGTGGCGCTGCTCATCTCCATGGACAAAGGCGTAGAGGAGTTGGCTGAACTCATCCACCCTCACCCTTCCATTATTGAAGGCATACAGGAATGTGCCAGAATGCTACTGGGCAAATCGATGCTCAAACCAACGGTTTTGCTGGAATCAATGGCCTGCAAAACCTGCGTGGGAGGAGTTTACGAAAACATCATCTATTAAGCATTCGTCTGCAATATAAAGTCTCCCGCTATTTTGTAAACAATAGCTTTCCAATAGATGGTGATATCTTAATGTTGGGTAGCTTGAATTTGTTTTCAAGTTCCGGAACATCTCCGTTGTTTCCTTTCACAATCTTTATTTGCTCTTTCTTCATAAAAAACGTCTCCAGTCCCCCCTCTAAAAACTTAAGCCCAAATGCTATACAGCCCTTAATTACAAGATCTAAGTACTGGATATGCACGATCACAGCGATCGCTTCACCCAGGAATACTTCTTCAGAAAGGAACATGACTACGGCCACCGTAAATATGATGGTAGAAGCTTTTTTCCCAACCTGGGCCTTCACTAGCTGACCAATAGTGCTTTCAAGAAGCATGTTTTTCTCAACTATTTCCTCATTCTGTTCAATTATACGTTCGTTAGCCTTGTTCAGCTTCGACTGAAGCTTGTCGCTAACTTTTGTAATAACCTTGCTCTGAATAAGCAGATCCTGATAGCTATCAATAAATTGGGCAAGATCCTTTCTTGAAATATTGTCCTGTTGCGCTTTGGTTTTAAACGCATGAAGTGCTTTGTCCTCTTCGTCATATAGTCCCCACAAGTCATTCATACCTTTTAAAATTAGTTAGGAGTTAGGTATTAGGTATACGGTGTCGCCAACAAATGGTGTACCTGTGTTTGGAAGTTTTGAACAACAACTACCTGCCTTAGTTAGCTATAACGGTTAGTGCTTCCCGTGGTCAAACACACCACAGCAACTGAACCGTTAAGCAGCGATAGTAATAAAGTTGAAATTCATGCGAAGTATGTCAGAAAAATCCTCACCTACTTCTCTCATTTCCTCATCCTCTTCCAGATAATACCAATTGATGGTTACACACCGGCCTGCTTCCTGCATTTTGTGGAGCTTTTTTAGCATGTTAAAAATGCACTTGGAAGAACTAGTGTTAAAGTAATGAAATGACAGATTAGCGGTGAGTCCCCCGCTTTCGTGGGTAACGTACTCGTCCAGCTCCACAATAAATTTTTGATAGAAGCTATTTGAGTTGGCGGGATTTGAATTCCCTTTTAATTCTATCAGCCCCGTTGAAGGGTCGAAATAGACGAACGGCGTATAGTCCGTAGCTTGAATGTAAATTTTTTCCATAATCTCTCAGGTTTTTCAACTGTTATAATTTCAAGTAAAGTAAGTGATAATGCGGGAGGTTCTACAGTCAATCCCTCACTGTCACTAAATCTTTACTTAAGTTATTCTTTTTAAAAGCTCGATTGCTTTCGATTTCAGGCCAATACTTTCTCATGTAAGATATCCATTATATCAGGAATAAAATCATGTTTAAATGGAAGTGTTTAATTAAATAAAGTTATTTAAATAATTGTAAATCAAATAGATATGTTTTTATGTCGGAAGTTTATTTTTTTGAAAGCACCAGAGACTGATGTAATATTTGTGGGGTGAAAGTTGAAATACGCATCAGATAGTTGAAAAAACGGACGGTTATAGGGGTAAAGAGAGTTAATGTTATTTTTTTGATAAAATATTATCAAATAGAATCAAAATAGAAGGGAAAGCCGGGTGTGTGGAGCAACTCAATCTGCAAATTTTCTTTTAATTTGTTGATTATTAGCACCTTATGTTTGAGTCGCTGTTGCTTTGATGTAATTTTTTTGTTGTGTTATTCAGCGAAGCTTTGTTTGGGGTTGTTGATAGGTCGGGACACCTTTTTGGGAGGCTAGCGACCACCAAACTCTGCTGTGATTGGACTTGAAGGCGACGTGTTGTCTACCTCCGCTACGTCCCACGAACCTTGCTCTACAATTTTTGAATGCTCTTTTCTTAAAAAGAATTTCTCGATAGTTGATTCGAAGGCTTTTAGAGAAAGGGCAATGCAAAGTTTCACGATCAATCCGATGTAGGGGATGTTAACATAGTTATTGATTGCTTCCTCAAGAAGTACCTCTTCCGCTACAAAAAGCACAACAGCGGCTGTTAGTATAATGGTGGAGGCTTTTTTACTGACTTTGGCTTTCACCAACTGCTCGATGGTATTATGGAGTAGTTTGTTATTGTCACTGATGGTTTCGTTCTGCTCAGCGATTTGTGCATTTGCTTTATTCAGTTTGGACTGAAGCCTGTCACTTACACGGGTGATTACTTTACTTTGGGTAATAAGATCTTCGTAATTATCAATAAACCTGGCAAGAGTCCGCTTCGACACAGCATTGCCTTTCACCTTCCCTTTAAATTCTTTTAAGGAATTTTCTTCGGCATGAAACAGGTTTTTTGCTTCGGACATGAGGTGTAGAGTTGGCTTGGTCAGCGCAGCATTAGGCGTTTACTATGCTGCAAGTTCAATAAAGTTAAAGTTTAGGTTCATTAATTCCGAAAAGTCTTTGCCCACCTCATACATGTCTTCGTCACTTTGGCTGTAATACCAATTAATGGTTACCTGACGACCTTTTTTCCTCATGGCGTTGAGCTGTTTGAACATATCATAGAGGCATTTTGAGGAACTTGTGTTGAAATATCTGAACGCCATGTTCGCTACCAACCCTCTTGTGTCGTTCACAGCGTAGTCTTCGAGCGTATGAATCACTTTTGTGTAGAAGGTAAGCGAATTGTGAGGGTTGGAATTGCCCTTTAGTTCTATTATTCCGTTGGAAGGGTCGAAGTAGACTTGTGGGGTGAATTCTGTTGCCTGAATGTAAATTTTTTCCATACTCGTGATATTAAGAGGTATAAATTGTTGCCTTGTCAGTTGCTTATCTTTAACTACATTACAAAGTAAATGCATATGCCGGGAGCAAAAGTGGCAAGTGCGGACGAATACTATCTGATGTAAGATTATGAGAAGTCTTAAGCCTTTAGAGCTAAAATTTAAAGCCGATTGCGAAGAGATTTAACTCTTAAGTAGCTGAAAACAAGTGGAATACCTATTGTCTAGGCAGGTGTTGAAGGGTGCAAAAAAAGTTGACCTGTGATGTAGGAATTTGAAATGGTGAGAGCCCTTCTTGCACATTTTTCAATAAAAGGGGAGGTGCGATGCTCATTATAGTACAAAACGGAGGAGGGAATTATAAAGACAATCAGCCGGGTTAACTCTCGAAAAACTGACTGATTGTCGTTTTTTTTAGAACGATTATACTTTTACCGAATCATAGACCTGCACCTTGCTCCACATATGTTGGGCTTTTTCAACGAAGGCCAGATGGACGGGGTGCTCCTGGTAAGCGTCCTGATCTTTCTTGCTATCGAAAGCTAAAACGATGGAGAAGGTATAGGTATTGTCGATGACCGGTCTGTTGGTGTCGGCAGGCGTTCCGATAAACCTTTCCTTGATCACATCAATGCTGCCGGTGTATTCCTTCACGTGGGAAAGAAAAGTTTTCTTATTGGCTTCGCTGGGATCTTTGAGCCAGAAATAGACAATGTGATAGAAGTTAACAGATGAATCTTTCATAGTTTTTGTTTTTGCAAATGAATATGTACCTAAGCCGAGCAGGCCAAGCAGACCTGTTCCCTTTTTTAAAAATGAGCGACGTTGCGAATCCATTTTGGTTGTGAGTAAAGTGAGGGACTAAAGATAGAAGGTTGAGATTATTTTTTCCTCGTTTTGTGACGAATCCTTTTCTGAAATGCCCGGATGAAGCCTCCTTGAAGTGCTGCCTACACCTTATTATATAGTATCAATATTTAGCCATTCTTTGATGTAAAAGGAAGGGTCGAAAAAAACTTGAACAATTTTGTCTTTTTGGGTTTTAATTGATGTTAGTGGCACCTAAATTTGGCCTTGTAAAATGAAGTACCTGAGACACTCCCATATATTCGATCATCTGCACGTGAACCACGATCATGTGTCTCGTCATTCCCATTAAGGAAGAACATTTTACTTCAACATTGGCCCGTATTCATTTTACTTACTCATTTCTCTAATTAAGCTTTTCATGCTACGTATTGCAGTTCAAAAATCAGGTCGCTTAAGCGAAGATTCGTTCCGTTTGATCAAAGAGTGTGGTATACACTTTAATAATGGTGTCGGTAAGCTAAAGGCCTCTTCCCATAATTTCCCGATGGAATTTCTGCTGCTCAGAGATGATGATATTCCTGGCTATGTAGCCGACGGCGTAGCCGATGTTGGCATCGTGGGACTGAATGTGGTAGAAGAAAAGGAAAAAGACCTGGATATAGTAGTGAAGCTGGGTTTTTCCAAGTGCAGGCTTTCTTTGGCCATTCCCAGAAATGAGGAGTATGAAGGCCTAAAAATGCTGGAAGGCAAAAGCATTGCCACCTCCTACCCAAAGATTTTGGGGAGCTATTTGAAGAAGAACGGTATCAGTTCAGACATTCACGAAATTAGCGGCTCGGTGGAGATTGCTCCGAGCATTGGGCTGGCCGATGCTGTGTGCGACATTGTTAGTTCGGGTAGCACGCTTTTAAGTAACGGATTGAAAGAAGTGGAGACCATCTTTACATCCGAGGCAGTACTTGTTGCCCATAAAGGGCTCGGTGCCGAAAAGAAAAAGCTCCTTGAGCAACTCCTTTTCAGGATTCGGTCAGTGCAGAATGGATCTAATAATAAGTACATTCTGCTCAACGCTCCCAATCACAAAATTGAGGAAATCGCCAGCCTTCTGCCTGGTATGAGAAGCCCGACGGTGCTGCCTCTGGCTACCGAGGGTTGGAGTTCCATTCATTCTGTGATCAACGAAGACAGGTTTTGGGAGATAATAGAGAAACTGAAAGAGGCAGGTGCTGAAGGCATCCTTGTGGTGCCGATAGAAAAAATGATATTGTAGACAAATCGAGGATCATGCAACTTATATACGAACCACCCCGGAAGCAATGGCTTGAGCTAACCAGCAGGCCTGCGCAAGATCCAGCCAGGCTGGAGAAGGTGGTGAAGCCCATACTGGAAAAGGTGAAGCGCAACGGCGACATGGCCTTGCGAAAGTTTGCGCTTGAGTATGATCATGTTGAATTGGACGACCTCTTTGTGACAGAGGAAGAGTTATTGGCCTCGGCCGATCAGGTAGGGGAGGAGCTGAAGGCTGCTATTCATGTTGCAAAAGAAAATATTGAGAAATTCCATCTGGCGCAAAAGGAATCTCCGATAACGGTGGAGACCATGTCGGGTGTGGTCTGTCAACGCAAAAGTATACCCGTAAACAGGGTTGGTCTTTATGTGCCAGGAGGCACGGCGCCACTCTTTTCTACAGCCCTGATGCTTGGTATTCCGGCGAAAATTGCTGGCTGCAAGGAAGTCATTATTGCTTCCCCCACCGACAGCATGGGCCAGGTGAATGCCACAGTATTATATGTGGCTCACTTACTAGGCATAAAGAAGATATTGAAGATTGGCGGAGCCCAGGCCATTGCCGCTATGGCCTACGGCACTGAGTCGGTGCCGAAGGTTGACAAGATATTTGGTCCGGGCAATCAGTATGTGACAGCGGCCAAGCAAATGGTAAGCCGTGACACGGTGGCTATCGACATGCCAGCTGGCCCCTCGGAGGTGTTGGTGTTCGCCGACAAACATGCTGAGCCGTCATTTGTGGCGGCCGATTTGCTGTCGCAGGCTGAGCATGGTGCCGACAGCCAGGTGATACTGGTAACATCCAGCAAGCGCATGGTGGATAGCGTGGCACAGGAAGTAGAGCGACAACTCGCTACTCTGCCCAGGAAAGCTATGGCTGCGAAAGCATTGGAGAATAGCAGAACCATCTACTTTGAAGACAAGATAACAGCCATGGACTATATTAATATGTATGGCCCTGAGCACCTTATTCTTGCGTTGAAAGATGCGGACAAATATGCCGAAATGGTGGAGAACGCAGGATCGGTATTCATAGGTAACTATACGCCTGAGTCGGCAGGAGACTATGCGTCGGGCACAAATCATACACTGCCTACCAATGGCTGGGCCAGGGCCATGGCGGGTGTGTCCGTCGACAGCTTTGTAAAAAAGGTCACCTTTCAGAAAATTACGCCGGAGGGACTGCAGCTGCTCGGGCCCAGCATTGAAGCGATGGCTGCTGCAGAAAAGCTCGATGCGCACAAAATGGCTGTGACACTTCGACTACAGAAAATTAAAGAAGGTACCAATGAGCTTTGATCCGAACTCGCTACTTCGTAAGCACCTGGTTAACCTGAAGTCATATTCTTCCGCCAGAGACGAATACACAGGTAAGGAGGGTGTTTTTTTGGATGCCAATGAAAATCCTTATGGTTCTGCGGGGGTAAAGGAAGCTTACAACCGCTATCCCGACCCCTACCAGCAGGAGGTGAAGCAGGCGATTGCCAAAATCAAGAACATTGGCACTGAGTCTATTTTTCTGGGAAATGGCAGCGATGAGCCTATTGATTTGCTTATCAGAGCTTTTTGTGAGCCAGGCGAAGACAAAGTGATCACAGTTCCCCCCACTTACGGCATGTATGAAGTGAGTGCCGGAGTTAATGATGTGGGCGTTGTGAAAGTACCTTTGAATGAGAACTTCCAGCTCGATGTAAAGGGAGTTATAAGCGCTGCTGGTTCGGACACAAAAATCCTGTTTCTCTGTAGCCCTAACAACCCCACAGGCAATCTGATCCGAAAGGAAGATCTTTTCACACTGCTCCATCAGTTTCCTAACCTTGTTGTGATTGATGAGGCATATATTGATTTCGCTCCTGACGCTGGCTTTTTGCAGCATCTGCACCGGTTTCCTAATCTGATAGTGCTGCAAACACTGAGCAAGGCCTGGGGGCTCGCTGGTGTTCGACTGGGAATGGCTTTTGCCAGCCCCGAAATAGTCACTATCCTGAACAGGATCAAGCCACCTTATAATATAGCTGCACCAACACAAGGCATAGTAAGAGAGGCTTTGGGCAATGTGCTGGCCAAGGAAAAAATGGTAGCCGATATTCTGGAACAAAAGAATTGGCTGGAAGATCAGCTCGAAGCCTTACCTATTGTGCAGCATATCTATCCCAGCGATGCTAATTTTATGCTCGTCAGGGTGCCGAAGCCAAAGGAAACCTACCAGTTTCTGATCGATCAGAAAGTAATTGTGAGAGACCGAAGCAATGTGATGCACTGCCATGGCTGTCTGCGCATAACCGTGGGAACAAGAGCAGAAAACGAAGCTTTACTAAAAGCCATGGCTTTGGTGAAAGAGGACTCATTTGCTAATTAATAAAAAAATGAAAAAGGTATTGTTCATAGACAGAGACGGCACGATCATCGTGGAGCCACCTGAAGACTTTCAGGTAGACTCGCTGGAGAAACTGAAGTTTATTCCCGGGGCTATTTCGAACCTGAGGAAAATAGCGGAGGAACTCGACTACGAGCTTGTGATGGTGACCAATCAAGACGGATTAGGCACGGCCAGCTTTCCCGAAGATACCTTTTGGCCAGCGCAGAACAAGATGTTGGAAACGCTGGAAGGAGAAGGGGTCAACTTCGCTGCCATCCACATCGATAAAACCTTCGAAAAGGACAATGCCCCAACCCGAAAGCCCCGCACAGGACTTCTTACACAATACCTGACCGAAGATTACGACCTGCCCAACTCCTACGTGATAGGAGACCGTAAAACGGATGTGGAACTAGCAAAGAACCTCGGTTCAAAAGCTATTTTTATAGGAGAGTCAAGCCCGGAGGCGGCTTTAAGTACTACGAATTGGGATGAGATTTATCGTTTCCTCAAACTTCCTCCCAGGATGGTTGAAGTGAAGCGAACCACTAAGGAAACGGACATCTTTATTAAGCTTAATCTTGACGGTACGGGCCAAACGAAGATGAACACAGGCCTGGGGTTCTATGATCACATGCTCGATCAGCTGGGCCGTCACTCTGGTTGTGATTTAGAAGTAACTGTGAAAGGCGACTTACATATTGATGAGCACCACACGATCGAAGACACAGCGCTGGCTTTAGGGGAAGCTTTCCGCAAGGCTATTGGCGACAAAAAAGGCATTAGCCGCTACGGCTTTATGCTGCCTATGGACGACTGCCTGGCGCAGGCGGCTATCGACTTTGGTGGAAGGCCCTGGCTGGTGTGGGAGGCAGAATACAAGCGTGAAATGGTAGGCGATATGCCAACGGAAATGTTTTATCACTTCTTTAAGTCGTTTTCTGATACCTCGCTGAGCAATATCAACATCAAGGCGGAAGGCGCTAATGAGCACCACAAGATAGAGGCAACCTTTAAGGCGTTAGCGAGAGCCATCAAGATGGCTATAGGCAGAGACGCCAATGCGCTGAATCAGTTGCCTAGCACGAAGGGAGTACTTTAGAAAGCGCTGGTGATCGGTAGTGAATTTGGGGCTCTTCCATGCCTCACTTACCGTCTCTATTTTGAGTATGGCTGTGGCCTTGTTGATCTGGCCGAAAAAGAAAGGCTGCACCGCCCGGTACTTTGTCCGGGAAATGCAGCCACCGTACTAACTTGTTGTCCCTACTTACGCTAATACAGGCTCTTTTTCTTTTTTCAGCACCTTGTCGAGTACCATGTCTTTGTCGAGCTTTTTGGTACAGAAAAACCAGTCTTTGCAATCAAGCCCTTCTACGTTGCCATCCATTCTCTCTTTAGCAACTCCGCAAGAGCCTGCCGGCGAAATGATCACGTCGTCGCCTGGCTTCCAGTCGGCTGGTGTGGCCACAGCAAACTCATCGGCTGTTTGCAGTGCAACGATCACACGGTAAAGCTCGTCGAAGTTGCGACCAAGGCTGAGTGGATAGTAGATGATAGCCCTTATGGTGCCCTTGGGGTCAATAAAGAACACTGCACGAACGGCTTGTGTACTGCTTTCGCCAGGCATAATCATTCCGTATTTTTTGGCCACATTCATGGTGATGTCTTCAATGAGTGGGAATTTGACATCCACATTTTTCATCCCCTTGAATTCTATTTTGTCTTTGATAGTGCGCAACCAGGCAATATGGCTGTACAATCCATCAATCGATAAGCCAATCAATTGTGTGTTTGCTTTGGCAAACTTTTCTTCCAGCGTGGCAAAGGTCATAAACTCTGATGTGCAAACCGGAGTAAAGTCGGCAGGGTGGCTAAAAAGAATCACCCACTTGCCTTGATAGTCGGCGGGGAAGTTGATGTCGCCCTGGGTAGTTTTTGCTTTGAACTGTGGTGCTTTATCCCCAATGCGTGGCATTGGTATCACTTCTTCATTCAATATATTTTCCATATCTAATGTTGTTTTATTGATAGTTGAAACTAGCCATTCATCAAGTCAGGCACAGTGATTTAAGTCACACTGGCACTTTGATATTCGACACTTTGCGAACCTCCGCTGGAGTATTGTTCCGGCAGTGTTGACAAGAGCAACAAATTGGCGTGCTGCACGTATTTTGGGAGGTCAAGACTCTTTTGAACTATGAGCAACGAGAAACATATGCGGCTGGCTATTGCGGTGGCACGACGGTCGGAAAGCAAAGGCAATCTCCCATTTGGTTGCGTGCTGGTGGACGGCGAAGGAAAGGTGCTGATGAAGGGTGAAAACACGATTATGACAAGCGGAGACGCCCTGGGGCACGCCGAGGTGAACCTGATCAGGAAGGCATCCAAAAAATTCAGCTATGAGTTTCTCAACACGTGCACTATTTACACTACCGATGAGCCCTGCCCTATGTGCACGTCAGCTATTTTTTGGAGTGGCATAAAGAAGCTGGTATTTGGAATGAGCAAAGCTTCCTACTATGACTTGACGGGTAGAAGCAATCCAAACTATGTGTTTGAAATGCCCTGTAGAGAACTATTTGACAAAGGTGGGCGAAAAGTGGAGGTGGTCGGGCCGTTTTTGGATGAAGAAGTGGCTCTATTACATTCTGCTACAAGCTGAGCCTCTTAGCGCATGAGCTTACCCAGCGCCTTCTCAAACTCCGCTGATTGAGCCAGAGCCTCCTTAAGTGGTAGCCCTTCTTTCATTCCAGGCCGGGTGTGCCCTGTGGCCGTTAGCCAGGCATCTTTCATTATTGCCTGCCGCTCTTCGATCAGTTGCAGAATTTTTTCACCATTGCTGGCAGTGGAAACGGCTTCCCCGGCGCTGTCAGCCCTGGCCAGCTCATTCAGTCCCAGGTAAGCAAGGATCGCTTTTGCCATGATCCAGTGGCCAGTTTTGTCCGGGTGCACTCCGTCCGAGGCGTATTTGAAATCAGGATCGATCAGGCGCCTGTCCTCCAGATGCTTTTTCATCGGTCCATGTACGTCAGCCACATTCCAGTCTTTTGTATATCTATTACTAATCAGCCAGTCGGAGTAAATATCGAGCACATTGGCGTAGGCTACGCCCTTTCGTTCGTCAAACACCGGAGGGGTGAGGTGGACGATGGCAGCGCCCGACTTCGATACTTCTCTATGCAGCCAGTTGATCCCTTCTTTATAGGCCTGGAAGCGAGTGTCATCAAAGGGTAGATAGATACCATCGTTCATGCCATAGGAGGCAAATACCAGATCGGGCTGGGTTTGCGCAAGAACACGATCCAGCCTCTCCCGGAGGTCTGGTCGGGGAAATTTGCCGTCTGCATGGTTGGGCTCAGAAAGCCCGGATACAGTTTCGCTTGGCAGGCCCACATTGATGACCTCAAATTTTCCGTGGGGGTAAGCCAGCCTGAGGCATGCTTCGATGTAGGATACATACTGCCCTGCATAAGTAATGCTGTTGCCCAGAAAAACAATGCGTTGCACTGAATCAGGAATGATGTAACTGCCCTGGCTTTGGGCACTCAAATGAAGAGAGAAAGCAAAGAGAAGACAGGTGATCATTCGGGTCATAATGACGAAGATAGGGAATATCGAAATACGATTTACTCGCTTTTTTTGTAGTTTCGGACTTGTCGTACTTTCCCCAGGTGAGTATGGTAAGCGGATCAACCTAATTTCCGACCATGAGAAGACTATTTTCCACAGTTCTTGCTATTTGTGCCTTTTTCAGCGCATTGGGGCAGGAACAGTTAACTGACCAAACAAAAGCCTTTGTAACCCACGAAAGAGGCAACTACCTCCTTCAAAACCTCACTCTGGTAGATGGTACCGGTGGTGCGGCAAAGGCCAATCAGGATATCCTTATCGTGGGTGATAAAATTGAAAAAGTGGGACCTGACCTACCTGTGCCGAAGGGGGCGACGGCCATCAATATGGAGGGCAAAAGTGCCATGCCTGGTATGGTCATGCTGCATGAGCACCTGTTTTATCCAAAAACGACACCAGATGCCAATTATGGCGTGGACCAAATGAGTTACTCTTTCCCAAGACTTTATCTTGCCGGTGGTGTTACCAGCATAAGAACGGCCGGAAGCATCATGCCCCAGGCCGACCTGAATATCAAGAAAGCCATTGGCCGGGGAGAAGTGCCAGGTCCGAAAATGGATGTGACCAGCCCGCACATTGACAGAGAGGGGGTGGGTATATTTGAGCTCGGCGCCATCGACTCTCCTGAAGGTGCAGCCAGGGCGGTTAACCACTATGCCGATATGGGTATTACATCCATTAAGGTGTACAACTTCATTACAAGAGAAGACCTGAAAGCGATTGTGGCAGCGGCTCATGCCAGAAACATGAAAGTCACGGGCCATATCTGTTCTATTACTTACAGGGAAGCCGCTGATATTGGAATTGATAATCTTGAGCACGGCTTTTTTTCATGCAGTGACTTTGTGAAAGGCAAGCAAGTTGATATTTGCGATCCTTTTGAAATGCGCAAGGCCCTGTTGACTATTCCGGTTGATTCAAAGGAAGTGACCGATCTGATAACGCATCTGGTGAGTAAGAAAGTAGCACTTACCTCAACCATCAATGTATTTGAACCCTACACCGGCAGGGAGGTGGTGCCGGGAGGAGGCATCGACGCTTTGTTTCCAAACGCAAAAGAGAAGGTTTACAAAAGGTGGGCCAGCAAGCAGGGGAAGGATTCACTCGATTACCTGGCCTTCAACAAAGCCAAGGTTTGGGAGAAAGCGTTTTACGATGCAGGTGGCTTACTGGTAGCAGGCACCGACCCTACTTACGACGGGAGAATTGTGGCAGGTTACGCCAACAGGAGGTTGCTGGAGCTATTTGTTGAAATGGGATTTTCTATTCCCGAAGCCATTAAAATATGTACGCTTCACGGCGCCACTTACCTGGAGCAGGCGTCGTCTATTGGTACATTAGAAGCAGGAAAGATTGCCGACCTGTTGATTATGGACAACGACATCAGCAAGGATATTTCTGCTATAAGGTCTTTGAATATTGTGTTCAAAAATGGCATTGGCTATGACTCCAAAAAGCTGTTCAAGGCGGCGGAGGGGTATGTAGGGATTAGGTGATCCCCCTCGCAAGTTAAAGCCGCTTGATAAACACATTTCGGTAAAAAATCTCAGCGCCTTCTGCCTGCAACAGGATTTTTCCTTTGGTGAGCGGCTCCCAGCTATTTTTTTCAGCATCCCAATATTTCATATCAATGGCCTCATTGACAACTTTTCCATTAATGGTGAAGGTGGCATGGTCGCCATTTACCTCAACTTCTACCTTGTTCCAGCCCGGCACTTCCCATGAAAAGGACCTGGAGAAGCGATGGTATTTGTTTTCAATTTCTCCCTTTGTCTTGAGTTCGCCGTTGGTGGCATAGTGCTCAGAGGCATCCACCCTGGCTGAGGCTCTTGCCCCAATGATCCATAAATCCCCAAGGTCTCCTTCTTGAATCTGACATTCTACGCCATAAGGCCAAAAGTCAGTTTCGTCAAAAATATGAAACAGGACACCAGCGTCTTTTACATTACCAGTCCTGGGCTCAAACTTTTTCTCGCCCCATTTGAAGTCAAACGTTAGAATATAGCTGCTGTATTCTTCTTTGGTTACTAACCCGGCAAATGACTGACGTGAACCAGCCTTTTGGCTGGGGTAGGCGTGGATGGTTCCATTTTCAGCACGGAATATCTCCAGACTGTCGGGGCCATTTCCGTCACTCACTGTATACCAGCCTTCTAAATCAACACCATTGAACAGCGCCTTAAATCCTTCCGGAGCTATGGTTTCTGAATTGGGTATGCTTTCTTTGGCTGTCTCGTCTGCTACAGGCGGGTTGCACATGGTAGCAACAAATAAAAGGCATAGTAAAAGTAGCGATAGTGATTGACCGTGTTTCATACGGGAAGATAGGACTTTTATGGTTACCTCGTAATCTCAACAGTGCATTGTCTTGACACCTGCGGAACGACAGCATGATTTGGATTGAGAATAGATAAAAAGGCATTTCGCTAAGGAATTCATTAGTTGCTGACCAATTAGTTTGAATGGCCACTTTACCGCAGTAAACTTTTATTAAATTGAAAGCGAACCGATTTTTTTGAGTAACCAGCTACATGATAGTAAGGAACATTGAGAAATTTTTTCTCAACACCCTATTGAGGATAAGTATTCTTGGGGTTTCATTTATTCTCTTATCCAGTATAGTTTTTCGTCCTGAGAACATACTACCCACCATAGTTTCGCTAATCATCCTTTTGGCTTGCATTGCTGCTTATAAGTTGAGGGATAAATACCCTACGCAGGCTGTGCTTCTTTTAACCAGTACAACGCTGCTGGTGGTGGCTTACCAACGGATTACTGCCCCTCATGCCACTATCACACTGGCAGTGGTTATGATTGTTGGGTTTATTATCTCGGTGATGCTGAAAGGAAGAACCATGTGGGTCATGCACGGAATCACGTTTATTCTCCTCAATACAGTTTTTGTGTTTCACGTGTCGGAAAAGGTTACTGCTTGCATCACATTTTCTATTTTGTACTTTATCATCACTTTTGCCACTGCTGTGTTAAAAGGTAGCTACGATGGGATTCATTATCACTTACGAAACACCAATTTGGAACTCCAACGAAGGGCGAACGAAATAGCTGCGCAAAACAAAGAGCTTCATGCAACACAAGCAGAACTTAGCTTATTGAATCAAAACCTGGAGAAAATTGTAAGTGAGCGCACCGCAAGAATTAAGTCTCAAAACGAAATGCTTATCAGATATGGCCACATCAATGCCCATCATTTGAGAGGGCCGGTGGCAAGGCTGCTGGGCCTTGCTGCCGTTTATAAGCTGGGTTCCGACATGCAGCCTGATCAACTTGTGGAGAAAATGATAGCGCAGGCCAACGAAATTGACGCTGTGGTTAGAAAAATCAACGCTGATTTAGATTCCAACAACATGGGATGGAAAAGCGAAGATTGAGAGGGGAATGAACCAAGTATAGGCGCCGGCACGGTAGCGATGGATTGTGCGCTTGGGGCCGTCAGCCGCCGGAGTGAGGTTCACCGGTGTCTGACGGCTCTTGCTTGGGGGCTATTTGGCCGTGCCGACACCTGCGTTGGCCATGCCTTCAGCGCACGTCGAAGGGCAGCTGCCCATCAATCCCATTTCACGTATTTCCGCCAGTTATGCTGCTCTTTGAAGCCCAACACTTCTCGAATTTTGCGGTTTGAAAACAGGGCCTCATGTTCCTCCAGCTCACGGGTAATGGGCACTCCCGGGAAGAACCGCTCTGCCAGTTCTTTGCTTGGAATAATTGCACCATTGTGATCGTTGCCCGCATTGAAAACCTGATAGCCCAGGCCGTCTTTTTTCAGGCATAAATCCACAATCTGCCCCAGGTCACGTGCGTCAATATAACAGAAGGCATTCCTGCGGCGCACTTCAGGATTTTTGAAATAGCCGGGAAATAGTTCAGCGTATTCATGAGGCTCAATCACGTTGCCGATACGAAGGGCGTAAATATCAAAGCCCGAACGTCGCTGGAAGCTACGGGCTGTTTTCTCATTGACCACCTTTGATAGGCCATAGCTATCCATGGGGTCAACGTCATAGTCTTCTTCCAGTGGCAGCGTATGAGGATCAGTTTTACCATCGGAAAAGCAAACGCCGTAGGTGGTTTCCGACGAAGCGATGATGATCTTCTTAATCCCAAGTTTTACAGCCGCCTCGATCAAATTATAGGTGCCAACGGTGTTGACCCTGAACGTTTCATTGTCCGGAGTGATCAGAATTCGGGGCACGGCGGCGAAATGGACTACAGCATCAAACTTTGGCACGCCATTGCCTGCCTCCAACTCATCCAGCCCGGCATACGAACTCATGGCATTGAACATTTGTCCGGAATCGGTAATGTCGGCCCTGAGGTTGTCAACACCCGGGTGGTGCAAAGGCACAAGGTCGACGTTCATCACTCTGTATCCCTGGTTGAGAAGATAGGGTACAACGTGTCTGCCGGCTTTTCCTGATCCGCCTGTGAAAAGTATTCGCTTGTTAGCCATTCATTCTGTTGTTTAGTGCTGAAAGCAACTTACGCACTGAGGGAAATAAAGCCAACTGGTGAAGAGAATAATGACGTGCCAGGTAAAAGCTGAGGTACGCAGTTCATGGCAAGGGCACCAATTTTTATTTCACAATGTTTCACGTTAGCTGCGATCAAACAGCATTAAATTCCGGCTTTGTAAGTAAGTCGGTGCACTATATTTAAGCATTACAATCAATCCCCAGGGGGAATTATGAAGAAAATTGGGTTTTTATCATTTGGGCACTGGGACAACCACCCGGCCTATGCCACCAAAACTGCCAGCGACACTTTGTTGCAATCCATCGATTTGGCAGTAGCAGCCGAAGAGATTGGGCTGGACGGGGCCTATTTCCGGGTCCATCACTTCGCCAAACAACTGGCCTCTCCGTTTCCTTTGCTCTCGGCCATTGGGGCTAAGACCAGCAAAATCGAGATTGGCACCGGGGTCATTGATATGCGCTACGAAAATCCACTCTACATGGTGGAGGATGCCAGTGCTGCTGACCTAATATCAGGCGGCAGGTTACAACTAGGCATCAGCAGGGGCTCCCCAGAGCAGGTAATTGATGGATGGAGATACTTTGGTTATGAGCCCGAGGAAGGAGAGTCCGACGCCGACATGGGTCGCCGGAAGGGATTGGAGTTTTACGAAAAGCTGAAGGGGGAGGGCTTTGCGCAGCCGAATCCCTACCCGATGTTTCCTAATCCGCCTGGCTTGTTACGATTGGAACCCTATTCAAAGGGGCTGCGTGACCGCATTTGGTGGGGATCGGGTTCCGACGCCACGGCAGAGTGGGCGGGGAAAATGGGCATGAACCTCCAAAGTTCTACCTTGAAATTCGATGAAAGTGGCAAGCCATTTCACGTGCAGCAAGCTGAGCAGATTCGCTTATACAAGCAGGCCTGGAAGGAAGCGGGTCACGAGCGGGAGCCGAGAATCTCGGTGAGCCGGTCCATCTTTGCGCTGGTCAATCAGCAGGACAGGTATTATTTCGGTCAGGAAGCGAACAGAACAGATAAGATCGGTTTTATCGAAAGTAACAGAAAGGCTATCTTCGGCAGGAGCTATGCCGCCGAGCCTGACCAATTGATTAAAGAACTGGGGCAGGATGAAGCTATTCAGGAGGCTGACACCCTTCTTTTGACCATACCAAATACCTTAGGTGTGGATTACAATGTGCATGTGCTTTCTTCCATTCTGGAGCATGTAGCGCCAGGGCTGGGATGGCGCTAACCTGATGGTTTTGAATGGCTAACAGAATTCGCTACAAAACCAAAGTTGCGGTGATAGGGGCAGGACAGGCCGGACTTTCCACGGCTCATCATTTGAAGAGACGTGGGCTGGAAGTCGGAAAGGATTTTGTGGTCCTCGATGAGGCACCCAGTCCCGGCGGGGCCTGGCAGTTTCGGTGGCCTTCGCTCACGCTAAGCACAGTGAACAGGATTCACGACCTGCCGGGTATGCCGTTTGAAGAGACGATAGCAACGAACGCCACCGAAGTGAAGGCGAGTGTGGCGGTGCCACACTACTATGAGTTGTACGAAAAGAAGTTCGGTCTGCAGGTATATCGTCCGCTCAAGGTAGAGAAGGTGTACTGGCACAACGACCGGCTGCATATCGATACGTCTACTGCGCTGTTTTCAACTCAGGGACTGGTCAATGCCACGGGCACCTGGCAAAATCCCTACATTCCCGAGTACCCCGGCGCCGCCCTTTTTGAGGGGGAGCAGCTGCATACCAGGGATTTCAAGACCGCCGATTATTTCAAAGGCAAGCACGTGGTGATAGTAGGGGCGGGTATCTCTGCCATTCAGTTGCTAGACCAGATATCGAAAGTGACCACTACCACGTGGGTGACCCGGCGACCACCGGAATTCAGAGAAGGACCTTTTGACGATGCAGCAGGGCACAATGCCGTGGCGATGGTGGAGGAAAGAGTACGGAAAGGTCTGCCGCCGCTGTCGGTAGTGTCGGTCACGGGACTGCCCTTGTCGCCGACTGTTCTTGATATGAAAAAGCGGGGCGTACTCAACCGGGTCCCTATGTTCAGCGAGATCACCCCAACGGGCGTAAAGTGGGCCGATGGCAGAGAGGAAAAAGCCGACGTAATCCTTTGGAATACGGGCTTTAAAGGCGCCTTGTCTCATCTGGATGCTGTGCTGCCAAGAGAAGAGGGTGGCGGAATTGTCATGGCAGGCAGCCTGGCCACTATGGTCGCCAATGAGCCCCGGATCCATCTGGTGGGCTATGGGCCTTCCGCCTCTACCATTGGCGCCAATCGTGCGGGCGGCGCAGCCGCCAGGGAATTGATGAGGGAACTGGGGTTGTAGGGCTGACGGAAGTCTGTCTGTTTTGAACCACAAGGGAGCCCCTTGCCGCAGGGGAGAGATTAGGTACTTGGTTTAACCCGGCTGTCTAATCTGACTTTTTTGAAATAGGCGATAATTTCTTCTGCCGTCATTTTCGCCAATTCAGCGCTCAATTTGTCTTTTTGCTCTCTTGAGAATTTGACAGCATCAAATTCTTTCTTTGTTTCAGTTTCCATAACTCATTAAATCTCTTGGTGAGCGAATTTCCAATTGTTTATATCCATTTTTTATATTGATGGAATTAAAGCCACGTATCCTGTCAACGTTTACTATATGTTTAAAATTCCAACTAACAAGCAAATCAGCTTGATTGATGGTTGCCAATGCAATATGCAGACAGTCCGCATAGCTGGTTTGGCCGACGACTTTTTGCGTTATGTATTCCATTGCTAAACCCAACGCATCTTCATTTTCTTCAAGGAATTCTGTGTATTCACTTTTCAAGTTAGAAACTAGTTTGATAATTTTTTCGGGTGCGGGATCGAGTTCCCTTTGCAAAACAGCAGAAAATAGAATTTGAAACTCTCCTTTACTTATTCGTTCGAAAAGCGGTTTCGTGAACTCCTCAAATTCACTATCAAAATATCCTCCAAAAACCGAGGTATCAAGATATAGTCGCTGCCTTTTCATTCAATAAATTTACAAAACCCAACTGGATATTTGTTTTTATGACCGATTTTCCCGCATTTGGAAGTTGGCGGACGTCAGGTTACTATAAGCCACAAGGCTGCCCTGCCGGGAGAGACCCTTGCGGCATTTGGGAGATGTGGCTCTTCGGGATGTTCCGTAGGGCATCGCTGAGCGATACTCCCGAAGGTAGAATAAATTCGGATTTTTAATCCGGCATAACGAACTCTCCAAACTAATTCCCTACCTTAATTCATGGCCTTTGAATACCGGATAAAAGACCAGTATGGTCAATATTTTGTCACCTTCACGGTTCACCAATGGGTAGATGTTTTTACGAGGGAGGATTTAAATTCCTAATTATTAAGACTTGGTTGCCATCCAATTGACATCAGGTCGCCAAAAGAAATTATTGACTATGAAAACTAAAGTAAAAAGCACGACCATCGAGGGGTTCAAGGCAGTGGAATTCATGAGAGAGGCAAGGGATAAAATTAGCGTTGATATTCAGGATATGAATTTCGAGGAAATAAAAAAGTACTTCGAAAAGCGTAAAAATGAGAAGAAAGCACAATCTGAGGAATAGGGCGGAAGCTTTGTTATCGAATACGACAAGCCTACGTGGTGGCTCGGTTCGCCGAGTGCTAAAATTGCGGCATGGTGACCTTCGGAAGATGTTGGATGGCAGAGGCTAACTTTTTAAGATAAATGAAACACACAGCCATACTCCTTCTTTTGTTGCCAATCCATCTGCTTGCTCAAGCAAGACTAGGTCAAATTAACGATCCTGATGGCTATACCAACGTGCGAAGTGAGCCAAGTGGCCAGGCAGGAATTATCGGCAAGATTAGTGACGGAGAAATATTTGAATTTGATGTGTCTGGATCAAGTTGGTACAAAGTCTGGACTAATTATGGTCTTTCTGGATACATGCACAGCTCGAAAATTCAAGAAGCAAAGCTTGAATGTGGTTGCAATGGGTATGGGGGTGTAAACAGCAAACCTATATTGAGATATACTGAAGGCGGAAGAGTGCTATCGGTATGTGGTACCATAGACTCAGTAGCAAATAACATGATTTATGGAACGGAAATGCTTGTGCAGGATTGTTTGAGTCGTGCAGAGCTAAATGAACCCTCGATATTGCCCCAAAAGGTGGAGCTGAAAGATGGGAGGATTTCAATCACAGAGCTCGCAAATTTGCCTGTTTCGAAAAGCTGGAAGTATAGCCTTGTTCCGGTAACGAAGAACTCTTATTTTTTCATTGATGATCGTTTTATCAAGCAGATCAATGCTGGCGCTTATTCATTCCCAAAATTCTCGACAAATGAGCTGGAAGAAGAATTGGAGAAGTTGAAATCAGGGCTTTCTAATGCTAGTCTGCACTTGTCCATCGACATAGCTCTCGTATTAGCACTCAATGACTGCGACGATTGTGTGGCACTTTTTTTGGACCTGGGAGACTATTTAGGTGGTGGCCTGGATGGGGAAAATGGTGAGAGGTATCTTGAGGCGCTCAGGGTATATGGATTGAATAAAAAATAGGGAGCGAGCCCGGTTAAGAACCTAGAGTTGGAGTATTTCGGATTAACACAAGGCATGACGCTCTTGCGGTAAGGGGAGAGTGAGTGAACCGCACTACATGTAGATAAAGTTGTTCTCTATGAATAGATTAGTAATAGTTGGTAACGGATTTGATTTAGCGCATGGATTGCCCACCAGTTATAATCACTTTGTTGATCATTATTTTACTTCGGTTGCTAAAAACTTAGAGACCAAGTATTCACATGAGGACGACTTACTAAGAGCTTCAACTACGATTGGCAATTTTAAAACATTCAATATAAACAGCTTCGAAAAATTCAAGGAAGCGAAGGAACAAAAATTATTGAGAGCAGAATTTAACAACTCATTCTTCGAGACAATGGTATTTCAAAAATTCGAGAACTGGGTTGGAATAGAAGAACTCTATTATAATACTTTAACCAGTATCGTACAGGATCAAATTAGAGCCAGGACATTTTTGGATATATCAACAAGGCGAGAATTCTCAAGAAAGGCTAGAGAATTGAATGAAAAATTTGATCAGGTTAAGACTCATTTCCACAACTACTTGGTCTCTGAGGTTAAAGAACGTTATGAATTCAGAACACTTCAGGAATTCATTGGCCCATTTTACAGCGATTACCACACATTCAACCCACTGACGTTGAAATTAGCAAATATATATCCTCTTGAGAGGATATGTATTTTGAATTTCAACTACACCAAATTAGCTAATCTTTATCTGACTAAAGGGCTGCAGTCGAAAGGTTCAATATGTATTAATATTCATGGAGAACTCGAGTCTCAAATTAACCCAATAGTCTTCGGATATGGAGACGAAAGAGATCATGCTTTCTACTTGCTGGAAGATTTGGGAATAGACGATTTATTAGTCAATATTAAGTCAATTTGGTATCACAAGTCTTATAATTACTGGCAAATAAGCGAGTTTCTGAAGTCAAAGCCCTTCGAGATTGTGATTCTAGGGCATTCATGTGGGATGTCGGACAGAACATTGCTGAGCTGGATATTTGAGCATAAGAATTGCGTACGTTTACGCCCCTACTACTACGGAGGAATTGACGGATTTGACAAGCTTACAATCAATATTTCCAGAAATTTTGAGAACAAGGAAACTCAAAGAAAAGTCTTTCAATTTGACCAAGCACTTGTATTCCCAAGTGGGCAGCTAAATATTCAGAACCGAACGAAATAGTTCAATTTTTTCGCACGAGCGAAGCAGAAATATCGCTAATTTCTGCAATTTTCAGGAGCAGCCATATTCGGACTTCAAGTCCGGTGATTACCATTCGTCGGTGTAAACCCAAAGGAGTAATTCTATTTGTTATTTTTTTTCGTTAGCATTTTTATTCGCTCATATATTTTCAGTTGATCAGCATAGAATTGTTTGGCTGACTCAAATCCCATATTGAAATATCTATTATCATAGATTTTATTGTCATCTAATTCTGAGTATTCTACTGCAACTTTTAAATCATCAATAGCTTTATCCAATTCGTGCAGCTCCTTGAACGAACTACTTCTTAGAAAGCAGATATTACAGTCATTAGGCCGCTTTTTTAGGCAAATATTGAATTCATTAACGGCTTCCATGTGATTGCCATCCTTCTGGTGACTGACGGCTAGGTCGGCGTGATGTTGAAAGTCTTTTTTTTTGAGACCCCCTTTTGAGGAACTGAATAACTTATTAAACATATGAAATACTCTTATTGTGAGGTTAATGTATGTGTACGCCGTGATAGCAGCCTATCGCCGCTAGTTCGAGTCTGTGACTCTGGACTATTAATAAACCGGTTGTCGTCAGTCCTCATGACAAGAGTACTGACAACGAATTTGTATCACTCCGCCACCGGCTTTCCTTCGCCCTTCAAATACTTATCCAAAAACACCAGCACCTTGCCGTAGCCTTTGATCTCGTTTTCCTTTTTGCGGAAGCCGTGGCCTTCGTCGTCGAATACCACGTATTCTACCGGCACACCATTCGCTTTTACACCGGCTACTATCTCGTCAGATTCTACCGGGAGCACCCGCACGTCGTTGGCGCCTTGCAGTACCATGAGGGGTTTGGTTACCTTTTCGGTGTGGAAGAGAGGGGAGATTTCATACAACCTCACCGAGTCGGCTGTGTAGGGATCGCCCATTTCATCGTAAAGCGATTTGCGGAAGCTTTCCCAATACGGAGGGATGGACTTCAGCGTGCGCAGCCAGTTGGTTACGCCAAAGAGGTTCACGCCTACATTGAATTCTTCAGGCGCAAACGTAAGCGCCGCCATTACCATATAGCCGCCGTAGGAGCCACCAATAATGCCCACCTTCTCCATGTCAATCACCCCTGTAGATGCAAGGTAGGTTTTGCCGGCTACACAGTCTTTCAGGTCTTTGTCGCCATGGTTTTGGTCGTCCATGTGGTAGAAGGTTTTGCCATAGCCGCTGCTGCCCCGGTTGTTCACGGCCAGTATCGCATAGCCATGATTCACGAGGTATTGGATCAGGGCGAAGTAGCTCAGCCTTGTTTGTCCGCCCGGGCCGCCGTGCACCCACACGAGCGCAGGTACTTTGTCGCCAGGAGCTGCATTTTTAGGCTGGTAGTAAATGCCCGGAATCTCTGTGCCATCAAACGACTTGAAGCGCACTACCTTGCCCTCTACCAGGTCGCTGGCAGCCATTTCAGGATTGAGCGTGTCGGTGAGTTTGGTGAGGGCATTGGTTTCGAAGTTGTACACATAGATATTACTGGGCGACGCTGAGGTGCTCACGGTCAGGCGGGCCAGCTTCTCACTGTCGGAAATATTTACTGAGGCAATGCTGCCTCCTTCAATGGCAGGAAGCATCACTTCTTTGCCGGTGGTCATGTCGAAAATATGCACTTTGGTGGAGGCATCTTCGTTCACGCCAATCACCCGGTACTTTCCATTTTGTGACTCATAGGCGTACCACACATCCCATTTGTCTTCGTATACTTTTTCAGTGGCTTTTGTCTCCAGGTTCATCTTCATCAGGTAGACAAACTCTGCCCCTTCGTCGGTGGTGTAGTACAACTCCTTGTTGTCGAGGCTGAAGAACTGCGGGCCATATTGCACGTCACCCTCATGCTCGCTGATGTCGGTGGTTTCGCCGGTCGATTTGTTGTAGAGATACATCTTGGAGTCAGCGCTGGTGATGGACTCTGTCAAAGCGAAATAGTTCTTGTCTGGCGAAATGGCGGCCACGTCCCTGCCGTCGTTGTTTTGGTAGATCACCTCACCAAAACCGGTTTCGCTATCCAGAGACTCTATGGTACGCTCATACACGTCCATGAATTTGGGGTCACGCTTGTTGGAGGCAATGAACATGCTTTGCTTGTCCTGGCTCCAGCCGTAGAACGAGCTCTTGGCGCTGTCGTAAGGCGTCAGATCCTTCTGCGTGCCGTCGGGTGTTTGCAGGTAAATGTGGTTGTTTTCATTACCACCCTGGTCGGCGGTAAATATCAGCCTTTCATCGTTCGGGAAATAAGAAATAGCAAAATAGGAGTCGACGGTCGAGTTGGTCAGCTGTTTCTTTTCGCCTTTGCCATCCACCGGTATTTCGTAAGCATTGTAAATACCGGTTTCGTTAGTGGAAACGAGGAGTTTTGACTCATCAGGCGAGAAGCTGCCGCCGCTCACGTTGATGTTTTTGTAGAATTGCTCGATGGAATAAGTTTTCACAGCCACCTTCTCCGGAGTTTGTTCACAGCCGAAAAACAGGCCAAATGCCATTGCTGGCAGGATAAGTCTTTTCATAAGAATGGTAAATTTTGGTAATTAGGCAGGTATAAAGATAGGGGAAAAAGTGGGAGAGTAAGGAGTGGAAAAGTAAGAAGTAGTTGGTAAGCAGTAAGTTCCAGCAAATCGCTTTTTCTCACCTGCAATTTCATTTCACCTTTATTATCCCATTCTGTACAAATCCAGTGCATCATTTAGTAATTGCCTGATGGATTCTATCGGCAAGTCTGCGCTGGGGTTGACCCGAAAATTTTCATCCGTGACCGGTTGCCCTCTTCCAGCTCAGGGTGTTGCAGGTGTTTGCCTTCCACCATCAACAGGTAAGGCTCGTCGGTCTTCTTGTCGGTCCACAGGTAGCAGAACATCTTGTTCTTGTAACAGAAGCAGGGCATGCCATACTTCTGCGTTTCGGTTACCTCGTCGTCCTGTTGAAGGATGATGCTTCGCAGGGCCAGCAGACAGCTTTTGGCCGGCTCATTCTTGCTGAGGTAGTATTGGCTGTTGTCGTGAAGCATACGCTTAAATCACCGGAAACACGTTAGAAATTTCATTCACGGGTGTCCTGCCTTAAATAATTAACCATCGCAGGCAAGGCATGGCCGCCGCTAGCAGCACGAGCATTGATGATGGCGTTCATTTACAATTTGGCATACGCACGCACAGGGAAAGTTCCCATTCCTTTGACCTTTGGAGGCACAGCGTGGAAAGTGTAGCCGGCGGCGGGCAGCATATCAAGGTTACACATGTGCTCCACAATCAGGATGTCGGCGCCCAGCAGGGTGGAATGAACAGGGCGGGCTTTGCCTCTGGTGTCGTCGATGTTGTGGCTATCGATACCCACCAGCTTCACGTCGCATTCCCGCAGGTATTCAGCCGCTTCTTTGGTTACATAGGGGTGGTCAGTGAAATAGGCTTCCGTGTTCCAGTTGGTGGCCCAGCCAGAGTGCACCAGCACAGCCTTGTTCCTGATCTCTTTGTTTTTAAAAAAGTCGATACCAATTTCCGTGACACCCTTCGCTTCGATGGTAATGCCATTTAGACCTGTAAAGGCGTTAAGCGGCACTTCCGACAGGTCTGTTCCCTCTTCAAAAAAATGAAACGGGCAGTCAATGTAGGTGCCCGTATTAGCTACCATGTCAATGCGCCCAATCTGAACGGTCACGCCTTTCTCGTAGATTTCCTTTGACTGCTCTCTGCTCAGGTAGTCGCAAATAACAGGTGCAGGGAGGCCTTTGTAGGTGACCAAGCCATCAAACACAGTATGGCTGAGGTCGATAAGCTCTTCTCCCTGCGCAAGTGAGATAGGAGATCGCTTGTGCTCTTCAACGATGTAGCGTTTGTTAATGATCTTCACTTTGCCTACCATCAGCAGGCGCATGTCCCACACTATGTAGTCGGCCAGCTCTTTGTCGGAAATGGACTCCCCGCCAATATCGAGGCGAAATTCCTGTCCCTGTATACCCCCACCGTTGGTGAAGCTGATATCGAAGTCGAATATTACTCTTTTGGACATGGCTACAAACTCTGGTGATCAAAAAGTGATGAAAAATGGCTTGTCAGGAAGTGGTAGGTGTCAGTCATGTAAAAATACAATATTCTTGTTCAAGTCCCTCCCAATTTTTATAACTTGATAGATTAATGCTTAACTACAATACCCTGAATTTGCAATATGGATAACACCTTTGATGCCATCGTGATCGGCTCGGGAATTTCCGGTGGCTGGGCTGCGAAAGAGTTATGTGACAAAGGGTTAAGAACGCTTGTTCTGGAAAGAGGGCGGGATGTAGTGCATAATAAAGACTACCCTACGGCTAACCTCAGGCCCTGGGAGCTGAAACACAGAGGCGCTCTGACTAAAAAGTTCAAAGAGGCAAACCCGCTAATCACCAAAGCCGCCGGGTTTGGAGAGGACACAAAACACTTTTTTATTGAAGATAAAGACCATCCTTATGTGCAGGAGAAACCATTTGACTGGATCCGTGGCTATCAGGTAGGAGGCAAGTCGATTATCTGGGGCCGGGCCACCCAACGCTGGAGCAAGTATGAATTTACGGCACCGGAGCGCCATGAATATGGTATGAAGTGGCCCATAGGCTACGATGATGTGGCTCCCTGGTATTCGCATGTCGAAAAGTTCATGGGCGTATGCGGCACCAAAGATGGTATTGAAGCGATGCCTGATGGAGAGTTTCTGCCTCCTTTCCAGTTCAACTGTGTGGAGCAGCACATGAGCGACAAAATCAAAGAGCACTTCCCCGACCGGCACATGGTGCATGCCCGCTGGGCGCACATCACTGAGCCTCAGGAAATCCACATTCAGCAGGGAAGAGGCCAATGCCAGGCCCGCAACATGTGTATGCGGGGTTGTCCATTTGGTGGCTATTTCAGCTCTGTATCGTCCACTTTGCCCTGGGCAGATAAAACTGGTAATATGACTATTCGGCCTTTTTCTGTAGTGCACTCCATTCTTTATGATGAGGCTTCTGGCAAGGCCAGCGGTGTGCGGGTGATTGACGCCAATACCAAAGAGGTTACCGATTTCAAAGCCCGGATCATCTTCCTTAATGCCTCAGCGCTCAATAGCACCCTGATTATGCTGAACTCGAAGTCGAACCGCTTCCCCAATGGGCTGGGCAACGACAACGACTTGCTTGGCAGATATGTAGGGTTTCACAACTACCGGGGTTGGGCCGGAGGAGAGGTCGACGGGTTTGAAGACAAATACTATTACGGAAGAAACCCTACAGAGCCGATTATTGCCAACTTCCGGAATTTGGGCGATCGTGACACAGATTTTGTGGGCGGGTACACCATTTTCTCAGGTGCCTGGCGGGCGAGGGGTGTGCATTTCAAACAGCCTGCCATAGGTGCAGCCTATAAATTGTCGCAGACAGAACCTGGCGGCTGGCATGTGTATATGTACATGCAGGGAGAGACCATTCCCAAAGCGGAAAATCATGTGAGGCTAAGCGAAACAGAGAGAGACCAGTGGGGCATTCCCCTGCTGATAACATCTGTGGGCTACGACGACAACGACGAGAAAATGGTGGCCGATTTTCTTACCCAGGCTCGGCTGATGATGGAGAAAGCAGGCGTTAAAAACATAGAAACAAATGACAGCAAGCAAGCGCCAGGCCTCGACATCCATGAAATGGGTGGAGCGAGGATGGGCACCGATCCAGCCAATTCCATTTTGAATGAATGGAATCAGGTGCACCAATGCAAAAATGTGTTTGTGACCGACGGCGCCTGCATGACAAGCACAGGCAATCAGAGCCCATCCATTCTATACATGGCGCTGACGGCCAGGGCGGCTAACTATGCAGCGGAGGAGTTTAAGAAAGGCAATTTGTAAGCGAAGAGCTATGAACAGAAGAAAAGCGATATCAGCCACCGCACTGCTTATGGGAGGCACCATGGTGGGGGCCCAGGTATTTTTAACCGGGTGCAAGCCATCAGCTCCCAAGGAGGGGCTTTTTAGTGCGAATGACATTGCGTTGTTGGACGAAGTCGGTGAAACTATACTGCCGACCACCGAAGGTTCTCCAGGGGCAAGGGCCGCTAAAATCGGCGAGTTCATGAAGGCGATTGTTACTGACTGCTACAGCGAAGAGGAGCAAAAAGTATTTACAGAAGGACTTGTGAAGCTCAACAAGGCCAGCCAGCAAATGCAGGGGGATGACTTTATGCTCATTGGTGCTGAGAAGAGGGAGTTATTGCTTGTTGCCCTTTTGGAGCAAGCGGAAAAGTACAATGATAGCAAGGCTGAGGACGAGCCTGTTCACTACTTTAGCATGATGCATCAGCTCACCAATTGGGGCTATTTTTCTTCCGAGCCAGGCGCCACGCAGGCACTTAGATACATAGCTGTACCAGGGAGATGGGAGGGATGTGTGCCTTATGCTAAGGGCGATAGAGCCTGGGCTTAGGAAATGGCCCAATAGTCGGCAACAAGCAAGGAGAGGAAAAAGGAGAACGAGGTGATGAGCCTGCCGGAGAAGCCAAGGATTCGTTCTGTCAGGTGAAAGGGAGCAGCTTGCAAACCGAAGAAGATCGTTCCGTAAAAAAGAAAGGCAGGCAGGAACTCCAAAGACAATAGACCTTCAAAAGAGTACCTTCCTTCGTCAATGTAGAATAGCATGAGAGTGATTGTCGAGGCTATCGTCAAGAAGAGGCTATGAGCCAACTGGTTTTTTCTGGTGTGAACTAGTGCTTTCATAAAAGATTAGTTTTTACTTAATGCAGAGCGGGAGAGGTCAGCCATTTTTCTTCCAGAAGTCTTCGCTGCTCAAGGTTCTCTCATTTTTATGATCGTCCATTCCTTTATAAATGGATTCTTTTTGGCCCCCTGTCCAATCAGTATACCAATCTCCTTGCTCCGATGACTCTTTTAGTTGGCTAATGGCGTCAAGTAGAACCTCATCTTCAAGCTTTAGAATCCATTCAGCCAGTTGATTTCGGGTAGTCAAGGTCATATCACTTTCGTTTATAATAAATATAAGAAAAATTGGGTGAAGTCAGAAGCCGGGGTTTTAGACTTGAAAACAGTAATTGAAAAATTACAGCTTAATCAAATAACTATACTCATCAATCATTTCATGCTCTTTACTGAAGCTGGCGCCCTGCAACTCAAAGAAGCTGCAGCAATTTTCCGAAACACCTTTGTATACAATCGTACAAATCACGGTTCCGGCATCGCCAAGCTTTAGTTCAAACTCAGTGGATCGGTCTGCACTTTTCCAGCCTATTTCATCGGACACTATTTGGTTGTCAGTAATCAAAAAATCCACCTCTTGACCGGTATCCGTGGCTTTTAATGTGATGTCGGCCGTGTTGATCGTTCCATTTTCTATCAGATTAGCACCTGTTTCCAAATCCACAATTTCTAATTTGAAAGTCATTGGTGGACTGGTGCACTCAGATTTGCAGCCGCAGGAATAGGAAAAGAGTAAAACTATGGTACTGACAAAGAGCGTTCTCATGGGCGACTTTTTATTGTCCGAATATGCAAAACTGGCAATATTTAAAGTGGTCTGGCTTCCACACCTTCAAAAGTAATCTTTACAGGCTTAATGGTGCCATCTTCATTGAACTCCAGTTTGTCGATGCAGGTTACCCGATGGTCACGGCCTTCGTTCGGGATCGGGCGGCGGTGGTACACAATATACCACTCGTCGGTATTGGGCACATTGATGACCGAGTGATGACCGGAGCCGGTAGCTACTTCAGGATCCTGTGATAAGATGGTGCCAATTCTTTCAAACGGCCCGAGCAGCGAGTCGGAGATGGCATAAGCCACCCGGTAGGTTTCGTCTCCCCAGTTGCCCTCACTCCACATGAAGTAGTACTTCCCGTTTCTGATGGCAAAAGTGGGGCCTTCCACGTAGCCTTCCGGGGTAATTTCTTTCACCAGGTCACCATTCTCAAAAGGCACTAATGCTGTAAAATCATCGTTGAGCTGGCCAATATTGCAGTGACGCCATCCTCCGTATACTATGTAGTATTTCCCATCCAGGGCTTTGAAAACATACTGATCGATGGGTTGCGCACCGTTGTAGAACTGATCAATCAGCGGCTTGCCCAGGTAGTCGGCAAAAGGCCCGGCGGGACTGTCGGCCACACCAATGCCGATGCCACCTTGCTGTTTGGCTGCATCAGGATTGTCTTTCCAGTAGGGGCCGTCCTGATTTTGGATGTCGTTGGCGGCGAAAAACAGAAAATACTTTCCATCTTTTTCAATGGCCGAGGGTGCCCACATCGCTCGGTTGGCCCATTTCACAATGGTGGTGTCTATGATGTGCTCGTGCTTTGTCCAGGTGACGAGGTCTTTCGAAGAAAAAGCATCTAGAAATACTTGCTCCTCATATTTCGCTGAGAAAGTGGGGTAAATCCAGTACTCATCGCCAAACACCACACCTTCCGGGTCGGCATACCAGCCTTCCCATAAAGGATTGCCTGACAAGGCCTTCTCCTCAGGTTGACTGTTTTTAGTGTTTTGGTTACACCCAGATAGGACAAGTAGCAGTCCCGTAATAGCAAATGCTTTATTCATTGTAAAAGACTTGATGAACGAAAAAGTGAAGAAAGTGAGAGAATGCTAGAACTCAAAGAAGGGAGGCTCGATTCCTTTCAGTCTTAGATAGACAATGGCCTCAGCCCGGTGGTGGGAAGTGTGAGCAAATGCCCGGAGAAGTAAATCCCTTCCTGTGTGTTCCCGCCAGTAATTTTCGTCGATTACACTTTTTCTGTTCAGATCGGCGGCTGTTATCTTTTCGATCACAGAAGTGCAATAGTCAAAGTTCTCTTCAATGTAGGCCCTGGCTGTCGCTTTGGTGGTTTCTTTGGGTTCCGGCATGGCTTGCTTCCCCTCGAAGGGAGCTATGTAAAAAGAGTTCCAGAAGGCCATGTGCGTCAGCTGTTTGCCAAAGCCCATTTGCTCGGCGGTGGGCGCATAGTTGAAATACTCTTCTGGCATTTTGTCAAGCACTTTTAGCGTATAGCCTTTGCTGGTTTCCCAGCGGGGAAGGAAGTCGGATGTGAAATCAGCTGTGTGGCTTCGGCCCCAACCGGCTATTGGCAAGGCTGTGAGCAGTCCGGCACCCGCAGCTATTTTGGTGAGAGATTCTTGTCGGTTCATCATCAGAAGAGTTTACCGAAGATAAGGTTTTTGGGTGAAGGGCCAATTGTGAATCTAATGAATCCGTTTTGTTGCCATTTTTGCTGGAAAGGGCAAAAATGTCGCCAAAGCTACCTGCTGCCATTGGTCGGCGTGGGTTGAAGCCCACGCCTGTAATGTGCCGCCCTGATGGAGGCTCTCTGGTGTTGTTCGGTCGAAGCCTGTACCTAGTTTAATCTTTCGCTTAATCGTAAATGCTGTAACAAAATCACCGTCTTAGCGTCTTTGATTTCACTGGTTTTGATCATTTCGAGGGCTTTCGCAAAAGGAACCTCCAGCACATCAATGTCTTCGTGCTCATCCACGCCTCCACCGTCGCTTACTTTTTGTTCTTTGGTGTACCTGGCAATGAAAAAGTACAGGATCTCAGTGACCGACCCAGGACTCATGTAGAGTTCAAATACCTTCTCTGGCTGGCTGATCTTGTAACCCGTTTCTTCCTCTGTTTCCCTGCGAATGCACTCTTCCGGGCTATCTGCATCCAAAAGACCAGCGCACGCTTCGATCATCATTCCTGTCTCGTTGCCATTCACGTAGGTGGGCATGCGAAACTGTTGGGTAAGTATCACTGTTTTTTGTTCGGTGTTATAAAGCAAAATGGTCGCCCCATTTCCTCTGTCATAGCACTCTCTCGACTGGCTAAGCCATTCGCCTGCCTTTCCTTTGATCTGGAAGTCGACCTTGTAAAGCTTGTACCAGTTGCCGGAAAGCAACTCTTTCTTGTCTATCTTAATGTTCGGATTATTCATATACCAATCAATTATCGATCAAAAGTAATCATAAAACAATCATTTTCAATTATTCTCTTCTATCTTTACAAAAAAGAACTTCATGAGTAGTAAGGCACGGCAAAAAGGCATACTTGATCAATTGAAAACGGGAGAGGAGTTGTCGGTGAAGGAGCTGGCCGACCTGTTCGAGACTTCGGACATTACCATACGAAGAGACCTGGTAGCTCTTTCCGAAAAGGGACTACTGGTGCGCACCCATGGCGGGGCTATGCTGCCAGAAAGTACGAGTTTCCATCAAAAAGAGTTGAGAAGCAATGCAGCGAAGGCATCCATAGGCAAGCTGGCTGCTTCTTACGTGAAAACTGGAGACGTTGTTTTCATGGATTGCGGCAGCACCGTGTTTCAAATGTGCAAGCATTTAAGGCGGCTTGAAAAGCTAACCATTATCACCAATTCTCTTCCGATAGTGACGGAGCTTTTAGGCCAGCCAGGCTTCACGATCAACCTTGCTGGCGGAGAAATAGATGCCGGAAGGAAAGCAGTGCATGGTAGCATGGCGCTGGAGCATATTGCTCGCTACACAGCCGATAAAGCTTTTGTGGGAGTAGATGGCTTTTCGCTGGCCAACGGCCTGAGTGCCAGCGGCGAGAAGGAGGCTTCCATCACGCTGGCGATGGCACAACGGGCTGTGCAAACCTATCTGCTTTGCGATGCATCAAAACTGGAGAAGGATAGCTATCTGCAATTTGCCAACCACGGCTTGTACCAGCACCTGGTCACTGACAAGGCAGCACCGACGGAGTTGTTGTTATCGTACAAAGCTGCCGGCATATCAGTGATGCAATAGTTTATTCCTGGTAGATTGGTAATAGTACCGACAAGTCCCCGTCGATGTTCGCAGGTACTTCGAGGCCAAGTATCCTGGCTGCCAGTGGATAGACGTGAACATTTTCAAATGGAGGGATTGTTATTCCCTTCCGGATATTCGGGCCTTTTGCATAGAAAATAGCCCCCATTTCCGGAGTGACATTAGGATCAAAACCATGCACGCCCCAGGGGGTAGCCATGGGGGCTTTCGAGGTATCTGGTGATCCGTTTCTGAAGTAGTGGCCCTGTTCCATAACCAACAACAGATCACCGATTCTTGAGTGTTTATTATAATGCCATTTTTCCGGTGTTTCTTCCCTCCTGTACACTTTAAAGAAAGTTTCCCTGGCTAGCAAGGTCTGCAAAACATGTTCCCTGGAAGCACTATCATCTTCGTACACATGAACGATTGGCCCGCTGTTGGCAAACCTGATACTGTCCTCTGGCGCAAACAGGCTGTCCAGATAAACAAAGGTTTCCGGTGTTTCCTGCATTTCATACATTCCGTGGTCAGACGTTACTATAATGTTGACCGGTAATCCGATGCGGCTTATTTTCTCATCGATGATGCCCAGCAACCGATCCGCTTCCAGCACGGTTTCTTTCAATTTTTCAGAATTAGGGCCGGAATTATGCCCTTCACTATCCACTAGCGAAAAATATAAAGAAATGAACCTGGGTCTTTCGGATTCAGGCAATTGAAGCCATTCCACCACCTTATTGATGCGTGCCTCGTTAGGGACATCACCATCGTATATCTCATAGTAGTCGGGATAAGATCCCGCTACCGGCGCTTCTGATCCTACCCAAAAATACGAAGCCGACTTCAACCCCTGCTGCTGCGCCAGTTGCCAGAGAGGAAGGCCTCCATAAAAAAAAGCGTCCTGGACCAGCTCCCGTTTGCCCATGGTATAAACCACGTTTTGTGTAGAATCATAAAATGTGTTGTCGACCAGACCATGATGGCCCGGATACATGCCGGTGACGATGGTGTAGTGATTAGGGAAGGTTTTGCTGGGGAACGAAGGAATCATGGCCTTGGCCGCTGTTCCTTCCTCGATAAACTCCAGGAAATGGGGAGGCTGGAATGTGTTGACATAATCATGCCGAAAGCCATCGAAGGAGATGAGTAAGACATATGGCTCTTGCTTTTTGCCAGAGGTGCAGCTTTCAGAAACAACTGCAAGGGCAGCAAACAGTAAAAAAAGGGCAATGCGTTTGGTCATCGTATGGTTGGCTTATCAATGCTTAAAAATAGAGCAAAGGCACCAAAGCAGCGGCGACTTCACAAAAAGATAATGTAAGCAGGGTGTTAAGGCAGGATGTTGTAGGCAGCGGCGAACATGATCACTCTGTTGTTATAGCTTAGTTCGGGTTTTGCACAACCTTCGTAGCAAACTGCATCGTCGGCCTGGAATCGATAATAGAACTTTTTCCCCAGGATGACTGATGCCTCCAAAGTGAGCCTCTCGAATACCCTGATGCCTACGCTGGAAATCATTGGGAAAGCAAGGCGTAGCTTGCTGTTGTAGGGTGCCTCCAGGTTCAAGTTCTCAGACTGTTCATTTGGTGACAGATCGTCACGGTGACTCCTTGACGCCTGCTGCACAAAGGATGGCCCGAATCCCCAGCTCACGTAGGGCGTTACCTTAGTATTGAGGATGTCATAAGATATCCGAATAGGGGCGTAAACTCTCGAAACCTTGTAGGTCACTTCTGCTGCGTTGGACGGCGCACCAACAAATGAACTGGAAACGGTCGACTCATTTCTGTAGTGGCTGCCAGATTGAAGAAAGGTAGCTTCCGCCGTACCCCTTAACCGGTAGGGTAATTTGTAACTGGCAAAAATGCCCAGTGCTTTGGCATTGGTTGGAGTGTATGCTGCTTCCGGACTGTCGTCGGAAGGTGTTTTGCCCCAGCCGCTGTACCCCAACCCTCCTTTGAACCCAAAGCTAAAGTCGGACTGCCCGAAGCAAACAATGCTTTGAGCAGTAAATATTGCAAAGACGATGAGGCTTTTCATTCGTTGCTACACGTTCTTTGTCAGTAAGTTAAGCAATTTTCTGTCAAGTTTTAGTCCGTACCAGTCTTCGTAGTCAACATCTTCCCTGCCTGAATTGAGGATACCGAAGCTACCTTTAAACTCCCACAGAGCAAAGCCTATTTGGTTGGTGTGCAGAATATCCAACACGTCGCCAAACCAGGCGAGGAATACGTCGTGTGGCGTTTTGTTGAAGCAGCCACATTCGCCGCAGTGCACACCCACGCCCTGGTTTTTCAGTGCAATCCATGGCTCGTAAAATTTCTCGAGCATTTCTCTGCTCAGGTATTGGTCGCCTACCTGTCCGGGCCATTTCACTTCCGGCAGGTTATCAATGTCTTTCATGGCCCAGGGCGCTTTGTAGTGCGACACAATGCCAGGTGTGTAACCCCGACAGCTTTGGGCAATGTCGAGGTCGGCGATTTCGGGAATGACGGTGCTGCCTGTATTGTTCCCGTCTGCAATGATCAGGTGCTTTTTGTTGACGCTTTTGATAGCTTCGGAAGCTGCGATGGCCATTTTGCGGTAGACATCGCCTGGCACCGGCCCCCTTTTGGAGTGCTGGTCGTTCATGTCTTCCCTGTTGCTGGGCTCATTGAGCAGGTCAAAGCTTATTTTCTTTTTCGAGACATTTTTGAACCGGGTGGCCCAAAAGTTCCAGTGAAAGCAGAAGTCGTCAAGTGCTTGCTGATCGGTCCACAAATTGTAAGGCTCATGGAAGCCGGCATTTACACAGTAGCCGGGGCCCCGATGCAGGTTGAGGCTCACATGCAGTTTGTACTTGTGTGCCAGGTACACCAGCTCTTCAATTTTATCAGTCGCCTCAGTATCTATGTTGCGAACTTCTTCCGGCAGTATGTTTCGGCTGCGGTCGAATTTAAGGTAAGAGGGATACGCCATCGGTATTCTCACAAAGTCAAAACCCCAATCGGCCATCCATTTGAAGTATTCTTCTTTGGTGCCCTCACGGCCATTGGCCGGGTTGGGTGAGAAGAAGTCGAGAAGGTTGAAGCCTTTCCATTGGGGTAGTTTGTTTTGTGAAGCAGGGAAAGCTGAAAGGTCGAAAGGCGCATTGGCTGCCAGCAATGCTCCGGCAGCAGCAAGGCTTGATTTTTTCAGGAAATCACGGCGTTGGAGGGAATCGGGGTTGTTCATAGCGGGTGTTTTTTAGCAGTGTTTGACACACCCACTAAATATATCAATTACCCTTATTAAATGCCAAGAGGAAATGTTGGACGGCAATTATTAGGCCGAAATGCAGTAAGAACTTCATTGGCTACCTCCTACTCTTGATGATCTGATATTTCAGTCACCACAAAAAGATCTCCTTTGAAATGTCCGATTGCTCCGTATTTTTTATTGATCCTGAAATAGTAAATTTCGTGGTGTTTCGGGCGGCATTTTTTGAAAATGGCAGACTGAAGGTCTGCCGTTTTCGAGCAGTAGTTTAGCTTTAATATAGGGTTTAACAAGATTTCTTTCCTGAAGATATTGAAGCACTTTTTCAGACTTCTCTACAACCTTCATCTGATATCGATAAAGTCTTCATCATTCATTGTCTCCACCTCTTCGCAATCTTTTTTTCTTTTTTCTGTTGCATCTTCCTTCGAAAGAGGGAGAAGTTTTCCGATCTGAAAATTTTCAAGGAGGTAGTCCAATAAATCCCCCGGGTCTTCAAAACTTGTTTTCTTCCAGGAGCTATCAGTTTTCTTTATCTTTATAGTGGTCATTCTTGTAGTCTTGTGATTATATCAAAGTAAAAAAAATCATTGAAATAAATTAAGGTGCTGAATTCATTGTTGTATGAGACATTGCGACTTTCTTTCTAACTAACAGTAAAATTGGCCGTGAGAACCGTATTGATTAGCGTACTGCTTAGCTGCTTTTTTTCGGGGTCTCTTGATCTGCTGGCGAGTCAAGGAAGCGATGATACTCAATTCAAGGCCCTGGTGCTCTACGAAAACAGTGGTCACCACCGGGAGTACACCGATGCGGCAGTTCCCTGGCTGAAGCAGCTAGCGGCAGACAACTCTTTGGCGATGGATTTCATTACTTCTACTGATACGATCGACGAAGCTTTTTTGGCCAACTACCAGCTACTTATCCAGCTCGACTATCCGCCCTATGGTTGGAAAGAGGAGGCTGCAGCAGCTTTTGTAGGCTACATTGAAGAGGGCAGGGGTGGCTGGATAGGCTTCCATCATGCTACTTTACTCAGTGAGTTTGACGGTTACCCCATGTGGGACTGGTTTTCAGACTTCATGGGCGGCATCAGGTATCAAAACTACATAGCTACTTTTGCCGAAGCAGACGTTTGGGTTGAAACAAAAGAACATCCGGTGATGAAAGGGTTGCCAGGACGGTTCCGGGTCAAAAAAGAAGAGTGGTATACCTACAACCAAAGCCCCCGGCCTAATGTGAAGGTGCTGGCCTCTGTGGATGAAGCCACATATACACCTGACTCTGAAATCAAAATGGGAGACCATCCTGTGGTGTGGACGAATGAGAAGATGAAAGCAAGAAACGTCTATATTTTCATGGGGCATTCACCTCTCTTATTGGACAACGACGCCTATACCACCATGTTTAGAAACGCTATTTTCTGGGCGGCAGGGAAATGAATAAAAAAACCGGAAAGCTAAGCTCTCCGGTTTTCTTACTATTTCAATTCAAATACTTTGTTACATGCTTGAAGCGTCGCCTTTTTTCAGCATCACGGCTTCTACGCCTTTCTGCTTAGCCTTTTCGTTTAGCTGAGGGATATCGCTGTTCTTGATTTGCTCCCACTTGCTAAGCTGCTCATTGATGGCCGACTCAATTTCTGTTTTCACGGCAATGGTCTGGTCTGTGGGCTTATAGTCGCTGCTGTTGGCTACAGAGCTCAGGTGCCCTAGTTTGTTGTTCAGCCTGATGGGGTAGTTCAAAGGATCCTGACCACTGCGGTTTTTGGTCTGGTAGAGCTCTTCTTCTACAGCTGTCATCTTCTTGTTGATCTCGTTGATGGACTCAATCAGCTCTTTGTAAGCATCCTCTTTGCCCAGCCTTTCTTTCAGGTCATTCATTTGCACACGGGCAGAGCGAATGTCCTTAATTGTTTGGTGAGTTTCCGTCATTTTGGCGTTTACTCCCTGTATGAAGTCGAACTGAGCCTGGATGTCGGCCACAGTGCCTTCAGTACGTGGGTCTTTCAAAATGGTGAACTCAGTTTCGCTGGTCTTTCCATTGGCGGTAAGCCTGGCTTTGTAGGTGCCCGGCACTGCTTTTGGCCCACTCAAACGAGCCGCCCACATGATCAAGCCGTCGAAACCTTCCGGAGCTGAATATTGCATGTTCCAAACGAAGGTGTTGCTGCCCTTCTTTACAGTCAGTTTTTCGCCACGCTCTTTCGATACAGTAGAGAACTTCTTGATCAGGTCGCCGTCGGCTTCCATTACTTCCAACGTTACCGTGTCCTTTTCGCCAGGTTCGTTCTTGAGTGAAAAGAAAAACTGTACGCCATTGTGGTGGTTTTTGCCAGCGCCGGAAGGAACACGCCATGCAAAGCCGCCCATGCGGTAGCTGTCTATTGGCTTAAACAGGTGCACTTCAGCTGCCGCCACTGTGCTGTTGAGCTGATGCAAAGGTGTTAAATCGTCGATCAACCAGAAGCTTCTTCCCTGTGTGGCAGCGATCAGGTTATCGTTTTTGATGGTCAGGTCGGTGATTGGCACTGTGGGCAGGTTCAACTGAAATGTGGACCAGCTGGCACCGTCGTCGAACGAGATGTACATACCCGACTCCGTACCTGCATACAGCAAGCCTTTGCGCTTTGGATCGGCCCTCACCACACGGGTGAAGTGTGAGGGGTTGATGCCATTGGTGATTTGCTTCCAGGTTTTGCCGTAGTCTTCTGTTTTGAAAAGATATGGTTTGAAATCACCTATTTTGTATTGCGTACCGGCAAGGTAGGCACCTCCTTTTGTGAATGGGTCGGGGTCAATGCTGTTCCACATCACGTATTTGGGTGCTGTGGGAGGGGTTACGTTTTCCCATGTTTTTCCGGCGTCTTTGGTCACGTGCACCAGCCCGTCGTCAGAGCCTGTCCATATAAGATCCTTTTCAAAAGGCGATTCAACCGCTGTGAAGATAGTGGCATAGTACTCAACCGCTGTGTTGTCTTTGGTGATTGGGCCACCCGCAGGGCCTAACTTTTCTGGTTCAGCTCTGGTGAGGTCAGGGCTGATGGTTTCCCAGCTTTGGCCTTCGTTGTAGCTTACGTGTACCTGGTTGGAGGTCGTGTAAAGCTTGTTACTGTTGTGGGGAGAAAAGAAGATCGGGAAGTTCCACTGAAAACGGAACCTCATGCCTTCAGCACCATGACCCATTGGGTTGTCGGGCCACACGTTGATGTTTCTTTCTTCTGCTGAGGCATGATTAACTCTCGTAAGGTATCCGCCATAGCTACCCCCATACACGATATCATTATTGTCAGGATCGGGAGCAATATGGGCGCTTTCACCACCGGCAGTTTCTTCCCAGTCGCTTTCGGTGATGGCAGGTCCGTCTACTCTGTGGCGAATTCTTACCGTTGAGTTGTCCTGCTGAGCACCATAGATACGATAAGGAAAACTGTTATCAGTTACAACACGATAAAACTGTGAAGTTGGCTGGTTCATGTAGGTAGACCAGTTGTCGCCGGCGTCGAAGCTCACCTGTGCGCCGCCATCGTCTGCAACGATAATTCTGTTGTGGTCATCGGGCGCTATCCAAAGATCGTGATGGTCGCCATGCGGGGTTTCGTACTCTTCGTAGGTCTTGCCACCGTCTTTTGACTTGTGAAAGTTTACATTCATCACATAAACGATGTCCTCATTTTCGGTGTCGGCATATATCTTGGTATAATACCATGCACGCTGACGAAGGCTGCGGTCGCTGTTGATCAAGCTCCAGTTGTCTCCACCGTCATCGGAACGGTATACACCACCCTTGTCATTTTCTATGATGGCAAATACCCTGTTGGAATTAACCGGTGACACAGATACACCGGCAATGCCCCATATGCCAGATGGCAAACCTTTGTTGGTCGAGATGTTTTTCCAGGTATCACCGCCGTCAGTTGATTTCCAAAGGGCAGAACCTTCTCCACCACTGTCAAAACCATAAGGGGAGCGATTGAATCTCCATGTAGTGGCAAAGAGAACTCTTGGATTTCCCGGATCCATCGAAATGTCCACAGCGCCTGCATCTGCATTGGCAAAAAGTACTTTTTCCCAGCTCTTGCCCCCGTCTTTAGAGCGGTAAACACCACGGTCTGCTGAAGACTTCCAGATATCGCCCAATACAGCGGCGTATACCAGGTCAGGGTTTTTGGGGTGAATCCGAATTCTGGGGATATGGTAGGCCTTGGGAAGCCCCATATCTGTCCATGTTTTGCCAGCATCGGTAGATTTCATGATGCCAAACTGGCCGTCAGAAACGTTGCCCCTTACCGTACCTTCTCCGCCACCGACGTAGATCACGTTGTTGTCGTATTCGCTCACGGCTACTGCGCCAATAGAGCCTCCGAAGAAGCCGTCAGAGATGTTTTCCCAGCGCTGGCCGCCGTCAGTTGTTTTCCAAACGCCACCGCCGGTTGCGCCCATGTAAAAGAGATTGGGCTTATTGGGCACTCCTGTCACTGATGCGGCTCTGCCACCTCTGAAAGGGCCAATGGAGCGCCACTCTATCGCAGAATACAGTGATTCATCAAATTTGGTAGTTGCCGGAGCAGAGCTGCTTCCTCGTCGCTGGCTAAAAGCGTCGGTGGTGCCCATCAGGACAACCAAAGCCAGCAAAAAACCCTGCCAGGGCATTTTTGGGTTGTAAGTCATTTTCATATACAGTTTTCGATTAATTAATGAACCTTAACAAGTAGTAATGGGAGTCAAATTACACCAAGTGCAACTCAATTAAAATACAGAAAGGAGCAGCGAAAATAATGAAGGATGAACGGTGGCGGGGTTATTTTCTACTCTTCCGGGTGGCTGCTTTTCACGTCAGCAGCAAAGTAATTTTCCTTAGGTACCTTGTTGCCATTGAGTCCGTTGAGCATGGCTATTTGCCCCACGTGTGTGGCCATATCGAGGATAGGCCCTTGCAGTAACTTTTTCACAAGAGAAGGATCCAGCTCTTTTGCTTCCAGCACCCGGCTAAGGGCAGTTAAGCTGTCATTGAATCGGGCAACCTCTTTTGTAAAAGTGAGTGAGGACGGAGCAGGGCTGTTAAAATGGCCTTCTTCTACCATCATTGTTGCCTTCAAAGCCAAATCCGTCATATGGTTGATGATTTCATTGGGTGTTCGGGTATGACCACTGACTTTGTACTCCCCAAAGTCATCTGAAGTTTGGGCGACGGCCCTTGCCAGCCGATACCTGATTGCTGCCACTGTATGGCTTAGTAGTTCGTTGTTCATACTGCACAGATGGGATGCAAGAGAAGCAATTTAGGGCTAATTCCTAAAACGTCGATTCGTTTTATGGTTTTGTCAGAGCAAAACGCATTTAAAACTATTCAACTTTGAAATTCTTCTTTTTTACCCTTCCAGGTCGGCCCGTTCCACGTCGGTAACCCTAAAGGGAACGAAGAATTTCAAAGCTGTTACGGCCGGTCAGGCTCACCCTTTAGGCCTTATGATTGTAAAAGCATAAGCTTCTATGCAATTTAGTTTTGGA